>SUXJ01000010.1 GCA_015061005.1 Bacteroidales bacterium
GTAATTCTTTCAATGTCCTTATGCTTTCTTTTTACCCGGGACCGTTGTCCCCCGAAAGCGAGTGCAAAGTTACGCCGACTTTTTCATTTACGCAAATTTTTTTACTGCCACTTTTTTATATGTTGTACAATATATCCAACCCAACAACCCTTATATCAAAGACTTAAACCCAATTCATAATTTTTGAGTTTAACTTTTGTTAACACCATATAAACCCACGCTATATGCCGAACATAATATAATCCACAAGCCACTTGACAATTTTTTCACGACTTTGTTTGCTTTATTATATAATTATGTGTAAGTTTGCAGTGTAATTAACTGAAAGTTCTCTTTTTTGACATAAATGAAAGTACTCAAATTTGGAGGCACATCGGTAGGCACTCCGGAAAGTTTGCAGTATGTACAAGCTATAGTAAACAGCCAAACGGAGCCGTGCATTGTGGTGGTTTCCGCACTTGGCGGATTAACAGATAAATTGATAGCGACGGCTGAAGCCGCTGCAGTGGGTGACGCATCATATGAGGAACGACATCAGGAGATATATGATCGACACAAAAAAGTATGCTCATCCGTTACACCCAAAAGCCGTCTGAGTAGCGTTTGGAATAAGGTTTCATTTTTGCTTGACGAATTAAGTGCGGTTTTCAAGGCGATATACTTACTTCGTGAACTTACTGAGCATAGCAAAGATTTAGTGGTTAGTTATGGCGAGCGCATGTCAAGCATAATTGTAACTTCGATGTTTGACAATGCGAGCCTGGCCAATTCCTTAGAATTCATACGTACGCACAAGCACTTTGGGAAGAACGTGCTGGACCAAGATGCGTCAACCAAACTCATCAAAGAAACGTTTAACAAATTACGCAACACACGAATAACCATCGTCCCCGGATTCATTTCACGCGACCAAAGCGAGCGAATAACTAATCTTGGAAGGGGGGGTAGCGATTACACTGCCGCAATTCTTGCTGCAGAACTAAACGCCGATGTTTTAGAGATTTGGACTGATGTTGACGGCTTCATGAGCGCTGACCCGAGAATTGTCGACAATGCTCGCATTATTGACCGTCTAAGTTTTGTGGAAGCTATGGAATTGTGTAATTTCGGGGCAAAAGTTGTTTATCCGCCCACTATTTACCCGGTATTTCACAAAAACATACCTATCATTATTAAAAACACTTTCAATCCTAAAGCGGAAGGGACGCGAATATGCGACGGAGAAATCCTTACAACAGACATACTCGGAGTAAGCGCTATTTCCGATACTCATTTAATAACATTAAAAAATGCCAAAAACGGGCTTTATGAGCGAATGATTAATCGTTTGGCCGGACAAGGCATTGAAACTCTAATGCCCGACGGAAGAAAATGCTGCGGAGTTAGAGGCTCTGACGTTAAACGAGCAGAAGAATTACTTCGCGATGAATTTGCACAAGAACTTATTCATAACACGATAGAACACATTGCCATTTCAGAGAAGTTGTCCACTGTTGCACTCGTGTGTCGCGGAAACCAACTCGGAGTTGATACCACTTCGGAACTACTCAGCGCATTAAATAGTCATGGAATTCCGGTAGTCCATGCACCTCAACAAGCATCGCCATGCACCGTTGCATGCATGGTCAATGCCAATAATCTATCAGAAGCTATTCAAGTTATTCACTCGACATTTATTCATAATTAAAAACATGATAAAAAAATTTTTCCTCTCATTTCTTGGTTCAATGGCAGCCATATGGTTGTCCGGCCTTCTTTTCTTGTTTATAATTATCTTTGCCATTATTGCATTTATAGGCGGAATAGGAAGCGGACTGAACGACATTGCAGCTGCAAAAGTAGAAGATAATTCCGTCTTGGTTATAAATCTGGAAGGAACAATCAATGAACGAAAAGCCACTCCCGAGTTATCAGCCGTAATCGCCGGACAAAGCACTCAAGGTTTAAATCTGAATCAAACTATTTCATGTATTTATAGAGCAGCCCACGACTCAAGAATTTCCGGCATATACCTGAAATGTAATGGCTCTTTAGGTGGCTCTGCGTCACTCTATGAGATTGAAGAAGCGCTGCACTTTTTCAAGTCTCGTCCAAGTAAATGGGTGCTGGCCTACGGCGACAACTACCTTCAAACCGACTACATAATTGCCAGCAGCGCCGATGAAATTTGGCTTAACCCTATTGGGACTGTTGACATCCATGGATTAAGTGCAACAACAATTTTCTATACCGGTCTATTAGAAAAATTGGGCGTGAAGATGCAGATTATGCGCGTTGGCACATTCAAAAGTGCGATTGAGCCCTACACTCTTAAAGAAATGAGCCCGGCAAGTAAACTACAACAAGAATCATACATGGGTTCCATCTGGGATGACGCCAAAAACAAAATAGCAACAAATCGCCAACTAAACGCAGACGATATTGATCGCATTGCCGATATGATTACCATAACCATGCCAGCAGACAGTATGAAAAATATGGGATTGGTAAGTAATATTGGTTATCGCCATGAAGCAGAATCACACATCGCCGAGCTAACAAAAAAATCCAAATTCAGTGAAGTTAATCTCTTATCAACCACACAATACTCAACAACTTTCAACGCCGAAGATTTTTCATATCTTCCCGAAGTGGAAAACGGCAAGAAAACCATTGCGGTATTATACGCAACAGGCGAAATTGTTGATAACGGCAGCGAAGGCATTGTCGGCTCTCAAATGGTTGAAGAAATCAACAATTTAGCAGAAGACTCATCGAATCTTGCCGGACTCATTCTTCGCGTAAATTCACCCGGAGGCAGCGCGTTTGCATCGGAACAAATTTGGGAGGCACTTGAACAATTCAAAAAAGAAACAGGACTGCCGTTCTACGTATCTATGGGGGATGTTGCAGCATCCGGAGGATACTACATTAGCTGCGGCGCTGACGTCATATATGCCGAGCCCTCTACTATTACCGGCTCAATTGGCATTTTCGGTATGATTCCGGAAATTCAAGGACTGCTCAACAATCATCTTGGTATCACAACATCTACCGTCACCACCAATCGCAATGGCAATTTCCCAAGCATCACCAGCCCGATGACTGAGGAACAAAAACAAAAAATGCAAGCTTACATTGAGCGCGGATATGACCTCTTCACCAAACGATGTGCAGCCGGTCGCCATACAACTCAAGACTCCATAAAAATGATTGCCGAGGGTCGCGTATGGTCCGGTAGCCAAGCTCTTGCCAATGGTCTTGTTGATCGCATGGGCTCATTGCGTGAGGCCATCTACGGCATGGCCGCAGATCATCAACTGACCGAATATAACGTTAAATTTTACCCGATAATCGAGCCGTCTGTAATCGACATTATGCTTGAAATGAGCGAAATGGACATAACAGATGCTCCCATAGAGCAAACAGCTGATGCCCTCCTGAAACGTATTGAAGAATTTAAAGATTCACCCAAAATTCAGTGTCGAATGGAAGACATAATAATCCAATAATCGCTTATCCTCCAATGGCAAAAAAATCCACAACGCATACACTCATCAGAACCCTACTGCTCAAGCCTCTATCATATGGCTATGGGCTCATCACATTTTTGAGAAACAAAATGTTCGATTATGGTGTTCTTGAGCAACGCACATTTGACATCCCGGTGGTGGTTGTAGGCAATATTGCTGTTGGCGGAACAGGAAAGACTCCTCACACTGAATATCTGATAGAACTTTTACTCTCTCGTTATCATATCGGCGTTTTATCTCGAGGCTACAATAGACGCACCAAGGGATTCCGTTTAGCCACTCCGGAATCCAACGCAACCGAAATTGGAGATGAACCGTATCAAATATACCGTAAATTTGGCTCAAAAGGCGTAACAGTGGCAGTGTGCGAGGATCGATGTTACGGCATTGACAAACTACGCGAAATCGATCCGTCAATCTCTCTGATTTTGCTTGATGATGCATTTCAACATCGTTATGTAAAACCAACAGTCTCAATCGTCTTGACCGAATATTCTCGCCCCGTATTCAACGACTCAATGCTCCCCGCAGGGCATCTCAGAGAAAGCATCAGCGCCTTACACCGGGCGGACATAGTCATTGTCACCAAGTGTCCGGACCCCATGAAACAACTCGAATATCGATTATTCGACAAAAATTTGGAACTATACCCTTACCAACAACTTTACTTCAGCAAATACACCTACGGCGACCTAACACCGCTCTACCCCGACCTTACAACATCAAAACCTGACCTGACCAAGATGACCGAAGACGACACCATTGTGGTTTTGGCAGGAATTGCACACCCCAGACCTTTCATTAAGGAGATACGGAAAAGTAAAGCAAAGGTCAAAGGACTGATATTCAACGATCACCACAATTTCACAAAAAAAGACATAGCCGACTTAATACAAAAAATCAAAACCTCCTCAAATCCTGCGAAAGCCATTGTGGTAACAACTGAAAAAGACGCGATGCGACTTCTGAATTTACCCGGACTACCCAAGAGTCTGAAGAGACGCATTTACTACATACCCATAAAGGTTAAACTAATCCCCAATTTAGCATCGACAAATCAAGCTGCATCACGCGAGTTTGCTGACTCCTTGATAAAATCACTCACACAAGGGCAACAACAATAAGAGCCCCTGAGACGTTATTCATACAAACAATTACCTCATTATATAACAGCAATTTAACAAGCCAAATCAATATGTTGGAAAAAATCAAACAAACCGCCGACTTTCTGCGCGAGCGTATTAACGGAGAACTCCCCAAACTCGGCATAATCATGGGCACCGGATTAGGTGCACTCAGCGACTTGATTGACAACAAGCAAATCATTCCATATTCTGAAATCCCCAATTTCCCTATTTCTACAGTTGAGGGTCACTCCGGGAACCTCATAATCGGCAATCTTGCCGGCAAACGCGTTCTCGGTATGCAAGGGCGCTTCCATTACTATGAAGGCTACGACATGAAACAAGTAACCTTCCCCGTGCGAGTAATGAAAGCACTGGGCATTGACACCCTCTTCGTTAGTAACGCAGCCGGAGGAATGAACAAAAACTTTCAAGTTGGCGATGTAATGATCATCACCGACCATATTAATTTCTTCCCCGAAAATCCGCTGCGCGGCAAAAACCATAATGAGCTCGGCACTCGTTTCCCCGCAATGACTGAGGCCTACAACAAAAAACTCATTCAGCTTGCCGACTCCATTGCGGCAGAAAAGGGCATTCGATTGGTTCATGGAGTTTACATCGGCGTCACCGGCCCAACGTTTGAAACTCCGGCAGAATATGAAGCATTCCGCATCATGGGTGCTGACGCCGTTGGAATGTCTACAGTCCCTGAAGTGATCGTTGCAAACCACGCCGGCATGACCGTCTTTGGCATCAGCGTCATCACCGACCTTGGCGGCAAAGAAATCACCGATGTGCCAACTCATGAAGAAGTTCAAAAGGCAGCACTCACTGCGCAGCCAACTGTACTCTCACTCGTTCATGAAATGGTGGCTCGCTGCTAATGGAAACTGAAATTTCTTCACTCGGCGAATTCGGACTAATCAACCGCCTCACCGAAAATCTGCCAAAACTTAACGACTCGACGCTCACTGCCGTTGGCGACGATGCTGCTGTAATGTCCTATGGCAACAACAGAGAAGTACTCGTCAGCACCGATATGCTGCTCGAAGGCGTTCACTTTGACCTCACATACGTACCGCTCAAACACCTGGGCTACAAAGCTGCAGTTGTTAACTTCAGCGACATTTACGCCATGAACGGCACACCGAGGCAACTTGTTGTCGGCTTAGGCATCAGCAAACGATTCACGGTTGAACACCTTGAAGCCCTATATGCCGGTTTGCGATTGGCTTGCGAAGTCTATGGTGTGGACCTCGTTGGCGGCGATACTACCTCTTCACGCTCTGGTTTGGTCATCGCTGCTACTGTGATTGGCGATGCCGAAAAAGGCACCGTAGTACATCGCAGCGGAGCTAAACCCACCGACCTGATTTGCGTCAGCGGAGACCTCGGAGCCGCCTATATGGGCCTACAAGTCTTGGAGCGTGAAAAAGCCGCATCTGCCGGAGAAAAAGACTTCACGCCCGACTTTGCCGGCAAAGAATACTTGGTTGAACGCCAATTGAAACCCGAAGCACGAAAAGACATCATAGCCGCGCTACGCGAAGCCGGCATTCTGCCCACATCAATGATTGACGTTAGCGATGGATTATCCTCAGAACTCATCCACCTCTGCAAAGCGTCAAACACCGGATGCCGAGTCTACGAAGACCGCATTCCTATCGACTACCAAACCGCTGTAATGGCTGAAGAACTGAATATGAATCTCGTAACGGCAGCTATGAACGGCGGCGAAGACTATGAACTGCTATTCACCGTGCCCCTCACCGCCCATGAGGCAGTGTCAAAACTCAAAGGTGTGCGCGTCATAGGCCACATGAGCCCCACCGAACAAGGCTACGCCCTCATTGGTCGAAACGGCGAAGAAATTCCCCTCAAAGCGCAAGGCTTCACCCACATCTAAAACACGTCGAACTCACTCTCTTAATCAGCCGGCAGAATTTCATTTTTCTGCCGGCTAAAATTTTAATTATTTTACCACCCTTTTTCGAAAATCTACGCTTTTACCCTCCGAACCCTTCGTAACTTTGCAACATCCAAATGTCAAGAGTGAGTACATTGAAATGTTGGAACAAGAGGGTGAATGATCCGTCCCGGTCATTCCAAACACGCCGCCGGGTAGGCCGCGGTCGGCAAAAACTCAAGGGGGACTCCGTCAGTGCAAGCCTGGGAAACTCGCACCGACCGAGTCCCCCTTTTGTTTGTTTTCACCTTTCAGTTTTCACTTTTCACATTTTTTCACTAACTTTGCAGCGCAGACCGCACTGCAAAAGCCCGGTCATGGGCAAAGCGGGCGGGTCGGCAGACATAATGATTAGAAAGCGTTTACTCAACGCTCTTTCTTGACACTCGGAAATCTGGTAAATTTCACAATCAATGTCAGGATAGATGCAGCGGTAGATGCCTTTGTGGATATGTATAAATATTGATTAACGCGATAGCGCTAATCCGTATTTCGTATTCAGCGTGGGCTTCTGCGTTGCTCGTTCAACATTGATGGGCATACCAGAGCCTCCGAGTGTGGGACGAGTAACAAGTACAGACTCTCACGCTTTTTTTTATCTCCCGCCTGAATCCGGAGCGTCTATAAGGCAAAACATTCAATGCTTATGCATACCTTAAAACACATCATCACGGCAGCCCTGCTCCTATGCACTGCCACAGCCTTCGCCTATGACTTCGAAGTCAACGGCATCTATTACAACATCATCTCCGACTCCGAAGTCGAAGTAACATCCGGCGACAATAAATATGTTGGCGATATTGTTATTCCCGAACAAGTTACGCATGAAGGTATTACTTATAACGTTGTAGCAATACGTTTTTACGCATTTGATGTGTGCAAAAAGCTAACATCGATTACTCTACCCGAAAGCATTACGGAGATTGGAGATGGTGCTTTTGGGTCTTGCTATGAGCTGACTTCAATAAATATACCTGAAAACGTTTCGAGAATTGGGGGAGGCGCCTTTGGTTATTGCATGAAGTTAACATCGGTAACAATGCCTGCCAATATAAGTTATATCGGTGGAGGTGCGTTCGATAGAACTCCATTTTATGAGAATCTCCCTGATGGAATCGTCTATTTCAACAAGGTTCTTTACTCTTATAAGGGAGAAATGCCGGAAAACACCTCAATTTCTATCAAAGACGGTACGGTCAGCATTAGCCCTAACGCTTTCCGCTATTGCAGCAATCTGATTGCAGTTAACATACCAAATACAGTTAAAACAATCGGAAAAGAGGCATTTTGTGGTTGCACCGGATTGAAATCGGTTGAAATACCTAATGGTGTAACCATTATAGAACAAGAAGTTTTTGGGAGTTGCAGCAGCTTGAAAACAATCACTATTCCTGAAAGCGTCACTTCTCTTAAGGGGTACGCAATGATAAATTGCTCAGCATTAGAACACATCTATAATCATGCAAAAACTCCTGCGTATTGCTCCGAAGGTGTCTTTGAAAATGTTCCGGCCGAAACCTGCGTACTACACGTGCCGGCAGGTCATATTGAGGCGTATCAAGCGGCTGACGGTTGGAAGGACTTCGCAAACATCGTGGGCGACCAAGCCGGCATCGAAGACATTACAACCGCCGACGCCCCGGCGGAATACTTCGACATGCGCGGCATGAAAGTCACCGACCCCACCAACGGCATCTTCATCAAAAAGCAGGGCAACACCACAGAGAAAGTATTGCTATAATCCGATAATATGAAAAACCATTCGGGCGGAGCGCACCATCGCACTCCGCCCAATGCATTTTTTTACATCGCAAAGCCAAACCTTATAAACTTTATATATCATATAAATCTCATAAAACTTACTCGCTTTCTCCCAACATCATCTCTCACTCAGATTTTCTTCATTAAATTAGCCGGCGAAAATTTGCTTTTCTGCCGGCTAATGCTTATATTTGCATACACATATTATATTATATACACATATCGTTATGTCTGCTTGGATTATTTGGCTCATTGCCGCTATCGTACTTTTGCTATTGGAAGTTCTTACGCAAGCCGTTTGGTCGTTATGCTTTGCCATTGGTTGCTTGGTTGCCATGCTAACGTCACTGTATGTTGACTCCACAGCCATTCAAGGCATAGTCGTTGGCATTGCCGCCATTATATCTTGGATTCTTTTTGCCCCGGCCATTCGAAAATGGGAAAAACGCCGAGCCCACAGTTCAAAAACAGGCATGGATGCATTAATGGGGCGCACGGCGATAGTCACTGAAGAGATCAAGCCCGGCGCCACAGGTCGCGCTCGAATCGACGGCGACTATTGGCAGGCAATTGCCCCCGAAGCGACAGAGCCGATTCTTCCCGGTGAAAATGTCATCGTGACCGGACATGAATCAATCGTGCTTTACGTAACCCATAAAAATACTCAACTAAAATAAAACCTTAAAACACTCTTTCATCATGAGCTCCACAGCAATTCTTGCCATCGTTATCGTTTTCTTGGCAATCGTAATCATCTCGGCAGGCGTAAAAGTCGTGCCCCAATCGGAAACTCGAGTAATAGAACGCTTGGGACGCTTTCACAGCGTGCTTAACCCCGGATTGAACTTCATTATCCCCTTCATTGACCGCCCTAAAACCATCTACACTCGCCGAGTGGAAAATGCCATAGGCGGAGGAGTTGTTGTCAGAATGTCATCTACGGCGTCTATTGACCTGCGCGAACAAGTCTACGACTTCCCCTCGCAGCAAGTAATCACTCGCGACAACGTAACCACTGAAATCAACGCCTTGATTTACTTCCAAATCGTTGACCCTAAAAAAGCGGTTTATGAAATCGACAATCTGCCCAATGCAATCGAAAAGCTGACGCAAACCTCATTGCGTAACGTGATTGGCGAGCTCGAACTTGACGAAACCCTTACCTCGCGCGACACTATTAACTCCAAACTGCAAGTAATCCTTGATGATGCCACAAACAAATGGGGCGTAAAAGTCAATCGCGTTGAACTGCAAGACATCACTCCACCGGCAAGCGTGCGCCAAGCTATGGAAAAGCAGATGCAAGCCGAGCGCAATCGCCGCGCAGAGATTTTGAATGCCGAGGGCATGAAGCAATCTGCAATATTGAAATCGGAAGGCGAAAAAGCATCACGAATCAATCAGGCTGAAGCAGTGAAACAAGCAGAAATTCTTAAAGCCGAAGGCGAAGCGCAAGCAATCATACTCAATGCACAAGCCGAAGCCGATGCAATCCTACGTGTCGCAGAAGCCGTGAGCAAATCCAACGTAGATCCGGCAACGTACATGCTGGCCATGAAATACATAGAAACGCTTAAAGAAATGACGTCGGGCCATGACAATAAAACAGTCTATATCCCCTACGAAGCGTCTTCGGTTCTAAGTTCAATCGGAAGCATTAAAGACCTTTTTGGCGCAAAATAATGTTTAACAACATATCTAACACAGAAAACTGCCGCAAAAAATATGTTATGCGGCAGTTTTCTTGCATTTCTATCAAATGATTTCGTAAATTCGTCGTGCGAAACTATATCTTTACGCAAAAATTTTTTATCACACACATTTAATATATGAGTTATTTGAAATTTGATAGGAACCAGATGATGAATTTGGACCATGCCTTATCTAAGGAGATGCTTCGAACGAATCAGACTGGGGCTTATCACTGCACAACGGTAGTTGACTGCAACACCCGCAAGCAGCACGGACTCTTGGTTATTCCCATCCCGGAACTTGACCCCGGTGCAAGCTATGTGATGCTGTCGTCGCTCGATGAAACCGTTATCCAACATGGTGCGCCCTTCAATCTGGGACTCCACCGTTATAGCGGCGGAGTTTATAGCCCGAAGGGCCATAAGTACATTCGCGAATTTGACTGCGAAAACGTGCCGCGCACAACGTATCGCGTTGGCGGCGTAATCTTAACTAAAGAAAAGATTTTCATATCTGATGAGAATCGCATTCTGATTCGCTACACTCTCGTTGACGCCCACAGCGCAACCACCCTTCAGTTCCGTCCGTTCCTTGCATTCCGCGAGGTCAACGCCCTCGTTCAAGCCAACGGTGCAATCAATTCCGATTGCACTCCGGTACAAAACGGCATCAGCTGCTGTCTGTATCCCGGCTACCCCACCCTTTTCATGCAGTTCTCGCGTAAAGCCGAATGGGTGAGCGAACCCAACTGGTACAAGGGAATTGAGTATGTAAAGGACATGGAACGCGGAGTGCCCTACACTGAAGACCAATGGGTACCCGGCTATTTCTCCGTGCCCATCAAAAAAGGCGAAAGCGTGATTTTCTCAGCAGGCATCAGCGAAGTAAATCCCCGCTCGCTCACCAAGATGTATGAACAGGAGATTGCTGTACGCACACCTCGCAGCTCGTTCTACAATTGCCTGAAAAACGCCGCCAAACAGTTCTATATGCGTATCGAAAACGGCGATTACATGCTCTCGGGCTATCCGTGGGGCAAAGTTCTCGCTCGCAACACGTATATGTCGCTTCCCGGCAACACCTTGGCGATTGACCACACCGCTGATTTCGAAAAAATCATTGACACGGCAAACAAGGCTCTGGTTCGCTACATACAAGAAGGTGTAACCGACAAGATTATTCAAGGCATTGACCAACCCGATATCCCGATGTGGGCACTGTGGTGTATTCAACAATATGCAAAAGCTGTCAGCATAGAACGCGCACGCGAACTATACACAGACTTTATCACCACCATGCTCAATGCCATCCTCAACGGCAAACATCCCAACATTTTCGTTGACAAACTCACCGGATTGATTTCATCTAATGGCGAACACCAAGCCGCCAGCTGGATGTACTCCCAATTCAACGGCCGCATGGTAATTCCACGTTCAGGCTACTTGGTTGAGAACAACGCATTGATGTATAATGCCTTGATGTTTGGCGCGTCATTGCTCGAAGGCAATGATAACCTTGCAGCCGAAAGAGAACGCTGGTTGGCACAAGCCGAAAAAATGAAACAGCCATATATCGACATGTTCCTCAATGACTATGGCTACCTCTATGACTACGTTAATGGACAATATGCCGACCCGAGCGTGCGCCCGAACATGGCCATCGCTATCGGCATGGACTACTCTCCGCTCGACCGTCGTCAGCGCAAGGGCGTGCTCGACGTAGTTACTCGCGAGTTGCTCACGCCGAAAGGTCTGCGTACTCTATCGCCAAAGAGCTACGGCTACCGCCCGTTCTACGTCGGTTCGCCCGAAGAACGAGAACAAGCCATGCACAATGGTCCGGCTCGCCCGTGGCTCATCAGCTTCTACGCTGATGCCTACATCAAAGTATTCGGTCTGAGTGGTGTCAGCTACATTGACCGTATGCTAATCGGCTTTGAAGATGAAATGAGCCAAGGTTGTATCGGTTCACTCAGTCAAATGTATGACGGCAATCCTCCGTTCCAAGGACGAGGCACCATTTCTCATGCCACAAACATAGCAGGAGTACTTCGCACACTCCGTATGCTGAAGAAACTTAATCCGTTCTAACTTATAACCCCACTAACAGAAAAAGATATGAAAGCTTTAATGTTTGGTTGGGAGTTTCCTCCCCACATCTTAGGCGGATTAGGTACCGCCAGCTACGGCCTTACACAAGGTATGTGGCAGTGTGGCGACATGGACATCACCTTTGTGATTCCAAAGCCATACGGTGATGAAGATCGCCACTTCGCTAACATTATCGGTGCCTCACAAGTACCTGTGGCATGGCGTGACGTAAGCCGCGACTACGTCGAACAGCGTATCGGCAACGTGATGAACCCCGACCTGTACTTCGCTTTGCGCGACCACATCTATGCTGATTTCAACTATATGCGCACCAACGATTTGGGTTGCATTGAGTTCTCAGGACGTTATCCCGATAATCTTCTGGAAGAAATCAACAATTACTCGATTATGGCAGGTGTCGTGGCTCGCACAATTGATTGCGACATAATCCACTCACACGACTGGCTGACCTACCCTGCAGGCATTCACGCCAAACAGGTAACCGGCAAGCCCTTGGTTATCCACGTACACGCCACTGACTTTGACCGCTCACGCGGCAACGTGAACCCCACGGTGTTTAACATCGAACTTGACGGCATGCACAATGCTGACCATATCATCACCGTGAGCGACCTGACCCGACGCACCGTAATCGAAAAATACGGCATTGACCCGAGCAAAGTAACCACCGTCCACAACGCCGTGACTCCCCTATCCGAGGAATTGCTCAATGTGCAAGCCAATAAGCCGAAAGAAAAAGTCGTGACTTTCCTCGGACGCATCACCATGCAGAAAGGTCCCGAATACTTCGTTGAAGCCGCTGCAAAAGTACTCCGTTTGGACAAAGACGTTCGCTTCGTCATGGCCGGCTCCGGCGATATGATGAACAAAATGATTGACCTCGCTGCCGAGCGCGGCATTGCTGACCGCTTCCACTTCCCCGGATTCCAAAAAGGCAAACAAGTCTACGAAATGCTCAAAGCATCAGACGTCTACATCATGCCTTCAGTGTCCGAACCCTTCGGCATTTCGCCGCTGGAAGCAATGCAAATGGGTGTACCGTCTATCATATCAAAGCAGAGCGGCTGCGCAGAAATCCTCACTAACGTAATCAAAACTGATTACTGGGACATCGATGCAATGGCCGATGCAATCTACTCAATAATAACCTATCCCGCAATGCACGCTCAGCTCAAAGAAGAGGGTCTGGCGGAGGTGAATCAAATCACCTGGGACAAAGCAGGACAAAAAGTAATCAACATCTACAAACAAGTTCTCAACCGATAACCCGATATGAAAGCAATTAGTTTCATTTTCCAGATTCACCAGCCCTACAGGCTCAAAAGATATCGTTTCTTTGACATAGGCAACGACCATTACTACTATGATGACTTTGCCAACGACGATATTCTGACTCGTATTGCTCAACGCAGCTATATCCCCGCTTGCGAAACATTGCTGCGCATGGTAAACGATAGTCAAGGCAAATTCCGCTTCGCAATAGCTATCTCCGGCGACGCCTTGGAACAGTGCGAACAATACGCTCCTGAACTCATCGACTTGCTGAAAAAACTTGCCGACACCGGCAAAGTGGAATTCCTTGGCACTCCCTACGCCAACTCTTTGGCATCATTAGCCGATGCTGACGAGTTCATGGAACAAGTAAAACTCCACACTGCAAAAATTCAAGCACTCTTCGGACAAACGCCGAAAGTGATGCGCAACACTGAATTGATCTACTGCGACGAAATCGCACCTCTCATTGCAGAACTCGGTTTCAAGGGTGCTCTGACTGAAGGAGCTAAACACGTGCTCGGATGGAAATCTCCCGACTACGTTTACTCAGCACCCACAGCACCCAAACTCAAACTGCTGCTCAATAATGCAAAGCTCTCAGACGATATTGCTCGCCGTTTCTCTGACACGAATTGGGATTCATATCCTCTGACCGCCGACAAATACATGGATTGGGTTGCATCAACTCCGGCCGACGAGCAGATTATCAACATCTGCCTGAACATGGAAACATTCGGAGAACTGCAACCTCGCGAAACCGGCATCTTCCAATTCCTGGAAGCACTGCCTCGCTTCGCAGCAGAACGCTCAATCGACTTCTGGACTCCGTCCGAAACAGTTTCAAAACTTAAAGCTGTCGATGTTCTCCCAATCGGTCACCCCGTATCCGCCGTGGACGATGGCCGCGACGTTTCAGCTTGGTTAGGTAACCGTTTGCAACACGAAGCATTTGAAAAACTCTACTCCGTTGCCGAGCGCATTCACCTATGCGATGACCGTCGCTTGAAAATGGATTGGCTCTATCTCCAAGGTGCCGACCACTTCTACTACATGTCAACAAAAGCATTTGGTGACGGTGCAGCAGCTGCGAACTTCTCTCCCTACGGCTCTCCCTATGAAGCGTTTACCAACTACATGAATGTATTGGCTGACTTCATTGTGCGCGTTGAAGAACAGTTCCCCATGAGCATTGAAAACGAAGAACTCAACTCCCTGTTGACAACCATTCGCAATCAAGCCACCGAACTCGAAACCCTGACCAAGGAAAACTCATCGCTGCGTCGCTCATTAGAGCAATTCAACGTTGAACACAATCTGCGCACCGGTGCCGAAATCCCGTCAGAAAAGAAAGCTGCACCCGCAAAAAAAACAGCAACAAAGAAACCTGCTGCTAAAAAAGCGGAACCCGCTGCTAAAAAAGCTGAGCCGGTAAAAAAAGCTGCTCCTGCAAAAAAGGCAGCCCCTAAAACCAAGGCAGAAAAAATCGCCAAGGTTGAAAAGGCTCTGAAAAAATAAATAAGCATTCTCTCATATCAGAAAAGCCGCGTTGTCAAATTCAGCGCGGCTTTTTTAGCTCTGCCTGTCACAAACCGCATGCCAGATTCGTCTTTTAGACGTATGACCGCAGAAGAAACATACCGCCGAAACTTTTTACCACTATATCCGCGCTTGTTCAACGCGGCATACGCTCTGCTTGCAAACGAAGACGATGCTGCAGATATAGTGCAAGATACCATGGTGAAACTATGGAATCAACGCGATATGCTATCTGAAGTCAAATCCCCGACTGCATTCGCCTTAACCATGTTACGCAACATTGCCATCGACACATTGCGAAATCAAAAACCAACAGAACAACCGGAAGACAATTTAGTTTATCACATCCCGGAAGAACCCGATACCGAAACTTTTATCAGACATGCCATAAACACGTTGCCCGATGCGCAACGTGAAGTCATTACCCTAAGTGCCTTCGGCCGGCTCTCAGGGAAAGAAATAGCCGAACTTACCGGACTCTCGGCCGACAACGTACGCCAACTCCTATGTAGAGCACGTCGCAAACTACGTGAAATTTATAGCAAACACATCTAAACAACTATGAACGAAGAAAAACTAAAATATCTGTTGGAACAATTCTACTGCGGAACGTCAACCCCGGAGATGGAAGATGAATTATTGCGTTTTTTCTCGTCTGACTCGTCCATCGGCGATGAGTATAAGGCGGATAAGGCCATGTTTATCGCCATGAACAGCACCGCCAAAGTCCCCGATAATCTGCAACAGAGAATCACCGATTCCACGATTGGCAAACACAAAATACATCTCAATCGATTAATATTGCGCCTCTCCGGCATCGCAGCAACTGTAGCAGCCATCATCGCGCTGATATTTATTCCGCATCACGAACCGACTACCGAACTGACCTATCGCGAAATCACAGACCCTGCTGAAGCTCGCGCCATATTGTGCATGATCGACCGAGAATTACAATCTGCAATGCTACCGGCTCGCGAATGCTTACTTAACTTGGAAGAAACAAGTATTGAAATAGAAACCACAATCAATGAAATAATATCTTTATGAAAAACTATTTAATCAAATTGCTGACCACCGTACTATGCATCGGTGCCGCCCAAATATGTCATGCTGAAAAAAAATTCCAAAAAGTTGCCGAAATTAACGGAGTAGAATCAGTCTACATGGGCAAAGCAATTATTCAAATGGCATTTCGCACCTCACCTCAAGTAAACATCGCAAACATAATGCAGTTACCTGCAGACATTGCCGAAAGAATAAACTCGATTGAAGTCTTGAAATGCGGAAGCGTTTCCAAAATGAAATCCGCCAAACGAACTGCCGGAGAAATAATTCAAAGCATGAACCTTGAAGTCCTATTAGAGGGGATTAAGAACGATAGTGAGATGACTATCATCTACGGACAACCAATCAACCACGAAGGTTCCGAACATATCAAAAACCTTATCATCGAAGTCATCAAGAATAACAAATATTCCCTGATTTACATTGATGGAATAATCTCTTTCAACAAACTCAACGTCAACCTCAACCTTTAAACTAACTCAATCAACACCCTAACAAAGCTAATTCCTTCAAACTCCGGCAACCCCTTGGGTAGTCGGAGTTTTTTTTGTAACTTTGCACAAAATATACCCGTCATAATTATGAGCGAAATCAATAATAACGAAAATCTGAATAATGAAACAAGCGAAAAAGGCTTGAATTTCGTTGAACAAATAGTCTATAATGACCTTCAAGAAGGCAAAAACGGCGGACGCCTGAACACTCGATTCCCACCCGAACCGAATGGTTACCTTCACATTGGTCACGCCAAAGCCATCTGCATGGATTTCGGCATTGCCGAAAAATTTGGTGGCACGTGCAATCTGCGCTTTGACGACACAAACCCGGTTAAAGAAGACACGGAATATGTTGACGCTATCCGCGAAGACATTCATTGGCTCGGCTTTGACTGGGGCAACCGCGAATATTATGCCTCCGACTATTTCCCCCAACTATTTGACTTGGCAGTACGCATGATCAAGGAGGGAAAAGCATACGTTGATGATCAAACCAGCGAGCAAATTGCCGCACAAAAGGGCACTCCGACTCAACCCGGTCAAAACTCACCTTATCGCGACAGAACCCCCGAAGAAAACCTGGATCTGTTCATGCGCATGAATGCAGGTGAATTCCCCGACGGAGCAAGAGTGCTTCGCGCCAAAATCGACATGGCGTCAGACAATATGCACTTCCGCGATCCGATTATGTATCGAATCATCACCAAGTATCCTCATCACCGCACCGGTACTCAATGGAAAGTGTATCCCATGTATGACTTCGCACATGGTCAGAGCGACTTCTTCGAGGGTGTGACCCACTCAATTTGCACCTTGGAGTTCGTGCCTCACCGCCCTCTCTATGAATACTTCGCACAAGAACTCGCTCAAGGAGGCAACTACTGCCCTCGTCAGATCGAGTTCAACCGCTTGAACCTAACCTACACGGTAATGTCGAAACGCAAGCTGCTGCAGCTTGTACAGGAAGGTCTTGTCAGCGGATGGGACGATCCCCGAATGCCAACAATATCCGGGATGCGTCGTCGTGGATACACTCCCGAAAGTATCCGCAAATTCATCGACACTATCGGTTATACCAAATATGAAGCACTAAACTCGGTATCGCTCTTGGAACATGCCGTACGCACCGACCTTAATGCCCGCGCCACTCGCGTCATGGCGGTAATGAATCCCATCAAACTCGTTATCACCAATTATCCCGAAGGTCAGGTAGAACAAGTGCAAATGGAAAATAACCCCGAAAATCCGGCGGAAGGAACTCACTCCATGCCGTTCTGTCGCGAAATTTATATCGAACGTGAAGACTTCATGGAAAATCCCCCGAAAAAGTTCTTCCGTCTTGCCCCGGGAGGAGAAGTTCGATTGAAAGGCGCCTACATTATCAAATGTGAGGACGTGGTGAAAGATGCAGAAGGTAACATAACCGAAATTCATTGTACCTATGATCCCGAAACACGCAGCGGCATGCCGGGTGCGGAGCGTAAGGTGAAAGGCACGTTGCATTGGGTCAGTGCAAAGCACGCCATAGATGCTGAAGCTCGCTTATATGATCGCCTGTTTGCCGTTGAAAATCCAGCAGCAGAAACTGAAAAAGATTTCCGCGAGTTGCTTAATCCCAATTCTCTGAAAATCGTTAACGGAATCAAAATTGAACCTTTCCTTGCAGAAAACGCTTTACAAGGTACCAAATTCCAATTCCAACGCATTGGATATTTCACTCCCGACAAAGATTCAACCCCCGAAAAACTCATCTTCAATCGCACCATAGGACTGAAAGATAGCTGGGAAAAAGAACAAAAGAAATAAATGAGCATCAACCGCCCCGCAAATGAACGGCTTCAACTCTATGAACGCTTCAAAAAAAGTCTTCAAGAGGGCAACGACACCGAATTCTTCGATGCCGATGACTTGGTCATAATCATAGACCAAGCAGTTGATCTTGAGGATGAATACGTTCAAATCGAGGCGCTGATGCGTGGCTATCGATTCTTCCCTGAGAATGAAGAACTAACCAATAGACGTGCATTTCTGTATTACGACCTCAATCTCAACGCCGGAGTGCACAACATGATTGAGAACAAGCCCGACAACTCTCCCATGTGGGAAATTCTCAAGTTACGTGCTCAAGAAAACGAATTCACCGATATCGGTAATGCTCAATCCACATTGGAATCGCTGCTTGAAGGCGACGAAAAATTTGACGATGAAACAGTTATTCAATTCGTAGATTGCGCTTCAGCGGCCGGTCTCTATGAATGGCTGAAAGAGCACGAAATGGCCCTCAGAAAAAAAACTGACTTTCTTCCCACTCTGCTATACGAATTATTCATTGTATCGGATATCAATGCAGACCATAATTATGGCATAAAACTCCTTGAAGAACTAACCGAAATAGAACCATTTAATGGCGATTTTTGGGCGGCATTAGCACAAACTCAGTATAATGCCGAGCAGTTTCAAGCGGCTCTATCTTCAATAGAATATGCGTTAGCCATAGACTCGGAAAACTTAAGCATACTTTCACTTAAGGCATCTATATTAATTTTTCTTGAGCAATACGACGAAGCATTACAGTTGACAGATGCTCTTATCGAAAAGTCATCGACTCCACTACTTGGTGAACTTAAAGCACGCGCCCTTTTCGGACTCGACCGAGCAGAAGATACATACCAAACTATTTCAGAGTTTAACAAAGCATTCCCCGAATATCACAATATTGCAGAAATTGCACTCTGCTTGGATCATCCAGCTATAGATTCAATACTGACCAACCATTTTGAAGCATTAAACGTTGAAGATCAAAAAAAATGGGAAGATTGGGCACGTTCACACTACCTTGAAGGCAGAGTTTTGGAAGCCTCTAAGATTTTGCAATGCCTCCGAAAACATAATGAACTAACATTTTCCGGCTACAAGGCATTGGCAACCGCCCTGCTTTGCAGTAAGTCTTATGCTGAAGCTGCAGAATTACTTAATAGCGCACTTGACAACGAATACGACGCCTTGGTGCCTGATGTCATAATTGCCGGCTTGGTTAGCTACGCCTACCTTGGACAAAAAAGTGAAGCACAACGAGCATTCAAAACTATTATGACTCGATTTCCGCTCTCAATCAGAGGAGAATGGACTTTGTCCTCAACACTTGAGAGTGTTGGATTCAGCAGTTTCTTAGGTCACTTCAATACTCTGCTTGAAAAAAACGAACCTATTGACGTTAACGAAATTGACATATTTCATTTCCCGTTCTCGGACAACTCTAACAACGCATGAATATGAACCGATTTATCTATACATTACTGCTGCTGGTTGCGACATCGATTTGCACAACCGCTCAAGAGCATACCGACACCGTTGCGGTCAACCATCAACCGACCATTGCCGACCACATCAACACTTCGAACATTGCCACAGTAAATCAACCCGATAAATTAAATCTTCGCTTAATAAAAACTGTTACCGAAGAAAATGCCGTACGCGATGCTCAAGCACAATTAATCAGCGGATACCGCATACAAGCATTCAGCGGAAATAATGCTCGCACCGCCAAACGAGATGCGGACAACCGCGCAAAGGCGATCTCCAACAAATTCCCTGAATACTCCACCTACGTGACATTTGATGCGCCCTATTGGCGACTACGAATTGGTGATTTCACAGAATATGAGGACGCGGCCGCAGTCCTTACCAATATAAAAAAGGAATTTCCGAGTTTTGCTCGCGAACTGCGTTTGGTTCGCGATAAAATTAAAGTTGTAGAATAAACACATGGAACGCAAGAACTACGACGAAGAGAAAATCAGCAAAATTGCTTCGCACGTTGAGGAAATCATCAAACTCCTCGGAGAAGACCCATCTCGTCAAGGGTTGATAAAAACCCCTATACGAGCAGCGAAAGCCCTCTATTACGCCACATCAGGCTACCGACTGAACCCCTCGGAACTGATGCGTCAAGCCATTTTTACACACTCCGGCTCACGCATGATTATCGTAAAAGACATTGAGTTCTATTCAATGTGTGAACACCATATACTTCCGTTTTTCGGTCACATGTCGGTTGGATACATTCCCGACGGCACAATGCTTGGACTCAGTAAAGTGGCTCGCGTTGTCGATGCCTATGCCAGACGTCTCCAAGTGCAAGAACGACTCACCTCGCAAGTGTGCCGCGAGATATTCGACACATTGCCGGCCAAGGGTGTAATCGTGAGCTGCTCGGCAGGTCACTTGTGTATGAAAATGCGTGGAGTTGAAAAACAAGGCGCCATGACTACCACAACTGACTATCTCGGAGTATTTGAAACTGACACCAACCTACGCACTGAATTTTTTAATGCTTTGAAATCGTAATAAATATGCAAATACAACGCATTCAAACCCTGTGGCTAATCATGGCTGTGATAATCGCCGCAATTAGTTTCGCATTCCCGTGGATAAAAATCGAAGAATCATTTATTGGTTTATGCGACAATATCCCAATGCTTATTTTAGGGCTTTTGGCATCTATCCTCCCATTAGTGAGCATATTCCTATTTCGCAATCTTAAACGTCAGAAAACAACAACACAACTTTCCGGACTCTTTGCTCTCGCCACTTTCAGCTACACAGTAGCGTTGTCTTTCTTGGGACCGGACAAAGATGCCAAAATCCTCATTCTCGGCCCCTCATTAATGGTTCTCAGTTGCATTTTTGACTACTTGGCACTAAAAGGAATTAATCGCGATGCAAAACTGCTGCGTGATTCCGATCGACTGAGATAATATGCCTCTGTTTTCAATAATCACGATTACATATAATGCCGCTGCAACTCTGCCTCGCACAATCGAGTCTGTGGTGGCTCAATCATTTGCAGAGTTTGAATATCTGATTATTGATGGTGCATCTGCCGATGGGACTGTCGATATAGCGCACTCGAGCTCCTGCGCAAAAGTATTTTCAGAACCCGATCATGGTCTTTATGACGCCATGAACAAAGGGCTGCGCAAAGCAACAGGCGAATACGTCATATTTCTAAATGCAGGCGACACATTCCACGGCCCCAACACCCTTCAACGTTATGCCGATGCTATATATTCCGCGCCCGAAAAACCGGGCATAATCTACGGACAAACTGCAATTGTGGATATTTCCGGAAACTATCTCCGCGAAAGACACTTGATTGCCCCAACGCGCTTAACGGTTCAAAGTTTTCTCAATGGCATGGTCGTTTGCCACCAAGCCATGTGCGTTAGGCGAGATTTAGCACCGGAATACGACCTGAAGTACCGATTTTCAGCCGACTATGATTGGGCAGTAAAAATCCTTAAAAAATCAAGGCTTAACGTATATATCGCAGACTATGTGGCTGACTACCTTTCCGAAGGAATCACCACTGCAAACCATAAAGCATCATTGAAAGAGCGTTTTCATTCAATGCAAAGTCACTACGGATTATGGCCCGCCATTTGGTCCCATCTTAAAAAAGCAATTCTCAAATGAAGAATTGGTTCTACCTTTTCGTTATCATCATTCTGCTTGCCAGTTGCTCTGCGAAAAAACAGGCAATTCCCTCTACCATTGAGCCGCAACGAATTACCGCAGGAAAAGGAATTCAATCGTCTGATAAACAAATTGAACAATTAATTTCTGAAGCTCGCAAATGGCTTGGAACTCCATATGTTTACGGAGGCTGTTCTCGTTCGGGCACAGACTGTTCAGGTATGATTATGGAACTATTCCGAACTGTCTACAACATAAAACTACCCCGCTCGGCTGCCATGCAACAGAGCTATTCCTCTGAAATTGAACGCAACGATCTTACCGCAGGCGACTTAATATTTTTCTGTACCGGAAAATCTAAAAATAGAGTCAGCCATGTCGGTCTTTATATCGGTAAGGGTAAAATGATTCACGCTTCTTCTTCACGAGGAGTAATGGAAAGTGGAATTGAGGAACGATATTGGCAACGTACCTACTACAGCAGCGGACGAATCATAAATCAACAAAATCAACCAAGTCAAAAGGATTCTACGCAATTGCCCAAACCGGCAGCAACAATCAGTAGCGAACAGCTACAAGAGTTATACGATGCATTGGATCAAACCTTAGACTCTATATATGTCAGCAACCCGTCAATATTCGATTGAACTACTTGCACCGGCTCGTAACGTCTCTGTGGCAGTTGCAGCCATTAATCACGGTGCGGACGCTGTATACATCGGCGCGCCAACCCATGGAGCCAGAGCTGCTGCGGCAAATAGCATCAGTGATATTGCTGCGGTATGCGACTATGCTCACCAATTTGGAGCAAGAGTCTATGTTACTGTTAACACTATTGTATATGAGTCGGAACTTCGCAAGGTTGAGCAATTAATCAAAGACTTATATCGCATCGGTGTCGATGCGCTGATTGTTCAAGATTTAGGATTGCTCCGACTCGATTTGCCTCCAATTGCTCTTCATGCATCCACTCAGTGCGATATTCGCACGCCGGAACGCGCACTTTTTCTTCAATCACTCGGTTTCTCCCAATTGGTACTTCCCAGAGAGTTGACTCTTGAAGAAATTAAAGCAATGCGCCAAGCGGTAAGCCTACCACTCGAAGCGTTTGTTCATGGTGCGTTATGCGTTAGTTATAGTGGCGACTGCCGAGCAAGTTTACTCTGCGGCGGTCGTTCGGCGAATCGCGGAGAATGCGCTCAAATCTGCCGCCTACCTTATAATTTGATTGACGGCAAAGGAGATACGTTGATCAAAAACAAACATTTGCTCTCGCTACGCGATCTCAATCGTCTCTCGGAACTTAACTCCATGATTTCTGCCGGAATCAGCTCACTGAAAATTGAAGGCAGACTTAAAGATGAATCATACGTTAAGAACGTTGTATCGGCCTACGACATGGCATTGCGAACACTTGGAGTTCCACGAACAAGTCATGGCATGGTTGAACGCAATTTCACGCCCGACGTAGAACGAAGCTTTAATCGTGGCTTCACTAAGGCGTTTTTATTCACATCAAATCCTCCGGCAGGGAGCCTTGCTAACCATAAATCGCCAAAAAGCACCGGACCGATAATAGCCACAGTTACATCAATTCATGGTCGAAAAATCGTGCTGAAAAACGTAAAAGAGTTGTTAAACAATGGTGACGGGCTAAACTTCGGACCACATGGATTCAGAGTCAATAAAGTAGAAAGCCCAACGACCATAATCACGCAAGAACCTGTAAGCGGGCTTAATCCCGGAATGGATTTGCGACGTAATTTTGACAAGAAATTCACCGACACACTAACTTCTCCTAATTCTGCCACACGTTACATAGGGTTGCAACTTACACTCCGCCGCGTTCATAATTCCCTTATACTGGAAGATGCCGACGGCACGGCTGCCTCTATTGATTTCCCAAAGCAAGATGCTTTGACTCCGCAAGAGGATGCACGCAAGCGCATTATTGCAAAACTTGGCAATACGGTTTATCGACTTGAAAACTTGACTGATCATCTCGGTCATGAATTTGTCACCGCATCGGCTTTGACCAAATTACGCCGTGAATTCATTGAGATGAAAAATATCGGCATGGCATCGCGTTTCAAACGAGAACTGAGAAGGGCGGAAAGCAAAGAGGCGAAATGGCCCGAAGGCACATCATTGACCTTCCACAATAACGTAGCCAACTCGATGACTGAAGCCGTTTATCGTTCACACGGAGTGCACGAAAATATCGAACCGGCCTTGGAAATCAGCCGAACATCTACCAAAGAAACGGAGGTTATGTGCACTCGCTACTGCCTACGCCGTGAGTTGGGAAAATGCCTTAAAGAAGCAAAAGGGAGAGAATGGAAAGAGCCCCTGAGCTTATATTCTCCGGGACTCCCACCATTAAATCTTCACTTTGATTGCGCAAACTGTCAGATGCGCATAAGCATCAAATCTTGATTCTATAGCGCGTCAAAAAATGCTCTCCGGAGGCAAGATGTTGCTCATGACGACGGTTTGCAAGATCTCCTGAATAGCCAATAGTATCACAGCTGCCATACCATGGCTCAATACACACAAACGGACAATCGGGACACGCAACAGTCGGAGCCCATAGGGCCAATACCGGCATACTGAACTCCACAGTAACCCAAGGACGACGGTCAGCAGTCTGCAACGTACATGCCTGCAATTCTCCGGATTCTATCACATAGGTATCACAATCAAACGTCTTTCCTGTCAAAGGCATCGAATGATACTCATCAAGAGTCAATGGCAATAATTTGGTGGGATCAACACAACCCTTTTCCAACGGCTCAAGATATTGCAACTGACATTTCGGCTCAAATGTAATATATCCGTGAATCTTATCGGCCGCACTATAATTGGGAAGATTAAACGCCGGATGCGCGCCAATCTGAAAATACATATCATTATCGCCCTGATTTCTAACAAACCAGTCCACGGTCAAACCTTGCTCGGAAACCTGATATGTCACAAACAAGAAAAATTTAAACGGATAAACCGCCTCAGTGGTCGAATCCGAGTGTAAACCGAAAACCACTTTATCGGACGATTGCTCAACAACATCAAACTCTGAATTGCGTGCAAACCCGTGAGCTTTCTGCTCATAAATCTGACCGTCCAAGAAATAGCGATTATCCCAATAACGACCCGTATTTGGAAACAACAGCGGCGACTGTCCGTCCCAAAACTCCGGATTGCCCTGCCACAGATATTCAACATCTCCCTTTTTCAAACTGATCAGTTCGGCGCCAAGTGTCTTAAAAATTGCGGTAATATTTCCGCATGAAATGCTGATTTCCTTCATTTTATTCCTATTCTCATTAGTTTACCGCTTGCTTTTCATCGAAAACGGTCTGTCACTTTTTGTTCTATTAATTAATCCTCACGACAAAAGCTTTTCTGCCATAGATGCCGCAGCTCGACGACCGTCGCCCATTGCAAGAATCACAGTAGCTCCGCCGCGAACAATATCGCCTCCGGCATACAAATCCGAAATAGACGATTGCAAAGTTGTCTCATCCACTATTATAGTGCCGCGTTTTGATACCTGAAGGTTTTCGATTGCATTCGGTATTAAAGGATTCGGTGATACTCCCACCGAAACAATAACCATATCGACTTCTACTTCTTCTATCGCTCCGGGCACCGGTACGGGCGACCTACGACCACCGGCATCGGGTTCTCCGAGTTCCATACGTTGCAACCGCATGGTTCTCACTCGACCTTGTTCATCACCGAGATATTCTATTGGATTATGTAGAGTTAAAAATTCAACTCCTTCCTCCTTGGCGTGCTTCACTTCCTCAAGTCGCGCAGGCATCTCAGTTTCGCTTCTACGATAGACCACTATAGCTCGCTCTGCTCCCATGCGGCGCGCCGTTCTACACGAATCCATTGCCGTATTTCCGCCACCGATAATTGCGACCTTCTTCCCTCGAAAAACCGGCGTTGCATATCCCGTAGAGCCGGCATGCATAAGGTTTACACGTGTCAGATACTCATTACTTGAAAGCACATTGATAAGATTCTCGCCCGGAATATCCATAAATCGTGGCAGACCCGCTCCGGATGCTACGAAGATTCCCTTGAAACCCATTTCATGCAAATCATCATAACTCAATGTCTTGCCTACTATGGTATTCTTCTCAAACTTCACTCCAAGTTCTCGAAGTCCGTTGATTTCCTTCTCGACTATGGAATTGGGCAAGCGAAATTCAGGTATACCGTACTTCAGTACTCCTCCAATTTCATGCAACGCCTCAAAAACCGTCACATCAAAACCGCGCTTAATCATATCACCGGCAAAAGATAATCCGGCAGGGCCCGAGCCCACCACTGCAACTTTTATACCATTTGTTTCGGCTTTACAAGTTGCCTCCGGATTGCCATTATCTGCAGCATAACGCTCAAGATAACCGATAGCCACAGCCGGCTTATTCATCTTGTTATATATGCATTTGCTCTCACACTGCTTTTCTTGCGGACACACTCTACCGCATACCGCCGGCAAAGCCGAAGTCTCGCGCAACACTGCAAGTGCCTCATCAAAGTTCTCTCTCTCGATGTTTTTGATAAATCCCGGTATGTTGATTTCTACCGGACACCCGGTCACACACTGCGGATCCGGACAATCCAAGCAACGCGATGCCTCCATTACGGCCTGTTGACGTGTCAGACCCGAATTAACTTCCTCGGTCAAAGTTGTCACTCGATATTCCGCCGTCAATTCCGGCATCTTTACTCGTTCAATTGCTGTGCGCTCTTTGGCTGTACGAGATTTACGCAATTCTTCTCGCCATGATGCCGTGCGAGGCGAAATAGTATTCTGATTCATAGCTTTAGTTTCTATTGTGTTAATTATATGAACGCAGACGCATCAACATTTCATCAAAGTCCACTTTATGAGCATCAAACTCGGGTCCGTCAATGCAAACAAAACGCGTTTTACCGTCAACGGTGACTCTGCATGCCCCACACATACCTGTGCCGTCAACCATAATGGTGTTTAAGGAGGCAACCGTGGGCACATCGTATTTCTTGGTCAACAACGACACAAATTTCATCATAACTGCCGGACCGATCGTAACAACTTCATCAACGTGTTCTCTCTGCAACACTGATTCTACACCTTCGGTAACGAGACCCTTACGACCGTATGAACCGTCATCTGTCATTATGATGACTTCATCAGAGTACTCGCGAACTTGCTCTTCAAGTATAATCAAATCCTTTGTGCGAGCCGCCAAAACTGAAATAACTTTGCAGCCGGCTTGTTTCATCGCTTTTATAATAGGCAAAAGGGGAGCAACACCTACACCGCCGCCACAGCATACAACGGTGCCACCCTGCCGTATCTCCGTTGCACGACCTAACGGACCAACAACGTCATGCAGATATTGACCGGGCTCTAATTCACAAATCCGGCGTGATGATTCGCCAACGGCTTGAACCACCAACGTAATTGTTCCGCTCTTGGTGTCGGCGTCTGCAATGGTTAACGGAATTCGTTCGCCGTGCTCGTCATTAATTACTATAACAAAATGTCCCGGACGACGTGATGATGCAATGCGAGGAGCTTCAACTTCAAGCTTCACGACATTGGCCGAAAACTGTTGTTTTGAAATAATTTTAAACATAATTTATCCTATTGCAAAAAGAGGGAATCCGCTATGACACCCCGATTATATTTTGAAAATAATGCTTCAGCATTCTTACGGAACACTTTGGCATGTTGCATGTTTGATTGATGTGCCGGCACTACACGATAGTTTTGCTTGCCATGTGCCGGTTCGGTAAACACTAATGAATATGTAGCAGAAGCGACCTGTGCAGCCCCGGCAGAGTCACGTTCCAGCCTAACTCTCAACATGGCACCTCCGCGAGTATTATCCGTTTTCATATTTGAAACAAAATTACCGAGAGAATAAACCAACAGCGCAGGTTTACCATCCGGGCCTTTCCGCATCTCCATTGGCTGAACAACATGTGGATGACCACCTATTACCATATTCACGCCCAAATCAATCAACCTGTCAGCCAACTGTTTTTGCGATGTATTTGGCAATAATTTATACTCGTCGCCCCAATGAACACAAACGGCCACAATTTCCGCTTCATTTGCACGTGCTTCGCTAACATCTGCGGCAATTTTATCCAAATCAATATAATCAACAACGACATCGCCTTGTACTGGAATTCCGTTGGTGCCATAGGTATAATTCAAAATAGATACCTTAAAGCCATTAACATCAACGATGCGCGTTACTAACGAATCACGCTCGGCTTGATTGTTCCAAACACCGGCATAAGTCATTTCTAAAGAGTCCATCACCGAAATAGTTCGCCGCAGACCCTTGTCACGCCTGTCGAGTATATGATTATTTGCCAACAGACAAAAGTCAAACCCTGCTGACTTTAACTCGCTGAGAAATTCATCGGGTGCAGAAAAGCATGGATAACCTCTGTATGGTTTACCACCAAGGGAGGCTTCAAAATTTATCACTGCCAAATCCGCAGATTCCACATACGATTGCAGGCTGCTGAAATACCCGGAGAAATCATACGTCCCTTCCGTGGTGCAAGCGGCTTTAATTTGTCCTTCGTGCATCATGGCATCGCCGGCAAAGAGAATTTCTGCCGAATTTGATTCCGCTAAAAAGGGGAAAAACAATGCCAATAATTTCGCGAAGAAGCCCATCCGATTAATACACCTTACCTTCGGCCGCCAAAAGGGTATTGCGCATCAGCGAACAGATAGTCATCGGTCCGACTCCACCGGGAACCGGAGTAATAGCAGAACAAAGCGGTGAAACATTCTCGAAGTCGACATCACCCGACAAACGGAAACCGCTCTTCTTCGTCGGATCACTCACTCGAGTGGTTCCAACATCAATAATCACCGCTCCGGGCTTAACCATATCGGCAGTGACGAAACCGGGCTGCCCGAGAGCCGCAATGATAATATCGGCAGTCTTACATATTTCTTTAATATTTGGGGTTGCAGAATGGCAAACGGTTACTGTCGCATTTCCGGGTTCGCCCTTTTGCATCATCAAGGTTGCCACTGGTTTGCCGACAATGTTACTGCGTCCGAGCACCACGCAATGTTTGCCACGTGTCGGAATCTCATAGCGACGCATCAATTCCAAAATACCGGCAGGCGTTGCACTCAAAAAGCAAGGCAATCCCAACGACATACGACCAACATTCACAGGGTGAAATCCGTCAACGTCTTTACTCGGATCTATTGCGCGTATTATTGCTTGCTCATCTATATGTTTCGGCAAGGGTAATTGCACAATGTATCCGTCTATTTCCGGATTGGAATTGAGTTCAGCAACAATTTGCAAAAGCTCCTCTTGAGTCACATCAGCTTCTCGCCTTATAAGAGTTGAATCAAAGCCGCACTCTTCACAGGCTTTAACTTTATGCGCAACGTAGGTTTCCGAACCGCCGTCATGGCCAACTAACACTGCGGCTAAATGAGGTCGCTTTTCTCCTCGTTCGACTCTCGCTTTAACTTCTTCCGCAATTTCTTGCTTTATCGCTGCGGCTGTGGCCTTTCCGTCAATCAACTGCATATTAAATTCTATTTTGCTATTACGTATATTATCGACGACGCATCCGCTGCATAGCTCTTGCCGCCTTCATCATCTGCATGGGATTTTTCATCGAAGCAGCGCTCTTCATCATCTTGCGCATCTCCTCAAACTGTTTGAGCAGTTTGTTTACTTCAGCCAACTCGGTACCGGAACCGCGAGCAATGCGCTGGCGACGCGACCCCTTGATAATGTCGGGATTCTTTCGTTCAACAACTGTCATTGACTGAATGATAGCCTTAATGTTTTTAAAGGGGTCATCTCCGATTTCTACGTCTTTTATAGCCTTGCCAAGGCCGGGTATCATCGATGCAATCTCTTTGATTGAGCCCATTTTTTCAATGCGCTTGATTTGATCAAGGAAGTCATCAAAATCAAATTTGTTTTTGCGCATCTTTTCTTCGAGGGCGCGAGCTTGCTTCTCGTCAAAATCTTGCTGCGCTTTCTCAACAAGGGTAACAATATCACCCATGCCGAGAATACGATCGGCCATTCGTTCGGGATGGAACACGTCAATGGCATCCATCTTTTCTCCCGAGCCGACAAATTTAATCGGTTTGTTGACAACGGTGCGGATTGAAACGGCTGCACCGCCACGTGTATCACCGTCAAGTTTGGTCAATACCACGCCGGTAAAATCCAAACGCTCATTAAAGGTCTTTGCCGTATTAACCGCATCTTGACCGGTCATGGAGTCCACAACAAACAGGATTTCCTGCGGATTCAATGCTTTTTTCAGGTTCTCAACCTCTTGCATCATTGCTTCATCAACGGCAAGTCGTCCGGCAGTATCCACAATGACCATATTGAGATTATTTGCTCGAGCATATGCCACACCATTAAGGGCAATCTTCACGGGATCTTGACAATCCGCTTCACTATAAACGGGAACTCCGATTTGCTCTCCTACTACCTTGAGTTGCTCAATTGCCGCAGGACGATAAACGTCGCAAGCCACCAACAACGGGCGCTTACCTTGTTCGCTCTTATATTTCTTTGCGAGTTTTCCGGAGAATGTGGTTTTACCCGAGCCTTGCAGACCGCTCATCAACACGATGGAAGTAGGTGCACTCAAGTCGAACTTTGCGGCAGAGCCCCCCATTAATGTAGCAAGCTCATCATGGGCAATCTTCACCAACAGTTCTTTAGGCTTGACCGAGGTAAGCACATTCTGACCGATTGCCTTTGTTTTCACAGTATCGGTAAACTGCTTGGCTACTTTATAGTTAACGTCGGCATCAATCAATGCTCGACGCACTTCTTTCATCGTTTCCGCAACGTTTATCTCGGTGATTTTTCCTTCACCTTTCAAAACCTTGAAACTGCGCTCAAGTCTTTCGCTAAGATTTTCAAACATAATATATCCAAATTTTTCTGCAAATTTACGGATTTTTACTCAAAGAGCCAACAATGCCGGTCCTCGGCTTGATAAAATAACATAGCAACATTTCCGCAAAACTGAGGAAACAAAAAAAACAAAAGAGCAACATGGTTATTCACCTTTGGACGTTCAATCCAACGAAACAACCTATGTTACTCCTCTATCAGAAACTGTTATTTCAAACGCGATGTGTTCAAAATCTGCTCTTTTGTAATCGGATAATTATATTCTATCGATTCAGTCTCAAATATAACCTCCTCAGTTTCATCGCTTCCCATTATTATTGACGCTTTAACCAAAAGGAGATTTTGCTCCTCCTTGTCTATCTTTTCAGCGACATTCTTCATTGTCCTCACCCCTTTTTCGGGCATTGCGACAAATGTAAGTACGAATTTGCCTTTCCGCTTTGGAACAAGTAACTCAATGATTATTTTTCCGGTTGATTTAAAAACTGTTATGGTTTTAATCTGCTCCGGCTTTATTTCCATAATGCTTTTCCTATCGGTGAATTTAATAATATCAGGCAGGGGGCGAGCCTTTTTCGTCACTATCTCACCCAAACTATCTTGTCCTTGCATGAGTGTTTCATTCTCCCCGTCAGAAATATGCGTGGTCTTTCTTTCATCGTTCCACTCTATTCGCATATAGCCCTTTTCCTCCTGTTGTAGATAGTATAGCGTACCGCTCGTATATCCACACGTTTGCTCATAATCCTTTGTGGGATAGCCGTAATCACTCAACGGATTCTTTAGCTTGAATTTCACACAGATGCTTTGCAGATTGCCAAACTCTTGCAGTGCTTTTTCCACTGAAGCTAATGGCGACAGCATAGCTTTGATTTCCTCCATAAACAGGCTCTTTATACCTATTGCAGCGACAATAACGATTGCAGCGGCAACGCCGCCGAAGCGAACATAGCGTCTTATATTTTTTATTCTGCGTCGATGCGTAGTGGCAAATATTATCCTACATTCAGGCGTGTATTTGGGGTTTAGTAACTCCTCTATCTTTCTATCTTCATAACCATCTTTTACTTTTTTCATAATTGTCTGTTTTTCTAAATTAAACATTCTTTTTTTAATCCCTCGCGCAATTTGTCTATGCCATATTTGTAGCGCGATTTTGCCGTAGTAAGGGGAATGTGGAGTATCTCCGATATTTCTCGAAAAGTCTTTGCTGCATGAATTTTTAATCTTATTATTTCGCTCTGCTCATCAGGCAAGGTGAGTAATAGTTTATTTATGACAACAAATTCCTCTTCAAAATTTGTGGGTGCAAGTTCCTCAATCTCAATATTCTCTAAATTATCTACAAAATCCAATTGGAACCGCTGCTTCTCTTTCAGTCGGGAATTACAGTTGTTCAACAAACTACGATAGAGGTAACTGCGCATATTTTCTATATCTCCTTTTGTCGAACATAATTTAATAAATAGATCTTGCAAAATATCCTCGACTTCGTTGATATTACCAATGCGGTAACAGACATATCGAAATAGATGCTCTTTCTCTTCCTCCATTATATGGGCAATTTCAATTTTGTTCTCATTTATCTTCATTGTGTTTAGCTTTTTCTTTCGTTAGAATTGCAATTCTATAATAAAGACTGCAAAATACGTCATTGGACTTATCCTTACAACTATTTTTTGCACTTTTATTGTTTGTTTCAAATTTTTGATTTAACTTTGTCGCTGTATTAGTAAACTATCACACTATGATAACGGTAAATCAACTCAGTTACAAGTACCCACACAGCCATAAGCACACCATCGACAACCTGTCTTTATCGATTCTACCCGGTCGGACATATGGTCTGCTCGGAGCCAACGGAATCGGCAAGTCAACACTGATGTATCTCATTGCCGGCTTGCTAAAACCGACCGTCGGAACAGTTGATTTCAACGGCACATCCGTCATAAAGCGCATACCATCAATACTTTCCGACACGTTCATCGTACCGGAAGAAATCAATTTGCCGCACATCAGCATTGAGAACTACGTGAAACACAACGCACCGTTTTATCCGCGTTTCTCAGACGAAAAATTCCGCGAATATCTGACAGAATTCAGGCTCACTCGCGATATGCACCTCGGTCGCATATCAATGGGTCAGAAAAAGAAAGCTATAATAGCCTTTGCATTGGCGTGCAATACGTCCTTACTGCTTCTTGACGAACCCACCAACGGGCTTGATATCCCGGGTAAATCGGAATTTCGCCGCGCATTAATTAACTCGACTTCCGCCGATCGAATCGTAATAGTATCCACTCACCAAGTGCGTGATCTCGACTATATTCTCGACGCTGTCATAATGCTCAATGAAAATGGACTTGTGCTCAACTCTCTTCTTTCCTCCATTCAGCAAAAATTTCGTTTCAACTTCACTTCCGATAGTGCCGAGGCCGACAAAGCTCTATGGTCACAACGCACTGCCGGAGGCTATGACACAATAACAGTTCGCAACGAAGACGAATCCGAAACCGATGTAAACCTCGAAAGTCTTTTTGAATTTGCCTATTCCAATCCTAAAATTTTTATTGACTTCAAATGAACACACCCGATAAGTTTAATTTTGAGCGATTCGGTCTCGCAACCCGACAATATTTCAGCTACAATAAGAAGCAACTGCTCGGCGGTATGCTGGCTACCCTCGGTTTCCTCTCCCTTATTGCTTTTGCCATCGGCAATCACTACGAAGAGCAATATGACCGATGCATACAAAATGCACATTATTGGGAATCGCCTGAAACAATCTATATGAAAACAGTCGAAATCGAAGCACTCGCGTTCACCTGCTGCTTCTTTCTTTTCACTGTAATTGCCGGCTCTCTTACCTTCAGCTCCTTCAATAGTAAAAAGAAGCGCATCACATCTTTAATGCAACCGATGGCAAAAAGCGAAATGTTTATCCTTCGTATACTAATACACACCGTTTTGGCCAATGTAATGTTCATAGGTTGCTGCATCGCGGCAGATGTCCTACGCTCCATTTTAGTTTTCGGACCGACTATATGGACTTCGCATGCAATAATTTTTACTGACAAATTTTTAAACACAGCCCTTCCAATCATTTTATCATCCGCCATCTTCGGACAGGCATTATACACATTGGGGGCAGCATTGTGGCCTCGCAATTCATTTATAATCACCTTTGGCGTACTATTTGCAGCACAATTGATATTCATACCGATTATAGAAAATATTACGGACCTATTTGTAAGTATAGTCGAATTTCTACACATCGACGAAATTCTCGCCGCGAGTCTGATAATCTTTGCAATGGCAATAGGTGTTTATTGGTTGGCATGGCTGCGTTTCAAGCGCTATCAAATAATATTAAAACTCTAATCTGTAAATGGCAATAAATTCGGATCGCCCCATTTATCTTCAAATAGCGGATTCATTGACCGACGACATTTTGGCTGGACGCTATCAACCCGACTCTCGCATCCCTTCGGTGCGCGAACTTTCGGCAATGATGCAAGTCAATGTCAACACTGCAATGAGAGCCGTGGAGCAACTTGAGCGCAATAAAATAATCTACAACCGCCGCGGACTCGGCTATTTCACTGCAAACAACGCTGTTGAACTTATTGCACAACAACGCCGCGATGAGTTTTTCAAGCACGAAATAGATTATTTTTTCAACCGACTGAGCCAAATAGGCATGGATTCCGTTGAATTATTACAGCGCTACGAAACATATCTAAAACTAAAACAATGATTACTCTTCACGACATTAACAAAACATATCCGGGCATAGTGCCACTCCACGTGCTTCGCGATGTGAATCTTCATATCGACAAAGGAGAATTAGTATCAATTATGGGGGCATCAGGCAGCGGAAAATCCACTTTGCTCAACATTCTCGGCATATTAGATAATTACGATTCAGGAGAATATTGGCTTGACGGTGTACTCATTAAGAATCTCAGCGAGAATCGCTCAGCTGAACTGCGCAACAAGATGATTGGATTTGTATTTCAATCGTTCAATCTGATTAACTACAAAGATGCACTTGAAAACGTGGCTCTACCCTTGTTCTATCAGGGCGTAAGCCGACGCAAACGCCGAAAACTGGCCATGGAACAACTCGATAAACTCGGTTTGGCTGACCGCGCCCACCATTTGCCCGGGGAACTTTCCGGAGGTCAGAAACAACGCGTGGCGTTGGCGCGTGCTCTAATTACCAATCCGAGCATCATTCTGGCCGATGAACCGACCGGTGCTCTTGACAGCAAAACCTCTCGCGAGGTGATGCAAATATTTCGTGAACTTAACGCCGAACAAAACATGACGATTATCATTGTAACTCATGACCCGGCTGTAGGTGAACAAACCAATCGAATTATACGTATTCTTGACGGACAAATAGCTCTGAGATGATTGACCTGATAAGAGAAATATCTCAAACCATGCGCAGCAACAAACTGCGCACCGTTTTGACCGGAATTGCTGTAGCATGGGGTATCTTCATGCTCATAGTGTTGATGGGGCTAAGCAATGGGGTAGTCAACACCTTTAATGAAAACACCCGAAGCCAAGGCTCTAACGTGCTCAAAGTGTGGGGAGGCATAACATCTCACGCTTGGGACGGCTACAAACAAGGTCGCACAATTGAATTACAAAGCACTGACCTTGAGCCAATCAAACACAACAACGAACATCAAGTTGCGTCCGTAACAGCCGCAATACGCAGTTCAGCCGTTACCATTTCAACGCCCCACGACTATATGACGGGAAGCTATGAAGGCATTTTCCCTGATGAAGCACGCCAGAGAGCTTTGGAAGTTCCTTGGGGTAGATTTATTAACGACAGAGACATGGCTGAAAAACGCAAAGTGATGGTTATCAGCGAACAAGTAGCAGTGAGCCTATTTAAAAACCCCGCTGCCGCAACCGGACAGTCCATAAAAGTAGGCGACTTGGTGTTTCAGGTCATTGGCGTTTACCAATCCAAATGGAGCCGTAGCGTATATATCCCCTACACCACCGCCCGCATTCTTCAGGGCGGAGGAGTTAACGTCAACGAAATAAACGTGGAACTGCAGAACGTAAAAACACAAGAAGATGGAACCGACGCGGAAACTAAAACGCGCGAATCGCTTGCTTCTCTCCATGATTTCAGAGCCGACGATGAAAGTGCCGTTAATATTTGGAACAGGTTCAACCAACAACTATCCATGCAACAAGGCATGAACATTCTGACGATTGCGGTTTGGATCATCGGGCTTCTTACCTTACTCAGTGGCATCATCGGTGTGAATAATATCATGTTTGTCAGCGTCAGAGAACGCACTCACGAAATCGGTATTCGCCGTGCCATCGGAGCTAAACCACGAAACATTTTGACTCAAATAATCCTCGAAAGCGTCAGCATCACTACTGTGTTCGGATATGTAGGCATCGCCATGGGGTCGCTCGTAACTGGGATTCTCACCAAGATTGCTGAAAACGTCGAATTTATAAATAACCCTACAGTTGACCTCAGCGTGGCACTGTCGGTAACCATTGTATTAATTATTGCAGGCATGGCAGCCGGTCTTTTCCCTGCACTTAAAGCCATTAAAATTAAACCCGTTGAAGCTCTTCGCGACGAATGAAAACAGGATTTTTCGACATAGAGAATTGGAAAGAAATAGGAGCAACACTTGCCCGAAATAAAACGCGAACGTTCCTCACTGCTTTTGGCATATTCTGGGGAACAGCAATGCTCGCCATGCTTCTGGGAGGAGCAAAAGGGTTGGAAGCAATGCTACGTAAAAACTTCGAAGGATTTGCCACTAATTCCGCAGTACTCGCGCCAAATCGCCGCACTATTTCTTATCAAGGCTTCAATAAAGGAACAAGCTGGTCGCTGACCAACTCCGACATCAAGGCGATTCGCAAAATCCCGGGAATTGACGCTGTAGCCCCGACCACGACCAACATGGCAGGCAAAATGACAGTCAGTTCCGGCAAACACAGCACCACGGCCGACGTGCAAGGAGTGGACCAAGATTTCGTTAAAGTTTTTCTGCCAAACATCATCGAGGGACGATTTATCAACGAAAGCGACGTGGTGCACCGACAAAAGAACGTTATTTTGGGGCGCAACATTGCCAACAAGATATTCCCTGACGGCAATGCTCTCGGACAGTTTGTCAACCTCTCGGGCATATATTATAAGGTTATCGGGATTGCATATCAAGAGGCCGAGGTAAACATCAACGGCTCTAAAATTGATGACCAAGTCACAATGCCGATGAGTACTCTGGCTCAAGCATTTAATCTCGGAGAAAACGTTGGCGGAACTATGCTCACTGCTATACCCGGAACATCGCCCACCGAATTGAAGCCGCGCATTTTCCGAGCCATTAGAGCTTCACACCCCATTGCTCCCGACGATGACCAAGCCATGTTCTTCTTCGATGTGAGCGAACAATTTGCCATGGTCGACAATCTCTTTCTGGGAATCACCCTACTGGCATTTTTCGTCGGTATCGGCACCTTAATTGCAGGAATAATTGGAGTGGGCAATATAATGTGGGTAATTGTCAAAGAGCGCACCACCGAAATCGGCATTCGCCGCGCTATCGGAGCTAAACCTATCGACATTGTTACTCAAATTCTCTCCGAAGGAGTGGCTCTGACCACAATCGCCGGAATTGCCGGTATTTCATTCGCCTCCGCCGTTTTAGGCATCACAACAGAGATGACCCACACCGATTTCCAAATGTCATTCTTCCAAGCAATCGGAATCGTCACCGTATTTATGATTCTGGGCATTGGAGCAAGTATAATTCCGTCACTCAAATCAATGAAAATAAAACCAATTGAAGCAATAAACGACAAATGAAAAAGTTCTTCAAAATCCTATTATGGATTGTAGTGGCTCTGATTTTTATCGCCACATTCGTCTACCTCTTCAACAATTCCAAGCCGAAAAAAACAGAGTTTCAAATCATCGAACCGACTTGTGATGCCACAATCTCACGCACCACTCTGTTGACCGGAGCCATTGAGCCTCGTGATGAAATTGAAATCAAACCGCAAATTTCCGGAATTATATCCGAAATCCTTGTGGAAGCAGGCGAACACGTGAACCACGGCGACATAATTGCCAAAATCAAAGTCATACCCGAGCAATCACAACTCAGTTCTGCCGAAAATCGCGTAAAAGTAGCCAAAACAGCCCTTGAACTGCAAAAAAGCAAAAGCGCCAGAACGGCTGAACTCTACGAAAAAAAATTCGTGAGCCGCGAAGAATACGAGGAATCACAAAGCGCTCTGCGATCTGCCGAGATTGAACTTGCATCTGCCGAAGACGCACTCATGATTGTGCGCGAAGGCGTTTCTGCCAATAATGCTCAGAGTTCAAACACTCTTGTACGCTCAACGATAACCGGTCTTGTCTTGGACGTTCCCGTCAAAGTCGGCACTTCCGTAATTCAATCAAACACTTTCAACGACGGCACTACAATCGCAAAAGTCGCCGATATGACAGACTTGATTTTCAAAGGAAAGGTCGATGAAACTGAGGTCGGATTGCTCTATCCGGGTCAACCAATGGTCATAACCATCGGCGCACTGCAAGATGTCAGTTGTCCGGCATCCATAGAGTATATTTCTCCTAAAGCAACAAATGAAAACGGCACCAATACCTTTGAAATTAAAGCCGCAGTAAATATGCCCGACATTAAAAACATACGTGCCGGCTATAGTGCAAATGCTGCTGTGACACTGAAAGAAGTCAATGGAATTATGACCGTACCTGAAGCAATCGTAGAATTTGTCGGCGAAAATGCCTTTGTCAATGTTCTCACTGACACGGAAAAAATGAAATTTGAACGTCGCGCCATAAAAACCGGACTCAGCGACGGCATCAATATCGAAGTAATCGAAGGTATCAAACCCGAAGACAAACTCAAAGGAGCCTCCCTATGAAACGTATTCTCTTACTTCTGACAATTCCAATCGCATTGTCAATAAGCGCTCGAGAATGGACACTCGACGAGTGCATTGACTATGCCATTGAAAACAACTTGACCATCAAGGCTCAAGAAATAAGCCTAATGGAGGCGGAGCAGCAACTCACCGCAGCGAAAGACGCGGTGCTCCCTCAAGTAAGCGGCCAAGTAAGCAACTCGTGGAACTTCGGTCGCGGTTTGACATCAAGCAACACATACGCAAACAGCAACACTATGAACTTTGGTGCCAACATAGGGTTGCAACTCCCCCTATTCAACGGATTGCAAACAATACGCCAAATTGACTATGCCAAAGCATCGCTTACGGCTATTGTTGAAACTGTTGAAGCGACGAAAGATGACGTTACTCTCCGAATCATTGCTCAGTATCTCCAAACTCTCTATTGCAGAGAATTAGAATCTGTTGCCTTGTCTCAGCTAAACATAACCGAAGAAGAGTTGGAACGGCGAAAAGCATTGCTTGAAGCCGGCAAAATTCCTGAAGCGGATATGCTTGACGCCGGCAGCCAAGTTGCCCAAGCTCGCCTCCAATGGGTCACCGCACAAAATGATACGCGCTTGGCACTCCTTGACTTGTCGCAATTACTCCGTTTACCCGCATCAGAAGATTTTGCAATAGCAAACCTCAATGGTGAGCAACTCCCCACCCTTCGCGAACCTAACGCCGTCTATGAAGCCGCACTATCCAACAACCATACGATAAATGCCAATCGACTGCAAATCCATGCAGCCGAACGCAACATCAAGGTGGCTCAAACGGGCTGGATTCCCCGACTCAGTTTCAATGCCGGATTAGGCACAAATTACTATAAAATTTCCAATTTCGACAATAATCGATTTAAAGACCAAATGCGCGAAAATTTCAGCCAATACGTCGGTTTCAGTCTCAGTGTGCCCATTTTCGACGGATTCTCCACGCGCAACAACGTCAGACGTGCCGAACTGCAGCGACTCAATGCCAACCTGAACCTTGAAACTCAAATGGATAATCTCTATAAAGCCATCAACGAGTCATACTTTCAAGCCGTTGGCGCACGCGAACGCCTGACAGCTGCAATCGAAGCGACAACCGCCGCCGAAGCGGCTCTGGCTGCCGTACGCGAAAAATACAACCTCGGACGCGCTACTGCCACTGATTTCGACAACGCCAAAGAGCAACTTCTGCAATCGCAGTCCGAACGCGCTCGGGCGCTCTACGAACTTCTGCTCCGCGCTCGCATTCTCGACTTCTACGCTGAGGGTCGGAAATAATCTCCACCATTCTGACTCCTTTTCGCCTCTATCTCCTTCTGCACATTGCCTCATAAAAAGTGCAGAAGGTTAACTTTGAAAAAAAATTGCCGTTTTCCAAAAATATTGATTACATTTGCACTTGAAGTAAGGAAACTCCCTTACTGCAAAAATAGTAATCATTATTCTAAAAATAAACATTATGGCAAAGGCAATAGGAGTAGTCGAAATTGACACCAATCGCTGCAAAGGGTGCAACTTGTGCGTTGTTGCATGCCCTACTAATGTGCTCTCACTTCGTCAGCAAGAGGTTAACGACAAGGGCTACAACTTTGCCTACATGCTCAATGCCGATAACTGTATAGGCTGCGGTTCATGCTCCCTTGTATGTCCCGACTCTTGCATTGAAGTTTATCGCCTTATTCAGAAATAAACGCTGAGTGTGTAGCAAAATTTAGATTCTATCATTATGATGAACCAAGAAGAAGTTAGACTGATGAAAGGCAACGAAGCGATTGCTCACGCTGCAATTCGCTATGGCGTTGACGGATACTTCGGCTATCCGATTACTCCTCAGTCTGAAGTACTGGAAACTCTTGAGGCCCTCATGCCGTGGGAAACGACCGGCATGACCGTACTGCAAGCCGAAAGCGAAGTGGCCGCTATCAACATGGTCTATGGTGGAGCATCGATGGGCAAAGCCGTCATGACATCATCATCTTCGCCCGGCATGAGCCTCAAGCAAGAAGGCATCAGCTATATTGCGGCAGGTCAGCTCCCCGCTCTGATTGTCAATGTGATGCGAGGCGGTCCCGGATTGGGAACAATTCAGCCTTCACAAGCCGATTACTTCCAAGCAGTAAAAGGGGGCGGACATGGTGACTATCATCTGATCGTTCTGGCCCCGGCATCTGTGCAAGACATGGCGGACTTTGTGGGTCTCGGATTTGATTTATCCTTCAAATATCGCACCCCTGCTATGATCCTCGCCGATGGCGTAATTGGACAAATGATGGAAAAAGTCGTGCTTCCGCCTGAAAAGCCGCGCCGCACTGCCGAGCAGATTATCCGGCAGTGTCCGTGGGCTGTCACAGGGAAACGCGGACGCAAGGAACGTAACGTGTCCACCACTCTCGAAATGGAGCCCCGACTCATGGAGAAGAACAACGAACGCCTACAACGCACCTACGATGAAATTGCAGCCAACGAAGTCCGATTTGAAGAATACATGACTGAAGATGCTGAATATCTCATCGTGGCATTCGGATGCATGAGCCGTATCTGCAAAAAAGCCATCCAAAACGCTCGTGCTGAAGGCATAAAAGTCGGATTGCTTCGCCCAATTACCCTTTGGCCATTCCCATCAAAAGCCATTGCTGAAAAAGCTCCGGCAATGAAAGGAATTCTCGTTGCAGAACTCAATTCCGGACAGATGATTGAGGACGTGCGTTTGGCGGTTGAAGGTGCGGCGCCCGTGCGCCACTTTGGCCGTAACGGCGGTGTCGTTCCCAACCCCGGTGAAATAATCAACGCATTGAAAAACGAATTCATAAAGTAACATATTAGGAGTAACCGTTATGACCAAAGAAGAAATCATTGCCCAAGGTGGCTCGAAAGTAAACTCGCGTCCGCGCCTACTCCTGCCGGCCACTATGCACTATTGCCCCGGATGCTCCCACGGGGTAGTCCACAAACTCGTGGCAGAAGTCATTGATGAGCTCGGCATGGAAGACAATGCAATCGGTGTTGCCCCGGTCGGATGCGCAGTCTTCGCATATAACTATATCGACATCGACTGGATTGAAGCCGCCCACGGCAGAGCCCCCGCCGTTGCTACGGCTGCAGCGCGACTCGACCCCTCAGCTGTGGTATTCACATACCAAGGCGACGGTGACCTTGCAGCAATCGGAACCTGCGAATCAATCCACGCTTGTAACCGCGGTGAAAACATAACCATCATTTTCATCAACAACGGCATCTATGGAATGACCGGCGGCCAAATGGCGCCCACAACTCTTGAGGGCATGAAAACCGCCACTACACCTTACGGCCGTAGAGTGGATCTCAACGGATATCCTCTTAATATCACCAATTTGGTGAAAGAACTCGATGGCACATGCTATGTCACTCGCGAATCTGTACATACTCCCGCTGCCGTACGCAAATGTAAAGCGGCTCTGCGCCAAGCGTTCATCAACACTCGCGAAAAGCGTGGCACGTCATTCATCGAAGTAGTCGGAACATGCAACAGCGGTTGGAAGCTCTCGCCCGAAAAAGCCAACCAATGGATGGAAGAAAACATGTTCGCCAAATATCCCCCGGGCGAAATTAAAAACACCGTCAAAGAAAAAAAATGACACAAGAAATCATTATAACCGGATTCGGAGGTCAAGGAGTCCTCTCCATGGGCAAAATCCTTGCCTACGCAGGCCTGCTTGACGGCCTTGAAGTAACTTGGATGCCGAGCTATGGCCCCGAACAACGCGGCGGAACAGCCAATGTCACTGTAATTCTTAGCGACGAACCCATTTCATCTCCTGTTCTTGACAAGTATGATATAGCGGTCATCCTAAACCAACAAAGCCTCGACAAGTTCGAAAAGCATGTTAAGCCCGGAGGCACAATCCTTTATGACCCTTATGGCATACATCGCTTACCGGAACGAACCGACATTAATGTCGTTGAAGTCAAAGCAACGGAAGCAGTGGTAAAAAGTGGAAACCCCAAAACATACAATATGATTTTGCTCGGTGCCCTCCTCAAACTCTTCCCAATGGTAAGTGCTGAAACCGTGATTACCGGATTGAAAAAAACGCTTCCCGAACGCCATCATCATCTGATTCCTTCTAACCGAGAAGCAATTGACGCTGGTGCGGCTTTGGTAGGATAATATCTTCCGACTAACAAAATATGACCGACGACGAGAAGAAACAACTGACATCTGACCCCGATGGTCTGACCACCTATGAATATATCGCTAACCATATAGGAGTCCCGGACCTTGACATTGATTGGCTCACCTCCAACCTTATCAACGTGGACTCCAATGGGCAATTTACCGGGTCCGCAGCTCGTTACCTCCATGCTATAGACCCACAAGCATTTTCAGCTAACATTGCCAAACTGATTGAAGCGACCATCGACAAAGATCGCGAACATCGCTACCTCCTCCCCCTGATGCTCGGCATTTATGGGGAAGATTGTGACTCACACGCCAAGGAAATATCCGCTGTCGATAATAACTTCCGCAGAATATACAAACGCTTATACCCTACTTCCGTGTTATGAAAAAAATCCTTGCAGGAGTCCTCTCGCTCGTTGCCTTGACAGCGTGTGGTGACTCCAAAAACCAAAACGCTAACAATATAACATCTGACGCTGAACAAACAATGAATAACACCTCCACAATCCCTGTGGCAAAAGACTCTAAAGTCCTTATCCACACCTCCGAAGGCGACATTGAAGTCCTCCTTTATGGCGACACTCCTAAACACAATGCCAACTTCCTCAAACTCGCCAAAGAAGGCTACTATGACGGAACCCTTTTCCACCGAGTAATCAACGAATTTATGGTGCAAACAGGCGACCCCGACAGTAAAGGTGCTCCGGCTGGAAAAGCACTCGGACAAGGCGGTCCGGGCTATCAAATTGATGCTGAATTCGTTTATCCCAAATATTTCCATAAAAAAGGCGCACTCGCAGCTGCTCGTACAGCTGACCAAGTTAACCCTGAGCGCAAAAGTTCCGGCTCACAGTTCTATATCGTTACCGGCAAAGTTTACTCCCCCGAGGAACTAACCCAAATGGAAATGCAAATGAAGCAGGGCGCAATGCAAGGCGTATTCTACAAACTTGCCGATGAACGCCGTACCGAAATTATCAAAATGCAGCAAGAAGGTGACCAAGCCGGACTCATGAAACTCCAAGAAGAGCTCATCGCCTTGGCTGAACAACAAACGCCCGACGTAAAATTCACCGAAGAGCAACGCAATGCCTACACTACTGTGGGTGGCACTCCGTTTCTTGACAATCAATACACCGTATTCGGCGAAGTTACAAAGGGATTAGACGTAGTAACAAAGATCGAAAAAGCCCAAACCGGAGCAGGCGACCGCCCTGTAACCGACATCAAAATCCTCTCGGTGGAAGTACTCGACTAACCGAACAACAAATACCTACCTCAGAAACGACTCGCCCAACCCTGGCGAGCCGTTTTTTTATGCCTCCTCACGAAAATCTACGCTTTTCCCCTCCGCTCTCTCCCTACCTTTGCAAAAAAAAAATCACCCTCCACCCTCTCACCCAAACCCATAAGCCACATAAGAAACATAAGTCACATAACCCAATCCTCCGCCCCAAAAACCCGGCTGCCGAACCGCACCCAAAACCGGCACTCGCAGCCTTCCTCTTCTAAGCGGCCCCGTCACCGCGACCCCTCAAAGGCAAACCGATGGAAAGCGAGTCCTCTCTTTCCATTATCAAAACCATAAGACTTATAAATCTCATAAATATTATAAATCTTATCCCCCTTGAGTCTTTTCTATCCGGCAAATCAATCAATAGAGGACGGTAATAAGTAAGCCAAAACGCTATCCCAATTCGGGAACGTCTCCGAGCCGAAGTGAATCCATTCTCCCTCAAACTCACTGGTTCCGTTCTTACCCCTATCGTCTATCAAAATATCTCCTTTACACAGATTTTTACAATGCGTGATTACGACCTTTTTATGAAACACATCGTCAAGATACTTGGTAATCCAGATAACCTTATCACTCCATGCCGACGGATTCTTCCAAGGAGCCGTCGACAGTATGTAGCAATCGTAGTACTCTTTAAGACGATGAACGGCATCTATCGCACCTCTCATAGGCAGCATCTGTCCAAACAAGCCCGGGATTTCATCATAACGCCCCTCATATTCTTTAAGTGTTTTCTCATCTTGTTGCATTAATGCTGAATCAAAATCCACAATAACGCCATCCATATCGAAATAAAGGCGTCTCTTTTCATCTGTCAAAGCCTGCTTATTCATATTGATTATAAATTTTCTGTATCTTTACCACAATCTGCTGCGGTTGCAACTGCCTCATGCACGCCGTGTGCCCCAATGGGCACTCAGGCAACCCCGCCACTGAGCATGGCTGACAAGGCAAATCGACCCGGACGGCATCTTCAACCGACTGTCTATAACCAAGAAAACCACACTGCGGTATAGTCGCCCCCCATACGCTCACAACCGGCGTCCCAACTAACGAGGCCAAGTGCATATTAGCTGAATCCATGGTCACCATAACTCGTAGGCGACTCATTTCGCGAATCTCTTCCTCAATAGGCAATTGCCCTGCCAAAGATTTCAACTTTGGATTACGCTCAACCCATCGCTCAAGTTCTCCCTGTTCCTGACCCGATGCTCCAAACAAAGTCACGTCAACTCCTGCTGAGGTTAATTCGCGAGCCACTTTCTCCATCATTTCCGGTGGATATGTCTTGGTCTTATAGCGAGCAAATGGGGCTATCCCAACTCCGCATCGCTTACCTTCTTCTTCAAAGAGACTTTTAAAATCAAGTTCTACGGGCATTCCCAATCGGGCAAACACTGCTGCATAGCGGTCAACATAATTCTGCTGAAACTCCCGCTGTTTTCCCTTAGTCAGACTCTTGCGCCCACGTCTGTTCTTATCTACCACTGCAACCGAACTGCCGTTTAAGCGCAATACCGACCTTATCAAGCGTGTACGCGGCAAATCATGCAAATCTGCCACTGCCGAAAATCGCTGCCTCTTCAGTTCCTTGATCAGTGTCATCAAACCGCCAAAACCTTTATGCCGACCCTTCGCATCAAATTCAATGAAACTAAGATTACTTGGCGAATTGATAAACACCCTCCGAAAAAACGGACGCGTAACAACTGTAAATCTTACATCGGGATACTGACGCGCCACACTATAGATTACAGGCACTGTCATGGCAACATCACCCAAAGCGGATAGCCTCAGTATCACAACGTTCTTCATCTCCGTTTATGCCATGTTGTTTTCACGGAAGTATCGCTCCACGCCCTCAATGTCCTTCTTATTATCAACGCTCAGTGATTTGCAATGACAATTAAAATAATAAATAGGCACATGATTCTCTATAAATCGGAACGAATCATTCTCCTCCACCTTTTCAATCGGGCCGCGAGGTGTATTGTGGTAATATTCCAAAGCCTTCTTCGTAAAAGCCCCCACACCGACAAACTTATGATATATCACGTCAAGCGACCCCTTCGGGTAAGGAATCGGAGAGCGCGAAATAAACAAGCAGCGATTGTCTGCTGCAGTAACAATTTTCAGATTAGTGGCATCTACCACTTCAACCGGATTGGTAAAATCCGTCATCAGATTTGAAACATATAGTTCGTCAGGATCCAAATTATCGGGAATACACTGAACAATTGCATCTTCTGTCAACAACGGTTCATCACCATTGACCATCACATACAAATCGGCATCAACCTTTGTTGACACTTCATAAAGTCGCTCAGTAGCCGTTTCATGCTTCGACGAGGTCATTATCACCGGAGCACCAAACGATTTGCAACAATCTGCAATCTTCTCTGAATCGGTTGCCACATATACTTCACTAAAACATTTCACTTCTGAACAATGAGTATATACCCACTGAATCATCGGCTTGCCAAGAATTAGTGCCAAAGGTTTCTCAAAAAAACGACTTGATTCGGCTCTGGCCGGAATCACGCAAATTATTTTCATAGCTATATGGTTTTATATGTTGTAGGGCAAATTTACAACATTTATTCAACCTATGCAAAAATAACATCAGAACGGATATCCGATAGCAAGATGAAATGCCAATGAATTCTTAAACGATGGCATATTATAATATCCGTCCCGACCTGTATCGTATGGAGCATGAATCCCTATACCCAAATCGCCTCGAATCACCATCATCCCTAAATCAAATCTTAAACCTATACCCGTGCCTAACGCCAAATCTCGCAAAAAACGCCCCCCGGTGAGCTTACCTCCCGGACGCTGAGGATCTTCCTCTAAAAGCCATACATTCCCGGCATCAAGGAACACAGCACCCTTCAGCGGTCCGATAATCGGAAAGCGCAGTTCAACGTTTGCCTCAAATTTAAACGTACCGGTTTGGTCAAAATAATCACCGGTCTGATCTCTATCCGGACGATAACTGCCGGGACCAATCGACCGCACGGTAAACGCCCTAACACTATTGGCTCCACCTACCCAGAACTGTTCACTATATGGCACCTCGGCAGAATTACCATAAGCATGTGCAACTCCTGCGCTTGCTCGCACCATGAGCCACAAATCTTCTGTATAAGATAGTTTTCTGCCATATACCACCTGTCCGGAGACCTTCACAAATTGCGAAATCGGTATGTTAAACAGACGCTTGTCCGACTTTACCCCGGCGGCTCTCCATATACCGCAAAATATTCCGCCGGCTTCCTGTGCAGTCACTGACCAACTCAATGAATTCATGCCTCCAAAAAGTCGGTCATAATTATATGTATATGCTATTTGTGGAACAAATTGAGAACGAAAACTCATAGCTATAGACCGGTTTGCTTGCATCAGCGAATCGAAAGTCTCTGTGGTATTAAGCAAATTATTGTATGTCAACTTCAGCAATGTTAAGGTACTCGATGAATAACGCGAGGGGTTCCAATCATAAGAGAACTCTGCATTAAATTGCGCCATTCTGAAATAATGCGGACGATTCAGTAAGTCTGCATTCAATGATATGCGAGTCCAACTAAGGTCTCGGCGCAGACGTGGCAAAAATTTCGGAGCCAACAAACGGGGGAATGCCAAAGTACCTTTCAAACCCACCTCATAGGAATTAAACACGCCGGAACGCCCCGCTCCGGTTTGCCATTCATAGCTGCCTGTTAGCGTCACATTCAATTGCTCTCCCCCTCCGAATATATTGCGATTTGTCAATCCAAGAGTCAAACCCGGACCGATATAACTATTGGATTTTGATGAAACATTAGCTTCAATAGATGCCTCCAAGGGCATATCCAGCGTACAATCCACATTAACATCGAGCACGTCGGTTCTGCCCAGCGAGTCCGGGGGAACAACGTTGATATCAATGCTGCTAAATATTCCCAAACGAGCAAATCGTGATTGAGTCCCGTTAACTGCGTTAATACGTATATTATGACCGGAACGCAACATCACGCATTCATCAACTAGCTGACGCCGGAATCGTGAAGGCTTATACTGAATCAAACGCGCTCGCGAACATTCAATGGTATCAGCCTCCCCTGAACCGTCATTGCGCTTAATCTTAACCGTAACTTTCCCAACCTTATACTCTTGTAAAGCAAATTTAGGCGCATTCGCGACAACCGATACTCGCAAATTAACTCTTTGAGATGAAGCATTTATACTATCCGCCAAAAACTCTATATATTCCGGGTTGAAGAAATAATATCCGCGATTACGCAGAACACGAGCAATATTTGTGCGCACATTTTTTAATGAATCAACTGAAAATCGACTACCATTTACCAAATACGGCTGTCGTCTGCCAACAGAATCTATTAAATGGAGAAGTTTGCTTGAATCACCGACAAATTCTATCGAATCAAGCATAAAAGCCGGCCCTGTATTCACCTCATAACTCACCGATTGAATTTTCGGATTCTTTTTGTGCGAAAGCTCATACGTAGCAGTTCCCCGAAAGTAGCCGTTGTTTTCAAGAACCTGATCTATCATCTTCACTCGCAAATCCGGTCTGACATCACTAATCAATACCGGCTCTTGTGCAATTTTATCGTAAACCCAATGCTTAAATCCCTTTTCATATCCCGACCAATGATTCCAAACCCAAAGGCCAAGAGGAAATGGTGACCGCACATTCGTGAAAGGATATGGATTATTCGGCTTAACAGTAATTGCTTCCGAAATTTCTTTTTTCAATCCCGGGGGCACTTTCTCATCACTCGGAGACTTCACTTCCAAACGCTTTATGCCATTATATAAATGCTCGTCCGATGCAAGGCGTGAAGTTGTTGAGCAACCTACTAACATCGCTAAGCTAAAAACGATATATATAATTCGACGCATCATTGCTTGGCTGCTTTTGTGAAGTTAAATATATCTGCGAGGCGATGAATCTTCCTGCGAACCACAAAACCGGCACCGGTCTGCGTAACCTCGCCTTCAAGAATACTTTCAAAACCGGTCTTTCTGAATAATCTCACATACATGGACCCGGAACGATTTATCATATACTCAAACGAAACATCGCTAATCAGATTCTGTGCAAAGTTCTCTTCTGCATCTGCATCGGTAGAATAATTACCGCCTACCACTATTTTAAAGCGGTCATTAAACAACGTTTTCGACACTTTGTAACTATACTGCATTGTCGATGAGTTCGAGCCATCAGGCGAAATGCCATACTGATCAACACCAAAACTAAGATCTACGCCCTTAATGGATTTTGCCGCCCATGAATTAAGTTGTGAAGCGAGAAACCCATACAATGCATTGCTCGACAAGTTAGGTCCCGACGACAATGAATTTGGACCGCTATACACTCCGTAAAGCAAAAGATTCATCGCCTGATTGGCTCGCTGATTTGCACTCATGCTTTGCAACTCATTTGCCACGCTTAGTTCATCGGCTGTGGCAAGATCAAAACCCACATTTAGCCTCTCCGGAGTACCGGATGCATTAAGTATGACATCAAAATTAACCAAACGCGAATTTTCGCCTGCACGAGTAACGTTTGCTCTCACTTGATCCGTAGCGGTTACATTCAGTGTCGGACTTAAAATTGCTCCATTAAACGCAATATAGCTGCCACGTTCAAATGTAAATAATTTCTCAGAAATGACCGGTAAAGAGTAACGAAATGAACCTGAATCAATAGTAAAACGACCTGTTAATCGGCCTTCGGGCTGAATGGGCGACATACTATAGTTTAAAATTCCTTGACCCTTTACTTGCGCACGATTTGTACCGTCTGCACTCAAATTGACGGTAAATTGCGATCCTTGACGAACATCCAACAATGCAGATAGTTTCATTTGCATTGATGTGGAGACCAAACTATCTGCCGCCAATACTTCTACGGTATCAGCAAAGTTCACAAAACGAACCACACCCTCGTCAGGTTGCAGTCCGGCCGCCACCGATGCATCACTTATCTGGTACGTAAGATTGGTTTCAGGCAAGACTGCCAACTGTGCATTAACATCTAAGAAACTCATCGAGCCTTTAACCGAAGCAGCAAGATCTACAAATCCTTTACCATACAAATCAACTCCGCGACCTTTCTTTGAATCGACAAATTGCATATTCTTTGCTTTCAAATCCAAATCAACACGCGGTATCTCAAACCTGCGAAGATCTACACTGCCACTAACTCGCAGCGGATTCTGATTACTTCCATAAATAGCATAATCATTAAAACGAACCATGTTTGACTCTACAGGAATATTAATCGAATCCAACGTGAACACGGAACCCATCATGCCAACTTTGACCTTAGCTTTATTAAACGTCAAACCGCCATCGAGTTCAATGGCATTGAAACTGCCGCCTATATTCATCTGCCCGTTTAGGCTTCCGGATAGCTGCGCTGTCGATGCCGGCAGGAATGGATTGACTATATCTAACGGAAATTCTTTAATACGCATATACATATTCAGAGGCGAGGTCCCGATGCTGTCGTTTACGGCTCCTACTGCCATAAATGAACGCTTTCCATTCACGTCTAATCCGAGATTTGCGTAGATTGAACCGCCAAAGTCCGTAGCAAGACCCAAGCCAAGATGAAAATCGCCAACAGTCTTGCGTCCATACGTTAGACTGTCAAGCGCAAGAGTTCCCTCTCCGGTTATATTTTTAGGGGAATATGTAATCGTCATGTCGGCACTTGCACAACCGGCCACCGGGGGAGCAAACGGATTTATCTGTAACCAATCTTGCAGACGTATGTCATCAACTATGAGTCGCACATTGTTTTCTGATTGAGTGCTATCGGTTTCTGATGTTAAGAGTCGTATCCGCGAACCGCCACCGCTGGCGTCAAGATTGGAAAAGAGATGAAAATCCAATGGATTCAGTGCAATATAATTATCTTTATTAATGGACCAATTACGGTAAGCAATAATCGGATTATATGGCGTGAACTGCAACCCTACAACAGAATCGGTCAACGTGGCAAGAAAACCAAACCGATACCCGGTCTGCCCTTCTATGTTTTGCTGATTTAGGAAAAATTGACCACAATTACCATAAACCATTCCTCGCATGCCAACGGATGCAAATGCGTCAAGTGTGCCCGGCTTATTCTTCACATTAACGTCAAGGAGAATGCGATTATTACGAGTGGTCAGCGCAGCTGTTATAGTATCAAGACGATTTCTCTCGCCGTTGACCAATTTGTGCAAATATGCATCTATATTAAGCACGGAATCCTTACTCACATTAAACGAGAAATCATTAAAATTTATGTCTGACGGTCTAAAAAATTGCTGTACGGGCGATGCGCCACAGGCGTAACCATGCAATTCAAATGGCGGTATCTCATTAACCAAAGAATCAACATAAATATATCTCTCTGTTATCATGTCTGACGCCGTTGAAGCGGTCAAACTTAAAGCATCAACAAACGGAGACAAAGCTTCATTCGTACTGAAATCTAACCGCATGTCATTACCACTCAATGTCATCATAGTTCCTTGTCCGGCGCGAACAGCAAAATTTAATGAATCCGCCCGGTATGTCTCATTGCCGATATTTAACCCAACATTGCTCAGCAATAAATCCGCACTAATAGAATCGGCATTAATAGAAACATAACCCGTTGACACTGCCGACATGGCAGCAGACAGGATTGAATCACTCAATCCAAGAGCCAGAAGATCAACTCTGCCAAAATTGCCTCTCATCGCCCAATCAATAGCCTTCTCGCCGCGAGCGAGTATTGCATCAAGCCTCAAGTCCATGTTTAACGCGGAATCCTTGCTGCTTAAAGTAGCCTTAAAGTTACCGTCATTAAGATTGGCGGTCATAGCCGCACCTTGAATTTTATAATTATTATACTCAAGAGTATTGACATCAATATCTGCATCTAAAACTGCATCAGGCGCAAAGGGATCAAATCCATGACCGGTGGCACTCACCGACGCCGTTACTGCCCCGACACCCAACCCGGGGACAAATGCAGCTACCGGCAATGAGTCCGCACTCAGCTTTATTGAGTAATCCGACGCCTTACCTTTCAAGGCTCCATTTAACGCTAATTGTCCCGATGTCGTAGTTAAATTCAATGACGCGGAATAATCATTGCCATTAGCCGCTATATTTCCACGCAAAGCCAATGCCGGGAGCATAACTCCATCGGGCATGTACTGCTGAAAGGACCGAGTATTTTCCACTCGTCCTCGTAGATTTAAATCAAGGTTCAAATCAGCCGGATTATTCAGATTTTCAACGACTCCTCCACTTTCAATGTAAAACACTGTTGGCACAGAAGCCGCCACCGTATCTATGACCAAATGTGCCATAGTGCCGGAAAGTGAAGTTCTTAAATCCATCGGAATATGCCTCGGTAACAGAGTAAGAAACGACCCGACAGATGGAAATGCAGATTCCACTACTCCGGGCATCATTCTTGCGCTCAAGTCCAATTCCAATGGAGCATCAACAGCAGAACCAAGCCCCATCATGGCACTAACGCGCAACTCTGAATCATCATTAATCAACAAATCAAATTCGCGGGCAAAAAGAGCTTTATCTGTCATAGCGTATGTACCACTCGCCTCAAGACTCAGTCCTGCAATATCATCCACATTCAAATGTCTGATAGGAATAGTTAAGTCTGTACCCCTCATCTGAAACGAATCCATCCCCACCTTAACTCCACGCAACAAAAGGTGAGAAAAATCCAAGCCGGGTTGAGGACAGACACCACGCGAGCCATACATTACCGAATCCACTACCAAATCAATTCGCGACGATGATATACTCACCATATCAGCGGCTAAAATCTTGCCGTCAGCCAACTGCCCTCGATGTATATGGGCATAGACGGTATCATTACCTGTCTCCATATACATGGAATATATCACATTACTTAATCTCACATCACGTAATAGCAACTCCATCGCGGAAGTTGCCGCCGAATCTTTTTCAGCGACCTCAGTCCCCATAATGACATCTACTCGCGCCCCACTGATAACCGGCGAATTAACCTCAAGCTTCTTAAAGTCCATACTTGCGGCAAACGAAAGCATTGCGGTATCAATCCGCGCATTAATATAAAGGGAATCAATCCCTCCGGTGCGATACAGCCCGTCTGAAACCCGAACATTATCCGCCTTTAATTCCCCTCGCAACAATGCAATAGGGCTAACATGTAAGTCCACCCTACGTGATGCTATCATAGTATCGACAGGCAACTTGGATGAATCTAAAATCAACAGATTATCTGCCCGTAACTGTAACGGAAATTTTAACTCTATGTTATCAACCGATATCCGCATTCCAACGGACTCTGACACTTGTGGCAGAATCCACTGTCCCACCCTATTGACCACGCCAGGAATATATAGCACCGCCGGCAATGCCACCACTATGAGCAGCAAAACCAAAAGGCTTCGACCCGGCCGACGCCAAGAATTGCGCTTTTTTGGCACTATATCGGTTAACTCCTCAGGCATAAATCTCCTTAATTAAAACGCAAATCTACAAAATTTTGTTTGAACTGCCAACCTAAAAGCAACATAAGACGTTACCCAAACATGAAAACGAAAAATAACACGATGACAAGAACACTGCTCGCCACGATGCGATTAATGGTGTTCATTTTGTCGGCATTATTGATAACATTTATTTCAATCGACACTTTTGAACGTCGTAATTTCCTGCACAACAATTTCTACATGACTTTTCAACTATGGGTCTGCGTTTTCTTCATCATTGATTTTTTCACAGAACTTATTTTTGCAGAAAATAAACAACGCTATCTGAAACATCGATGGCTATTCCTCCTGCTAAGCATCCCCTACCTCAACATACTCACGCACCTTAACATCCCTCTGACACACACCGAACTCTACTGGATTCGTTTCATTCCACTCGGACGCGCCACTATGGCACTTGCCATCATAGTGGGCTACGTAAGTAAAAATCAAATTCGCTCACTCTTGGCAAGCTACGTAATGACTCTTATCTCTTTCGTCTATTTCGGGTCAATCATCTTCTTCAACGCCGAAGTCGAAACCAACCCCAACGTCACGACATATTGGGATGCCTTGTGGTGGGCAGCAATGGACGTCACCACTCTTGGCTGCAATATTCAGCCGCTCTCAGCCGTAGGCAAAGTCACATCAGTCGTTCTCGCAATCCTCGGCATAATGATGTTCCCTCTCTTCACCGTCTACATTACCACCTTCACAAAAACCAAAAACTCCGACATCAACGCAACCCCCTCCTCCAAATAAGCGTACATCAAATATAAATAATTTTATGTTTGATAACATCTTGGGGGAAATTATCCCGACAAATACTTTCTGCCCCCCAAAATAATCCCTAACTTAGTAGTCAAATTTTGATAGTAATTTACCAGAGAATACTATAACAGACAATTATTAGTTAATTGTATTGCATCGTTCCGAGTGTTTTGTAGGGTTTAGGAGAGTTATAAGCATAAAAAAGTAGTCAGCGGATTGCTAACTACTTGATTATGTGTGGTCCCACTTGGGCTTGAACCAAGGACTCCCTGATTATGAGTCAGGTGCTCTAACCAACTGAGCTATAGGACCGGAGGAGTTTTGCGAGTGCAAAGTTACAATTTTTTATTGGATTTCCCAATAAAATTAGCATTTTTTTGCAGTGACGTGTCAACGAGGCATTTAATCTGAAATAAGGCGTGGGACGTCAATGAAGATATCCATTCGAGTGATGCCAACAGAGCGAATGCCCTGTGGAATCTCCGGCCAGATATTCTCCGGTCGATGCGCTGCCCGATAGAACTTAATCAACTCCGGGTCATCGAGCAACTCCAATGTCTGCACTATCCGTTGTGCGTTTGTCATCGTTATTCCGACTTGAAGGTGATATTGTCAGAGGGCGGGTTTATGAATTCGAACTCAAGGGTGCGAGCGAGACCTTCATCGAGGGTATAGGGTGCCTTGAAGCCTGAGGTGTGAACTTTGGTGGCATCAAATTCCGTGGTGGCACAGAATTTCTTCACTCTCACTGAACTGATACTGAGTTTCTTGCCTGTTATTTTCGCCAGCAGGTCGAAGCCGTAACCTCCCATCATGCCGAGCCAATAGGGGAAATGAGTGGCGGGAATGTGCTTGTTGAGCACTTTGCTTACGTGTGCCACTAATTTGTTCATATCGTTATCGGGCTTGTCTATGTAGTTAAACACGTTATAGCCCTCGGTAACATTATCGAGCATATGTTTAACGAAGGCAACGATATTGCCCACATAAGCCATTGATTTGCGGTTCTCGCCTTTGCCCACCATCAGGAACTTGCCCGATGAGATTTGTTTCAGCAGATTGTAAACATTGCCGCGGTTGCGCTCGCCGAAAATCACCGTTGGACGAATAATGTTGATGTTCCAATCGGGGTGTGTTTTATGCCACTCTTGCAACACTTGTTCGGCCTGCCATTTCGACTTACCGTAGTGATTAAACGGATCGGCGGGGTGGTTCTCGTCGGGGTTCTGCTTGTTCAAGCCATAGACAGCAACCGATGAAAAGAAAATGATACGTTTGCAGCCGGCTTTTTCCATGGCTTTGAGCGTGACCTCCATGCCGCCGACGTTGGTGTCATAGTAGAGCGATACGGGCGAAACGTCATCGCGATGTTGTGCCGCCAAGAGCACTACCACGTCAGATCCTTTCACTTCGCGATCCATCTGCTCTTGCTCGCGGACGTCGCCAATCACGGTCAACTCATTGAAGAAATGCGACGGCTGCAAATCAACGTTTTTGCACTCATATTTCTGCGGCTCTTCGCCAAGCAGTCCGAGCAAACGAGTCCCAACGAACCCACTCGCCCCAATCAATGTAACTTTCATTTTTGAAGTATTGTGTTATAAATTTGTTCGTATGATGATGCCATTTTATCGATGGTGAATTTCTGCTGATAGGTATTTAAAGCGCTTACTGAAAATTTTTTGCGGTCAGCCAATACTAAGCGCAATGCGTTGACGCAGTCTTGTACCTCATTAGCTACGGCAAACCCATTTTCTCCATCAAGGATTTCGGGTATTCCACCTACTTTTGATGCCACTACAGGGCAACTACAAGCCAGTGCCTCAAGAATCACAATGGGCAACCCTTCATAGTTCGACGGCAAGTAGAACGCATCGGCATAGCGACAATATTCACCGGCATTCAATATATTACCCATAAAGTAAACATTTTCAGGCACACTGAAATCTAGATCATTTTGATTCCCAATCCAAACGAATGCAGTTTTAGGCATTTGCTTAGCCACCTCTAAAAATAATTCATGGTTTTTGGGCGGAGCCAATCTTGCTATACATAGGATTACTCCATTATACTGCTTGCGAAGATGTGCAAATGGATCCTCAGTAAGAGTCTGTTTAGGGGTGGGAATTCCATTGTAGATATAACGAATATTTCTATTTAATCCCTCGGCAAGCATATTGTCTTCATCATACTTGCTGACACCGACAATAGCCGATGCTCTGCCCTGAAGCGCTTTTTCCAACGGCAGAAACTTGCGATAGGCTACTCTGATGGAATCGAAGCCATGAACTGTGTAAACAACTCGTTTTCTTGGGAACGCAATGCGCCCAAGGAGCCCGGCTTTAGATGAATGCAACTGAATCACGTCGGGCCGATATTTCCGATACAACTTACGCATTTGCCAAAGGGCTTTCAACTCATTGAGCGGCGAAATACTGCGTACCAATGCAGGCAAATGTTCTTGCTTGATTTCGGGCGCAAGAAGTTGAAACATCTTGCCGTCACCCTCACCGCCTGCCACTATGACCTCATGATCGCGCCGAGCTAACTCATTCGATAAGTTAACAACTACAGACTGAGCTCCACCGAGCTCAGTCAGCGTAATTACTTGCAAAACTTTCATATCAAAAATGTGATGTAAACTTCAATGAATGTTTCCCCAAACATTCCTTGTGGATTGGTGCTATACAAATGCTATTATATACGGCAATGGTGCCCAAAAAATTTCATGAGATACACCACAAATGCTTATGTATATCATTTGAGCAAAAGGCACTGACAAAATAATTAGTTTGTATATTATCAGTTTTTTTACGATTCGAACTATTGAGCAATCTCCATTAGACAATAAAAGTGTGAATAACAATGTTACAAACACATTTGCAAACAGTTGATAACGTGATCCAACAACAGATAGTCCTGTCATCAAATATCCAAATGCAGCAAAAAACAGATATATTCGCCAAACTTTGTTTATAAGACGAAATTTTCGCATTCTTTTAGCTTTACTAAAAATCTTCTTTAGCGAAAATACTACTAATAAAAACCAAGCGGAGTTGGCATAATCAACAACCTTCATTATATGGGTCGTCAATGATTTGTCAAATTCTTTTGTGGCTGCATCTGATGTGTAAAATGATGTTTTCCCTTTTACCGACTCATTTTCAATTCCTATAGATGTTACAATATTGCCAACTGCTTCTTGATAAGATGTGCCACTTATGCTTGTGCCGAGCAGACAACAAGAGACTGCACTCCAGAATAGTAATTTTTGAGGTATGTTAGCAAAAGTGGCTATCAGTATAATAGGCAACCATGCTATCATGCTAAAATGCATAAAAGGCACTATACAAAAAGCAATCAACCATAAGTATTTTCGATCTATCGTAACCTTTATAGCTGCATAGCTCGCCAACCCCATAGCAGACCAAAATCTGACACCTCCGATAACGATTGGCTTAAATACTAACAATAATAAAACTACTATTGCAATATATGTCCATGCTTTTTTAATGGAATAATCTTTTAGTATCCTGCTAATTGTTAGATACGCGAAAATTGCGCCCAAGAAACCGACTATACAAAAATATACATGTGGATTCTTGGTAAATGTTCCAACGAGCCAAAACAGAATAATTTTAAGTAAATCAGGCTCTAATCCTGATGTATATTGATGATAAGCCGCGTCAAATGTAGGTACATATTTTGAGAGAAATTCTCCTTGAATACGAAATGAATCCTGTCTAGGATCCGCAAAAGATATACAATAGCCAAATAGCGCGTAGAATAATACAAATGTAAGTCCACACAAAGGGGCCCGAAGTCGTCCGCATGCTCGAATAAATCCTAAAAATGGAAATATTAGGAATGTAATGAATGCTGACGTTCCGTATTGTTTATCTCTTTCAGCCATTATTTATAGACAAATCGATATAGCTTTTTAATGATAAATTTTGTAAAAGACAGTCCACACAATTTGGCTGATAGGCATACAAGTCGTTTAGGTTTAAATGAAAACAACCTAACAAATTTTATATTATCACTAATGAACTGTTTTAGAATATGATTTTGTAAATCCTCGGTTCGTAAACCGGCAAAAACAACGTCGCACGCACTATCAACCAAATGTTTCTCGTTAATGAGTTTTTTGCGAATTTCGTGAACACGTTTTAATTGTTCCCACTTCTCGGTAGTTAACTTGTTAGTGTATGTATCCTCTCCAAATCTGCGTCGATAGTTATAAAATGCCTTCGGAAGATATGCTACTTTTAATTTAGGCAAGCACAATATGCGGCTCCACATTAATGCATCTTCGCCCAGATTGATGCCTTCTGTCCAATTCAGGTTATTATCTGTAAAGATTGAGCGTTTGAAAAATTTATTACACAGACTATTATACTTATTGCTACTTAGGGATATTTTTAGTAAAGCATCTCTATTTAGGCAATGTTCTAAGTTCATACGAACAATTGAAACATCTCCATTGTCATATACGCAATTATAATCACAGATGACCACATCTGCATCATTGCTACGTGCAAAATTCAAGAGTTGGGAATATGCTGATGCACTGATCCAATCATCGCTGTCACAAACTGCGATATATTCGCCTGTGGCTTTCTCTAATCCAGCTTGACGAGCTGACGCCAACCCTCCGTTTGTTTTGTGTATAACTTTAAATAAATCGGGGTATTGTTTTGCATATTTATCGCATATTTGCCCACTCTGGTCAGTAGAGCCATCGTCAACCAAAATTACCTCCATTTTGCGAGGAGCCATTTGCCCTCTCAATGAATCCAAGCAAAATGGAAGAAATTGTGACACGTTATAAACCGGGACTATAATAGAGATTTCCGGATTATTCATGATATTATTATGATTATTTTTCATAAGGTTTAATACTTGAAAGGTCAGACAACCAAGTATTTGCAAATGCAGAAACTTTTCCAGATATATTGTCAATATATTGCACTGGCCTACCAATTAATACAGATAAAATAAGTGTATGGAGACGTGTTGTGATAATGTTTTCGAATGTAGCGATATATTTTGCTCCAATTTTTAAGTTGTTATCGCGAACAATATGATGACCAATAAAATCAATAACTCGCTTAAGTTTGAGCAAATGTAAAAGACGATTAATCGCTGGATATATCTTATTAATATATTGATTAGATGATATTGTTGGCCAATCAGATACTTTTGCGTTTGAAACTATAATTTCCGTTTCGGGTACAAATTCCTTGTCTACTCTTCGTAAATATAGTGTAGAGTTTGGTTTTGGAATGATGGATCTCACTCCTTCTAATAATTCGTTAGGGATATAAAAAGCCATGTCAGGGGCTATATACACAAAATTAGCAGTGAAATTGGCTTTTATTAAGTCATAACTATATTGATCTCGCGCTATTATATGTAAATTTTTGTGTTTAGATAATCTAATTGCATCAGCTTGTAAAAACTCATTATTGAAATACCATGCAGAATTTGGGAAAATAATAATTTTATTATTAGGGAATCTATCAATAATACCAAGCATAAACTCTACATTTTTGCGATAAATATCACCTATGTTGCCACCTCCATTGAATATGATGATATCTTGTGGTTTAACTCTTGAATTTTTCCATGATAAAGAGCTTGTTTCACTTAATATGTTATACCCACATTCCGTAATAAACGCCCTAGATCCATGCCATATTAAACTATCGCCAATGTTCGTATGATAAGGTAGATTTGTTAAGTGACAATCGCTGGTAATTAAAGGCTTTATTATTTTTCGAATTTCAGCACGCAATTGCGCAATCTTTTCAGAATTGTTCATTATTTATTTGAATTTAAATTTAGCAATAATGATTTTTCGTTGAGTCGATGTAAGTATTAAATGCCACGACAAAAGAATAAGAGTTGTCAGAAATGTTATTGTCGAACCTATAAGTTGAATCAAGGGAGACTCAGGTATTAATTTGGTCATAATTACAGATATTGAACATGTAATTGCCATCACAATTAACTCTGGTACGAGAAATCCCTTGACCATTCGTCGAATGGAGAATCCTGTAAGATGCTGCACCGCAAGAATGCGATACAATAAGCATAGTAAAATCACAAATAATTTGCCAACAAGTATTGATGGCGCAGAAAAGTTCAGTTTCAATAAAATATAGCCAATAATGATGGTTAAAATTAGGAATGTACTAATGATAATCTGATAATTGCGTATCTTGCCTGTTGCTTGAATTGTCATCCATAAAGGTGCACCAATAGCTTCTATAATCGCAATACTAATGACCAGAATGCAGAATTGCGATGTATATGCAGGCACATCTCCTAACCATAGGGACAGAATATAGTCAATATTGAATACAATAGGGCCTCCAATTGCAAAAATTAGCAGAAACGACACTTTACTCGCTAAACACACAAGATTAAATGTCGATTGCTTATCTTCAGCAGCATAAGATTGTACAATTTGAGGTTGAAAAGCCAATTGAAAGTTTGAGACAAATTGATTTACAGCACTTGCCACTTGATTTGCGAGTCCCATTGCCGCATTAGCTGCCACCCCAAAAAATAAATTCAAAACGATGCTCAAACCTTGATTTCCAGTAACAGAAGCAAAAGCACCTAAAGTACTCCAACCAGTAAATGATAAAAGTTCTTTTACAAGTGGTTTATCCCAAATCCATTTTGGGCGATAGTATTTATATCGTTTAAAACAATAAATTGCACGAATTGTAATATCAACAGCTGCAACAACGAACATAAGAAATGCATAAAAAATCAGAGTTTCGTTGTTAGGCGCAAATCGCAAAAAAAATACAATTATTAGTTTAAGAATAACATCTAGAATCCCGGCAATTGCGTAAAATCCGAATCGCTGATGTGCTATAATAATAGCGTCAAATGGCACTTTTACTACAGAGATGATAAATGACGCGATTGCTATGTGAAATACAGACATTGCTGCCTCCATGCGCACTGTGGGGATATCCATTTTGGTTGTTAAGAACCATAAGCCTACTGTCTCAAATATCACTATCGCACATACAGCAAGGCCAGCATATAAAATTAAACTTTGACTAAATATCTTACTCGCATTATTCTCATCATTTTTACCTAATGCCACGTTGATAAATCTTTGCGTAGCAGATGCCAATGGCGATGTAACAAATGAAATCATCACCACAAGTGTACCTACAACACTCCAAATGCCGAAGTCATCAACTCCCAGGGCTTGCAATACAACTCTTGAAGTATATAGCGTGACAAGCATTGCTATAGCCATACGAATGTACAACAATAGCGTGTTTTTGGCGATGCGGGAGTTGCTTGTTGTGGGGGTGGTCATTGAGGGAGGTGGTTGGCGTTGGTGGGGGCGTTTGCGAAGGGGGAGGTGGAGTTGATGAGGCCGGAGCGGACTGCGGTGTTGTAGATTGCTTGGAGGATGCGGCAGTAGAAGCTGACTGTGGCTTCTTTGCGTCCGCCGGCACGGAGGTCGGCAGTGAAGCGGTCGATGTGGGCCGCGGAGAGGTCGGCGAGGTTTATGTCTGTGAGTCCGAGGGTGCGGAGGTGGCCGGCAAATCGGCTTAGGGCATCGGCATATTTTCGGGTGCGCGATGCGTTGGTCGAGTCATTTTTAAGGGAAGCAATGAGTGAGCGTCCGTAGGCGATGAAACCTTGACCTGAGGTTAGGGCGCTACTGCTGCGTTGAATTGACTGCAAAGTGACGGCAAGGAGTTGCTCTGTGTGGCGCAGTTTTCGGCTTAGTAGCGGCCATATCGGAAGGTGATTCTCGGGAGATGTGTACCCTGATTTCTCAAATGATTTCCATTCACCGGCAGTGACGCCATCGATGGGTTCGGTGACGGAGATTTGGCGGTCTCCATCGGTTGCGGTGATGATGACGGAGCGTTGAGGGAAGGAGGAGAAGGAGTAGTTTACGATCATTGGAGGAGGGGCTGTATGTCGTTGAGGGGGATTGCACATTTTGCTCCACCGAGGGCTCCGAGAGCTATAACGAGTTCGCCGCGACCGTTGGGGAGGCGAACCACGGAGCCTTCGGCGTTGAGGAGGCGTCCGCGAATGACTTTGACTTGCTCGCCAACGCAGTATTCTCGCCCGACAAATTCAACGGGGTTTTCGTCTTGTCCGAGCATGAATCGGAGCATTTCGATTTGGCGGTTGGGGATTGTTGCTACGGGTTTGCCGTTGGCACGGTCACTGAGGAATCGGAAGATGAAGGGTAATGTTACTATCCGACGACGTTGTGCTTCAGTGCAGCGCACAAATAGTGTCGAGCCGATAACTACGCGGTTTGTTTGATGACGACGCCCATTGCTCCAGACTCGAGTTTCGGGTTGGACGGCGGCAAATGCTTCGATGCCCATCTTGCAAATTTTCTCCGCGGAGGTGACTTCGGAGTTATGATTCACTACGGCTACGAACCACTTTGGAGAGTCCACGCCTCCGGCGCCGTCAGCGACCGAATCTACCGCCGTAACACACTGAGTTTCCGATACTTCATGCGTGTGCATTTCACGTCATTGCGCCACTTTCGTTGCGGTATCACACTTTATAATTGTGACTCCACCCACTCTAATCTATTGATTATTCGACATTTACAAAATCAGTCTGACATGCAATTTTATATTGTAAAAGAGATTCCCTTAAAATAAATCACCTCAAAGGTGTTCATTTTACAGAAAATTCACTATATTTGCAGGGCGTAAAGCTTTGGTGGAGTCACAATTATAAAGAGTGTATCTTTTTTTTACAAGAGGGAGAGTATCATTGAGTTTGCGCGATCAACTACTGAAGTTTCAAGCGAAGATAGATATATTTGAGTCGTTGTTTCGGAATCATGACCCATTGCTTCGCATATAACCCCAATGGGCACATGCCTTGACTTTGCCGCCGATGCCCAGCTATGACGCGCCACGTAGAGGGTCAGCCTACTTGGAGCACCAATCATGCGTGAAATCGCGTGTAGGTTTTTGTTAATTTTATATCCGACTTTTCGATATGCAACATATTCATTAATTCCGGGCTTAGTTATAATAGGCAAAAGATATTCAGTGGGATTTGCCGGATACTTGTCAATAACTGCTTGCATTTCCTTTCTCCACTCGATTTCTAAAGTTTGCCCGGTTTTGTGACGCTGATAAATCAGACGACCGTCACTCAGACTCGTCTTTCGCAAAAATGCCATATCAACCAAGCTCATTCCACGAAGGTAAAAACTGAGCAAAAACATATCACGTGCAAAGTCAGCGTCGGAATCAGCACGGAGGTCAAGATTTTTAATGCGTTTTATCATCGTAATACTCACAGCTCGTTTCTTGGTCTTCGCCAAACCTGTAAATACACGACGGAATGGACGACGATTTTCCAAAGCGGCATTTTCAATTGCCTGATTATAGGCAGCACGCAGTATACGCATATAGAATGAAACGGTGTTGAGTGCATTGCCCCGAGTTCTCAAATATGCCTGATAACCTTCGATCAGTGCCGGAGATATCTCGTCAATCAATATATCAACACCATGACGAAAACTGCTAAAACTGTTTAGCGTCTGCCTATAAGCTGCTGCCGTGCGCTCTCGACCCTGCCCTTTCAGCTTCAACACTTCTGTTTGAAGCACCTGAAACATTGACCAAGAAGCACAAAAATTCATATATTCTTCAACAATATCCTCACACGCATAAGGGACTCCGCGTTCTTCCAGAAGGTTTATAATGCGTGAAAAACGGCTCATATCCAATCCTATACCACTTCTTGCAGGACATGCAACATGGACCATATTTCTTGACAAATCCCATTCGGACACGGAAATATTAAACCTATTCACGATGACTTTTACCTTTCTACAATGTTTCACCTCATAGACGATACTTCCATAAGAGTCATCTCTGCGTAACTTCTTAAATTTAACTTTGACGGATGCCATAAATACATAATAATTAAAAGTTTGTATAGTTTTACTTCTGCACTCCGTCAAAGATAAGAATGTTTCCAAGAGTCGCGTTCTATGTCACACCAATGCCCATTAAGGAGAATTCACTCAATCATAAGTTTGCATATTGATAAAAAAAATCGTAACTTTGCACCCGGATTCCGTAATCGCTGGCGCGACGAAGAGGTGCGCGTTATGTTGCGGACGAATGTCAAACCCCTAATAATCAATTAGTCACAATGGACTTGATTAAAATTGCCGAAGAGGCATTTGCAACAGAAAGCAAAAACTTTCCCCGTTTCCAACCGGGCGACACCATCACCATTGCTTACCGCATTAAAGAAGGTAATAAGGAACGTATCCAGCAATATCGTGGTGTAGTAATCAAAATCACAGGCGAAGGCGCAAAGAAGCGTTTCACCGTTCGCAAAATGAGCGACAACATCGGTGTGGAACGTATCTTCCCCATGGAATCTCCCTTTATTGACTCTATCGTAGTTAATAAATATGGTAAAGTTCGCCGCGCCAAGATTTACTATCTGCGCAACCTCACCGGTAAAAAGGCTCGCATCAAAGAGCGTCGCCTTAAACCCTCGGAACAAGCTGCATTGGCTGCCGAGAACTAAAAAATCACAAACGAAAGCGCCGCTCGCCAACGAGCCGGCGCTTTTGACTTTTCTTTACTATCATGACTCCAAAAGTATCTATTATTATGGGCAGCACGTCTGACCTGCCCATCTTGCGCAAGGCTGCCGACTTCCTTAACTCCATGGAAGTACCTTTTGAAATGAATGCTCTTTCCGCACATCGCACTCCGGCAGAAGTAGAGGAGTTTGCGCGTAATGCAGCAGGACGCGGCATCAAAGTTATTATTGCTGCAGCAGGTATGGCTGCAGCCCTCCCCGGAGTAATCGCAGCGATGACCCCCCTACCCGTCATTGGTTTGCCGATTGACTCCACCCTTCAAGGACAAGATGCACTGCTCAGCATCGTACAGATGCCTCCCGGCATTGCGGTTGCCACAGTGGGCATCAACGCCGGCATGAATGCAGCTGTACTTGCTGTGCAAATGTTGGCATTGAGCGAACCGGAACTCGCCAAGCGTTTTGACGCATACCGTGCCGGACTGAACGCGAAAATAGTGAAAGCAAATGCTGAACTCGCTGAAGTAAAATACGAGTTCAAAACAAACTAACAGACCATTACCCCTACCCAATGGACTTGATAAACTGCAAACGTCGCTCCTGTAAAGAGGTAACTGTAGGAGAATCGGTGCGCATAGGCGGAGAGAATCCAATTGTTGTTCAAAGCATGACGTCCACTTCGACCAACGATATAGCGTCATCAATTGAGCAAATTCGCAAAATTACTGAAGCCGGCGCAACTCTCGTGCGCTTGACAGCACAAGGAGTTCGCGAAGCTGAAGCTCTTGCCAAAATACGTCCCCAAGTGAACGTGCCTCTTGTTGCCGACATCCACTTCAATCCTCGTGCAGCTTTGGCTGCCGCTGAAGCAGTTGACAAAGTGCGCATAAACCCGGGAAATTTCTGCCGTCCGGGAGCCGGCATTGAAGAAGCATTACTTCCACTGCTGGCAATAGCGAAACGACGCAAAGTCGCTTTACGCATCGGCGTTAACCACGGCTCTTTATCACCGGAAATAATGGAACGCTATGGTGACACTCCCGAAGGCATGGTCGAAAGCGCAATGCAGTTTATCAGAATGTGCGCAAAACATGATTTCCACGACATAGTCGTAAGCATCAAAGCGTCAAACACTGTTGTAATGGTTCGCACAGTGCGACTCCTTGTTCAAACCATGGCCAAGGAGAATTTAGAATATCCACTACACCTTGGCGTAACCGAGGCAGGAGATGGAGAAGACGGTCGCGTAAAGTCCGCAGTCGGAATCGGCACACTATTGTATCAGGGCATTGGCGACACCATTAGGGTATCACTCAGCGAAAACCCGGAAAAAGAAGTACCCGTAGCTCGCGCTCTGTTAGCTCACATCGGTAAAGCGGCTAAAGCCTCCGAAATAACATATAGTTATGCCAACGGCTATAATCCCATAATGCCGGAACGCTTAGCATCTCGTGAAGTCGGTGGAATTGGCGGAGAAACACAGCCCATTGTATGGGGACACGATAAAGTTACAGCTCCGACTCGCGAGTTTAACGCTGCATCAAGAGACTATTCCTCCATCCATGAGCATGAAATCATAATCCTCTCGTCATCACATTCCAATCAAGTTGGCGAATTACAAGCAGCGCGCCATGCAATGATTCAATCCGGGATAAACAACCCCGTGGTCATGAAGATATCCTACGATGCATCTGACCCGGACTTGGCGATCAAAGCAGCAGCAGATTTCGGGGCATTACTGCTAAACGGTCACCAAGACGGCATCTTCATTGATGCTCCGGGAACGGACACATCCGACCTCGGTTTGTCGATTCTGCAAGCCGCCAGATTACGATTTAGCAAAACAGAATTCATATCTTGCCCAAGCTGCGGAAGAACCATGTTTGACCTCCAGCAGACACTGAAGGCTGTTAAAGGCGCAACATCACACCTCAAAGGCCTCAAGATCGGAGTGATGGGCTGCATCGTTAACGGTCCGGGCGAAATGGCCGACGCCGATTATGGTTATGTCGGAGCTGGAGTTGGACGCATCAGCCTTTATCGCAAAAAAGAATGCGTTGAACGAAATCTACCGCAAGAAGAAGCCATCGAGCATCTAATAAATCTCATCAAAGCCAACGGCGAATGGCAGGAACCGAACTAACAATAACCGTTGATACGCTATCAAACGGTTTGCAAATCGTTCATCGCCACGCGCCGGGAGCCACAGAATACTGCGGTCTGACAATCAATGCCGGCTCACGCGATGAACATCAACCCGCAACGTTCGGCTTGGCTCATTTCGTCGAGCACACAATATTCAAAGGCTCCTCTCGCCGCACCGACTCCTACATTCGCAATCGAATGGAGTCGGTTGGTGGCGAACTAAACGCCTTCACCACTAAGGAAGAAACCACTATCTATGCCGCAGCCACTGCCGGGAATCACAGCCGTGCTTGCCGACTCATCGGAGAATTAGTTACCGAATCGATTTTTCCACATAAAAAGCTCGCTTTGGAACGCGAAGTAATTTGCGACGAAATTGACTCTTATCTTGACTCCCCGTGCGACTCGATTTTCGATTCTTTCGATGAAATGGTCTATGCAGGTCATTCTTTGGCCCACAATATCCTCGGCTCAAAACAAACCGTAACGGCCATTGATTCCGAGACTTGTAGAAACTGGCTGCGCGATAAGTTTACGGCAAACAACTCCGTTTATTTCTATCTCGGACCGGAATCGCCCCGAAAAGTATTTGCAGACGCCAATCGAGCCTTTGCCGCCCTCCCCCATGACGGATTGCCTTCAATGCGCACGCTCCCTCAACTATGTGCCGCAGACAACAGACTCATCGACAACGGCGCCCACCAATGCCATACCCTCATGGGAGCTCCAATCGGCGGTTTACACTCCCCTCAACGTTTTGCAACATCTCTCGCCGCCAATATTTTAGGCGGACCGGGCATGAACTCATGGCTAAACCTTGCATTGCGAGAACGCCGCGGATTAGTCTATACCGTTGAAGCATCTACCGCATTATTAAGCGACTGCGGCATGATGACCATCTACTTCGGCTGCGACCACTCCGATCTACGTAAATGCACCCTTATCGTTGAGCAAACGCTCAATCGATTGGCTGAAAAGCAGCTGACTGAACGCGCTTTATCGGCATATAAACGTCAATATCTCGGACAACTTACATTAGGACTTGATAATAAAGAACAACTCGCGCTGTCAACAGGCAGAGCCATTCTTCATGGGTTGCAACCTCCATCTGCAAAAGTTACGGAAGATATTATCCGAGCAATAAGCCCCTCTGATTTCCAAGATGCGGCAATCGTACTTGCAAAAGCCCCATTGCGAACCCTAACACTGGCATAAAAATATGGCGTTTTCTTTACAAAACGCTACAAAAATATTAAAAATATGTTTTATAACATAATTTTTTAGCAAAAACGCTTGTTATTCTCAAAAAAGTGCGTAAATTTGCACTGTGTTTTTCATGGTATTAGATTTAAGGTTAACTAAGATTGGTTGTCGCGACGACAATCAATTTTTTATTTTCTATCCCCCGGTGTTATAAAATCACACATAATAATACCTTTCACAAAAGATAATTGATTGGCAGCATCCCTCATAATTTCCGAGACATGCCGTGAAGACTTTGAAGATCGTGGTCGCGTATATCCGCTAAGATAATTTATAACCCATCCGTCCGCTGAATTTGCCTCCTCAAACATCGCCTTTTTCCGCTCCAACGCTCCGGGCTTCGTACAGTTATATTGATCTTGAACTGTGATATTCACTCCGTTATTCGTCAGAACACTAACAACCGAATCATGACGCCAACCGTGAATACGCACAACGCCGCAATGCGCCACATCATCGCGCGATAACACAAGAACCTTTCCTCGCGCGTCGCCTAATGTCATGGACTCACTAAATGACATTAACTCAAGTCCACTCTCCTTGATAGCCTGAGCAATCAAACCGGCCCAATCTCCTCCGGGTAGTTCTTGCCTCAATAAAATAACAGCCATTTCACTTGGATGCTCACGCAGTTTCTGCACAATCACCTCAAGTGCTTCGCGAAAATTTAACTTTGTTCGTTCCGAGCCATGATATATTGGTAAAATTCCATCTTTGACTGCCGGACGCAAATCAAAAGCTCTAACACCGGCATCCCACAATTCGGACATGCTAAGTGTCTGCGTACGAGCGAAGGGACCCACAAACAAACCTCGGAATCCGACAAAGCCGTGCCCGGTGGCAGCATCGTGAGCCCCGGGAATTGCCATATCACACAATTTCACACTATCTCCGTGAGCCGCCATCCACTCCGAGTCTTCAGCATGGGCCAAAAAACCGAAAAGCAATAAACCTATCAACAAAACCATCTTCATCAGCGACAAAATTACGTAAAAATCCGTCTTCGAGCAAAAGAATGATGAATTCGGGACAAATTTTGAGCAAGCATACCTCTTCACCACAAAATTTGTAACTGCTTTGAATATATCGCTTGTTGCTAATAAGTATCCACACAGCGTTTGTGGGGGTGTTTTTTGTTTGTGAATTCAACGGATTTTGCGTAACTTTGCGCATAAATGGCGAGGATTTTATGTATTGATTACGGGCGCAAGCGCTGCGGGATTGCCGTTACCGATGAATTGCGGTTATCGGCGACTCCGTTGACTACTGTCGCCACGCATGAAATCCTAAAATTTATCCTTGATTACATTGCAGCAAATCGAGTGGATTTGGTAATTGTCGGCAAACCGACTACCCTGCGAGGCGAGCCATCGGAATCATGGTCCTACATTGAGCCCTTTGTTCGCACTCTTCGCAAAAGGCTTCCCGAGGGAATCAGCCTCGAACTCTATGATGAGCGATTCACTTCCGCGATTGCTCATCAAGCAATGCTCAGCGGAGGGCTTGGCCGACAAGCTCGCCGCGATAAAGCCTTAGTGGACCGCACTGCTGCAACAATCATTCTTACCGATTATTTACAAAGTATATATAACCACTGATGAAACTCCCAATTTATATTTACGGGCATCCGGTGCTGAGGCGCGCCACTGAGCCGATAAAACCGGATTATCCCGAACTCAAGAAACTCATCGACGACATGTTCGAAACCATGTATGCTGCAGAAGGATGCGGTTTGGCTGCACCTCAGATAGGTCTTAGCATACGCTTGGTGGTTATCGATGCCGATGTACTTAAAGATCAATTTCCGGAATGTGCCGGTAGAAAAATGGTACTTATCAATCCGGAACTGGAAATACTCGATGGCGAAGAAAGCACTCGCTCAGAAGGCTGTCTGAGTCTTCCCGGATTGAGTGAAAACGTGAGTCGAGTGGAACACATTCGCTTGCGCTGGCTCGATGAAGATTTCAAACCTCACGAAGAAGAAATGAGCGGTTTTTTAAGCCGATGCGTACAGCATGAACTTGACCATTTGGAAGGCAAAGTATATATGGACCATGTCAGTGCCACACGCAAACTACTCATTCGCAATAAACTACGCAATCTGATGGAGGGCAAATTTTCATGCGACTACCGCGTTAAAACTGCAGCCCCTCGCCGAAAATAATCCAATATAAAAACATAGTAGAAAGCTAAAAATCATGGCAGACGATAAAAAAATCATATTCTCTATGGTAGGTGTAAGCAAAACCTATCCTCCTCAGAAACAAGTACTGAAAAATATTTATCTATCATTCTTTTATGGTGCAAAAATAGGCATCATCGGTTTGAATGGTTCGGGTAAATCTTCTCTGCTGAAAATTATTGCCGGCATAGATAAGAGCTATCAAGGTGAAGTCGTGTTTTCACCCGGTTACACCGTAGGCTACCTCGAACAAGAGCCTCATCTTGACCCGAATAAAACGGTTATCGAAGTAGTCCGCGAAGGGGTACAACCCGTAATGGACATGTTAGCCGAATTCGATAAAGTAAACGAAGCATTTGCTGACCCCGATGCTGACTACGATACTCTTCTGGCTCGCCAAGCCGAACTTCAAGACAAACTCGATGCTGCCGACGCTTGGAACATCGATTCTAAACTTGAACGCGCCATGGACGCCCTGCAATGTCCGCCGGATGATCAGCCGGTAACCACCCTCAGCGGAGGCGAACGCCGTCGAGTTGCACTCTGTCGCCTTCTGCTCCAACAGCCCGATGTGCTTCTCCTTGACGAACCGACCAACCACCTCGATGCAGAATCTATCGACTGGCTGGAACAGCATCTGCAGCAATATCCAGGCACGGTTATCGCCATCACTCACGATCGATACTTCCTTGACCACGTTGCCGGATGGATTCTTGAACTTGATCGAGGCGAAGGCATACCGTGGAAAGGCAACTATACCTCGTGGCTTGACCAAAAAACAAAACGCATGGCTCAAGAGGAAAAACAAGCCAGCAAACGCCGCAAAACACTTGAGCGAGAACTCGAATGGGTACGTATGGCCCCAAAAGCTCGCCAAGCAAAAGGCAAAGCACGTCTTAACTCTTATGATAAACTCCTCAACGAGGATCAGAAAGAACGTGAAGAAAAACTTGAAATCTTCATTCCCAACGGGCCACGTCTCGGCAATAAAGTCATAGAAGCACAAAACCTCGCCAAGGCGTTCGGCAATAAGCAACTCTTTAAAGACCTTAACTTCACATTGCCCCCGAACGGAATTGTCGGCGTAATCGGGCCAAACGGTGCCGGTAAAACAACCTTGTTTAAACTCATCATGGGATTGGAAAAGGCCGATGCCGGCAGTTTCGATGTAGGCGAGACCGTGAAAGTTGCCTACGTTGACCAAACACATCATGACCTTTTACCCGAAAAAACCGTCTATGAAGTTATTTCACAGGGAGTCGAATCATTCCGCATGGGGGGACGCGATGTCAATGCACGAGCCTACTTGAGCAAATTTAATTTCTCCGGAGCTGACCAAGAGAAAAAGGTCGGTGTGCTCAGTGGCGGTGAACGTAACCGTTTACACCTTGCCATGGCTCTGAAACAAGAAGGCAACGTGTTGCTTCTCGACGAACCAACAAATGACATTGATGTCAACACCCTTCGTGCACTCGAAGAAGGCCTTGAAGCATTCGCCGGTTGTGCAGTCGTTGTAAGCCACGACCGCTGGTTCCTTGACCGCATCTGCACTCACATACTATCATTTGAAGGAGAAGGTAAAGTGGCTTACTACGAAGGCTCTTACTCCGACTATGAAGAATACAAACGCGCTCATACTCCCGATGGAAAAGAACCGGTGCGCCGCCGTTATCGCAAATTAATGGAATAATGAAATTACGCCATATCATTACCGCAGCCGCAAGCATTATTGCGATAGTCGGTTGCAACCACCATGGTGGATGGACCCTTCGAGGCAATGCCCCGGAGGGGACTACTCAAGTCTATATTGAATCACCCACCGATGCCGGTTCATGGGAAACTATTGATTCAGTTGCTCCCCAAAATGGAGAATATGAATTTCGACTTCCTGCCGCAAAAGGCACAATATATCGTGTGAGTGCAAGCAATACTGTTTACTATGTTCCCGCAGACTCCACTGAAACAATCACGCTTTCTGCCAACGGAATTCGCCAAGGCTCGCAACAAGCGGCACTATTTAATCAAGTGGATTCCATAATAAAATCGGGAAACCCCACAGAACTATTCCCTATTCTTGAAGGCAACTTTGCAAGTTTGGCTGCCTACTATGCCGCTCTTACATCAGGGAACTACTCAGTACTCAGAACAGTGGCACAATTTCACTCAACACAACTTCCCGATTCAGAACGCACTCGCACTTTACTTGAAAGAGAAAAACGAGAAAGAGAAAAACGCCTCAAGCAGCAGAGAGAAGCCACCGGAAACTCATCGCAAACACAAACCGTGATTTATGCTCCCGAAATTTCATACTTTGAAATTGAGCGCATTAATCCGAAAGGCGAAATGAAAAAACTTTCTGACGTTGTCGAATCAAATCCGATTGTAGTTTTGGCATTTTCAGATTTTGAACGACCCGAGAACTCCGAATTAACAATGGTACTCAACGATGTTTACACCTCGGGGGTAGCCATATATCAAGTCGGATTTGACCGCAATAGCCAACTTTGGGCTAACCGAGCTGCTGACCTTCCGTGGACTTGCGTTTTTCAAAGCGAATCGGACTCAAAAGCGCCCATTACGAGTTACATGGTTACAGAATTGCCAACAATATTCCTTTTAGTGAACAGTGAAATAGTTGAGCGCGTTACTGATTACACAACTTTGAAAGCAACCGTAGCGAAATATCTATGAAAAAACTAACTTCTCTCCTTGTCGGCTTACTCCTTGCCTTCGTCTCCGTTTACGCACAAAACTCGCCAAAATATATTTTTTATTTCATTGGCGACGGTATGGGTCACGGAGCCGTGATGGGTGCAGATACGTACCTGCGATTGGTAAAACAACGTCCGGATTCGCTTCTCATGATGCAATTCCCGGTAGCAGGCATGATTACAACGTATTCCGCCAATACTCCGGTCACTGATTCGGCAGCTGCCGGTACGGCTTTAGCTACCGGTCATAAGACAAAAAACAACATGCTGGGAGTTGCTGCCGACAGCACAGCAGTAAAGAGCATCGCTGAAAATTTGGCTGAACGAGGCTATGGCATCGGTTTGGTCACCAACGTTTGCCCTGATGATGCTACTCCGGCGGCGTTTTATGCACATGTACCCAATCGAAACATGTGGTATGACATAGCAATGCAATTTGCCGACTCACCCGTAAATTTCCTTGCAGGCGCAAAGCTGCGCGGTGCAATGAACGGGAACAGGTACACAGGGCTTTACGAACAGTTATCCGACAAGGGGATTTCAATTGTGCGCGGAGTTGAGAATCTGTCCGAAACAGACGCTAATCGCATTATTTTACTCAACACTGACTCCATTCCAAACCAATTGGGATTCACCATTGATAAACCTGATGGTAACTCCTTGGCACAATTCACCAAAGCAGCCATTAATCACCTTGAAAAAACTTCGCCGGAAAAGTTCTTCATTATGGTTGAAGGAGGCAACATTGACCATGCAGGGCATGACAACGATGGTCCAACCGTTGTGCGCGAAGTTCTTGAATATGATGCCGTTCTGCGGCAAGCCTACGATTTCTATCTCCGCCACCCTGATGAGACCTTGATAATTGTCACTTCAGATCATGAAACGGGTGGACTTTCAATCGGACAAGCCTCAACCCGCTACAACCAATTCCCGCAAATAGTTGATCGCCAACACAAGTCAAAGGCCGCATTCAGCCAAGATTGCTACGAAATAATTCGCTCCGGCAAACAGATCTCATGGGAAGAAATGAAAAACATCCTTAGACAGAATCTTGGGTTCTTCTCTGAGTCAAAACTCTCTCAGGACCAAGAACAAAGACTGAAAAATGCCTTTGAGAATACCTTTATCAACAAAAGAGGTAAAGACAATGTAAACCTCTACTCTTCCTATCCGGAGTTTGCAGATGTTGCCTATACCATTCAAAATGAAATTGCCGGTTACGGATTCACAACTCCCAAACACACGGGTAACCCGGTCCCGGTTTTCGCCATCGGAGTTGGCTCCGAAAAATTCGGCAGACCAATGGACAATACCGACATTCCCAAATTGATCCTTGAACTTACACAAAAATAAATTCTGCAAATTCAAGAATTCTCCTTAACTTTGCGCTCAAAATATAACGTAATACTCCACCTTAAATTTATTAAGCATCATGCTTGAACTCAGTGAAATTTACAATGCTTCGCGAGTGCTTAAGGGCGTAGCCCGTCGCACACCAATCATGTTCGCCTCACGCCTTAATGAAGAGGCAAAAATTAACCTCAAGTGCGAAAACTTACAAAACACCGGCTCCTTTAAGCTGCGCGGCGCATACTACAAGATTTCGCAATTGACCGACGACGAAAAAAGCCGCGGTGTAATAGCCTGCTCTGCCGGCAACCATGCCCAAGGTGTTGCTCTCGGAGCCTCACGCAATGGCATCAAATCGATCATATGCTTGCCTGCAGGAGCTCCCCTCAGCAAGGTGGAAGCGACCAAAGGTTATGGAGCAGAAGTATGTTTGGTTCCCGGAGTATATGATGATGCGTATGCAAAAGCCATTGAACTCCGCGACGAAAAAGGCTACACTTTTGTCCACCCCTTTGATGATGAAAAGGTCATTGCCGGACAAGGCACAATCGGACTTGAAATTCTCGAAGACATGCCGGAAGTGGAAGCTATCATCGTTCCTATCGGTGGAGGCGGTCTGATTTCCGGCGTAGCATTTGCTGTAAAGCAACTCAGACCTGACGTTAAAGTCTATGGTGTACAAAGCGAAGGCGCACCTTCAATGTATCAGTCTCTTAAAGAAGGTAAGCGCATCCACCTTAACTCAGTAAAGACAATAGCCGACGGCATCGCGGTTAAAGAACCCGGACCGAACACATTCGAACTCATCAAAAAGTACGTTGATGAAGTTGTCACCGTGAGCGAAGATGAAATTGCAGCTGCAATCCTTGCTCTCATGGAGCAGAAAAAACTCGTGGCTGAAGGAGCCGGAGCGGTTGCTGTGGCTGCTGCAATGTTCAATAAAGTCCCCATCAAAGGCAAAAATGTGGTTTGCGTTGTCAGTGGTGGCAATATTGACGTTTCAGCCCATAACCGCGCCGTACGCCGCGGATTGGTCAAGAGCGGTCGTGATTGCTCGCTCATTATCGACCTCCAAGACAAACCCGGACAATTGGCGGGTGTGCTCAATGTTGTCAGCGAACACGGAGGAAATGTCATGTCAGTGGTTCATGAACGCAACACAGATAACACTGACGTAAACGGCTGTTTGCTCCATCTCAACATTGAAACCCGTAATCATAGCCATATCAATGAAATAAAAGACGCTTTGCGTTCTGCCGGCTACGTTATTTTGAAATGAACAACTATCGAGAATTAAGATTAAATTTCTCACCCTGCAGCGCAGACATCGCCGACGTGATGGCTGCGCTGTTGGCCGATGTGGGCTATGAAAGCTTTGTGCCCGACTCCGAAGGGCTTACCGCCTACATTCGTGCAGAGCAATTTGATATTGAGGCGGTTAAATCTGCGCTTGCTATCCTGCCGTTTGAAACTGAAGCCACCGTCTCGTCATCTCTAATAGAGGGACAAGATTGGAATAGCGAGTGGGAAAAACATTACTTCAAACCAATTATAGTTGGCAACCGGTGCGTAATCCACTCATCGTTCCATAAAGACGTGCCTTCGGCTGAATATGACATTGTAATCGACCCCAAAATGGCATTTGGCACCGGTCATCATGCCACTACGTTTCAAGTTATCGAAGCCCTTTTGCAACTGCCTTTGGAAAATAAATCCATTATTGACATGGGAACGGGTACCGGCATCTTAGCCATCCTATGCGCCATGCGCGGAGCAAAAGAAATTTCCGGCATTGAAATCGACACTCCGGCATGGGAAAACGCCATTGAAAACGCCCGACTTAATGGAGTTGCCGACAAACTGAACCTTCTAAACGGCGACGCAGCTTTATTACCAACCGTGAAAAAAGCTGACGTCTTCATTGCCAATATTAACCGAAATATCATCACGGCAGACCTACCGGCATACGTTGAAGCCATGCAGCCGGATGCCACCATGATTTTAAGCGGCTTTTATGAGGAAGACATTCCGGTCATCATGAAAGTTGCAGCTTCGTTGGGTTTGCAAGAAATAAACCACACTACCCACAACGATTGGTGCTGCCTGAAACTTATTAAATCATGACACATTCACGACAAGAAAAAATAGAAGCTCTCGGACGTGTTATTGACGTGCTTGAACGCCTCAGAGTTGAATGCCCTTGGGACAGAGTGCAAACAAACTTATCACTTCGCCCTAACACCATTGAAGAAGTCTACGAACTGGCCGACGCCTTGATGGCCGATGATGACACAAATATCCGAAAAGAATTGGGCGACGTATTGCTCCACGTTCTGTTTTACTCCAAAATCGGAGAAGAAAAAGGGGCGTTCGACATCGTTGATGTTTGTGATGCATTAAACTCAAAACTCATATTCCGTCATCCCCATGTTTTCGGCCAAGTGCAAGCTGACGATGCCGAAACCGTTGTGAAAAATTGGGAGCAACTGAAACTCAAAGAAAAAGGCGGCAACAAAACCGTCCTCGCAGGAGTTCCGGCAACATTGCCGGCATTGGTAAAAGCATTTAGAATACAAGAAAAAGCCTCCCATGTTGGCTTTGATTGGGACAAACCGGAAGAAGTGTGGGATAAAGTAAAAGAGGAACTTAGCGAATTTGAATCGGAAGCTAAAAACATGAACGCCGACAAAATGGAAGAAGAAATGGGCGATGTGTTCTTTGCGCTGGTCAATGCTGCTCGTCTCTACGGAATAACTCCTGAGAATGCCCTCGAACGAACAAATCGCAAGTTCACTCGCCGCTTCAACTACCTTGAACAAAAAGTAAACGAAAGCGGCCGAAATCTCAAAGACCTCACTTTGCGCGAAATGGATGCAATCTGGGAGGAAGCAAAATTATCTGAATGATTCTTTGCATCACAGAGAAACCATCCGTTGCCGCCGATATTGCCAAAATACTCGGAGCAACAACTCGGCGTGACGGCTACTATGAAGGTAGCGGCTACAAAATTTCGTGGACATTCGGACATCTGTGCGAACTCAAAGAACCGCATGATTACACTGAACGTTGGAAACGTTGGAGTCTCGGATCTTTGCCGATGATTCCCGACCGCTTCTCCATCAAACTAAAAAATGACGCAGGCATTCGCAAGCAATTTGCCGTTATCAAAGAACTAATCGCCGAAGCATCTGAAGTTATCAACTGTGGTGACGCAGGTCAAGAGGGTGAACTCATTCAGCGCTGGGTTCTTCAACTCGCTGAATGCAAAGTCCCGGTCAAACGCCTTTGGATTTCATCGCTCACCGACGAGGCCATTCGCCAAGGCTTCCAAGACCTGAAACCTGCCGCTGAGTTTGGTAACCTTTATCTCGCCGGACTGAGCCGCGCCGCCGGCGACTGGCTTCTCGGCATGAACGCAACTCGCCTCTATTCACTTAAATATTCCGAGCCGGGCAAAGTACTCTCTATAGGCAGAGTTCAAACCCCCACCCTCGCACTGATTGTAAAGCGCCATCTCGAAATTCAAAACTTCAAACCCGAAGACTATTGGGAACTCAAAACCCTTTATCGCGGAGCCACTTTCAACGCAACAAAAGGACGATTTGCCACTGAAGCAGAAGCAGTCCCCCTATTAGAACGAATCAAAAACGCCCCACTGACAATCACATCCGTATCTCGCAAAGACGGTCGTGAAGCTCCTCCAAGACTATTCGACCTCACATCGCTTCAAGTGGAATGTAATAAGCGTTTCGGTTGGACCGCCGACCAAACTCTCGCACTGATTCAATCCCTCTACGAGAAGAAAGTAACGACCTACCCTCGCGTAGACACAACCTATCTGCCCGGCGACATATATCCGAAAGTACCCGAGATTTTGCGGCGCATGACTCCTTACGCACCCCAAACAGCGCCCATACTGGCATCAAAACTACCCAAGAGTAAAAAAGTTTTCGACAACTCCAAAGTTACCGACCATCATGCCATCATACCTACCGGTGAAGCCCCCAACATGCTATTACGAGATGAAAAGTTGATGTATCACCTCATTGCATTGCGATTTATTAGTGCATTCTACCCCGACTGCGAATTTTCCACCACCACCGTGATGGCTCAAGCTGACAATGTAGAGTTCAAAACGACCGGTAAGGTCATAACAAAGCCCGGTTGGCGCGACCTATTCAAAAACGATAAATCTAACGATGAAGGCGATGAAAAACTCTTACCCGCATTCATTGAAGGCGAAAGCGGTCCCCACGAACCCTCACTACTGAAAAAACAAACCCAACCGCCCAAACCTTACACCGAAGGCACACTGCTCCGCGCTATGGAAAGCGCCGGAAAAACCGTCGACGACGAAGAACTGCGCGAAGCAATGAAAGAAAACGGAATCGGACGCCCCTCAACCCGCGCAGCCATTATAGAAACCCTTTTCAAGCGACACTACATTGCTCGCGAGCGCAAAAACATAGTAGCAACCCAAGCCGGAATAGACCTCATCGGACTCATTAAAGAAGAGCTCCTCAAAAGCGCAAAACTTACCGGACTTTGGGAAAACAAACTGCGCAGAATTGAGCGCGGCGAGTACTCTCCCATCGAATTCATGAACGAGCTGAAAGCCATGATGAACGAAATTGTAATCGCCGTACTTTCCGACAATTCCAATCGCCGCATCATCATCGAAGAAGAAAAAAAGGCCGCAAAGAAAAAAGAAAGCAAACCTCGCCAACCGCGAATCAAATCCATCGAAGAGATCCAATGCCCAAAATGCGGCCAAGGCCATCTGCTCAAAGGGCGCACGGCCTATGGCTGTTCGCGTTTTCGCGAAGGCTGCGACTTACGCTTGCCATTTGAAGATTATGCCGAAACTCTTACCCCGGCAAAGTTGCGCACTCTCATTCAAAAGAAGCAATGATTCAGTGGATTATAGTCGGTCTTATCCTCGCCCTTTGCGTCCTCTACATTGTTAGAGCACTCATTCGGCGTTGTCAGAACCGAAACGGCAACGCATGCAATAGCTGCACATCTGCCTGCCCCCTCCGACGCAAATAAATCCAAACGCGGCGAACCAACATCTCACTTAGATTGTTGAGAATACGAAAAACTATATTTTCTATTCTCATACAATGACCTACAACGAAGCAAAATCTCGCCCCGGAGTCAACCTCATTGAGTTTTATGCCTCTTGGTGCCCCCACTGTCAACTTATGGCTCCCATTCTCCGCGAAGTAAAAAATCAGATAGGAGAAGATGCATCTATTTTTCAATTCGACATTGATCGCTTTCCCAATGAAGCAGAAAACGCCGGAGCATACACCGTACCAACCTACATCATTTACCGCGACGGCAAAGAAGTCTGGCGAAAAATCGGCGAACTCTCCGCCAACAACCTCCTCTCTGCGCTCCACCTCGCCCAATAAAAAAAGCTGCGCCACCGACATCCCGGCAGCGCAGCTACTTTATAGATATCGGAACTAAGCCTATCTATGCAATTTATTTCCTAATTAAACAACAAACCCTGCTACTCTTTCGCACTAAAATCATATCCCTTAATTCGTGATTCATAGCTACTCCATCCTTCTGCATTCTTATACGCTTGAACAGATTCAGTTGGCACATAAATCACCATGCTTTCATGTGCATAATCAAAAACTCCGCAATCATAGTAATCAGCAAAATCTAATACCGGCGGTGTTTTTGATTTGCAATAGACGCTTCTGAGATTGCTGTTCCCACGAAATGCCTCAACGCCAATCATTTTTACTGATTCCGGGACAGCTATGCTTTGTAGATCACAATCACTAAATGCACGTTCTCCTATCTCTGTCACCGAATTTGGAATGCTTACACTTTGGAGACTCTCGCAGCCATCGAATACTTGTTCTTCAATCTTTGTCACCAAATTTGGAATGCTTACGCTATGGAGTTGGTAGCAGTCTCTAAATGCGGCCCTTCCAATCTTGGTTACAGAGTTCGGAATACTTATGCTCCGAAGATTATGACAACAAAAAAATGCACCTTCTCCAATCTCTGTCACTGAGTTCGGAATGCTTACGCTCTGGAGATCATAACATTCGTCAAAAGCCCAATCTCCGATTGATTGAACGCCATAAGGGAGCCTAACTGATAGCAAATCCTCTTCCGCGGTAAACTGATAGATTTCTCTAACACTGGCAGGAAAAGTCACTACACAATAAGATTTATCTTTCACATAGTGGCTAATTACCGAGCTATACCAATCCGCCCACGAAAAATCCAATAGTTGGCCCAATGGCGTTGTATAATAAATTTCGTTTGCTGCGGGCTCCGGTAGCCCGGTTGGGTCTTGTTGTCCTGTCGGATCATTAGGGTCACCCGGTTCATCAAAATTGCCGTTGTTGCATCCAACGAGCACGATGCCAAGTAAAGACATCATAAAAGTAATTTTTTTCATTGCATTAATTTGTGCCGCCGGGTCCACTCGTTGGCATTAAAGTGATGATACAAAAAAGCATGAGGACCGTACTTTTGCTCGTTCGCTATCTGAGGCCCTGGAATTGCCCACCTAAGTTGAACAAGCAAATATGCAGAGACCTCACGCAAATATGCAAGTACTCCCCAGCCGAGCACTTGGGCATAGGCTGGCGGAATATACATATCCACAAAGGCATCTACTCTATTTGTCTCATTCTTGACTTAGGTTGAAATTTTCCAGGTTTCAGATAGCCAAGAAAGAGCGTCAAGTAAACGCTTTTCAATTATGTCTGCCAACCGCATTAGCGTTGCGATCTGCACTGCAAATTTAACCTATTTTTTCAACACTGCCAAATCAAAATCGATTCCCCCATCGCATTTGCCAAACTATTCCTTAATTTCTGCATTTTGCAGTACTCTGACTTTTTCGTAATTTTGCAGTGAACGGAACCCGATGTTTGATTACCGAAATTAAAGTATAGGATTATGAAAAAGATATGTCATTTTTTAATATGTGCGGTGCTCGGCTGCATGATGTCCTCTTGCACCGAAAAAGATGAGCCTTTTGAACCACAAACGTATGATATTCAGGGTAAAGTAGAAAAAGGACCCTTCATCAGCGGTTCCGAAATCTCAATCCAACCAATGAACTCCGAACTTCAAGTCTCCGGAAGTATATTTAACACGTACATCACTGATGATTTGGGCAATTTTGCTTTAGGCAGTAAAGAATTTTCTTCTCCTTATGCAGAATTTATAGCTAATGGCTATTTCTTCAACGAAGTCAAAGGCGAACTTTCTAATGGGACATTGACTCTTAGGGCATTAGTTGATTTGCAAGACAACTCGACTGTTAACGTCAACATTCTGACTCACTTAAAATATGCACGAATCAAGAATCTTGTCGCGTCTGGGAAAAACTTTGATGAAGCGAATGCTCAGGCTCAAAAAGAATTATTAAATGCATTTGGTTTAGAGGCATATAGCAACAACGACGTTTCTTCATATTCTATTATTTCCGGCACGAATGAATCTGCGGCTTTGATTGCAATTTCATCACTTTTGCTAATGGAACGTACTGAAGCCGCTTTTACTGAATACATTTCTAAATTAAGTGCTGATTTCGGGAAAAACGGTCACTTCTCAAATGAGATTCAACTCCAATTATCAGAAGATAAAAAGAAATTGGCAAAATCTCTGGGCGACATACGAGAAAACATTATTCGAAGATATGATGCTCTTGGAATCGAAGTCAATGTGAAAGAACTTTCGCACTTCATAGATTGGAACAATGACGGAACTGCCGGCAATGAAATCTTGCAAGACAATCAGTCCGTTTCCTTAGACAAGACATCTATCTCCATCCCGAATGAAGGCGGAAAATTTACGATTACTCTTGTTTCTCCAATTTCGGTATTTTTAGAGTCGCAAGTTGAATCAGAGCCCGAAATTGATATTTTTCCGGGAAATCAAACTCTATCCGTATCATTATACGATGGCTACGATGAATCCTATTTCGATGAGAAAGAAATTACTGCAGATTGCTTCTTAAACAACAACACTCTGGAAATTTCCGTTTCTAAATTAGACGCGAAAACAGAAATGACCAAAATCATCTCTCTTTACGACTATATTGGCAATGTCGTTGCATCAATTGAACTTATTCAAAAGGGAGAAGCCGCAAATATTCCGGCATCGGAAGTGCCGCTGCTGGGCAAAGACGGCGAAGCGATTGTGAATCATATAGCCTCAGATTTAATCTTAGGTCTCAGACAATACAATGTGATCGAACAATATTACGCTTACAACAAGCAAACCAAATATGTCAACGACTATGTCTATCCCGGTTCAAGCCAAATCAGAAACGCATGGAAACATCTTTACTTCGCTAACTCAACATTGCTTCAATTCAAAAAATACGATGAATCAATGCTCAATGTTTATGGTGACTACTGCAATGTGATTAGTGCTCTTTATTACTCAAACCTCATTTATGGTTGGGGTAACGTACCTTACATCACCGCCTTCTCCATGCTGGAAGAAATCATCTATAACGGAATTTGCCGCGAATCCGCGAACCTCATATTTAACGACCTGACAGCCAAACTCACGAAAGCTATTGATAATTTGCCGGAAAAGAAAAATGAGTCTTTGAAAGACACCAATGGATTCTTCTTTGCTTCAAAAGACGTTGCTCGCGTTCTTTTGGCAAATATCCTCATGTATCAAGGCAACTATAATGCCGCTAAAGATTTATTGCAAGCGGTAGTAAATAACGGATTCTATCAATTGGACGCATCAAAAGACTTTAAGCCGACAACCTCATCTACCGAAGACATTGACGTCACTCAAAGCTCGGAAGTCATATTAGCGTTTCAATATAATCATGAATCAGCCACACGCTCATCTATTAATATCACGTACCCGGGAGTAATCCCGTATATCACACTGAGCGAAGTCTTCCTGTCACTATCCGAATGCCTCTGCAAATTGGGAGACTCTATAACCGCCGAACAATATATCTCAAAGATTCTTGCCGCCAAAAATCTGTCATCTGCGGAAACCGACGTGATTATGAGAATCAAAGACGTCAGAGAGCAAATATTACTTCACAATGGCACTTATTTTGCATTCTTGAAACGTACCGGCTTAGCTAAAGACATCTGTGGAATAGAAGATTACCGGCTATTATTCCCCATACCCGACCAAGAGATGTTCTCCAACAACAAGATGACCCAAAACCCCGGCTACTGACAAACAGAACCAATCAACGCATATTCCAATTAACATCAACTATTGCTGTATGCCAACGATTTTCCGGACAGCAATATTTTTCTCATTCAGAGAGCGCATTTTTCTCCGGCATCGCAACGAGCCGATTCCGAAAAAATCCGTAACTTTGCGCTACTATGGACTTAGAAGTAATCTATGAGGATAATCACATGATTGTGGTTAATAAACGCGCCGGAGAGATCGTGCAAGGCGACAAAACCGGCGATGAACCCCTGTTGGAGCGCGTGCGCCAATACCTGAAGGAGAAATATGCCAAGCCCGGAAACGTGTTTTGCGGTCTCGTACATCGTTTGGACCGCCCCGTAGCCGGTTTGGTCATATTTGCCAAGACATCCAAAGCGCTATCGCGTATGAACGAACTGTTTCGTAACGGCAGCGTCAAAAAAACGTATTGGGCAATTACGCGTAATGCCCCCGCAGAAACTGAAGCACACCTCACCCACTGGATTACTACAGTAGAAAAGACCAATAAATCAACCGCCCATAACTCTCCTAAAGTAAACGCCAAAGAAGCGCGTCTGAGTTATCGACTTATTGCTCAAAGCGACAGATACCACCTTCTTGAAGTACAACTCGAAACCGGACGCAAACATCAAATTCGAGTGCAGCTCTCGGCCATCGGCTGTCCGGTCAAAGGCGATTTAAAATATGGCGACAAACGCTCAAATCCGGACGGAAGCATCTCGCTGATGGCTCGAAAAGTAGAGTTCATTCACCCCGTAAGCGGCAAAGAAATCTGCCTCTATGCTCCTGTGCCGAAAAATGACACTCTGTGGGCAGCATTTAACAACTTAACAAACAAACCGGAATGAAAATAGTATTTCTCGGCACTCCCGAATTTGCGGTCGAAAGTCTCGACGCTATCATCAAAGCAGGCCACGAAGTGGCTGCCGTAGTGACAGCGACCGATAAACCCGCGGGTCGCGGTCATAAACTCCTACCGTCAGCCGTAAAACAATATGCAATAGCAAACGGTATCGAAGTCCTGCAACCCGAAAAATTGCGTGACCCGCAATTCTTAAATCGCCTGCGCGAAATTGGAGCTGACATCTTCGTAGTCATTGCATTCAGAATGTTGCCGGAAGAAGTTTGGGCAATGCCCCCTATGGGCACATTTAACCTCCATGCGTCATTGTTGCCGCGCTATCGTGGCGCAGCTCCCATCAACCGTGCTGTAATGAACGGCGAAAGCCAAACCGGTGTAACAACATTTCTGCTTAAACATGAAATAGATACCGGCGACATCCTTCGACAAGAGGCAATCGACATTGCTCCCGACGAAAACGTCGGTTCCGTCCACGACAGGCTCATGCATTTAGGCGCAAGACTCACGGTGGAAACCTTGGCAGAACTCGAAGCTGGAACTGCTACCCCACGGCCGCAAGACGATTGTGAAGCCACTGCGGCTCCTAAAATATTCAAAGAAGATTGCCGACTTGACCCCTCTATGACAGCCGAACAAGCTCGAAATCACATTCGAGGACTATCACCCTACCCCGGCGCATGGACCGACACTCTTTACGGATTGACCATGAAAGTCTTTGAGGCAAAACTCGCAGCCACCAAATCTGCCGGAAAACTCTACATGGAATTTGCCGACGGTGCGTTGGAACTCACTCAAGTACAGCCTGCCGGTAAAAAGCGAATGAGTGGCGAAGACTTCCTCCGAGGAATAAAATAATCTCCGTTGGCACGAACTTTGCTATTCTTTGAGAGTTATTTGTATGTACTTAGACCCGATTAGAATGGAAATCAAACACACTAACGAACTGCACAACATACTTCGCGAATCTATCAACATTGCTCAGCGGTGTCATAGTCCGCACACAATGCCGGAACACATCATGGCGGCACTTTTAGCATCCCCTGACGGATCATGCGCTTCAGTAATCGACAAAGCATCCGGAATACCTGGCTTCGCTCATAACTATGCCGAAAGGCTTATGACTGAATCTTATAACCCGACGATCGAACAAGTGGAAACTCCTACGATAGCTCCTATCAGCGAACGCTTGGTAAAGTTAGCCACTCTCGAAGCAAGAATGCTCCGAAGCAACGTTGTGGAACCAATCCACCTTCTACTTGCAATTTTTCACTGCAATCCCGTGGTTACTCAAAATTTTATGCACGGAATAAAACAAAACGGCGTGAACTACGAAGCCCTATATCGCATTGTTAAAAACTCTCACCCCGAAATGGGAGCAGGGTTCACAGATGATGATGAAGATGACGACGATGATAACCACTCAGAAAATCCTGCGTCCGAAAACCTAAGCCGCAAGCAGAGTCGAGAATCGTCAGCCAACAAAACTGAGGCTCGCAAAGGCTCCGACACTCCCATGCTCGACAAATTCGGCATCGACATGACTCGATCTGCCGCCGAAGGCAAACTCGATCCGGTCATCGGACGCGAAATGGAAATAGAGCGAGTGGCGCAAATCCTCAGCCGTCGCAAAAAGAATAATCCTGTGCTCATCGGTGAACCCGGTGTGGGCAAAAGTGCCATTGTCGAAGGACTTGCTCTACGCATCGTGCAGCGAAATGTTGCCAGAGTATTATTTGACAAACGTGTCGTGGCCCTTGACATGGCATCACTCGTTGCTGGCACAAAATACCGTGGACAATTCGAGGAACGCATCAAAGCCATCCTCACTGAATTGAGCAAAAATAAAGACGTTATTCTATTCATCGATGAACTTCACACCATTGTCGGAGCAGGAAACTCATCCGGCACTATGGATGCGGCAAATATGCTGAAGCCCGCCCTTGCGCGAGGAGAAATTCAATGCATCGGCGCAACAACTCTCGATGAATTCCGCACTTCGATTGAAAAAGATGGTGCACTCGAGCGCCGTTTCCAAAAGGTTATGGTTGAACCGACGACCGCCGAACAAACCAGAATCATCCTTGAAAACATCAAAGGGCAATATGAAGACCACCATAACGTCACTTATTCAGATGAAGCCCTCGATGCGTGTGTGAAACTAACCGAGCGTTATATCTCCGACCGCACATTCCCCGACAAAGCCATCGACGCCCTCGACGAAGCCGGCTCGCGAGTCCACATTGGCAACATTGCCGTACCACCGGAAATCGAAGCCCTTGAGGAACAAGTGAGACAAGCTGAGGCCCTGAAAATCGCAGCAGTAAAAGCCCAAAATTATGAGCAGGCAGCGTCGCACCGCGATGCCGGGCAGCGACTCAAAGCCGAACTTGAAGCCGCTAAACAAAATTGGGAAAAAGAGATGAGTCAACGTCGCGATCCGGTCGATGCCGAAAAAGTTGCCGAGGTAGTTGCAATGATGACGGGAGTCCCGGTTCAACGCATTGCTCAAGCTGAAGGTATGCGACTCTTGGAGATGACTCCGAAACTGCAATCTCAAATTATCGGACAAGACGAAGCTATCCGAAAAATCGTCAAGGCTATCCAACGAAACCGAGTGGGACTCAAAGATCCGAACAAACCCATCGGCACATTTATGTTCCTCGGACCTACGGGAGTCGGCAAAACTCACCTCGCCAAGAAGCTCTCCGAATACCTCTTTGACTCTGCCGATTCGCTAATTCGCATCGACATGAGCGAATACATGGAGAAATTCACCGTAAGCCGTCTTGTTGGAGCACCTCCCGGTTACGTTGGCTACGAAGAAGGCGGTCAGCTCACCGAAAAAGTTCGCCGACATCCTTATAGTGTGGTGCTTCTCGACGAAATAGAAAAAGCACACCCCGACGTGTTCAATCTGCTTCTGCAAATCATGGATGAAGGGCGCGTAACCGATTCTCTCGGTCGTCGCATTGACTTCAAAAACACCATTATAATCATGACCAGCAACATCGGCACACGTCAACTCAAAGACTTCGGTGCCGGGGTTGGCTTCACCACTCGCGATACCGATAAGGACTTCAATCATGGAGTACTCACAAAAGCCCTCAACAAGGCTTTTGCTCCGGAGTTCCTCAACCGCATTGACGACATAATCATGTTCGATTCCCTCTCAAAAGAGGCAATCTTCAAAATCATCGACGTAGAACTCAAAGGATTCTACAAGCGCTGCGCTGAACTTGGCATCGAGCTCCTTATCACCGAGCCAGCCAAGAATTTCATTGCAGAAAAAGGCTATGATGCTCAATTTGGTGCTCGTCCGCTCAAACGTGCAATCCAAAAATATCTTGAAGATCCCCTCGCAGAAATTATTCTCAGCGGACACAACCTCACCGGCGGCGCGACCATAAAAGTTGACTACCCCGACGGCGCAGAATCAGTTACTACAGAAATTATCGACAAATAATTTGCATATATACAATAAATGCCTTAACTTTGCGTTATGAAACGGATTCTACGAATAACTTTAGTACTTGCCATGATGCTTGGCGCATCGGGTCAATTCGCCGGTCTAAGGGCCGACGACCGTATTGAAGTGGCGCAGATTTCATGTTCTGCAACCCCGACTAACGGAGGCATTAAACTAACCGCAGAATCCGAAACAACTTTCGACATTTATTCCATTACCGGACAACGCATCAAAACCATTGCCGTAAACTCCGGAACGGAACAAATCAATCTGCCCAAAGGGTGCTACATTGTTAAATGCGCACAATGGTCAAAGAAAGTTATCGTAAAATAAACCATATCACACACTATAACTAAAGCGCGGAATAATCACTCCGCGCTTTGATCTTTTAATATATATGATTCTAAAAGTCAACAACGTTTCCAAATCATTTACCTCGCATAAGGCTCTTGACTCTGTCAGCCTCGAGGTGCCTCGCGGTAGCGTATACGGACTACTCGGACCTAACGGAGCCGGTAAAACAACCCTGATACGAATAATTAACCATATCACAGCTCCCGATAGTGGCTACGTGGAATTTGACGGACATCAACTCACCGCAGCTGACCTTGTCCACATCGGATATCTCCCGGAAGAACGCGGACTCTATAAAAAAATGAAAGTCGGCGAACAAGCCCTATTCTTTGCTCAACTAAAAGGACTCAACCGCAAAGACGCCGAAGGACGACTCCGCGCTTGGTTCGAACGATTCCAAATTGCTGATTGGTGGAACAAAAAAGTAAGCGAACTCTCCAAAGGCATGGCTCAAAAAGTACAATTCATTGTTACCGTGCTCCACGAGCCAAAACTCTTGATTTTCGACGAACCTTTCTCAGGGTTCGACCCCGTTAACGCACAACTGTTAAAAGACGAAATTCTGCGCTTGCGCGATGCCGGAGCCACAGTAATATTTTCCACTCATAACATGGCATCAGTTGAAGAAATATGCGATTCATTCTCCCTCATCAACAAATCTCGCAATATTCTCTCCGGATCTGTCGAAGAAGTGAAACGCAGTTTTGCCAAAGGACGCTATGACTTTACTGTTATGGGCGACACAACGGCCCTCATACCCAAACTAATGCCTTTGGTTGAATCTCATGAATTTTTCTCCGCCGGTAAAGACAGAACCACCATTCGCGTGAAACTGCTCCAACAAACCGACCTTCGAGATGCAATCTCTGCCATAAATGAGACATCGCGACTCGTTGGCGTTAGCGAAAACCTCCCTACAATGAACGACATTTTCATCTCCGCCGTACAAAAATGAGCAATACATCTCTTATAATCAAGCGCGAATATCTTGAACGCGTCAACAAAAAAAGCTTCATCGTCACAACCATATTAGTGCCAATTTTGATGCTCGGCATGATGTTGCTCCCTACTCTGATCATGCTTTTTGCCGAAGGCAATCAGAAAACGGTGGCAGTTATCGACAGCAGCCAACAAATATACCCCAATCTCGTCAGCAACGACCAAGTACGATTCATTGAAGCAAATACCGATAGTCTGCAATCATACTTGAAAAGCGACTCCATATTTGGCGTTCTTCTGATTGACAGCAATATTTTTCAAAATAGCAATGCCGTCAAACTAATATCATCTAATGAAGCCTCTGCAAGCGTTGAAAGCACCATTAGCTCTCAAATGCAAAAAATAATTGAAACTCAAAAGCTCAAAGCTTACAACATCGACAATCTCGACCGCATTTTGGCCGACGTCAGCTCCCCGGTTCAACTCCATAGCGTTCGCATAGATGACGACGGCTCCGATGAAAAATCCCAAAGCGCAGAACTCAGCGCAATGCTCGGTACTGTGCTTAACCTTATTCTCTACATGTTCTTGCTCATCTACGGACAATTAGTCATGAGCTCAATCATTGAAGAAAAGAACAACAGAGTATTGGAAATTATGGTCAGCTCAGTAAAACCAACCCAACTGATGCTCGGCAAAATAATCGGAGTCGGACTTATTGCCCTAACCCAAATTTTAATTTGGGCAGCAGTCATAGTCTGTGGTGCTATGTTCATCTTACCTACGCTAATTCCGGAAGCAACAATGCAGCAAGCTGCGGAAATTTCTGCCGGAGGCACCGGCGACATGGACCTCACCCTCGCCCAACTGATTAACTCCGCAACAAACGTCGCATCTATCATCCAAACAATGCTCCTCATCATTGGATTCCTCATTGGGGGATACTTTCTTTTTGCCACTATATTCGCTGCCATTGGTGCCGGAGTAGATAATCAACAAGATGCTTCTCAACTACAAATCATCGGCATGCTCCCAATCATGGTCGGACTCTTTGCCTCACTTGCAGTCGTAGCTGACCCCGGTAGCACCTTCGCTCTCGTAATGTCACTAATTCCATTCACCTCTCCCATGGTAATGGTATGCCGTATTCCATTCGGCATACCCGGATGGCAAATTGCACTCTCTTTCGCACTCCTCTTTCTAACCTGCCTGTTCATGGTATGGTTCGCGGCAAAGGTATATCGCGTTGGCATATTTATGTATGGCAAAAAACCAACCCTGAGAGACCTCATCCGTTGGGCTCGCTACAAATAAATTTATTTTTGCCGTATCAGCGGAAATCGTTAACTTTGCACAAAAACACAGACAATTATGTTGATAATAGGCATAGCAGGAGGAACCGGCAGCGGGAAAACCACCGTTGTACGCAAAATCATCGCCGAACTTCCCCCGGGTGAAGTTGCGGTAATATCTCAAGATTCTTATTATAAAGATTCAAGCCATATACCCCCTGAAGAGCGCCAAAACATCAACTTCGATGAACCCGCCGCGTTTGATTGGCCATTGCTCGTAGAGCACCTCAATCAACTCCAAAATGGACACAGCATTGAAATGCCGACCTACAGCTACTTGACCTGTACTCGCCAAGCGGAAACAGTCCATATTGAACCGCGCGACGTCGTAATCGTAGAAGGCATTCTTGCTCTCTGCGATGAACGCCTGCGCTCCATGCTCGATGTAAAAGTCTTTGTCGACGCTGACGCTGATGATCGACTCATTCGTCTCATTGCTCGAGATTGCGTTGAACGCGGACGAACTCCGCAAATGGTCCTCGACCGCTATGCCAAAGTATTAAAACCAATGCATAAACTCCACATCGAGCCCTCTAAGGAGTTCGCGGATTTGATTGTTCCGCAAGGTGGGCATAACACCGTGGCGATGAGACTACTAACTGATTATATTGAAAGCCGACTCGGGAAAGGATGATTCTCAGAACCGAAAATCTCGTAAAAATCTACGGACGCCGTACCGTTGTAAATCACGTTAGCATAAACGTGACTCAAGGCGAAATCGTAGGACTACTCGGACCTAATGGTGCGGGTAAAACCACCACATTCTACATGACCACAGGGCTTATCGCTCCAAATGAAGGTCAAATCTTCCTCGATGACCTCAATATAACTAAATTCCCTGTCTACAAACGCGCTCATCATGGCATTGGATATTTGGCGCAGGAAGCATCCGTGTTTCGCAAGCTATCTGTTGAAGACAACATTCGCACCGTCCTCCAACTCACAAATCTCTCCAAAGCCGAACAGCGCGAAAAACTCGAAACTCTAATCGATGAATTTTCTCTCCACAAAGTTCGCAAAAACCTTGGCGACAGACTCAGCGGAGGAGAACGTCGACGCACCGAAATTGCTCGCTGCTTGGCAATAAGCCCCAAATTTATAATGCTCGATGAGCCCTTCGCCGGCGTTGACCCGATTGCAGTTGAAGAAATTCAAAGCGTAGTCTATAAATTAAAAGAAAAAAACATCGGCATACTCATTACCGACCATAACGCCCCCGAAACCCTCTCTATCACCGACAGAGCCTACCTCCTTTTTGAAGGAAAAATTCTCTTCCAAGGGTCTTCTGAAGAACTCGCTGAGAACCCCGTCGTGCGCGAAAAATATCTCGGACGAAACTTCGTTTTTCGACGCAAAAAGTTCGACTAACCTTGCGCAAACGCTGCGCACACCATACCTACGCTTGAAAGCAGTTTTATCCCCGTTCCGACGAAAAAAGCCAAAAAACTCCCCCATGCGGAACGTAACGACATCGATGAGTTCTTTCCACCAAAATATTTCTCCCCGATATATGCCCCGATAAACGGTCCTAATATCGGACCTATAAACAATGGCAAAGGGGCAAACATTCCAACCAACAATCCTATTGTTGAGCCCCACGTTCCGGCCTTACTCCCTCCAAACCGCTTAGTCATCAATGGAGCAAGCATAAAATCCATAATCGTAACTCCAAGTGCAACAAGTCCCCAAATCAATAACATGGGATTTGAAAATTCGACATATCCGCTCCAATGCGCAAGCCACATTCCCAGATATACTAACGGCGGACCCGGCAATGCGGGTAGCACACACCCGACAATGCCCACGACTCCACAAATAACGGCCAAAACTATTAGCAATACGTCCATATAGTCAAAAATCTGCACAAAATTAATAAAAATCAACTTAACATCAAACCACTGCATCAAAATTTACTTTTTGACCATTAATTTTACGCTGCGAAACGTAACATATCATCAATTTTATCTAATTTCGCAAACGACTTTTCATCCTGTTTCTACACACCTATGTTTAACGAACGCCTTTTCTATTACATTCATGGTATTGTCACGATGTTTTTCATCATGACTGGCGTTAGCTATATTTCTAAAAAACCATTATCACGGATGCAAAGACTCACAGGGTGTGTAATACTTTACTGGGGATTCTTGGAAATCAAAGACCTTATATTCTATGCAGAACCAACAATACGCGATAACTATGTATCCAACCTCTTGATATTAGTTGACATGACAGCAATTCCTGCCGGATGCTTCTTCGTCTTTGAATTGCTTTCCGAAGGTTGGTGCACACTTCGCCGAGCCACCCTACTGGCACTCCCGTTCATATTCTTCACTCTGCACTACGCCTTCACCGGAGCCAATTATGTTATAGACGCAACCTTTATCTTCACTTGGCTATACTGTGCAGGGTTCACAATATATATGGCCATACTAGTACGCCGATATAATCGCCTACTCGCCGAGAATTACTCTAACATTGAACTCGTACCTGTCCAATGGCTAAAAGTTGTAGCAGTTGTTCTTGCTGTATGCCTTGCAGTCTGGACCACTTCTTGCTACTTCTCGTCTTGGTTATGGGACAGCGTATATCAACTCACACTTATGACCCTGTGGATTGTTGCCTTAAGTTATGCAACTCGACGTCAAATACCACCGCCAAATGAAGAGAAGCCGCTTAGCGACAGCATCTTAAACGACAATTTACAACAAACACTCCAAAAGATAATGACAGAAGACCGCATTTGGTTACGGCCTCATCTTACCTTGGCTGATCTCGCCTTGCAAGTGGGAACAAACCGAACATACCTATCTAATTATCTGAACAAAACACACTCCACCACCTTCTACGACTATATCAACTCTTACCGCCTGGAAGCTGCATTAGAGCAATTAAAGGACCCAAACAACTCGGCTACTCTAATAGAAATCGCAGAATCTTGCGGATTTAATTCACTATCAACATTCCGCCGAGTATTTCAGCGCGCAAAAGGATGCTCCTTTACAGAGTACAGACGCAAAAATTTTTCTAACAATCCACATTGATGATTTTACTCATCTGCATCCTGTTTTTTACTATTTGACAGGCTGCCCTCGACTAATCTCCATATCTTTGCCTTAATAAAATACTATTATAAGCCTATCACAATGAGAAAATTTTTGATTCTGATAGTCGCGCTCATAGCCGGCTCATCAACACTTGTTGCAGAAGAGCAAGAAAAAAACCTCTCTGGTGAGGAACGCGAGAGACTTATCCATCAAACCTTATCAACTCGCACCGTACAATTTGTTATTGACTCATGGGGTGGTAGTGGCGTGGAATGTAAACAACTCGATGCCACCTCAACCGGCTTCCAAGTCAACAGCAAGAAACCGAAAGTCAAATTCGACCGTGGCCATGAAATCACAGCAATGGACTTCATCAACGGTTATCTCTACGTTTTTGAACACGACGAAAAACACTACGCCGTCAGCATGAGCGACCTCCAATTTGTGAATGACGAAGACGCCAAGCAGATACCTTTTATGCTCCAAAGTAGTCAGAAAAAACTCAACTCGCTGGCAGGTCGCTTCTATGGCACATCAGCCGCCCTCTGGACAATGCTTATCATAATGGCTGCAGCCGCCTTAGTTTCACTCATATACCTTACAACAAAAAGTGAATCCCTACGCCCGATTTTTTTGGCAATTGTACCGGCTGCAATTCTCGTATTCTCCGCAATTGAAATATTTGGCTTCATTAAGTTCGGTAGCGACATGTTTTGGTGGTGCGACTATGACCGTTATGGATTCTGGGGCTCACTACTTCGTGTAATCCCCTTCGCAATCATGGTAGCGGCCCAAGTCTATAGCATCAAAATCTATGAACGCGCACTCTTCGATGAGCGCGGAAATAATGATGCCGGCACTCAAAAAATCAGTCTCAAACCCGCAGCTTGGAGTCTGGCTTTGTGTATCCCCGTAACCCTAGCCGTCATAATCATAATGGTATTGAGCGGATTTAACAACTCTATCATCATGGACATTGTGTGCATCGCAACATTCCTTGCATCTCTCGGCATTGGTCTATACATATCATTTAAAAGAAACATGAAAACTCTCGGAGCAACAACCGGGATTTGGGTATCCGCCTTTTCCGTTATCTACATCATAGGCTGCCTAATCTCTGCCATTGCGATGATTACCCTCATTTTCAAAATCATTTTACAAATATTAGTTGTTATCGGAACCATCTTCATTTTGCTAATGGTTGCCAACACTAAACAGAAACGTCGTATCTATCGCGGAAACAACGTCTACGAAGTAGAAGATTAAAACCAAATACTTAATAATAACTCCAACAAATCCTTATCACATCTTATGAGTAAAAGTGGATTCATCAGCAGCTACGTTAAATTCTGCACCTCTGGCTTCGGACTTGGTGTCCCTGCAGCACAAGCTGTCGGCATCGCATTCTTGATTGTATCAATCATATTCGTTATAGCTTTCTACTGCATTAAATGGATTGTTCAATTCATTATACGCCGCAACAAAGCAAAAAAAGAAGCGGCTGCGAACCAACCGCTGCAACAAACGCAACAATAATCATCAAACACCCAAATTGTAAAGGGGCACGCACCTACCTCGGATGCGCGCCCCTTCTCCTATATTTGCTTACAGATATTCCTCTCTTCATCAGCGCATCAAGCGTTGCACTGCTGCCTCCGCCTTATACCGCGAATCAAAACTTGGGCGAACCAGCCACTCATTTGACCTGTTAATCACGCCCCACCTTCCATATCTTTGTTTCACAATCGCATATCCATCACTATAAAACCTACTGCCATCTTCATACTGAGGCTTAATATGCCATGCTCCATAGTGATTCAAATACCCATAAAGTCCGGTTGTTCTATCTTCAGCAAGCCACAGCTCCACTCCTGGCAATCTTCCTTTCCTTATTGACTGCGCGGCACCGTCGCAATCACTCCCCGACCTAAATACTGGCTGAACCACCCATTTACCTAAAGTATTTATAATCCCATACCCCGTACGGGTTTCAACCCTTGCCATTCCGTCATTAAAATTTCCTGCGTATAAATACTGCGGTGTAATAGCCCATACGCCGAAGTCACTCAAATAACCATATAAGCCCGTAGATGGATCCTCGGTCGGTGTCAGCCCCATGGCAGCTGACGACGTTGCACTAAAACCACTCGGACTATAACCCGTATAAAATAATGACGTACAAGACGATATAAACAGAACTACAAGTGCAGACAAAAATACTTTTCTCATAAAAACAATAATAATCTTATCAATTCTGAGCAAAGATAGCCAACAGCATCTTCATTCCCGCAACAAAAGCATACAATTTACCTAATGAAGCCCCAATATAACCCTCTCAATACACCCCCAAACTAAAAAAGGCTTGGACTTTGCGGGTCCAAGCCTTCTGTCGGAAGGGGCGGTGACCTACTCTCCCGCTTTCGCAGTACCATCGGCGCGGCAAGGTTTAAC
>SUXJ01000011.1 GCA_015061005.1 Bacteroidales bacterium
AATTTGGCACGATTGAAATTCCTAAATCTGCATGTTTTGCACAGTTGAAACAAAAAGAAAACCTCTGAATTCGTTGAAATTCAGAGGTTTTCATCTTTTTGCTGTGATTCTTCGTGGTGCCACCAGACATCATGGGCCTCTTAGTAGTCAGTAATTTAATTGCTGATTGTGCCGACATTGCGCCGACATTTACTACTTCATAGGATTTCGAGTACTGAGAAGAATTTCAATCGTTCGCTCTTTTTCATTCAGAAGTTCCTTTAGATGAGCTAATTCGCGACGCAGTTCTGTTACATTTTCTTCGCTTTCGTATCCATCAAAGAATATGCCGGCTGATACGCCTAACTCTTTTGCAATCAGCTCTATTGTAGTGGAATTAGTAGTGCCTCGGCGCATTGCACTTTGTATGCTGCTTTCATTACGCCCAATGCGTTGAGCAAGCTCGCGAATGGTAATTTTCTTGCGTTCGCACAAGTCTCTGATTAGTATTAGGTTAGCCATAATAATATTTGGATTAACATTTTTTAAGTGGTATATAGTTACTGAGTCGCTATTTTAATTATATATTTGCAGAGTAAAATTACTAACATTTTTTGAATTATGCAAATTTTAAATGACATTAAACCTCAAACACCCAACGAGATATTGCGTAATTGGTTGAACTCATTGCCACACAAGGCATATCAGAAAGTCAAGCAACGTTTAGCTGAAGAATGCCTCGTTCCAATGCATACTCTCAATAATTGGATATACGGGAACTGCGTGATACGTCCGGCGTCACAACGAGACATCAACCGTGTTAGTATTGAGATTACAGGTAACGAATTATTCACTATTACCAATCCGGGGGTTAAGTCGAAGGCGTAAGCGACTCCCCCGGAGAGGTAACTATATATAAAGTAATGATGAAAACTGAATATGATTTTCGAGAATATAATGCCACGTTGGAAATTTGTGGGTCAAAGGCAACTGTGACGTTAAAGGATATTTCCTTACCCGTTAAACTCGCTGATAAAATTGATCAAGCTAATGGTGTAAACGTTTTTGAGGTGAGGAATGTAAATGGTGACTCCGAAATCTGTATCACACATAATTTGTCACCTGACATGCTTAGGGAAGTAGTCTTTTTGGCTCTAATTAATTGTTGGCAAATTTGCAGGGATTAACAGCCTTCCTTATTCGTCAAAGTATTATGATAACTCCTGAAAAATTATATGCGTGCACAGATAATGGTTTGCTAATTATCGGTATGCACTATCCGGACGCGCTTGACTCGGCCAGAACCGGCAAACCTTTCCGAGCTCGTATCAGCGAACGCACTCCCAGCGCGCGAGTTCGTCTTTTTAATACGTCCAAGGGGCAAGTATGGAAGATGACCGACTTTGGCGGTGATGGCCGCGCAATTGATCCTATTCAGATACACATGGAGGTTAAGGGGCTGAACTTCTCCGAAGCGCTTATGGATTTGGCATCAATCTTTAATGTGTCGGAAGAAATTTCGCGTACTATAAACCGTCCTGATATACGAAAGGAACCGGCTACACCCGAACAGCCGGAGGGAGACTGCACATGGGATATAGACCAAGATTTTACACCCAAAGAATGTGCAATAATGGGTCCGAGAGTGACAGTAGATCATCTCAAGTCGCTAAATTGGTATCGGGTCAAGCGATTAACCACCATAAAAAATCGCGAAGCAACACATAAATATCCCAATGAAAATTATCCGATATTTATGCGTGAGTGTTGGTTTACGGGGTCTGATGGTAAGCCGGATAGATTCTATAAGATATATGAGCCCTTAAATGCTGATAAGCAATGGCGCTTTCAATACCAGCCCAAAGGGAAAAAACCGCAAAGCTACATCAATGGCTTGCATGAACTGATTGCCACGCATCGTAAATATAATGAGTCAGAACGCCGGGCATTTGAATTAGATCCGGAGAATGAGGATAAACATTTCAAAGAGAAAAAGCTGCCCGAAGCCATTATTTGCTCAGGTGAACGTGATGCGCTTTGCGTTCGTTCTCTCGGCTATTCTCCTATTTGGTTTAATTCGGAAACCTATAACATAACCGAAGATGAGTTCCGACAAATAACCAGATATGCAGAAACTGTTTATAATATTCCGGACATTGATGCAACCGGTAAGAAAAAGGGTAAAGAGCTTGCTTTACGTTATATTGATATCTACACGATATGGCTCCCGGAAAAACTTGCAGATTATCGAGATCATCGTGGGAACCCACGCAAGGATTTCCGCGACTGGAATGAACTCTACAAAGATCCTCGGGATTTTCGGAAGCTGCTTGAACTGGCAACCCCGGCCAAATTCTGGAGTTCTAAATATAACAGTAAAACCGGAGAGACTCGTTACTCAATCAGTATTTCTTGTTTGCATGAATTTCTGCGGCTTAACGGATTCTTCTCCTTACGTGATGAGCGGTCGGCCGTTGTGAAATTTATCAAAATTACCGGTAGCGTTGTAAAAGAAGTAACACCGAAAATGATCAGAGAGTTCGTTGTTGACTGGGCAATAGACTCGGGGCTGCCAAGAGGCTTGCGCGACTTGATTTTGACAACACCGACTCTTTCCGCTGTAACTCTTGAAGCTCTCAAAACAATAGAGCTGGATTTCTCCAACAGCACTGCTAACTCCCAGCACTTCTATTTCAAAAATTTCTCGGCAGAGGTGACCGCACACGACATACAATGCCATGACTATAAATTCGACAGTTCAACCCGGCATGTGTGGGATAACCGCGTAATTCAACATAATCCACGCATTTTGCCGGCTATGTTTGAGATTACGAACGATGGAGATCCACTGCAAAGTGAGGATTATAATATTCGCATCAATGATACTTCATCGAAATATTTCTGTTATCTGATAAATTCTTCTCGCCTATACTGGCGCCAAGAGCTTGAGTTCGGACTTGAGAAGTTTGACCCGGCTGAAGCAGAAGAATATAGAAAATCGCATAAATTTGATATAGAAGGGCCAAACCTCACGGATAGTCAGATACAGGAACAGAAACAATGCTTGATTAGCAAAATCTTCACCATTGGCTACATGATGCACTCTTTCAAATCACCCTCAAGAGCATGGGCTGCCTTTGCCATGGATAATATAATTGGAGAGAATGATCAGTGCAATGGCCGCTCCGGTAAATCGTTTATGTTTGTTACCCTGTCCAAAATGCTGAATTATGTCAAGCTCTCGGGGCGCAATCCCAGATTAATGGAGAACCCGTTTGTGTTCGAACAAATTACTCGCCATACTGACATGGTTCTTGTCGATGACTGTGCGGAATATTTGCCAATCAAAGAATTTTATGACTCAATCAGTATGGACATGACCATCAACGCAAAAAATGTGGCCAGCTATACTCTACCGTTCGAAGAGTCCCCGAAATTCGCTTTTACCACCAACTACGTTCCCAAAGAATTTAATCAGTCTTCCCGGCAAAGAATGCTATACGTTGTGTTTGGGGATTACTACCATCAGAGAACCGAAGAAAATGATTATAGAGAAACTCGTCAGATTCGCGATGATTTCAAAAAAGACTTGTTTTCAAGCTCATACACTGAAGATGAATGGGAAGCCGACCTTAATTTTATCATGCAGTGCGTACAGTTTTATCTGTCGGTATCTCATACAAACGTTAAAATCGAACCGCAATTATCATCTATCGTATTCCGCAAATATCTGAGAGACATGTCCGATAACTTCAGAGAATGGGCAGAAGGCTATTTTAGTGAGCAAAGTGGCAATCTTGACCGAGAAATAATAAGAGAAGAAGCCTTTGAAGACTACAAACGCTTCTCTAATGTGAAGCAAATCACGATGCAAAAATTTTCAAAATCACTTCGCGGATTTTGCTATACAAGCGAATATATCGATGAACTGAATCCGGAAGAGCTTCACAACAGCGGTAACCGCATTATCCGTCGTCGAGAAAATCCGTTCACGAAAAAAACCGAATCTAAAGAAATGATATATCTTCGGTCTAAAAAGGAGGCTGAGCGCCTGAAGAATCCACCTCCCGTACAGCAAGAACTCCCGTTTTAATTTTCACAAACAATAAAAGCAATGCAATTTAAAGGAACAATTACAAAAGCACTCCCGGTTCAAACCGGAATGTCGAAGTCCGGCGTCGCATGGCGTAGGCAAGAGTACGTGATTCAATATGACGGCGGACGTTTCCCCAAGTCAGTTGTGTTTTCATTGATGAACGAAGACATTGACCGTTTCGCTATAAAGCTCGGACACGACTACATTCTTGAGCTTGATTTTGAAAGCCGCGAATGGAACGATCGATTCTTCCTTTCGGCGTATTGTTGGAAAGCTACGTTGCTTGCGCCGGTCACAGCTGCCAATTCAATGCAACTCCAACCGGAGACACCGGGATCGACTCCCGCATATCCGCTTCCTGAGTTTGATTTATAATTCTAATTTTATCATATAAACATTCACAATATGAACCTTCGTTTTAAAATTCTCGGACATTATTTTTATATTGCTGATACCAGACTCCGTACAGATAGAACCTACATTCGCCGACATGAACACCTCCGACGACGCCTTGAAATGACGGGCAACAAATGCGAACACTGCGGTGCAACTATTGATATTAATTGCAATCGCATAAGCGTGCTCCCTCCCGGAACTCCCGACCGCTTTTCCACTGAAAATATAAAGGTCTTATGTCGCGCTTGCCATGAAGATGCACTTAGAACCGCATTCAACGAAGATGCACTTCGAGCCGCATTCAATGATACGAATGCAGAAGGGAGACAACCGTGCGAATAACACTGTCCGGCGCCATAATCACCGATTCGATCGTAGAAGTTATCGATACGCTCCAGAACTTTACCGAGCTTCGTGATTGTTATCTTAGAGCAATTGATGAGCTGACAAGAATTGTAATACTCAATAATGATGATATCAACGAAGATGGTTCTACAGCCATGGAGAGACTTCACACTCTGCAACTGATTCGTCAAGACATCGTTACACTATCGACCATTTCCCCGGATCCGGATAGTGAGGTCAGCACTGAAATCGATAACGCTTCCGAATAAAGAGTAAACACTCTTAAAACAAGATTTATCTCATAAAACCATCACCCTCGCCCAATACCGGAGCGAGGGCGTTTTTTATTTACATAGTCTCTTTTTTTATTTATTTTGAATTTTTGCGCAATAATCAAATTTTTTTAAAAAAACATGCCGAAAAACTTGTGTATTCAACAAATGTTTCGTATCTTTGTAGTGTTCAAACAAACCAATTATTAATTAATAAAAATTTACAATGACAAGAGAACAATTTGAATTTGAAGTAGAAGAAATTCGGCAAATGATGCTAAACTTCTACCTTATCACAGACAAAGGCCAACGCCGCAATTATCAACGTGAGATACTTTTTGCTATCAAACAATTACTGAAAGTTTAAACCCTAAAAACCCCTCCTTCGGGAGGGGGTTAACCCTCAAATAGATATGGAATCGAAAGATAGAGAACAAAATGAAATGATGAGTTCTAACTCTGTATTGAATCAAATTACCGAGCTTAAAGAGAGTGATTTGATGAATGTGCTTAACGGAACGTATATTGCCAAGCGATTTTTTGGGCGTTCTCGTTCATGGTTTAGCCGAAAAGTAAATCATTGTTTGAGCAATGGCAAACCGGATGGTTTCACTCCTGATGAACGAAAGCAATTGGCAAAAGCATTGCGAGTCCTTGCCTTTGAAATCGACGAACTTGCAGAATCTTTGGAGTAATATTACGTCTCTTGTCATCATCATAATAATATCTTCATAGATGTCTGTATGGCGTGGCTGCTTAGGCGGCCACGCTTTTTTTACCCATTTTTTGCAACTTCACTTGCATAGGTCAAGATTTTGTTTTAACTTTGTAGTGCTATAACTCATGACAGTATTCTGTTTCGCCCGGGCGCGGTTAATGCTCGAACATGTTTTGCGAGCTTTTTTTATGCTCGCTCAGATAGCCCGATATTGCGGCTGTCGTTCCGAATTTACAATGCGCTCTTTTGAGACAGCGTCGTGAGTTATAGCAACGGAACGGCAGCCGTTTTCTTCTGCCCTAACGCTATAACTCACGATGCACTATGAACGCATTAAAACTGTCGGCCGCACGACGCCGCAACCAAGTCGTGATTCTTCACTGTCTGCAATCCAAGCCGACTCCGTTATCAACCACCAAGCGCGCTCTTAGCGGCGGCCAACTCCTGAAGGCAGCCGGTGTTCTCGCCGCAGTCGTGGCTCTCTCCGTTTGCGCCGGACTGGCTGCTGCCGACGTTATGGCAGCGAAAATTGCCCTCTGTCTGAGTGCTATCCCGGTTGTTTACTTTTGTGTGAAAGGAGGCGACAAATGAAAGTAACAATGGCCGGAGCAAAATTCTCAGACGCGATCGTCGAAGTTATCGATACGCTCCAGAACTTTAGCGACGTCAAAGACTCCTATCTCAAGGTAATCGATGAACTAACCCGTATGGTTATACTCGACACCTCCGACTTCTTCGAGGACGAATCCGTGGCCATGGAGCGACTCCACGTCCTCCAGCAGATTCGCCAAGACATTATCACCCTGTCAACAATTCCTCCCGAGGCAATTGCCCCCGAATCCGAAGAATAAACGTCCTCCAAATGTAACTTTATGCCGGGCTCTGTAATATTGCAGAGCCCGGCTTCTTTTTCCCTTTTTTCGACCGACGACCTCCCAAATTCCTCCCATACCCTCCTCCTAATTTTACAATAAATTTTTGTTACCATGTAACAAATGTTTGAAAAAGGAAGTAAAACGTTATAAAACAAGGAAATAAAGTAAAGAATGGGCGTAACAAAATCACAAAACAAACCCGTAACAAAAATTTTTCACTTTGTTACAGCCCTCAATCACTTTGTTATGCAACAAAATGGAGAGCGTGTAACAAACACTAATCACAAAATCGAAATTTGCATAAAGCCCTATAAATCAATTTTATATAACAAAAATACTCCGTAACAAAATTTTTGAGTAAAATTCAGCCTCAGTAAAATAATTATCGAATATGGTAAAAAATCATCAACAAATTTGTAACTTTGTGAGAGCAATTAAGATTATTGGATATGATAACGGTTAAAATTCAAGTTGACGCCCATATCGCTGAGTATATCAAAGGGAAATACTTTGACAATGAGATTGGAGTGGTGCGTTTTCCTTCAACACTTGACATTTATGTGCTTATTTATGATTTACTCCAAAAACGCCCCGTAAATTGCCCCATTGAGTCCGGTAATTTGGAATTTATGTTACCGGATCGCAGAGATGCGAATTTGGCAGGGGGTAAATCGCCTGAACAATTCAATTATTTATCGCAGCGCGCGGCTAAACGTCTCGGAGATAAAATGCGAGTGATGATGTGGGCGGAGCTGCATGACCTTATGGACGAAAACAAGCATATTAAAGGTATTCAATTCAAGGATTCAGTGTTTGAGTTCATGTGTAGATACGGGATAGAATCCATATCTGAGGATGCTCTGTTGAAGAACTATCAACGTTGGAGAGATAAGTTGAGGCGAACATCGAAACGCCGATACTCACGCAAATAAAATCGCACTTCTCAGTAATTATTTTACCTACCTGATACACTCATTTGTCTTTTTTTTCAGGTAGTTTTATCCGAAAAGTGCTACAAAAATGCTGAATATCTGATTTTCAATAATTTACAAATTCATTTTTTATGAAACAATTAACTGTTTCGGTTATCCATAGCTTGAAGCTGATTCCGGCAGATAGATTGACTGCATTTGCCCGAATCCATTCACGAGTCATTTTATCAACTAACGGAACTCCGGAGGACGCTGAGGCGGTTCCGGGCTCAATACAGATATCAACGACCTCAGACAACGGCGTCATCAAGAAGATACTAACGTTTGAGCGTCCGGGAGTGTCAGAGCGCGTTGCCGATATTCTGGAATCTTACAAGTGCCGGAACCTGATTGCCGTATATGCTGATGAAAACGGCAACAATCGCGTCGTCGGGTCACCATTGTATCCTCTCAGTCTGGATTACACAACCCAAAATGGCGTTTATGTCGTGACTCTTTCAGGCGAAGACACTGCTCAAGACGGATATTTGGTCCAATAAAGTCCTTCCGCGCGCACGCGATATGTAGTTATTTTGCAACAAAAATAGCTACATGAACAAACTTCAACGCTTATTTTCCGATAATTGGACCATTCGACGACACGATCTTGAGAACTTCGTGTCGCTAATCATACCGACTATAGTAGCCGGGAAAATAGAAGTAGCGACTACACAGCTGGAGAGCACAAATAAGTGCACCGTCAAAGCAACTTCTTTCCCTTATATGGCAAAATGGTATGAACTCAATGACGCTTCGCTCCCGGTTGATTCAGTCGCGATCTTAACTCTTACCGGAGTACTCTATTCATGGGAATCAGAGTGGATTACAGAACAAATTATTGCAGCGGAACGAAATCCCAATATTTGTGGCATCGTATTGGTTATAGATGGTCCCGGTGGGATGGTCTCGCACCTCGATGCGGCAGTAGCAGCAATAGAAGACTGCACAAAACCAACGGCAACAGTAGTAACAGGCGTAATGGCATCCGCTCACTTTTGGTTGGGAACCGCAAGTGATCGCACATTTATCACTTCGCCACTTTGCGAAGTGGGAAGCGTTGGGGTAGTGTGTACTCATTACAGCTTCCGCGAATTTTTCAAGATGCATGGCATTGACTATCGAGAAATATACCCGGACACCGCAGACCTGAAGAACAAAGAAACTCGCGCACTCATTGAAAACAATGATGAATCATTCATCAAAGCTCGTGCCGAGAAAATCCATAAAATATTCGCGGAGACAGTGAGTCGTAACCTTGGAATCGATTACGATCCGCAGTTGCCTCTTTTTCGCGGTGAGATGTTCGACGGGAAAGAAGCTGTTGAGCTGGGATATATTGACCAATTCGGAGACGTGTACGATGCCGTTTCGTGGATACTGGGCACATCAACAAGCCGAAAGGCAGAACAATTATATTAAGTCATTCACATTTAATAATTAGTAAAAAGATGAATTTTGCGAATTTTATTCCCGCGATTCTCGGCATTCTCGGACTAAAATCTTTCCGAGAAGAAGACGGCAAGAAAAGTCTCTCCCCCGAAGAACGCGCAACTCTCAAAGGCTACGGCTTTTCAGATCGTTTTCTTGATGACTTTGCCGCTGCGCTGAATTCCGAATCTCCGGAGGATGAGCCCTCCAAGGATAAACAGTATGCAGCCATTCAAGCAATCCTTGGTAAAGTAACCTCGCAACTCTCGGCCAAGACCGAAGAACTGGAGGTTCTGAAATCAAAGAGCACTGCCGATGCGCAAACTCATGCTGCGGAAATTCAAGCGAAAGAAGCCGAAATCACTTCCCTCAAAGAAAAGATTAAGGCATTGTCTGATTTGCCTGAAACCGATCCCGGTAAAGGTGCCGGACAAAGCGGTTCTGCTCATGTGTCATTCAACTTGGACGATACCGAACAACTCGGAGGCCTCTCCGGTGAGTTCTTCAGCCTTGATCGCCCCTACAACATGCGAGCCAAAGCCGCATTGCTTGCAGCTCAAGGGCAAAGCCTCGTGGTAGCAGTAGCTAACCGCGTCGATTACAAACGCCTTCAAGATGACCTTGGCGCATTCTATCGTCTCCCTTGGCGCGATCGCCTTCAGTCATTCCTCCGCGAACTCCCGACAATTGAAAAGATCTTCTCGCTTGAGTCCGGACATCAGGATCTTGACACTCTCGTTAACATCTGGTTGGGAGAGTTCTCACAAGCTGACAACACTCAAGACAGCGACTTCGATAACGTCACCAAAGGTTCTTACGAGTTCGACCATGAAACTCTGCGAATGTATGATGTTATGTTCGCATACCGGTTTAAGAACCTCAAGGCAATTGAAAAGAGCTGGATTGGTTATCTGAACAAAGAAGGCTCCAATGCCGTAAAGCTCTCCTTCATTGAATACCTTTTGGCCGAAACGGCAAAGAAACTTCACAATGAACGAGAACAACGCCGCATCAACGGTGTTCGTAAAAACCCCGACCCCAATGTTCCCGGTCGTGCCATGGAAGCCTCCGACGGACTCTATGAATACCTCCGAAAGAAAGTTGAAGGTCATACCGACTTCACGCCCAATGGCGGGACTTCGGGCAAAACGGTTTACCAGATCAAGCCGTTCAATCTTCCTAAGATTACCCCTGCAAACATCGGTGAAGTATTCTATACCGGTACTTCAATGATTCCTTCTGTGTTCCGCGACACCGGAACCATTGTGCTGTATATTCCCTCATTCATGCTCCCATGGTACCACAAGTACAACGAAGCCCATTATGGTCGCAACGTTGACTACCAGAAGAACATCACCTACGTTAAAGAGTTCCCGGGTGTTAGAATTGAAACGATTCCTAATGCCGACAACCACCATCGTATCTTCTGGACAATCGAGGGGAACTTCCACACTTACGAGCATATCGCAGGCGAAATGCTCCGCTTCAATCTCGAACAAGAAGACTGGAGCCTGAAGGCATGGAGCGAATGGAAGGAAGGCCTTGCTGCAGAAGCAGTAGGTTACAAATACACTGACCGCAACGACATGGACGGATCACGTCAGCTGGTATGGTGTAATGACTATGATCTTCCCGAATCATTCTACCTTGAGGCAGATCCGGACACCAATCCGTCAGTACTGCTTCACTCCTCGATTGTGACGGTGGCCAACAAGTCGTTACTCACAATTACCGACATTGAGAATGCAGCCGTTGGTCAAGTCATCTCCATCAAATGTGGTGCAGACGGCGACAGCGGCGTGAAAATCAACAATACAGGCAATTTCTCTCTCCTCTCGGATCCATGGACTCCGGCGAAAGGAGAAATCATTCGAGTTATGAAACGTGCCGATGGTAAATTTATCGAAATCGAACGTATCACAACCTCAAGTGATGCTTATGAGTTCCCCGCTGATGCAGCAACGCCCAGTGTTCAAGGTGCTACAGTGTTTGTCACAAATGCAAACACTAAGGCGACCGCAATCACTGATCTAACCGATGCCGTTGCCGGTACAGTTTACACGATTCATGGAGCCGGTTCAACCTTCGCTTCGACCATTGCAAATGCAGGAAACTTTGCACTGACAGCAGCGATTACACTGAAATCCGGTACCTTTATTAAGCTGGTTAAGGCCTCTGACGGCAAGTTCTACGAAGTGGAACGCGGTTAAAGGATCCATCTATTGCCGGGGCGCGGAAATAAAGCCTCGCTCCGTGCATTTTAATCATTAACTTTAAAAATTTAAAAGAATATGACGTATATTAGAAAATCTGTTGGTCGTGCTCCGGGTAATCCCGGCACAGGAATCCTACTCCGTGACGTTCTGGTTCTTCTGAACACTGACGACATCGAGTTTATGCCTTCTCCGGATGATAAGGGTGTTGTTATTGCAGACAACATTGTAATGAAGCCCGGGCGTTATGGAATTGGCATTTACATGACGCATGGAACCGCGGAGGTTACCAGTGCGGCTGAAGGCGAAACTGATCAAATCGGTTTCACTCCATCGATTAAGTTCAATCACCCCGGAAACAGTCAAGAGCTTCGAGAGTTCAAAGTGAATGAACTTAACTCTAAGTTCATCGGAATTATGCGCTATTGTTCAGGTAAGCCGGCCGACCTTATCGGCTCAATTTGCAATCCCTGTAAAATCACGCCTTCATATACCGGGAACAACGAGAGCAACACCAACGAATTTACTCTCTCCCAAATCTCCAAGGGAGACGACATCAAAATCTATAAGGGTACCATCCCTCTTGAAGAACCCGTGACTGTTGTTGAGGCAGAAGAAACAGTTATTACCTTTGTCGCCGAAGGGCAATATCAATTGTCATCAGGATCTGCAACCATTGAACAGATTGAAGGCGGTGCACATGGCGCGGTTATAACCTTGCTTGGCACTCCCGGGACTTCTCCTACCATTGCAAACGCGACCGGGAAAATTCTTCTTCGTGGGGGCAAAGCGTTTACCGCCGCGGAAGGCACACAGCTCACGCTTCGTGCATTTGATGCCGGCGAAACCGGGCTCATTTGGATTGAGCAAAGCCGATATATTCCGGCATAACATCATTAATGTCGGTATTGTCAAACATATCTCCGAGGCTTCGGCTTCGGAGATTTTTTGCTTTATATTGAAACTTTTTGCGTAATATAGTTGTATTATCTTAAAACTTTTCGTAATTTTGTGCCATGGAAAGAAAGATAATGACCTATGGCGGATATTTCGAAGAGTTTATGGCGACTCTTGACATGAAAGTTCGGCGAAAAATCAATTATGGACTTGACTTGTTAAAATTTCAAGACATAGTTTCCAAGAAGTTCGTTAAGCATATAAAAGACGGACTATTTGAACTGCGAACTGAATGGGAGGGAAATATTTATCGTGTGTTTTTTATCTTTGATGGGTACAAAATCGTGGTGTTATTTAATGGTTTTCAAAAGAAAACACAAAAAACGCCTAAGAATGAAATTGAAAAAGCATTGAAAATTAAAAAAGAATATTATGATGGCCGGAGATAACATTTTAAGAGATTATGATGTAGTCTTAAACTCTGAGTATGGCATGGTAGGGACTCCTGAACGTGATGCGTTTCGCGCGGAGGCAGAAGCTTTCTATGCCGGACAAATTCTGCGAGAAACCCGAAAAGAAGCTCACATGACCCAAAGCGAACTCGCAAAAAAGCTAAACGTTACTAAATCCTATATTTCGAGGATAGAAAACGGTTTTATTACTCCGAGTGTAACTGTTTTTTACCGTATCATTGATGCTCTCGGAATGCGGGTTGAAATTGTGAAGCCAATCGGATAATTTTAAAATTACAATAAGTTAAGCACGCTTTGAATGGATTAAATACCATTTAAAGCGTGTTGTTGTCTTTTATCAGGTAGTTACCGGTTGCTAATTTTGTGACATAATAAATCTTTTAAATTATGATACAAAATAAAAGGAACGTAATTACCGATTACCTTATCGGCCCCAGAGATTATAAAGAAGGTGTGGCACTTTACATGCAATTCGGTGTAAATTTGATGTTAAAACGTCAATTCTCTATAGACGAAAGCACCACTACTCGAGAAATCTTATTTGATGAGCTTCGTAAAATTGCCGGCCTTACTGAGTCTGAATTTGCGCACCTTCCGCGCAAGGCTAAAGTAAAAACAAAGGTAGAACCCGAGGCAGCGATAAAAGACGCACCTGATGACTACGAAACTGCACTCATTGAGTTGGCCGATTCGTTCGAAGTTAGCGTTGATGAGCTTACAAGCGTGGATTTTCAGGAACGTGTACTTAACATGGATGACAATATCGACCGAATTGATGAATTAACGGAACTACTTGAACAAACACGTTCAAAATATGCAGAAGCTCCGGAACCGGTGCGTAAGATGATCCGCTTTCGCGAAAAGTTCCCATTCCTTAATTCTCCGAGCTGCCCGGATATACTGAAGGTATTGGTTGCGGATATGTTCACCGCATACGGGAACTATAAAGCCGCATTTATTCGTCTCCAAGAACTCGGAGACGCCGACTCTGCTCAAGCTGCTGCCGAATGTGAGACAATCGTCACGGAATACTTGGCAAACCGCGAAATATGGAATGAACTTGAGTATTACCGTGAAAAAGGTGAGATACTCGGTAAAGCAGCAAAGTTCAGGGAGATAGAAACTTCCGCAGAATTAAATTCTCTTTCTGACGTTGAACTCATCGGAAAGCTCAATTCAGCTACCGCAAATGTTTCCAAACATAAAAAGAAACTTGATGAAGCAAATGCAAAAGGAGAAGAAAATCCTAAAGCAGCAGCTGCACTTGAGATGTGGACGCAAAGGAAAGCTGCATTAAAAGCAGAAATGGATCGTCGAAAAAAAAAGTTATAGCAGCTATTGAGCAGGCGCAGCGTTCAAAGTCTCATGCCCTCCGATTTCTTGCCCGCTCAAGTTGTCATTCATGCGATCGATCAGAAGCCGGTCATCAACTTGCTCATCAAGATGCAAAAATCAACACTTTGAAGGCTACATTATCTTTTTATGAATCAATTATTGTATGAATACGAACGATTCAATAACTTTCCCTGAATTTCATCTCACGCCTGATGAGGAAGAAAAGATCTGCCGGTTAGCATATACCGGAATGCCACCAAATGAAATAGCCGTTGCTATGGGGTGGCCAATGGAACGTCGGCGAGCATTCTTGATTCTTGCAGAAATACCGGCTTCGCCATTGGCGATGATGTTGGACGCTGCATTTGCGGATGGGACTCTTGAGCTTCAACTAAAGTTGAAAAATGCCGTCTTGTCCGGAAATATAGAAGCAATACGTGAACTTCAGAAACTTCAGGGCAGAAATCGTTTTAAATCACTTATAAATTATTTGGACGATGACGAATTTACCCCATAAACCGTCTCGGATTAACTTTGAAGACATTGATTCCCGGCAGATTGAACGAATACTCTCTACCGGGAATGTTGATAGTTTGACTCCGGCAGAGCGCAGTTATTTAGACCTTATGGAGATGGTACGTGGCTTGCGCGCCCGTATGATGTTTCCCGGGGGAAAACGTATTGTTACTAAAGCCGGAATAATCAAATTACTTAAATCCGGTTTATATGGATTGTCAGATTGGATGGCTCGACAAGTATATGCCGATGCTATCAACTTTTTCTATTCGGAGGAGAACGTCAAACCTCGGGCATGGGCCAACCTTTACGCTGAGCGCTACGAGAAATGGGCTGATCTTGCCGCCTCAATGGGGAAACTTAAAGAGGCCAAAAGTATGCTGCATGAAGCCGCAAAACTCCGTGGATGCTACGATGAAGCTGCTCCGGAAATTCCTCTTGAGCTTCTCAATTCGTCTCCCGTAATACTTTATACCCACGATCCGGAAAGTATAGGAGCTCCTAAAGCCAACCGTAAAGAATTAGAAGCGTTCATTGATTCTATACCGGAAATTCCGGAGGTAAGCCTTCGCCGTGTTAAAGAAGATGCTGGAATAATGAAGCGCAATCTCCTCCAACGAATGATTGACGATGAAAAAGAGTTTGGTGATGAAAAAGAATGAAATCCCTGATATCCCTGTAAAATTCGCGTCTGATGCTTTGGTGTTTTGCGATTGGATAGATACCACGAACTTTATAACAATAGGAGGGCGAGGCGTTGCAAAGAGTACTGTTATAATAGCACGACGTTCTATCCGATGCGTGAGACTGATGCCGGGGGCTCCTATTGCTATTGTCGCTGACACATACTCTAACCTAATAAACAATATAATGCCTGCCGTTCAAAACGGGTGGAAAATCGACGGGCTTATAGAAGGGGTTCACTATGTCAAATATAAACGTCCTCCTTTGGACTGGCAACGTCGATGCTCTGTAATTGTTGATGATTATAAACATGTTTTTTCGTTCTGGAATGGCTCTGTTATCTTACTTGGTTCTCTCGACAACCCGTCACTACTTGCCGGTAAGTCAGTAGCCCACTTGATTTTTGACGAGGCTAAGTATGCTTCAGATTCAAAAGCGTCTCGTGTTATGCCCATTCTTCGTGGAGACGCCATTACTTATGGACGTTGTCATTTATATGGAGGTGTTACTATCACCACCGATATGCCTGATGTTACTGAAGGAGAGTATGATTGGTTCTTCCGTTATGCATCAGAAATGGATCCGGAACGCATTATTAGAATTATTCAGGCTTCCGGTGAATTAAATCGGCTTCAGCTTAATCTTGCGCGAGCCAATCACGAAAACATCCCGGATATTAAGAAAATTGCCAAGATTGAGAAACGTATTGCGTATTATACAGAGGGGTTGCTGAAGCTGCGAAAAGGGCAAACATTCTTCATGAATATATCCAGCTTTGTAAATATAGATATTCTTACTGTAGATTATGCAAAACGTTTATATGCTGGTGCTCTCGAACTCCATGAGTTTCTTAAGTCAGTTATGGGTATGCGACCCGGTGTGAGCAAAGATGCGCGCTTTTATGTATTATTCGGAGAGAAGCACAAGTATATTGACGGCACCACTTCCGGCGTGGCAGCATTCGCATCGACAGAACTGCGTTACCTTAATCCGTCAGCTCCCATTGATGGCGGTATGGACTTCGGCAATATGCTTTCTCTGGTCATTGGTCAATCGGATGGCACACGTTACCGGGTTCATAAGAATTTTTATGAAATACCTCCGGGATGGTTCCGTGAACTGGCTGATCAATTTCTGACGTTTTTCAGTTCACACAAATTCAAGACGTTAAACCTCTACTATGACCGCTCAGGCAATAACTTTCAAAAACAAGGGGAGGACTATGCCGGCAAGATTAAGGAGGCAATTGAAAAAGACGCTTCAAATCGACGCACAGGCTGGACTGTTATCCTAAAGTCTCGTAAGCAATCAACAATTAAACAGCACGCGGAATACGATTTCATGCATGAACTGATGAGGGGGGAGAATGATAGGCTTCCGAAGCTGCTGGTAGATGCACTGAATTGCCCGGAAATGATAAGTAGTATTGAAGGAGCTAAGGCTGAAGTTAAGTACAGAGGGCCGCAAAAGATTGTTGCGAAAGTCAAAAAGACTGAGAAGTTAGGCGCAAAGAAACTTCCCCGCTTATCAACAAATTTCTCAGATGCATTCAAATATCTTATGATGCGGCGAGAGTGGCTGAATGCAACTAAAACCAACCAAATATCTCTTTCTAATGCTGCGGAACTGGCCGGAGAGTGGATGAATAACTACTTCGGCGACTGATATTTTCGCATACTCTATTCACACCTGTTGGCAAACAATGCCATCAGGTGTAATTTTATTTATAATGACATCGTAACAAAGTTAATTGCTCACATTTCACTCCCGGTAAGAGGCGGTAACTACTATTCCTCATCAGAGCGGCGCGCTCTGCGCGTTGTGACATAAATCACAATTTTCTTTTTCTGTTACATTAACTTGCTGATTATCGATGGGATATGATATTTATGAGCAAAATTTCTGTATGAAAATTGAATTTTCTACGTTATTATTCATCATTTTTTGGTGATTATTCCTCATCTTTTTGCATTTAAGCAGAATTTCTTCCCGAAAAACATTGACCAATTATATAGCATGGCATATTACTTTGTTATCATGCTTAATTAAATTATTTTAACTGTTTTTTTTTTTTGTTCACATTTTTCTGTCGAAATTTGCAATGTCAAATCTACTTAGGGGCATCCCTATGAGTCGTAAGCGACTCAAATCTATCGGGTATTTTCTACCCAACGGCACATAGTAAAAGAGGACTCAATATTCGGCGTCCACTTTCTCCGCACTTGAAAATTCGGCTCATAGTCGGTTTCCCTAAGTAGTTTGACGACAAGGAGAGGTGGTCGCCTTTTCGTACATAAAAGAAAACATCAAACTCAAACTACTTAGGATATGAAAACTTTATTATCATCGCCCTTTTTGACTCCACAAATAGTCAAACTAAGGCAAATACCTACTGAATTCGGGTATTATTCTGCTTATGTCGGATATTTTTTGTACTTTTGCTCTCGCAGTTGCTACCTTTAATATCCTATGATAAATCACTAATTGCGCAATCATCAACAAAAATATTCAATTATGGAAACTAATAACCAGACCATAAAGGTAACCAGTGCAGCACATGTTGCTATAAAAGCATTGCAACATTCAGCCGGGACCTATCCATATTACCGCACAACACTTGATCGACTCTTTAATATCATTCTACGTATTTATGACGAAATGGGAATGGATGACTTGGAAGCGATTACTACACTTCGAGCCCTCGATGATCTCCGTCAGGATCTTGCCGCAATTGCAGGCTCGGTTGCTCTCGGTTCGCATGCCGAAGAAGCCACCAAGGAAGAAATCGCTGGACGTGTGGAAGATTCATTTGCAGGCATAGATGATTTTCAAGACTCAAACTATCCCACATCCACTGAAGATGCATAATCTATTTGCTCAGATATGAAAGAAACTGTTATAACGATAATTAATAAATGCGCCTGATGTGAATCATGCCATTTGTGTCTGTATAAATTTAACTCTTTAATTGGAAGAAGTACGCCCGAGAGGAATCGAGCGTACTTCGTTCTTTCGTCTGTCCTTCTATGTGTTATTTTTAGAGCGTAGATTTGCAACATGAAAATTAGGATCTTTTTAATTGTAATTTGCTTATGCGTGCTTTGTTGCTGCCATTCAACCAAAGCAGTTGTGGAAGAAACTAACCTACATGAGAGTATGGAAACTTCCGTTGATTCCACTCGACAAATTGTTTCCGCCATAGAAGAGAACGCCATCATTAACCATAAAGCTACCGATGTCCGAGCTGATGAAGTGGGTAGAGTTGAAATTGAACGAGATTCAATGGGCCGTCCAATCGTTGTATATTGGGCTTACAACTGGAAACTTCATGATAAAACTATTTCTCAGGGAGCCTTTGACGAATACAGGTATGAGTTTAAGAATTCGTATCACCGTGAAGATACCGGCAATAGTGATAGAACCACAACTATAACAGAAGAATCAACAGTTGAAATAGACCCGACTATGCCTATTGAGTCAATAATCTGGAAAGCGCTTTTCATCTGTAGTATTCTAATTATCATTTATTTAGCTTTAAGACATTAAACTTATGCTTAAAGAACGACAAACGATAGATTTATTTCAAGCTATCGAGGAGATGAAACGTATTAGCCTCGCCGGAGGAACGTTCTCAATGAAGTTTCGCAAATGGAACCGACAAACTCGCAAGGGTGGAGACATTGTGACTGTTAATGCAGCACGTGTACGCCCTAAAGCCTCTGACGAAGAAATAGCATATTCCTCCTATAAATTATTTTTTACAGACACAGAAACCGGATTAGCCCGTGTCTGTTGGCAGCCATTGATAATAGAGTTCAATGGTTATCGCACAATGTTAAACTAATACTTTAAGATTTTACATGATACGTAGAAGTGGTAATTTTGGTTTTGTGGATAACGGAGCCGGTGAAATATTTACTTTCAGCCTCAATTCCGGCTCTCGTGGATGGACTCCGTCTCACTTTATGTTGCGTGGTGGTTCCGGCTCCTTCGGTTACAAATACATAAATGTCAATGGAACGCCGATAATCCCATTTGGGAGCGATAATGACTTGCCTATGCATGTGTGCCGGTTGTTAGAAAAATTCTATGCAGGGGAGGGGATTATGGGGAAGAAAGCCGGCTTGCAATGGGGAGAAGGCCCTCGTCTGTATCGCGATGCTGTGGATGAAAACAATATTTTTTATCGTGAATGGGTCATTGATGACAAAATTACAGCCGCACTCAAAGGCACAGATTACTTAACTCAAATGCACCGATGCCTGATAGATCTTTGTCATTTAGAGGGCTTTTGGGTTAAGTTTACCCTTTCAAGAGGAGCACGAATCGGTGTTGGCCGAATTGTGAAAATAGAACACGTACCGGCAAACAAAGTGCGCTATGTATGGGCGGGAGATAACGCCATGCCATCACAAGCTATGGTTGCAGATTGGCCGATAGCAGATCCTAACACCTCATACATTTACCCGCTTTTTGACCCGAAAAATCCTTTAAAACATTCGGTTTCTCTTGCATATTACAATATTTATAGCTTCGGACATGACCATTACAGCGTGCCTCGATTTATCGGTGCCTTTGACTGGTTGGAATTAGCCGGAACTCTTGCACCTCTACTTGCCACATATAACGCTAATGCTTCCGCAATATCAAAACACATAGAATCCCCTCAGTCCTACTGGGACGCTGCTGAAGCTCGAATCAAAGATATATGCCAGCAAAAAGGGATTCAATATTCACCTGAAATGTTGGAGAAATTCAAGGATGAAGCGATGGAGCATTATGCAGCTGCAATGACCGGGAAGGAGAATGCAGGGAAGTTCCTTCATACATCGCAGTTCTGGAATCCTGAAGCCGGCAACTTTGAAGGTTGGAAGATTGTCCCTATCGATAACAAGGTAAAAGAATATATCGAAGCTCAAGTTCTCATCTGCAAGAAAGCCGAAGCTGCCGCCACCTCCGGTTTCGGCTTGGATCCGTCTCTTTCGAACTTAATTCTCGACACCAAATTAGGTAGTGGTTCTGAAAAGCTATATGCGTTGAAAGTTTATAATGCCACGGAAACCTCTGTGCCCGATATGGTGCTATGTAAGCCATTTCAACAGTTTATAGATGCCAATTTCCCCGGAACTGACATCAAAATCGGCTTATATCGTACCATTGTTGACGCGGAGCGCAATGTAAATCCGGAAAACCGAGTAAAAGCCAATGCTTAATAATTCCATATACCTGAAACGCAATGAAACTGTTTAACAAAGATGGCCAAGGTGCCGCAGAAATTGTTGCCGCAGTCGGTTTGATAGCGAACGACATTACATTTGACAAATGGGAACCGGTTCTTCCGTTCGGGATTCGTGACGTGGTGGCTATAGTTGGTCATGAACCGGTGGCTGCTCTCGCCGAGTTTTATGAAAATGATGAGATTGATTCACAAAAACAATCAGCTCTAAAGTATCTACAACAAGCCGTGGCGTTCTTTACTTGGCTGAAGATCATTCCGACTTTGGACGCACAACACGACACAGCCGGTCGCTCTCGACGTCTTGGCGAAAATGAGAAGGGACTCACTGCATTACAGGAGTTCAAGGATGAAGAAAACATTTTACGCTTGGCATACGAGGCTACTGATGCTCTCGTGGAAACTCTTGAGGTCAATCAATTCCCATTTTGGGTAAACTCGCATAAATACAAGCTACGCAACAGTTGCTTAATCCACACAAAAGAACAATTTGATGAATATTATAGCATAGGTTCTTACCGTCTGTTCATTACGCTCCTCCCGATTATGCGAGAGGTTCAGCAAGCAGAGTTGGCACCGGTGCTTGGGAATCAAATACTTTCGCTTTTACTTGAGCGAAGTCAAAGAGAAACTGACATGTTCGGCGACATTGCAGCTCGTGCTGTAGTCCTATTTACCATGCAGAAAGCAGTTGAACGTCTGCCCGTCGAAGTAATCCCGGATGGAGTTGTTCAAGTGCAACAATCGCAACCGGTTAAATCAAGGTTAAAAGCAGAGCAATCTGCACGAATGGCAGTTGCTGCATCTCTGGGCGCAGATGCCAGAAGATGTATTGAACGACTTCAGCAACTTGTGTCGGAATACAACGCAGAATCAACCAAACCCGTGCCATATATCGGGGGGCCAATCACTCATAGCAAAGGTTTATCGTTTTAATGAAAACAATTACCACACGCGGACGTTCCGTTACCATTCCGGAGTGCATTGATGAATTGACTCCCAAACAATATGAATATTATTGTTTTCTTGCTTTTGCGTTGGGGGGTAAAGTTATCGACATCGATTATTTCCGTGTAAGGTGGTTCTCGTATCTTATCGGCTTGGGTAAATCGGATTACACTATTCTAATCCCCCAATATATTGAAGAATTAGAGAGTCAAAAGCAGTCCATTGATGGATTTGTAAAAACAAAAACCATGAATGGAGAGACGCAATATAGCCTCGATTTTAACACTACGACTAATCTGCTCCCGGAATACCGGGATCTCAAGGGTCCCGGAAATTGGCTTGACGGCATCACTTTTGGCGAGTTTGTGCATTGCCTCACCATTTTAGAAAGCCTTGCAAACGCTGATAACGAGACTGTGGCAAATGGTTATGCCGACATTGCACGCATCTTATATCATATACCGGAAGACTCCAATGTGCCCGATATCCTTGCATATCACGCTCCGACTTTATTTTTATCCGTATGGAATGCCATACAAGCTGAGCCTATTGACATCAACGGCAAAAAAATAGATCTCCGCATAATATTTCGCAGTTCCGGGCAATCGGTCGCAGATGATAAAACGGGGTGGGCCGGGATTACCTTTGAAGTGGCGTCCGCCGGATTGTTCGGGACCGTCAAAGAAGTTGAGGCCTCTGATTTCTGGGAGGTACTGCTTTACCTTTATAAATGTAAATTCGAATATAATCACAATAAAAATATATCGAAATAGCTTATGGAACTTTCGCAGTTAATCAAATCCAAAATCAAGGCATGGGAAGGCTGCCGCCTATCCGCATATCGTTGCCCCTCCGGTGTGCTTACGATCGGATTTGGGCATACCGGTCCGGACGTCACGCCGGGAAAACTCATCAGTCAGACAGAAGCGGATGCACTGTTTGAAACTGATATAACAAGATTTGCTGGTGAAATATATAAAACACTTGAGAACGTAAATCTCAATAACAATCAGTTCGATGCACTCGTATCGATAGCCTATAATATTGGCATGACCGCATTCAAAAACTCAGCGATCTACCGATTGGTAAAGGCAAATCCCGATAATCCGGAAATATTTTCGGAGTTCCTCAAGTGGAGATATGCCGGCGGTAAAGAGCTTCCCGGGCTAAAGCGGAGACGCATTGAAGAAGCCAAACACTATTTCGGAGACGTATGATAAGCCTTACAGCATATAAAAAGTATTGGGAAGATCTTGCTCGGTGTGTTTACGGTATTTCCGAAGCTATGCCCGTAACCGTTGATGAAGAAATGGGAAAGCGGTTGAATAATCTCAAGAAGGACTCCGTCATATTGTTTTATCTGCCCCCGACCTCTTCAGGAGAAGGAAACATCGACAATTTTTCGGAAAATAACCTCTGTGTTATCTTCATCATGAAAAAATATGATCCGCAAAGAGAAACAACATTCGATGTGCTGGCTGAAACCCAACCCATAATAGAAACAATAAAACGCTCCATGCTTGACGACATGAACGCCGGGTGCTCTCCGCTACGTATCGATATAACCACTCTGCAAACCATCCCGGAAACCGAGTTTTACCGCTCATTTGCCGGCTGGAGCGTAGGGTTTACCGTTAAATCAACTTAACCATGGAAGCAGATACGCTGAAATCACTTTATATTCAGGAGCATTTAGAGCGCGGTTTTCAAAAGATCTTCCAAAAGCAATTGGAAATTGCCAATGAACTGATTTACCATAATTCTTCAAAAAAATCGCGTCATTCCGGCACTCTGCGTGAAGCTCTTGAAAACCCGACCTACTTCATTAAAGCAACTAACCACGGATTCAATGTGGAGGCACGGTGGCCGATATATATCAGGTTTCTTGACATGAAGAAACACGGCAACTATCGAATCTACAACCGCCAAGTATGGGGTATCCTCTATAAGGAAACATTCAAAAACATGCGCTTTGAGTTTTCTGACTGGCTGCATGATTTTACCCAAAAAACTCTTAAACACGCTGTTCAACCACTTAACCAATAAATCCGTATGAAAAAAATTGTAAAACTTACCCTGACAATTATTTGGTTTATCATCTTTTTTTGCCCCATGCTGATAACGCTGGTGCTTACATGGCCGGACAATTCGCCGACAATGTCAATTCTTGCCTCTTTAGGCTCAGAGTTCATCGCTTTCATTGCAATTGGCATTATAGGAGCCGTAATTAATAGAAATCAGCGCAGAAAGCATGGAGTGCCGGGACTTGACTAAATGGCGAAGAATAAAGAAATAATCACGCATGAAGAGGCGTGCATAATCCGCACCCTCTCGCTTATCAGGGCGAGGGGGTTTTTTATTTGCACATTTCAAAATTTATTCATAATTTTGCAGCGCTTACCTAATGATAGTATTCTATCTCGCCCGGGCGCGGTTAATGCTCGAACATGTTTTGCGAGCTTTTTTTATGCTCGCTCTGATAGCCCGTATTGCGGCTGTCGTTCCGTCAATTTTTGCGCTCGCAAGAGATAGCATCATTGGGTAAGCAACGGAGCGGCAGCCGTTTTCTTCTGCCCTAACGCTTACCTAATGATGCACTATGAACGCATTGAAACTGTCGGCCACACGACGCCGCAACCAAGTCGTGATTCTTCACTGTCTGCAATCCAAGCCGACACCGTTATCAACCCCCAAGCGCGCTCTTAGCGGTGGCCAACTCCTGAAGGCAGCCGGTGTTCTCGCCGCAGTCGTGGCTCTCTCCGCTTGCGCCGGACTGGCTGCTGCCGACGTTATGGCAGCGAAAATTGCCCTCTGTCTGAGTGCTATCCCGGTTGTTTACTTTTGTGTGAAAGGAGGCGACAAATGAAAGTAACAATGGCCGGAGCAAAAATCTCAGACGCGATCGTCGAAGTTATTGATACGCTTCAGAACTTTAGCGACGTCAAAGACTCCTATCTCAAGGTAATCGATGAGCTAACCCGTATGGTTATACTCGACACCTCCGACTTCTTCGAGGACGAATCCGTGGCCATGGAGCGGCTCCACGTCCTCCAGCAGATTCGTCAAGACATTATCACCCTGTCAACAATTCCTCCCGAGGCCATTGCCCCCGAATCTGAAGAATAAACGTCCTCAGAGGCTGCGCCTGTATATATTGCGCAGTCTCTTTTTTAATTTATTTTGAATTTTTGCGCAATAATCAAAAAAGTTGTATATTTGCATATCAATAAATTACTCATGCATTATGGGAGGATATGGAAGCGGAGGCTCACGCATCGGAGCCGGCAGAAAATTGTCAGACGGTGTGACGAAGGTGAAATTCTCGGTTAATTTACCTTCATGGTTGTTATCACTCATCAGAGACGAAGCAGAACATCGGGAGCTGTCAACGTCTCAACTCATAACGGAACTCATAACGAAAGGGCTTGAACGATGAAAACGAATATAATATTTTACTCCCTGTTGGCTGTAATATTCGGAGCGTGTTTATACGGGCTATATCTCTATTTCGGCCGTATCGACTTCGGATTGGTGTTTCTCGCTGCACTTGGAACGGTTACAACCTTTTTTATTATTGCCGCCGTCATTGGCATTATATGGCGGGCGAAGAATGGGGTGGACTTGTTGGCTACACTCGAAACTGACCCGGAGAAGGTCAAGGAACACATGTTGTTTATAATGCAATTCGGACACTCGGAAGGAATTAAAGGAGCATTAAACGAGTTTAACGATATTTTCCGCAACTATCCACAATGGGAATTTCATAAATGGGAGGTTTTTCGAGCATGGTACAAAGATTTAATCGACCACGCCCTCGAAAATCCGGAAATCTACAATTTGACAATGAAAGATGGTTCGGAGTACAGCAAAGAAACCGACCAGTTATATGATCCCGACGCTCCGAGTTGGGAGCAGTTCGACCGACCTCATTACTACGATGATGACGACGATGACGAAGATGAAGATGACCTGCTTGATTGGGACCCCTCTGCCAAAGAAAAAGAAGAAAGCAAGCGATGGAGCGACGCTATTTCAATAGGATATGGTTTTGCCATTGGAAATACGTTATTCGGCGGTAGTAGCGGTGATGGTGGCTGTAGTAGCGGAGATAGCGGCTGTGATTGCGGAGGCTAAAATTGCTGTCCTTCATCGGTAAATATCTGCGAGGTAATTTTGTGAAAAATTATCTCGCTTTATGTCTAAACTTCAAAACGATAAAGTTTCATTTGAACTTGACCTCAGAGCCACGAAGGCTCAGGAGGAAATACACCGTCTGACCAAAGCAACCGAAGAACTGCGTCGGCAGAACGCTGCCCACCGTAAAGAGATCTCCCGACTTGCAGCCACAGAAGGTGACCATTCCGCTGAAATCAAACAGCTTAGTGACCAAATCAAGGCCAACACTCGCGAAATCGCCAAAAACAAAGATGCTATTGAGTTAGAGACGAAAAAAATTGACTTAAGCCGCAAAAGTGCCGCGGATTTAAGAAAGGAACTCCGCAATCTTCAGAAGCAGCAATCCCATCTTTCGCGCGCGTTGGACCCGGAAAAATGGCGAGAGCTGGAGAAAGAAATCAATCGCTACAAAGAAGCATTAGAGCAAGCAGAAGCCCCCACAGTTACTATTGGTGACCGGCTGCGATTGTGAAGCGTCTGAACGACAACACACACGATTGGATAGGTTCGATCTTTTGCGAGTTTACACGACCGATGACTGTGACGGAAGCAGAAGCCCGAAGTCTTCTCCACATTGCCGCCATGAATATTCAATACCTATTACCGGAATTCAAATGAAAAAGGCTCGCATCTGCAAGCCTTTTCTCTTTGTTCTCACCCTTATATGGTCGCAATAGTTAATTCTGCTCCTATCTTTCGAATCTCGTTTACAATAGCTTGCATTCTCTCGGCAGAAGGTTTTTTCGCGCCTCCTACGTATTGCGCCATAAGGCTTTGGCTAATGCCCAACCGGCGCGCTAATGCAGATACATTGATTTCCGGATGCGACAAAAATAATTTATAAAGCGGTGATTTAGGTTTTTTCATGAAGAAGCATTCAAATGCCAAATCTTCATTTAATATCTTCCAGTGTATGCCGAATTCACTGACATAATAATCCTCCAAGGCTTCACGAGGAGCATTCTTCAATCGCGCATAATCAGCAAACAGTTCTTTTTCCTCTCGTCCGTCAGCGGTTTTAATCCACACGGCATCGTCTGTCAACCAAACATTCGTAACTTCCATAAATCTTCAATTTTTATTATTAAAGAACTCGTTCCAACGTTCTGCGAAGATTTCCTTATTTTCTTCAATAATGGATTCGGCCATTCTCAGCTCACTCTTAGTGAGCCCTTTGTTTTCAACTAACTCTACCGGATCCAACGTAAATTTAGCTTGAGCGGTAATGTTCCCTTGACCTTTTACTACGTGAACATGCAGAGGCGTATGGTCGTTTGCAAAGAACAGAAATCGTAATCCAAATAATCTTAATAGTTCAGGCATAATCAATCGTTTTTAATGTTGTCTGCAAATATAGGTAATAAATTTATAACCCACAATTTTTCGCTCGATTTATCTTGCATAATCCAAAAACTGAGCCCCAAAAGTAATCCAAAAAGTGAGCAGGAGGCGATTTCTGTAATTTCTCGAAATCTGAAAAATTATTTTATGCTTTACCTCCACGTTATCATGTTATCATTTGTTTTATAATTAAAAAATTATTACTTTTGCAGTATAATGTGAGTGTCTTATGTCTATTTTTAAACAATTATTTAAATTTTTATGTTGATATTGAACATGATTCAAAAAAGACAACGCATGAACATTCTGCAACATTTTGCGGATATTTTGGAAGTGGGCGGTAGTTCTATGAACTTTATTGCCGTTAAAAAACGAGTAAAAGATCGTATGGGAGAACTCCGATATCAAACCATTGGCGACAGCCGCAAAGCAATGCGTCAAGACGTTAAAAATATTCGTGCTGACTTTAATAAAGTAGTAAATAACGAACTGAATCATGTCAAAAAGAGCAGAACAAAACAAGATTAGCAGCACTACGAATGGGGTGTCATTAGAACAAAATACCATTTATGATGATAGCCTGCTTCCTGCAGCCGAAGAACTCTCCAAACTGAATGAGTTAAATTCAGAGATTATCCCATGGGTAATGAAGAGAACTGAAATAGAACAAAACGCAAGAATAAATTTTAATAAAAAGCGCACCGCATTAGCCTTTCGAGAAATCAATTACTCTGCCTTTTTGTCTTTATTTGGTTTGGCTCTATGCGCAATTGTTTTTATCGGAATTTTTTATTTATCATATTTGCTTATAACAGGAGGTAACGCAGCTGCTGGTACATTGTTCGGTTGCTTGGATATTGCCAGCATAATGATGGCTGTAAACAAATTCAATCTTCGCAAGAAAAAATAGTTTAATTGTGGTGCTGTCCATTGCAATCTATGTGTTGCGAGCAGCATTAAGAGACCTCGCCGACAAGCTCAACGAAACCGCCAACAATATTTAAAAGCTCTGTTTATTAAAGGTTACTACTACATCGGGGCATTATAACAGAGTGGTCCAACTCTAAGGGCGCGATTGGCCAACGGTTGCCGGCGCGGCCTTTTCTCTTTGCACAAAAAAACCGGGGCAGTCGTTCAGGAACCGCCCCGGCAATAATGTTTCAATATGACCTCCCTACAAGTCTTCTTGCGGAAGCTCCATCGTTGCTGCATCTATTTCATCGGCATGGGCTGACAAGCGCAGTGCAATGTGGCGGAACGACTCCGCGAGTTTTCTATATTCCTCCTCACTGAATGCTTGGCGTTTGTTGTGCAATGTGCAGCCATTCAACTTCTGCGAGAACCATGCTTGGCTCCGACCAAAATATTGTTCTGCAATCTGAGTCTTATTTATCAATCCCTCAAGTTCCACAAAGGCGTTCCAAACTGCGCCACTCTTTTCGCGGATAACTTTTTCACGATTTGCTTCTGACTGCTCGGGATTAAAGATTTTTCGAGTTCCTAAATACATACTTGTAAATTATTTCGTAAATTTGCCCCCGTCTGTCACACGGGGGCGAGTTATTAACTGTTTTCCAATTCGTTTAGCAGCCCTCTTATTTGAGTGACTACTGAGTGATTAGCTTCTGTTTCGATTAAGTCAAGCAGCCGAAATATTTGGCTAATCACTCTTTTTTTGTAGCTCATTTCATTTGTACACCTCCTTTCTTTTTTAGTTTCTTATTACACTACAAAGATACTAATAATATCATTAACGTGCAAGTTTTTTGCATGTTTTTTTTAGAAAATTTTGTGATTTTGTAATTTTGTTTTAACTTTGTGGTGCTTATAAACCGATAGGTATCTATCTCGCCCGGGCGCGGTTAGTGCTCGAACATGTTTTGCGAGCTTTTTTTATGCTCGCTCTGATAGCCCGTATTGCGGCTGTCGTTCCGAAATCATTTGCGCTCGCAAGAGATAGCATCGGTTTATAAGCAACGGAACGGCAGCCGTTTTCTTCTGCTCTAATGCTTATAAACCGATGCACTATGAACGCATTAAAATTGTCGGCCGCACGACGCCGCAACCAAGTCGTGATTCTTCACTGTCTGCAATCCAAGCCGACACCGTTATCAACCCCAAAGCGCGCTCTTAGCAGCGGCCAACTCCTGAAGGCCGCCGGTGTTCTCGCCGCAGTCGTGGCTTTCTCCGTTTGCGCCGGACTGGCTGCTGCCGACGTTATGGCAGCGAAAATCGCCATCTGTCTGAGTGCTATCCCGGTTGTTTACTTTTGTGTGAAAGGAGGCGACAAATGAAAGTAACAATGGCCGGAGCAAAATTCTCAGACGCGATCGTCGAAGTTATCGATACGCTCCAGAACTTTAGCGACGTCAAAGACTCCTATCTCAAGGTAATCGATGAGCTAACCCGTATGGTTATACTCGACACCTCCGACTTCTTCGATGACGAATCCGTGGCCATGGAGCGACTCCACGTCCTCCAGCAGATTCGCCAAGACATTATTACCCTGTCAACAACCCCTCCCGAGCCCGTCGCTCCTGAATCCGAAAATTAAGCTATCTATTAACGTGCAAGTTTTTTGCATGTTTTTTTCGGAAAATTTTGTGATTTTGTAATTTTGTTATAACTTTGTAGTGCTAAACTCATGGTAGTAGAACTACTTCGCCCGAGCGCGGTTAATGCTCGAATATTCAAATGCGAGCTTTTTTTATGCTCGCTCTGATAGCCCGTATTGCGGCTGTCGTTCCGTCCATATTTGCGCTCGCAAGAGTAGTCACCATGGGTTTAGCAGCGGAACGGCAGCCGTTTTCTTCTGCCCTAATGCTAAACCCATGATGCACTATGAACGCATTAAAACTGTCGGCCACACGACGCCGCAACCAAGTCGTGATTCTTCACTGTCTGCAATCCAAGCCGACACCGTTATCAACCCCCAAGCGCGCTCTTAGCGGCGGCCAACTTCTGAAGGCAGCCGGTGTTCTCGCCGCAGTCGTGGCCCTCTCCGTGTGCGCCGGTCTGGCTGCTGCCGACGTTATGGCAGCGAAAATTGCCCTCTGTCTGAGTGCTATCCCGGTTGTTTACTTTTGTGTGAAAGGAGGCGACAAATGAAAGTGACAATGGCTGGAGCAAAAATCTCAGACGCGATCGTCGAAGTTATCGATACGCTCCAGAACTTTAGCGACGTCAAAGACTCCTATCTCAAGGTAATCGATGAGCTAACCCGTATGGTTATACTCGACACCTCCGACTTCTTCGATGACGAATCCGTGGCCATGGAGCGACTCCACGTCCTCCAGCAGATTCGCCAAGACATTATTACCCTGTCAACAACCCCTCCCGAGCCCGTCGCTCCTGAATCCGAAAATTAAGCTATCAGAGCATTCCATCAAAGGCTGATACTCCGGCGATACGGCTATCTTTCATTATATGAGCATAAATCATCGTAGTGGTGATTTGAGTGTGCCCCAATAATTTTGAAAGAGTGCCGACATCGCCGGAGTTCTTCTTATAATACAGGGTGGCAAACGTGTGGCGAGCACTTTTCGCACTTACCGCCTTACAAATGCCGACGTGCCGACAAATTCTCTTAATAATTCGATTGAATGCCTGATCGGTGGGCAAGTTGCGGAATAAAGGTCCGCGAAGCCGACCTGCTCGGTAATACTCCACCAATTTAGCCGCCGGTTCCGATAAAGGGATATCAACTCTGGTGTGTGTCTTAATGCGCTTGTAATGAATCTCATTCCCATATATCTGCTCGATTTGGAGCGCACGAGCATCAGAAATATGCATGGCCGTGAAAGTCATGAATAGAAAAAAACGCAATACGTCCATTTCCGTCTCAATAAGATTCTCCGTCCGAAACAACCCGATAAGAGCATTCAGTTCCTCCTCCGTTAAATATACAACTGCCGGATCTGCCAACGGCAGCCTATAAACTTCAAACGGATTTGCTTTTACCTTGCCGGCTCGCATGGCAGAATAGTAATGCATCCGAATCACACACATATTCTTTCGTATCGTTCCGGGATTATTATTGTGCTTGTCTCGTAGGTATGCAGCATAGACGCGGAGCCAATCAGGCGTTATATCGGAAATCTTCAGATGCGGGTTATATTTCTCCAGTTTGCGCAATGCCGCTCCGTGGTGGCGCAGCGTTTCCGGCTGCATGGCCGATTTGAGCTCATCTAAATGGCGTTTCGCATAGTCCAGAAAATTCATCGTCTCAGCCGGACGTTTATATTGTGCCAAAAAACTTTCCTTAGTGAGGATCTCGCCCGTCAAGCGTGCTCGAACCAAAACATCGGTAATCTTTGCCTTAGTATCAGAGATTATGAGGTTCTTATCCTTGACCTCCTGACCTCTGCCGATAATTCGCTCCGCAGATGCATCCCATTCATCGGATTTTACCGCAATGTCAAGCGGAATGCGGATTTTATCTCGCGCAATGTTCAGTACTGCATACAAGGCTGCTCGCCCGTCGGCGCGCTCTTTATCACTGCGCCGTTTAATCGTTACTTTTGCCATTTTCGTTGTGCCAACTTTTGTGCCGACATTTTTTGTAACGCACTGATATTCAAATGCATTGTGCCTACAATTGTGCCGACGAATTTTAAAAATTGACTACTAAACAGGCGTAAGTAAATTATTAGTAATCAGCTATTTATGAAAAAACCTCAACTTTCGTTGAGGCTCTTCGTGGTGCCACCAGGAATCGAACCGGGGACACAAGGATTTTCAGTCCTTTGCTCTACCAACTGAGCTATGGCACCATTTCCGTGTTTTGCGCTGCAAAGTTAGGAATATATTTTGAATTGTGCAAGTTTTTTGGAAATTATTTTTGCCTGATTTTGTTCTTGCTTGATTATTAGATTGTTATAATAACTCAAAGTATATGGTTCATCGGGTTAAGTGAAAGCATTATGGGATTTTGGGTCTGATATGAGGAAATATTGTGTTCCTGAATTTCCCCATGATGGTATTGTCAACGTCACTTCGAGACGCAAAGAAAAATCATGCACTTTGAATAACCGATACTACATGTTATCAAGTTTCATTTGACGGCAACAAATAGTTGCTGCGAGGAGATGTGATTTCTCATATTCTCACAATGTTTTGATAGTGAAGCGGCACTTAGTAATAGAAAATAAAATATTTATTTTGTTTCTGCGTTGATTTACACTAAATTTGCGGTATACGTCAATAAGATGTGTAATTAAGAGAGTATAGGTATATAATTATAAACAAAGATAGGAAATGGATAGCGAAACTATTTTAGGGTACATTAGCATTATTCTTACTGTTGTCATTGCTATACTTGGATGGATTATGCAAAGAAAGATTGAGCAAATTAAGATAATGGAGAATCAATTATCAGATAAGAAATATAATGCGTATGCAGATTTAGTTGGGCTGTTTTTTGGTGTTCTTAAAAATGTGAAAAAAGAAAAAGACACAAATCCCAAAGTTATGTTGGATAAGATGATAGAGTCTAAGAAGAATATTTTTATGTATGGTTCAGACAAAGTTATTCATGCGTTCACAAAGTGGTTGTGTTCTTCTTCAATAGGAGAATCCAATGAACAACAAATGAATAACTTCCTTGAACTTATGATTGAAATTCGCAAAGATATGTGTGGGTATACGAGTAAAATTACCAAATATGATCTTCTGCTAAATTTGATGCAAAATCCCAAAGAGGCGAAGGGTTTTTTTGCTCAAATAAGTCGTTTGGACAAATGATAAAGATGGCTCAACTGAGGGGGTGTCAATGATGTGGAATCGGTTGAGTCGTTATGTTTCGGTGTCGTTCCATGTCTTGCGAGCGCATAGCGATAGCTTGCGTTGGGAAGCAATAAGTTAAAGGACAGCGATTTTAACCTCCGCAATCACAGCCGCTATCTCCGCTACTACAGCCACCATCACCGCTACTACCGCCGAATAACGTATTTCCAAGGGTAAAACCATATCCTATTGAAATAGCGTCGCTCCATCGCTTGCTTTCTTCTTTTTCTTTGGCAAAGGGGTCCCAATCGAGCAGGTCATCTTCGCTTTCGTCATCGTCGTCGTATTCACGCTTCAGGGCGTATTCCGACCATGCCGGAGCATTAGGGTCATAGAGGTTGTCATCTTCGGGGCGGTACGGCTCTCCGCCGTTAACGGTGAGGGTATAAATGTCAGGGTGGGCAAGCGCATGATCAACGAAATCTTTGTACCATGAGCGAAACACAATCCATTTGGTCAGTTCATATTGAGGGTAGCATCTGAACGTGTAGTTGAGTTCTTCAATCAACCCCTTAATGCCTTTATAGTGCCCGTATTGAAAGCGGAAAAGCAAATGGTTCTGCACCTGCTCTTTTGTTTGGTCAAGTTTTTCAAGCAAAGGAATTCCGAGTTGCCACCGGCGGTGCAACTCCTTTATGCATACAACAATAGATGCAGATACAATACTCGCTAATACGCTGAAAAATACAACAAACTCAACTTCCGGTATAAAAAAAGAGAATACAACGCACCATGCAGCGAATATCAGAATCGCCCAAACTATCTTCTTAAAATTCATTTTTTAAGTCCTATAAATCATTGTTTGAGGTGCTGAAAAATGCGAAGGCAAGCCCACGCATCGAGTGCGGCATAGTGTTTTTGAGCCGGGGTGAGTTCAGTCGCTTCCCAATTGGTTAGGCGTTGAGCTTTTGAAATTCGTTTGCCGAACAATAAGGCGTATATTTTAGTTAAGCTGGCCTCTCCGATGCCATATCGTTTAACTAATGTTTGCAGTTCAATGAAACCTCGTGGTTCAATAGGCATCAAACGATTTAAAGCGTGGAAGTCATCTTTGGTTGAAAGCCCTATTTTGATAATTTTGTCTGATTCTAAAAAGTTTCGAAGTTCGGAGATTAGACCAATGCGGTTCAGTCGAAAAAGGAAGCATATATCCGGTGTGGATAGCTGCATGAGAGCAACGGCATGTGAGTCTCCTTTGCGAAAGTTAGGACGAGTTTCTGTATCAAATCCGACAAGGCTTTGATCCGTGAGAAAACTCAATGCTTTGATTGCCGCAGCCTCTGTTTGCACAAGTTCAATGCGTCCGGGGAACACTTCGGCCGGTAGGGTAGAGAGGGAGGCTTTATCTATGGTTTGAAGTTCCATTACTGTACTTTTACAATGGTCATGCCGTCGCGAATGGGGAGTATAACGGTGTTCATGTTGCTAACAAGATCGTTAAACTCACGGATGCCTTGCGTTTGCGCATCGTTGGCTTCCGGACTGATTACTTTTCCGTCCCAAAGGGTGTTGTCTGCCAGTATATAACCTCCGTGTGTCATCTTGGGCAGAACGAGTTTAAGATATTGAGTATATTCTCGTTTGTTGGCGTCAATAAATACCAAATCCCATGGTCCCGGCAATTGTTGAATCATAGTTGATGCATCACCGATGTGGAGTTTAATGCGAGAGTCGGACTCAAAGAGTTCTGTTAGCGTTTCTTCATCTTCATCATTGTGCTCCACTGTGTGTAATTCTCCGTTCGGATGTAATCCTTCTGCTAAGCATAATGCAGAATAACCCGTAAACGTGCCGAGTTCAAGAATGCGGCGAGGGGAAATCATTCCCGATAGCATTGCCAAAAGTCGGCCTTGTAGGTGACCGGAGCATTGGTGGGAGTATAGGTGATGGAGGTGAGTGTAGCGATTCAGCCGAGCCAAATGGTCCGGTTCGGGAGCAATATGATTAAGTATGTATTGTTCTAAATCAGGGCTCACAGCGCATGAGGGCCTCCACTCCCAAGCGGTAGCTTTGCATTCCGAAGCCGGCAATCACTCCGTAACACACTGACGAAATCATTGATTTATGTCTGATTTCTTCGCGCGCATGAATATTTGAAATGTGCACCTCAACAACCGGCACTTCAATGGCGGCAATGGCATCGGCAATAGCCAATGATGTGTGAGTATATGCGCCGGCATTAAGGACAATTCCGCGATATGAGGCATCAAAGCCTGCGGCATGCAGTTTGTCGATTATTGCACCCTCATGGTTGCTTTGAAAGTATTCTATTTCGCAAAGTTCCGACAGTTCGTCAAGAATAGCATCCATGCTTTGTGTACCATATATTTTCGGTTCACGTTTGCCGAGCAAGTTGAGATTCGGACCGTTGATAATCAATATCTTCATAATATATCAGAGAGATTAGTATAAGTTGGAATCGAAGCGGCTGCAAATTCACGAGCCGCAACGCTATGCTGATTGTTCACTATGGCGGCGCTGACGCCGTTCATTTGTTCGTAAGGATTGTCGCTATATCCAATCCATTCTATTCTATGGTTGATGCCTAATGATTTAGCTCGTTTCAAAATCGGGCTGACAATTTTTGCTTTGCCTTGACCAACAACGCGCAAACGCCATTCCTTATCACTCTTTCGGCCGAGTTCATTAATTAGCTCAAGAAGGCCGCAATTTTCTGTAATATTGCCTAACCACATTAATAGCGGCGTTTCTTCTTCTCCGGGTTGTTCTACCTCAACCTTCGGAAATTCCGGGTCCGGATTTTTCGCGATGAAGTTGATGGGTTCAGCGCGCCCCACGAGTTTCAACGCGTTTTCTACTAATATACGCACATTGGGCGAGTGGACATATACGTTAAATTCATCGCCCTCAATGCGGCGTAGCACTCGTGAGAGATTTAATGCCCCGAATGCCTTACCCATCGGGCACTGAATGGCGCATATATCTGCAGCTTCAATGCGGCGAACCATATCGTTATTGCCTGCTGTAATCACAATAGCTCTTTGGGCTTGTTTGGCCGATAATAAAGCCAAAGTGGACGCGCCTGTCCAGTAATCGGAGTCGGCCGTGATGTGAATTTCAGTCATGGGTAAGAATATCTTTGTAATATGTTATGAATTCATCGGCGCAGATGTCCCATGAAAATTGTCTGCCATGTGCAATTATTGCATCTGTGTCAATTGGTTCTGCCATTTTCTTGTTGACATATTCGGCCATCTGTTCAGGTAGAAGGTTTTCCCAGAAATAGGCAACATTGCCTCCTATTTCCGGTAAACTTGTTGATTTAGACAGAAATACGGGTTTGCCGCATAGCATGGCCTCAATTGGAGGTAACCCGAATCCTTCGGCTTTTGATGGGAACAAAAAAGCATCACAATTTGTATATAGCCATGCCTTCTCCGAGTCGTTCACTTCTCCTATCATTACTACATTACTGCGTTGCTTCGCCATTTGGAGCAACTCTTTATTTCGGCATCGCCCTGCAAGAACCAAGGTTCGGTTAGGCAGATAATCCATCATCTGAACGAGTAGTTCGGCTTGTTTGTAAGGGACCAGTGATGATAAGTGAAAGAGAAACGGTCCGGTCGGGACACCCTCTGGCCGCTGCATATTGTTGATGTCGAGCGATGTAACTCCATTGTAGATGACACGATTCGGAAGACTATTGGGGAAATGAGCCAACGTGTCGTCATGTGCAAACTTTGTTATAAACGACAAGTGGGTGGAATTTTGTAGTCGTTCCAAGAAACGTCTTTCTGCGTGTTGTAATCTTTTCCCGGAGCGAGTATGTGCAAAGTTGATGTCGTGCACCGTCATTAATCGTTTCGGTGCCCCGCTATAACTCTTTAATTTGCATAGTTGATGCAGTGCGTGAAATAAATCACCTTTAATGAGCGGAAAATGGCGCAACAAGACAACTCGCAAGCTGTCTGTTTCTATATATTCTGCATCGGGACCGAAGCATCCTTTTTTACCCGGAGGTACCAAAAAAGTTATGCGAAACTCTTGGGGACATTTTGACAATATGCGAGGACACAATTGGCGTGCATATTCATGAAGCCCACACATTGGCAACCCAATGGCGAGTGCTTCAATGATTATGCGTTTTTGATTGCTCATTTCAATAAATCGGGCCTCAAGCGTGCTGTGCGTTCAAGAGCTTGTTCATGACGCCACTCGGCAATTTTTGCTTCGTGGCCCGACAAGAGTATATCAGGCACTTTCCAACCGTTATAATCTGCCGGACGAGTGTAAACCGGAGGAGCCAAGAGATTATCTTGAAATGAGTCGCTAAGAGCGCTCTGCTCATCTCCTATTGCTCCGGGAATGAGACGCACCATGGCGTCTGCAATGACTACTGCCGGGATTTCACCGCCTGTAAGCACGTAGTCGCCAATGCTAATTTCCTTGGTAATCAAATGCTCGCGAATGCGCCAATCTATTCCTTTATAATGTCCGCATAGGATGATGACGTTATTCAAGAGAGATAAACTGTTGGCCATGGGTTGAGTCAGCAAGTCTCCATCGGGCGATGTGAAAATCACTTCGTCATACTCTCTCTCTGATTTTAATGCGCTGATGCACCGATCAACCGGTTCAATCTGCATGACCATGCCGGCTTCTCCTCCAAAAGGATAGTCATCTACTTTGCGATGACGATTAGTTGTGTAATCACGGAGATTATGTACGTGAAACTCCACTAATCCTTTAGCTTGCGCGCGCTTGAGTATGGAACACCCAAGTGGGGACTCGAACATCTCAGGGAGCACTGTTAATATATCTATTCTCAAGCCGTAGTAATTAGTTTTCGGTTATTAAAGAGAAAATGCCTTGCGAATGACCGGTACCATATCGTCTTTTTCCCACGCGAAGAGTTCAACCTCAATTTCGCGATCTTCCTCATAGCGTGAATGGAAATGCTTAACCACGGTTTGAGGCTGACGCCCGAAGTGTCCATATGTGGCGGTTTCCGAATAAATAGGCTTTCGTAGTCCAAAGCGCTGTTCGATAGAGTGGGGGCGCATATCAAAAAGGGTGTTAACCTTTTCCGAAATTTCTGCATCTGAAAGTGCCACTTTGGCAGTGCCATAAGTGTTGATATTCAAACTTACGGGTTGTGCAACACCGATAGCGTATGCAACTTGTACAAGCACTTCATGGGCCACACCTGCTGCAACAAGGTTACGTGCGATATGGCGTGCCGCATAGGCTGCTGAGCGGTCCACTTTTGATGGATCTTTACCTGAAAACGCTCCGCCGCCGTGAGCTCCGCGACCGCCGTATGTGTCAACGATAATCTTCCGACCGGTCAGACCCGCATCACCATGAGGTCCGCCGATAACGAATTTTCCTGTAGGATTAACGTGAAGGATTACTGTTGTCGGGTCATATAAAGCTGCGACTTCAGGCGTTAATTGTTTAAGAACACGCGGCATTAAGATTTCACGCACATCTTTCTCAATTTGAGAGCGCATGGCTTCATCGTCATCAAGAAATTCATCATGTTGCGTTGATACTACTATTGTGTGGATGCGTACCGGACGCTTAGTCTCTCCGTCGTATTCCACTGTAACTTGGCTCTTAGAGTCCGGGCGCAGATATTTCATTTGCTCGTTCTCTCGGCGTATGGCGCTCAGCTCACGCAGAATCAGATGCGAGAGTTCTAATGTCAGCGGCATATAATTGGCCGTTTCATTAACGGCGTAACCAAACATCATGCCTTGGTCGCCGGCACCTTGTTCGGATGCTTCGGTGCGTTCCACTCCGCGATTAATGTCAACGCTTTGCTCATGGAGGGCTGAAAGCAGGCCGCAAGCTTCTGCATCAAATTTCAGTTCACTGCGGTTATACCCGATATTTGAGATTACGCCGCGCACCACTTCGTGAAGATCAACGTATGCTCTGCTCTTTACCTCACCTGCAACGATGACTTGACCGGTTGTGACCATGGTTTCGCACCCCACTTTGCTCATTGGATCAAAGGCAAGGAAGCGATCTAATATGGCATCAGAAATCTGGTCGGCCACTTTGTCAGGATGTCCTTCTGAAACCGACTCACTGGTAAATAAATAATTCATAGCTGTTTAGACGTTTTTAGCATTTTTTATTATGGTGGTTGCAAGCAGACAAATTTGTCCACCTTGTATGTTTATTGCTTCTTAATCCGAACTTTATTCCGTTTTCGGACGAACTTCATAGGTCGGTATGTCGCGCAATTCCAACTCAAAGCGGAGTGCGGAATATGGGTTAACCACTCCTATTGAACTGCTGCCATACGCTGCTTGATATGGAATAATGATTTCAACCCAATCACCAACGTGCATCTGTTCCAATGCAATCACCCATCCGCTAATAACCGACGACGGCAGCAGAGTGACTAAGCTGTCTTTGTTGACGTATGACGAGTCAAAAGGAGTGCCGTCATAGAGCCAACCTTTGTATTTCACTGATACTGATGAGGTGTAAAGCGGCGTAAGATTTTCCGCTGTTTTTTCGCGATCATTAAACCAACGCATCAGAATGCTCAATTCCGGATTCCATTCCGGTGTTACCTTGGTGTATTGACCGGTAACAAGTTGATCATGATACCATTCCTCATTTGCTTCGCGCCAGTCAGCATAGTCATTCCAATTCCTGATTTCGTCAGACAGACAACCTGTCAAGGTAAATGCGGCTGCAATTGCGGGCAAAAGTAGTTTCAGACCTTTCATTTTGGCATGTTGATTTTTGGCGCATTTTCAGCACCGGCTGCTGCTGAGAAATAAGGGCTTTCTTTGAACCCGAAAATCGATGCGAAAAGATTGCCCGGGAAAGTAACGATTTGTCGATTGAACGATTCTGCAACTTTGTTGTAGTCCATTCTGGAAGTACGAATGCGGTTCTCTATACCATTATATTCGTCCATCAGTTTCAAGTAACTTTCGTTCGCTTTCAAATCCGGATATGCTTCTGAAACGGCAAATAGTGATTTCATTGCTGCAGTGAGCTGATTTTGAGCCGCTTCATACTGCTTGAACTGCTCGGCATCAAAATCCTCAGCGTTGATGTTGATGCTACTTAACTGGGCTCGTGCTTCTGTTACTGCTTGAAGAGTGTTGCGCTCATGGGCTGCCGCACCTTCAACTATTTCAACGAGATTGGGCACTTTGTCTGCACGCATTTGATATGCTGTTTCAACGTCGCTCCATGCGCGCTTCACGCCCTGTTCGGCTGTGGCCATGCCATTATATTTGCTACAACCGACGCCGCAAAGCAACATCACGATGCCGGCAATGACAATGTAAATTATTGTGTTTTTTTTCATTAGCTCAAATTTGTTATTTCAGTTTACGGAGTAGAGAGTTGATGCTGACGCTGTCATGAATGAGCTTGTGGAGGTCATCAATGTTAACTCGGCTTTGTTCCATAGAATCGCGATGGCGCAGTGTGACTGTGTTGTCCTCCAAAGTCTGATGATCAACTGTGATACAGAACGGTGTGCCGATGGCATCTTGGCGGCGATAGCGTTTACCGATTGAATCTTTTTCATCGTAATGGGTTGAGAAGTCAAACTTCAATTCGTTTACGATTTCGCGTGCCTTTTCGGGAAGTCCGTCTTTCTTTACCAACGGCATAACGGCACACTTCACCGGTGCAAGAGGAGCCGGCAAGTGGAGCACTACGCGCTTTTCGCCGCCTTCAAGCTGCTGTTCTTCATAGCTGCTGCAAAGCACGCTCAAGAACATGCGGTCCACACCGATTGATGTCTCAATCACGTATGGGGTATAGCTTTCGTTTAGTTCCGGGTCAAAATATTTGATGTTCTTGCCCGAGAATTTTTCGTGCTGCGAAAGATCGAAGTTGGTGCGTGAGTGAATACCTTCCACTTCTTTGAAGCCGAAAGGCATTTGGAATTCTATGTCAGTGGCTGCATTTGCATAGTGGGCAAGCTTTTCGTGGTCGTGATAGCGATATTTTTCATCGCCCAGACCAAGGGCTTTGTGCCATTTCAAGCGGAATTCTTTCCATGTTTGAAACCATGTCAATTCTTCGCCCGGACGCACGAAAAATTGCATTTCCATCTGCTCAAATTCTCTCATGCGGAATATGAACTGTCGAGCCACGATTTCATTGCGAAATGCCTTGCCAATCTGTGCTATACCAAACGGAATGCGCATACGGCCGGTTTTTTGCACATTGAGGAAGTTGACAAAGATACCTTGTGCAGTTTCCGGACGCAAATATACTCCCATTGCGCCGTCTGCCGTTGAACCCATCTCAGTTTTAAACATCAAGTTAAACTGACGCACTTCGGTCCAGTTTCTTGTGCCGGATATGGGGCATACGATTTCGCGGTCAATAATGATTTGGCGAAGTTCTTCAAGGTTGTTATCGTTCATCGCTTTGGCAAATCGCTCTGTCAGTTCGGTTTTTTCTGCCAGGATTTGTGCAATGCGAGGATTGGTTTCGCGGAACAATGCTTCGTCGAATGTTTCGCCAAAACGTTTGCGTGCCTTGGCAACTTCTTTCTCAACTTTATCATCGAGTTTTGCAAGGTCCTCTTCAATGAGCACGTCGGCGCGATAACGCTTTTTGCTGTCGCGGTTATCAATCAGCGGGTCATTAAATGCGTCAACGTGGCCCGATGCCTTCCAAATGGTCGGGTGCATGAAAATGGCCGAGTCAATACCGACAATGTTTTCATGCAGAAGCGTCATGGCGTCCCACCAATAACGTTTGATGTTGTTTTTAAGTTCTACGCCGTTCTGACCATAGTCATAAACTGCTGATAAACCATCATATATTTCGCTTGAAGGGAATACGAAGCCGTATTCCTTGGCGTGAGAAACGATTTTTTTGAAAACGTCGTCTTGTTGTGCCATAATTGGAGTGATATTCTTTGTTTATGTGTTAATTTTCAGCCTGCAAAGTTACGCAAAAATTCCGATAAAATCAACCTATTTGATAAGTTTAACAACCCATTCAACAATGGTTGAGAGCGTTTCAGTGCTCAGATCTCCTTCAAGGATTGCATATTCTTGTGGAAGCCCGGTTTGCGATTTCTGAAACAGATGATTATGATCCTCCAATTCTATGGTTTCAGCCATGGGATTTAGTGTCTTGAACGTTTTCAGATTTGCGACCGGAACTTGAAGGTCTTTAGTTCCGTTTAGAGCTAAAAACGGTATTCGGATGTTTTTTATATCTTCTGCCGGGTCATATCGAAGCATTGACCTCATCCATGGGCTCAGAATCCCGTTGATTTGAACTTCAATTTGTGCTTTAACTTGAGGCATCGTTGCCGCTACCCCGAGCTCACGGCTCATGATGGCCATCAGCGTCGGGCGTGCAAGTGCTGTTGGCGTATTAGATGCTGCAATGCTCACCAGTTCTCTCTGCAAGGCTTCTTGATCCCATTTGCCGGTCATGGCGGTGGCTAATGCTCTTGACTGAGCCATCAATAGGCTGTCGCCTTTCCATGCCGGTGCCGCAAGTGTGATGATAAAGTCTGCTCTTGTGTCAGTCGCTCCGAGTCGAATCGCGACTGTACCGCCCGACGAATGTCCGATCAACCCCTTTTTTACCCCGGGAATGAGTGAGTCTAATTTTGCTAATGCAGCGCGGCTGTCTTCCATGTCGGTATCAATGGTTATCCCTTCTGCATCGGCAGAATTGGCATAGCCTCGGTCATCAACGCGCAACACTGCAAATCCCGCTTCTCCCAACGCTCCTGCCAAGGTCTTAAAAGGCGTCTTGCCCATAATCTCCTCATCGCGGTTTTGTACTCCGCTGCCTGTTATCAGCAATATCGCCGCTTTGGGTTTGTGGGGTAGGGTAAGCGTTGCACCTAATTCTATTCCGTCGCTTGTGGTCACTGATATTTCGCGACTTTCATAGTCGCCTGCCGATACTTGACTCGCCATCAAGCCGATTAGCCATGCCAAATATTTCTTCATGATTCTTAATAGTTGATTTCTCGTTCTGAAATGTAAATAGGATTTAGTTCTTCGGTCTCAAAAACGGTCTGTTTGATCCAATTCCCTTTGGAATCATACTCATATTCTATGAAGTACTCAATATCCTCATCGCTGTCCCATAATGTAATCCATGTGTTCATTTCGAGGTGCGCATTCTTTAAGTAAATCGGCAGATTCTTATTCCATTTTGCTTCGTAATACGCTTCTCCTCGCCGATATTCAATGATTCTACCGTCGTCATTATGGGTTGTTGAGCCTTCCCATAGCTCGCCGCCGTTTGCGTCATAATCAGTCCATTGAGCTTCGGTTTTGCTTTGTTTTGTGTATTCTGTTGAGCCGGAAAATTCCCCATCGGTATATGTTTCGGTTTCTTTTAAACAATCACCTTCCCACTTAGAAATTACTTCTTGGTTGAGGTAGTCGCTTTGTATTGACATTTTGCACACTTTGTCTCCCTCATATTCATATTTGATGGTCATATTCAGGTCTCCGTCAGAATCATATAAGTTATGTTTCGTTCGCAATCCGTTCTCATCATATTTAAACTTTGCTACTTCCTTTAAGTCACCGTTGGGATCATACTTTTTTATCGATTCCGTGTTGCCGTCTTCATTAAAGTACACCGTGTAGACCTCTTCCAAATCTCCTTTTGTCGGCTCGCCGAATTTACTTGTTGCTTCGTATGTGCGTACTGTGAATGATTTTGCCGGTCGGTTCAATCCCCACAATGTTTCGTAATCGCGGTCGCGATCTGCCTTATTGCAACTTGTTGTGGCTATTATTGTGCCTAAAATCAGGAGTGTAATGATAGGTTTCTTTTCCATAATGAAATTATTTGATTTCTATAATGTCTGATAGTCGCGTGCTGAAAAGTCGCGATTCATGTTCGCGACGAGTCATGTCGGTTCCTCCGTCGTTCATCGATGCAATGTGCACTGCGTGCCTATTTTGAGGCGATGCGTTGATATGGTCCATGGCGCGCATCAATCTCTCTCGGCGAGCAATTTCCTCCGGGTTGGCAAACAGGGAGCGAGTCACGTCGCTCTTGGCCGTGCAGTGTGTTATCGTCACTCCGGTTTTCTTGTAGCCGTAACCGCTCCTATATACCTTTTCCAAGGCTCGCAATGCTGAGCCGACTATTGCCGAGGTATCATCGGTCGGGTCGCTCAAACGCTGCGTTGCAGCATTGAAGTACTGAGGCAGACTTTCGTGAAACCGATTGGTACACACATACACTTCAATAGCTTCAGCCACCAAGCCTTGAGAGCGCAGCCGATTGGCGCATGTCGTGGCGTGGCTCACTATCGATTTCTTTACCTCATCAATGTCATACAGATCTGATTGAAACGAACGCGCACAACTGATGCTTTTGCGCTGCGGTGGCACGATTTCCTTACTTATACAGCTGTGGCCGTTCAGTTCGCGCCACATTCTATGCCCCACTATGTTAAATAGCTCCTTAACTCTATCTTCCGACATATCCGCAAGTTCCAATGCCGTAGTGATGCCTTGGCGACGTAACTTCGGAGCATTGCGCCGACCGATGCCCCACACGTTCTCAATCGCTGTAAGACTCATTGCTTTGCGAGCTTTCTCAGGTGTATCGATCAAGCACGCCCCCTGATATCCGTCATATTGTTTGGCAAATCGAGCCGCAATTTTCGCTAACGTCTTTGTGTGAGCTAACCCGAGCGAAATAGGAATCCCGGTGTTGCGCCTGACGGTTTTTACAATGTGACGGCCAAATTCGCCGATGTCGCCAATCTCGTCATCTAAAAACAGAAAAGCCTCATCTATTGAATAAATCTCAATGTCGGCACAAAAACTGCGCAATGTGGTCATCACGCGTCTCGACATGTCGCCATAAAGCCTGTGATTGCCGGAAAAAACCACTGCTCCGCCTCGTTCAGCCTGTTCGCGAATCTTGAAATACGGATCTCCTCGTTTTATCCCTAATGTTTTAGCCTCATTGCTCAGAGCAACTGCACAGCCGTCATTGTTGCTCAACACTATTACAGGCCGACCGATTAGCGACGGGCGAAACACTCGTTCGCACGACACGAAAAAATTATTGCAATCAGCCAACCCAATCATCACTATCGTGGCCTTCGCCGATTGGGCTTAATCGTATACAGAACCACACCCCAAACCATAAACTCATTATCTGCCGTAACTTCGATGGGCTGATAATTATGGTTCGACGGCATTAAATACAATCGTTGCGACCCTCTGTCAAACTTGATTCTCTTGAGCGTAAAATCTCCGTCGAGACAACACACTGCCAAGTCGCCGTCTTCCGGCTCAATTGATTTGTCAATAACCAAAATATCGCCTTCGTTGATGCCTTCTTCTCGCATCGAATCTCCTACAACTCTGCCGTAGAACGTCGATGCGGGATGCTCAATCAAGTCCCGGTTTAAATCAATAGTCTCGCCGGCATAATCCTGTGCCGGGCTCGGGAATCCCGCCTGAATACCTCCGTCGGCATACTCCAACTCAAGCTCCGACTCCGTTGCCGCCTTAAAAATCTCTAAATCCATACCGCAAATATACAAATTCCCCCCAACTTCCCCAATACGATTAAACTCCGATTTCTTTAATTCCTATCTCCTTGAGATATTCGTATGTAGAATCATAGAATAACGGATTTCGGGTGGGATCTTCTGGATCTCCTTCTGGAACAACTATAACCATGCCTTGGCGAGCACGGGTAAGTAGTACGCGGTAGGCATTTTTTGGGAAGGCTTGGCGTTCGTATTTTTTAATGTTCTGCCATTTGTCGCCGCAAAATGAATGATGCGACCAACCAGACGGCGTGTAACGGAAGTCTCCGTCCCAAACAACGCATGACCAATCGAGCTCTAATCCCTGTACGTCAAATTCTGTAGCAACATCTTCCAAATAAAATGATGAACGCACATCTGTGGCATCATCTAAAAACCAATGCACAACATCTGGCTTAAAGCGCACATCAATTGCTAACGGCTTCAATCGTTCTGCTTGAGAGGACGCAATCATGCCATATCGCTCTGCACCTCGTGCATGCTTTTTCAGCCAATGTTTTGCTTGCTCAAGGGAACGGGTCAAAACTATTGGATATTTGTCAAGCGTTTGATATGCATTGCGAGCACCCTCCACGTCTCGATTAAGTAGATTTTGCACAAATTTTGCAAGATTCTCTGCGCGGAATGAACGCATCGATACCGCTAAGTGTAAAGACGGTTCATATTCTACATGTTCATGTTCCGAGAGTAACTCTAAGGAGTGTCCGGCAGCATATTCTGCATCGTGTAGTCTGTCCGATATAAAGACATGCCAATCTTTGTATTCGCGATTGAGTGCCTCTATCCATTCGCTTATACCAGCTTCACCTGTGTTAATTTCTTGTCCTCCACCAACAAGGCACACTATAACCGCCCAATCATCGTGGCGATCAAGACAAGAAATCAAGTACTCAGGTTCGGAATAAGGGAAGTTCGGATATCCCTTTTTGCGATTATCATAATCCTAAATTTATCGCTTCAGAGTTAAGAAAAATTTATAAATAGAAATAGATATGTTTTTAAAGTTTTTCTCAAAAATCTTTTGTTTTAATGAGAATTATCGTAACTTTGCACTGCTAATAAGGGCAAAAGGCCCGGTATTTTGTTATAAAATAAAGGAATACACATTTACACTCCGCTGTTGCCGGGCGGAAATTGGTTATATAGATGCGTTTTTTTGAGTTTGTATTCGAATTATTGCGCTTTTTCCTCTCGGCAAAGCTCCCATCCCCCAAAAATATTAAACGTATAGTTGATGGAAACTTACAAGTTAAACCAACTTAATGAAATGAGCCTTGAGCAGCTCCAACAAATTGCCTCTAATTTCGGTTTGAAACAAATTGACCCCGAGGATCGCGAAAAATTGGTCTATGGAATTATCGATCATGTGGCTGAAGCATCATCTGCCGCACCCCAACGTGAATCCAAACCTCGCGGTCGTAAACCTAAAAAAGCTAATCAGGTCAAAGAGAGCGAATCGGTCGATCGGGCTGTTGCAGAAAACACTGCGGAGAAAGCAGAGCCAACCGCAGAAACTCAACCCAAAAAGCGTGGCAGAAAATCGAAAGCCGAAAAGGAAGCCATGCTTACTCGAAAGGAAGACACTGCACAAAATGCGCCTGCATTAGAACAAAAAGACTCAGAAGAGCCCCAAGAAAATGCCCCTCAAACCAAACGTGGGCGGAAGCCTCGCAAGGAGAAGCTTGAGCCCACGCAGAGTGAGCAACCGCAATCGACCGAAGCCGAATCAAAGACTCAGTCTTCATCGGATGAATCCGCAGCTCAACCCTCGGCAGAGCAAGAGCATACGCAGCGAGTGTTTGGCTCCGGAGCCGATTCTTCTTTCAATGACTTCTTCCCGGCGTCGCGCCCCGGCAAGCAGTTCCGTCCGCGTACCGAAAGCGAACGAGCCGAGGCAGAGCGTCGTGCTGCTGAGGCTGCCGAAGCCGCTGCAAATGCACCCGTGCTACTCGCAGAACCCGGCCAGCAAGCCGCAATGCGCCAGCAGCAATTCCAAGGCAAAAAGAATAAGTTTGATCGTCAAAATCGTCAGCAAAATCAGCAGCAACAACGAGCTCAAGAGGTTGCTTCCAAATTCGATGGAGTTATCAAAGCCAACGGAGTGCTTGAAATCGACACTCAAGGATTCGGATTTTTACGTTCCAGCGACTATAACTACATGCCGTCGCCCGACGACGTGTTACTTTCCCAGCAACAAATCAAACATCTCGGGCTCAAGGCCGGCGATGTTGTGGAATGTTCAGTACGTCCGCCCCACGAAGGCGAAAAATACTATCCCATGACCGAGGTTCTCTCCGTCAATGGTCGTGACCCCGGATTCTTGCGTGATCGCCAAAATTTCGAACATCTCACTCCTCTCTTCCCTGACGAGAAATTCCGCCTGTGTGGCTCGCCGCGAACAACTAATCTCTCCACTCGCGTCGTCGATATGTTTGCGCCCATCGGCAAGGGGCAGCGTGCGCTCATCGTAGCTCCGCCTAAAACCGGTAAAACAATCTTGCTCAAAGACATTGCAAATGCCATTGCCGAAAATCACCCCGAAACCTACATTATGATTCTCCTCATCGATGAGCGTCCCGAGGAAGTGACCGACATGAAGCGAACAGTTAATGCCGAGGTTATCGCATCAACTTTCGACGAACCTGCCGATCGTCATGTGAAGATTGCCGGTATTGTGCTCGAAAAGGCAAAACGCATGGTTGAAAGCGGTCACGACGTGGTGATTCTTCTTGACTCCATTACTCGTTTGGCGCGTGCGTATAACACAGTAGCCCCCGGTTCCGGCAAGATTCTGTCCGGTGGTGTTGATGCCAATGCTCTTCAGAAACCAAAGCGTTTCTTCGGTGCTGCTCGCAACATTGAAAACGGAGGCTCACTCACCATCATTGCAACTGCTCTGACCGAAACTTCCTCCAAGATGGACGAAGTCATCTTTGAAGAATTTAAAGGTACCGGCAATATGGAATTGCAACTCGACCGCAAACTATCCAATAAGCGCGTATTCCCCGCCGTTGATATCATGGCATCGAGCACTCGACGCGATGACCTCCTACTCCCGAAAGAAACAATTCAGCGCATGTGGATCATGCGTCGTTTCCTCTCCGACCGCAACTCTATCGAAGCAATGGAGTTCATTCAAGATAGGATGGAGCGCACGCAAAGCAACGACGAACTCCTTCGCACCATGGGCGATTAATCTCTGATAACAATAATAATATGGAAACTACACGTCAAGCCAAAATATCGCGCCTCCTTCAGAAAGAACTTAGCGAAATATTCCGTAATGAAACCGCTAAAATGCGTGGAACTATGGTATCGGTCAGCTCGGTCAAAGTATCGCCTGACCTATCTATCGCAAGGGCGTATTTGTCAATTTTCCCCTCTGAGAAAGCCGGAGAGGTAATTGATAGCCTTAACTTGCAGATGAAAACCGTGCGCTACGAACTTGCTCGACGCACTCGTTTTCAATTGCGCAGATGCCCGGAATTGCAGTTTTATCTTGATGACACTATCGATTATCTCGAAAATATCGACAGACTTCTTGGCGATACCGAAAAAAGTGACCTTCAATAGTTGAAAGTTCAGTTTCGCATAGCTCTGCGCTATCTTTTTGCGCGTAAGTCCCGTGCTGCCGTCAATGTAATCTCATTGGTTTCGGTTGCCGGTATAGCTTTGGCCACTGCCGCATTGGTAGTGGTCATGAGCGTTTTTAACGGCTTCAATTCCTTGATTGAGTCTCGTTTATCAGTTCTCGACCCTCCTTTGTCGGCAATTCCGACTCATGGCAAGGAGTTTTCCTCCGTCGATTCCTTATGTAATCTATTGGAAACTTTGCCCGAAATTGACGTAGCTCGCCCAGTAATCGAAGAGCGTGCTTTAGCGGTTTTCGGTGAACATCAAATGGTGGTTCGGTTGCGTGGCATTCCTGAGGATTTTTATCCTCAATTTGCCGAGATTTGCCCTGTCGGGTTTCCATGGGAGGATTATCATCCTCGGGCTCAGCCGGCTGTGGTGAGCGTCGGGGTGGCTAATCGCTTGGAATTACCTGTTGCTTCGGAAGATGTGCTTCTTCTCTATGAACCCAAACGTAAGGGACGAATGAATCCGGCAAGTCCGATGTCGGCTTTCCGCATCGACTCCGTTGCTCCGTCGGCTGTCTATATTGTGAATCAACAAGAAGTTGATGCCGATTTGGTGTTTGCTCCGTTTGCTTTAGTCGCAAAATTATTACAATATAAAAATCAAGCCACTGATATTTATATTTATCCGACCGGTTCTGTTGATGCAGCCCGAAGTGCTGCTCAAAATATTTTAGGCTCCCATGCTCGGGTTATGACTCTGAATGAACGCCAAAGTGCCACTTTTCAAGTCGTAAACATTGAAAAGTGGGTAACGTTTATGCTCTTGGGCTTCATTTTGCTCATTGCGTCCTTCAATGTTATCTCATCTCTTTCTCTTCTCATCATAGAAAAAGAACCAAATGCCGAGACCTTGCATTCTCTCGGAATGTCACGTAGCCGCATTCGCTCCGTATATCGTATTGAGGGATTGTTGATTACTGCATTTGGAGCAATAATCGGCATTGTTTTTGGCTCGCTCTTGAGTCTCGGACAGCAATATTTTAAATGGGTAAAGATAGCCGCCGATGCTTCAAATGTGTCAGTCACCGCCTATCCGGTTGAATTTCACTTGATTGATTTGTTGCCTGTAACTTTGTTAGCCTTAGCTGTCGGAGTTGTAACCTCCTTGATTGCAACTCGTAAGATTTAAGGCTCCGGACGATAATTATAGTTATTGCGCTGTGCTTCAAACGTTTCCGGAGTAGCTTTCAGCACTGCTGTATCAGCCATTGGGTCGTAGTTTCGGCAGATGTCTTCAAGCAGCGCATATTCGGTAACGGAATCAGTTGCTAATGTGATGTTCGGGTCTATGGCCTTTACTGCCATTGCCGTTGCGCGGCGTTTTCCCTCAAGCGAATAACCTGCAATGTGAGGAGTTGCAATTGTTGCCATGTCCAGCAACTCACGACTGATGCAAGGCTCACCTTCCCAGCAGTCAATAATGGCTCCGCTGACTTGTCCCATTTTCAGTGCCTTAATTAATGCTTCACTGTCAACTATTGCTCCGCGTGCGGCATTGATTATTAAGGGACGAAGTTTCAGTGAGGCAAAAAACTGCTCGTTTGCCATGTGGTAGGTTGATTCATCTAATGGAGTGTGAAAGGTAATAATATCAGCTTTCTGAGCAATTTCTTCCATTGACGTGGGAAGCCCCAGCGGAGGATCGCATAACAATGTTTTATAACCATTGTATCGTGCCCACCTATTTACGATTGACCCGACATTGCCAACGCCGACAATTCCTATGGTCGCACCGGTCTTAATGCCTGTTGCGGCTATGCCGGCTAAGACATATTGTGCCACCGCCGGGGCATTACACCCCGGAGCATTATATACTTCAATGCCATTTGCTGCGCAATATGTCAGGTCGATATGGTCAAGCCCAATTGTTGCAGTGGCTATCTTCTTGACTGAGGTGCCGTCTAATAACGCTGCATTGCATATCGTACGAGTTCGCACAACGAGGGCATCTTTGTCCCTGACACTGGCATTGTTAAAATCTTCGGGGGCAAGATAAACCACTTCATGGCCGGCCGATTCAAACAAGCCCTTGATGAATGGTATTTTGGATTCTACAGCTATTCTCATTTTAAGCCTATCAGCACTCCAAGACCGCACCAAATCAGAATAATATAAATCCAACTGAAACGCCTCAGAGATAAGAAGTGACACACGTTATAGGCCATGCAAACGTTTACCAATCCGAAGTAACTCTCTGCATTGGCAGAATCAAGGAAGGGTAGGGCAAGGGTGCCGGCTGTTAACCCTAACATAGCCATATTGCGTGCTCGCGATCTTGCCGGATAACCATAAGCAGGTAAGAATGTCGCAATACCGGCCATACAGGCAATGACGCTTATCGCTATCACTGTGATTGAACTCCCCGGAATGAAGTCGCTGCTATATATTGTAATAATCCTACTTGCGTCTGTTAACTTCAGTGGTAATGCTATAATTGCCGGAGTAATGAAACCGAGAATGCTCGCGGTCAAACCTCGAGCTGAAAAGCATCTGACCAAAATCAATGCTGCAAACATAACTAATGCCACTAATCCATAACTACGCTCAAATAGTGCTCCGGTTCCGAACGCCAAGTAAATGACGAAAAAACTCCGAGTGGCTTCCGGTTGATTAAAGCAAATGAGCAAGACCGTAAGACACATGACTGCGACTAACGTGAGTATGACACCGGATATGTCGGGAATCATTGCTGCCTGAGCTAACATGAAGATTCCCAAGAAAGGGAAATATGCTCCACGAAACATAACTCTGGCTTTTATTTGCGACAGCATCAGTGCACCAATTACTCCCGAGAGAAGAGCGATGACCCACGATTGTCTCTCTCCGCTATATAGAATCATTCCCGTGGCTCCCAGAGCCACGAGAATTGAAACTATCGGACTTTGAATTATCCGTTGAATTGCCTTGGGGCGTTCTTGCATTAAATCAAATCCTTAGCAATATCGCGGCGGAAGTATTTCCCGTCAAAATTAAGGGATTCAATAGCTTTGAATGATTTCGTGGCAGCTTCGGTGATGTCTGAGCCGTAACTCGTTGCTGCAATAACGCGACCGCCTGATGTGATTAAGTTCCCGTCGGAATCAATGGAGGTGCCGGCGTGAAAGAGCAGTGATTCACCGCATTTTTCCGTGCCGGTAATAACTTTGCCTTTCTGATAGCTGCCGGGATAACCTCCGCTCACTGCCATCACTGTAACAGCGGTGCGAGAATCTTCCTGTAGTTCCAAATTCCCGAGGTCGCCTTTGGCGGTTGCTATCAAGAGTGGAAGCAAGTCCGATGCAATGCGTGGCATAACGGCTTCCGTTTCCGGATCTCCCATGCGAACGTTGTACTCAATCACCATCGGTTCATTATCAACGTTGATAAGACCTAAGAATATAAAGCCGCGGTAATCAATGCCGTCTTGTTTCAACCCGTTAACGGTCGATTTTACTATCCGTTCTTCTACTTTATGCATAAATATTTCATCAGCAAATGGTACGGGGCTGACTGCGCCCATGCCGCCGGTGTTCAGACCGGTGTCGCCTTCGCCGATGCGTTTATAATCCTTGGCTACGGGAAGAATACGATAATTCCCGGTTCCGTCTGTAAGTACAAACACAGAACACTCTATCCCTTTAAGGAATTCCTCTATTACTACTGTGGCACTGGCGTTGCCAAACATTCCGTCAAGCATCTCGCGCAGCGAATCTTGTGCCTCTTTTAAATCATTTATGATTAGCACGCCCTTTCCGGCTGCAAGGCCGTCGGCTTTCAGTACGTAGGGGGCTTTTAATGTTTCTAAAAACTTACACCCCTCATCTGCACTTTCTGCTGTAAATGAACGATATGCCGCCGTGGGTATGCCATGACGTTGCATGAATTGTTTGGCAAAGTCCTTGCTCCCTTCCAATGCTGCACCGTCTGCACCCGGACCTACTAAAAGCATTTCTGGCATCGCCTTTTCGAAATAGTCTCGTATTCCTGCCACTAAAGGGTCTTCATTGCCTACAATGATTAACTCTACGTTATTTGCCCTACAAAATGACTCAATTGCCGGGAAATCTGTTGGCTTAAGATCAATGTTTGTGCCGTATGCACCGGTGCCGCCGTTGCCGGGGGCAATAAACAGTTGACCACATGCTGCACTTTGACTGATTTTCCATGCTAATGCACACTCGCGGCCGCCTGAGCCAAGTAATAATATTGTCATAATTATCTAATATCTGTTTGGTTTACTGAAAAATTTTCTTTTGCACGTCTCACTCATCGTTCTTTCTTCGCCAACTTTTACGCGCTGAGAGAGTTGGCTGTTTGCCTACAATCGCTTCTAAGGCTTTAACGTTTCTACGTTTTGCAAGTGGATTGTCCGATTCCGGCTGTCTCTGCGATTGTTCTTCTGTTCGCTTAAAGTCATCTTTATTGGACCTGAAAGTTCTTTTCGCAGAGTCCTTTTTTAACCCGGAATTCTTTCTGAAGGGCTTATCTGTCCGTGTTGATTCCAATTTGCCGCCCTTGGCTCGGAAACTGCGCTTGTCACCGCTGAAAATCACGTATTCGCGCAGTTCGCATTCCAATGAGCCGTTCATCAATTGATCGCGTGAGCTTGCAGCTAAGCCTATGTTCAACATGGTTTCGTCTTTGTAGCCGATAACCCATGCGTGATAACCCGTGAAAACGTGTTTCAGTTTCGTCCCGAGTTCTTTGTATAATCCGTCAAGGTCTTCAGGTTTTAAGCGTTCTCCGTAGGGCGGATTGGTAATAAGTACCCCTTCTGCGGGGGCATCTTCCCAATCTTTAAGTGGTTTGAGTTGTAAATCAACATATTTTGCCACCCCTGCGCTTTTCAAGTTTTGGCGAGCTATGGCGATTGCTTTTGGTGATATATCCGCACCTATAATCGGGCACGTAACTTCGCGCTCATTGCTGTCATCATTATATAATCTGTCAAATAGCTCTTGATCAAAATCTGCCCAATTTTCAAAAGCAAAACCACGGCGGTATATACCCGGCGCAATATTTGCTGCTATCAACGCAGCTTCGACCAAGAAGGTCCCTGAACCGCACATCGGATCAATAAAAGGTTTATCGCCTTTCCAACCGCTTTTTAATATGATACCGGCTGCCAACACTTCGTTGATAGGAGCCTCTGTCTGAGCTTCACGCCAGCCGCGACGATGCAAGCTGCTGCCCGATGAATCAAGACTCAATATTACCTCAGAACCCGATATGTGTACGTTGATGACGACGTCGGCATCTGTTAAACGAACTCCCGGTCGGCGTCCTTCCGCATCACGATCCCTGAACCAATCGACTATTGCGTCTTTTACCTTGTACGTAACAAAGCGCGAATTGGTAAAGTTTTCACTGTTAACGGTCACATCAATGGCAAAAGTCTTTTCCGGACTCAGCATTGTGCTCCAATCGAACTCTTTTACACGATCATATAATCTTTCCGGACTATGTGCTTTAAACGAGTAGAACGGCTTTAAAATGCGCAGTGCAGTGCGACATTGTAAATTAGCTCTGTAAAGCATCTCTTTATCGCCGTGGAACGATACCATACGACGGCCCGCCTCTACATTTTGTGCACCCATGGTGCGCAATTCTTCTGCCAATACCTCTTCAAGACCTTGAAAAGTCTTGGCAACCATATCAAACGTGTCAGTGTTCATCTTTTTTCGTGATGTAGTTTTATTACTGCAAAGTTACTCAAAAATTCTCAAATTCGCCAAAAATCTACGCTTTTCCCTCCACCTCGTCCCAAACCTATAAGAAACATAAGTTACATAAGAAACATTAGACTCATAACCGTCACCGCGACCCCACAAAGACAAACCGCCAGGAACCGAGTCCACTCTTACCCTTATCAAATCCATAAGACTTATAAATTTCATAAATCTTATAAACCTTATTCCCGGCAAATCTGAACCCCGGAGCGTGAATGATCCGTCCCGGTCATTCCAAACACGCCGCCGGGTAGGCCGCGGTCGGCAAAAACTCAAGGGGGACTCAATCGCCGCAAGACGGGAACTCGCGCGCGTTTGAGCCCCCCTTTTGCTTTTTTATATACGAAAAATCCTTAAAATTGTTTCAACATATATTTTTAGCACGAAAAAGTGAGGAAAATTTCGTATCTTTGCATCTTGAATTATAAACACGTCTAAGCTAATAGGATGAGAAAATTCCTGATATTCAGCATAATATCGCTCGCTCTCTGCTTGTTTAACTCATGCGGAGAATATCAACGCGTACTCAAAAGTAATGATGTTACTGTAAAATATGAGTATGCAAAAAAATGGTATGATGAAGGAAAATACACTCAGGCCGCAAGCGTATTGAGTGAAATGGTTAGCACTTTCAAGGGAACTGAACGTGCCGAAGAAGTGCTTTTTATGCTCGGTATGTGTAATTATAAAAACAAGGATTACCAAACCGCAGGCACATATCTCCACACGTATTACACTCGCTTCCCAAAGGGAAAGTACACTGAAGATGCCCACTATTACACAGGTATGGGCTACTACCTTGATTCTCCCGATGTCCAGCTTGACCAATCCGGCACAATGAAAGCCATTGAAGAATTATCTGCATTCCTTGAGTACTATCCCTCGAGTAGCCGTGTGGCTGAAGTGCGTAATGTGATTTTCGAATTGCAAGACAAACTCGCTCTGAAAGAGTTGCAGAATGCACAACTATATTATAATCTTGGCACGTACGGAGGCAATAATTATCAAAGTGCGGTATTGGTTTGTCAAAATGCTCTGAAAAAGTTTCATTACACTATATATAAGGAGCAGTTTGAGATGCTGATTCTTAAAAGCCGATTTAAGGAAGCCGAGCTGTCTGTAGTTGAAAAACAAGCGGATCGCTATCGCGCCGTGGTTGATGAATATTATACTTTCATAAACGCATATCCTGAAAGCGACTTCCGCTCCGAAGCCGACAATATTTTCAAAATTGCATCAAAACATATAAAAGAATAAATATATTTTATGGACTACAAGAAGACCAATGCGCCGCTGAACACCGTGACTCGTGATATGGTGAAACTTTCTGCAGACACCGGCAATGTGTACGAAACAGTGGCTATCATTGCAAAGCGTGCAAACCAAATTTCTGACCAAATGAAACATGACTTGGAAAAGAAATTGCAAGAATTTGCATCGCTCAACGATAATCTTGAAGAAATAACAGAAAATCGCGAACAGATTGAAATTTCTCGCTATTATGAGAAACTGCCCAAGGCTTCGCTTATTGCCGCTCAAGAATATGAAGAGGGCAAGCTGCGCTATCGCAATCCGGCTCGCGATAAAAACATGGACTAACCCGATGACTGCCTATAAGCCATGAAGCTGTATGGACTCATAGGCTTTCCGCTCGGACATTCCTTCTCAGCCGCTTTTTTTGAACAAAAATTCGGCAGGGAAGGAATTGATGCACTCTATCGTAACTTTGAATTGTCCGACATTGGACAATTCACGGAGTTACTTGCTGAAATCCCGGATATTGAAGGTCTTAACGTCACAATACCCTATAAGCAGCAAATAATTCCCTATCTGACAAGTCTTTCGCCACAAGCCCGTGCTATCGGAGCTGTAAACGTGGTTAAGGTTCGTAAAGATGCGGATGGCAATGTCATCGGTCTGGAAGGACATAACACGGATTGCCCCGCATTTGCACGTACTTTGGCATCATTATTGCCTATCGACTGTCCAACCGCTCTTGTCCTTGGTTCCGGTGGAGCATCGAAGGCAGTTTGTGTGGCGTTGGATTCGCTTGGTATAAAATATACTGTAGTGAGTCGTACTCCTCAGAGTGGACAAATTAGCTATAATGACATATCTCAAGATGTCATTATCAGAAACAAAGTGATTATAAACACCACACCATTGGGAATGCACCCCAAAATTGACGAGTGCCCTGATATCCCCTATGATGCTATAACGGTAAACCATATCTGCTATGATCTCGTTTATAATCCTGAAGAAACTCTTTTCTTGAAAAAAGCATCTGAGCGAGGTGCTCGAATTTGTAACGGACTCAATATGCTTCACCTCCAGGCTCTTCTTTCCTGGCAAATTTGGAACACTGAATGTTAGTTAAAACATACGGAGCTGCCGTGCATGGCATCGATGCGTTGATAATCACTATTGAAGTGGCTATCTCAAAAGGCTTTGAGTTTTCAATGGTCGGACTCCCCGATGCTGCTGTAAAAGAAAGCTATGAGAGAGTGATGAGTGCCATCGGTCAAAGTGGCTTTAATCCCCCCCACAAGCAAATCCTTGTGAATATGTCGCCGGCTGATGTCCGAAAGGAGGGTGCTGCATATGATTTGCCGATTGCTATTGGTATTCTCGCAGCAGATGGTCAAATCCGATGTCCGGAACTCGGTCGCTATGTCATCATGGGAGAACTCGGTTTAGATGGAACTTTGCTCCCCATAAAGGGTGCTCTACCCATTGCTATCAAAGCTCGAGAAGCCGGATATGACGGATTAATAGTTCCTGTGGCGAATGTCAGTGAAGCGGCAGTAGTTAATAAGTTGAAGGTATATGGTGCCAATAATCTAAGCGAGGTCTTTCACTTCCTTAATGGCACAGCAAAAATAGAGCCAACCATAGTCGATACTCGCGCAGAGTTTGCTAAGGGTGCCGATGTGTTCGATGTTGACTTTGATGAAGTGAAAGGGCAAGACCTTGTTAAGCGTGCCTTTGAGGTCGCGTGTGCAGGTGGACATAATATCCTCTTGGTCGGTCCCCCGGGTTCGGGTAAATCTATGATGGCTAAGCGTCTGCCGTCTATCTTGCCGCCTTTGACTTTAAGTGAAGCACTTGAAACAACGAAAATTCACTCTGTTGCAGGAAAGTTGCCCCGAGGGTCGCATCTGATGACTGCGCGTCCGTTTCGCGCTCCTCACCACACAATTTCCTCTGTGGCGTTAGTCGGCGGAGGTAGCTCTCATCCAATGCCGGGCGAAATTTCTCTCGCTCATAATGGCGTGCTTTTTCTTGATGAACTCCCTGAATTTTCTCGCTCGGTGTTAGAAGTGATGCGGCAACCGTTGGAAGATAGAATCATTAACATATCTCGAGCTCGATATTCGGTGGATTATCCTGCCGGGTTTATGCTCGTCGCATCCATGAATCCTTGTCCGTGTGGTTATTACAATCATCCGACTAAACCATGTCAATGTATGCCCGGCGCAGTTAGTCGTTATTTATCTCGCATATCCGGTCCGTTGATGGACCGAATAGATTTGCAGGTGGAGATTCTCCCGGTATCGTTCGAAGATATGACTCAAAGTGCTGCCGGTGAAAAAAGTGCTGATATTCGACAGCGTGTTATTGCTGCTCGTCAGCGTCAGACCGAGCGCTTTGCAAATGAACCGCATATCTATTGTAATGCTCAGATGGGCCCAAAGCAAATGGCATTATATGCTAAACTATCGCCTGATTGTGTGAAAATTTTGGGCGATGCAATGACAAAATTAGATCTCAGTGCGAGAGCTTACGACAGAATTATAAGAGTGGCTCGTACCATCGCCGACCTTGACGGAAAAGTGGATATCGCTCAAACTCATATTCTTGAAGCAATATCATATCGAAATCTTGATCGTTCCTCATGGGGCGTTACAGTGGATTCCAAACTTTAAGTCTATTAATTGTTTATAAGTTATGAACTCATTATTTAGAAATATACCTCCTGTAACCAAAAATTTATTGATAATCAATGTGCTGATATGGTTGGTATGCGCGTTGTTGCCGTCTTTCGGAGAATCAATGGATAGAAATTGTGGGTTACATTATTTTTTATCGCCTGATTTTAAAATATGGCAGCCGTTAACCTACATGTTCATGCATGCAAATTTCTCGCATGTGTTTTTTAATATGTTTGGTGTGCTCATGTTTGGTGCAATGGTTGAACGTGTATTTGGCTCTGCAAGGTACCTGACCTTCTATCTATCGGCTGGCATTGGTGCCGCTTTGATTCAGTTGGTTGTATATTTCTTCATGATTAACCATTTGATTGCTCAATTACCCGGTGCAGATATTAATGCAATTGCGCAAGATGGTGCTAATCTTTTTGCGCAAGGGTTGAATTGGAGTGTAGAACCGTTGTCAACGCTAAATGCTCTCATAAACATACCGACTGTTGGGGCTTCGGGAGCTCTGTTTGGCGTGTTGCTCGCTTTTGCCATGTTGTTCCCGAATATGCCATTATACATCTTTTTCATCCCGGTTCCCGTAAAAGCAAAGTGGGTTGTTATTGGCTATGGTGTTATGGAACTCTTCCTCGGTGTTACAGGCTTACAGAGTGGGGTGGCACATTTCGCTCACTTGGGCGGTATGATAAATGCTTTTGCTTTGATTTTATATTGGCGACATAAAGGAAAGATAAGTCGTGGACCGCTTTATTAAAACGTCGATTGGTGCCTTAATTATGGTCAACGTCGCAATGTTTGTGATGTTCCATTTATTAGTGGCTTTGTGTGGCGACAGTGCCGCATTATGGTTCGGAATCTCTGTGCCGAATATGTTCCCTTGGATTTGGACTCCGTTAACCTACATGTTTAGCCACGATTCCGCATGGGATTTAATTTTTGGAATGCTATGGCTCTATTTTTTTAGTAGAGTATTCATGGAAATTGGCACGGAGCGACAATTATTATTCTCCTATCTTCTTGGAGGACTTGGTGGCGCAATGGCTTATATTATGGCCGGGTTGTGTGGTATCATGTCGGGCTCGCTGTTGCTTGGCTCAAGCGCTGCGGCACTTGGAATAATCACTTGCGCTGCATTTCGTGCACCCAGGATGCGTCTTGTTTTGCTGTTTTTCGGTGCGGTAGAATTTAGGTGGATAGCATCTGTCGCTGTCGGCTTAAGCATGTTGTCATTTGCCTCAGGCAACATTGGTGGTGGAATTGCTCACGTTGGCGGTGTCATTGGTGGTGTGTTGTCGTGGATAATTATTCGCCGACAATCTCGCTTCCGATTTGTTAAGCCTAAAACATTCAAGTCATCGGAAAAATCCTTAGATGAATTGCTTGATAAGGTGAAGCGTTCAGGTTATTCTTCGCTTTCGGCCGAGGAACGACGTAAACTTTTAGAATTTTCAAAAAAACTATGAGCAAAAACGGATTATTTAAATCATTGTGGAATCATTTGCGTTCTGCCGCTCTTGCCATTTGGATAGGAATCAATACGTTTGTGGCATCTGTAACAGTGTTTAGTGCGTATGCCGGCCATATCGATCAAGAGTATGTGCCTTTGGCTGGAATCGTTGGAATGACTTTCCCCCTTTGGTATGTTCTGTGTGTCGTTTTGCTGATTGTTAATCTTATTAAATGGAATTGGAAGTGGGTGACTATCGCTCCGGCAATGGCTTTGATTATTGCCTTTAAAGGATGGCTCACATTTTGGCCGATTAATTTCGGAAATAATGAAGTTTTACCCGATGAAGAATCCCGTGCATTCAAGGTCCTTAGCTATAATATTGTTAGCTTTGTCGATGAGGAGAAAAAAAGTACCCGAACATTTAATCGCACAATGCATTATATCCTCCATTCTGATGCCGATATTGTCGCTCTTTTTGAATATGAGAATCAAGGTAAATTATCAAAATTTGTACCGCAAACGCAAATAGATTCTTTAAATCGGCTATATCCTTATTTTGCTAAAGGAGGACTGGGCACGGTAATGTATTCGAAACGACCGATTCTGCATATTATTCCGCCTAAAAATATTCATAGTCGCGGTTCTATGGAGGCCTTTAGAACGAATGTGTGCGACCGTCCTATTACGGTTTTTGCTGTTCATTTAGAGTCAATAGGACTTGATGATAAAGACAAGAAACTTTATAGAGATTTGACTGATGATGACAAAGATATTTCCTATTCTCAAGTCCGTACTCAGCTTATTGATAAGTTGTATTATGCGTTTCGCAATCGCTCAAAGCAAGCCAAAATGCTTCGCAGTTATGTTGAGCAATTAGGAGGCGATGCAGTCGTATGCGGTGACTTTAATGATGTACCGGGATGTCGCACCATTCGTATTCTGGAAGAAGCCGGTTTGCGCGATGCTTATTATGAGGTGGGTAATGGGGCTTGTCGCACATTTAATGCTCCTCGTTTCCCGTTCAGAATTGACCATGTTTTATGGCGTGGCGATTTTGAAGCGCGAAACATTGAACGTGGAGATGTTGCGTCCAGCGATCATTTCCCGATGTTGACCACGTTTGTTTGGAGTGATTAGCGCGGAATGAACGACTGATACGAATTGTCAGAATAAAACACCATTATATTTACGATGGATTTTGAGCCATCGGCCGGAATGATTACTCCGGGCTGCGGATCTTCATGGGGGAGAGATGATTCGCTTTGAACTTCGGTTGGAGTTTCTTCAACATCAAATAAAAGCGGCTCTTCCGAGTTGTCTAAGCCAAAAAGTCCGGCATCTTCCTCGTTTGCATTTTTTTTTAGAACGTTGTTTGATGCGCTCAAAGCGTTTATTGATGCGCCCTGTAGGGGTGTTTGACCCCCATTGAGAGGCTCTGAGAATTGAATATTTGCCGTCGTCTCCATCTGTCCCTCACCAAAAAGCAACCATAGCACGCTTAATTGCGGATATGCGTTGTGGATTTTTGCAATAACTTCATCAGAAATTTTTTTGTTTCGTCCACTGAGAATCTGTGATAGGGTAGGACGAGGTATTCCACACGTATCAGCAAACTGAGTGCTACCGATATGGTGTATTTCCATAAAGGATTTGAGTCGATTTACAATATCCATAGTGTTTACTTTTAGCAACTTTGTCGGTTGCAAAATTAAACAATAAAATTTAAATATCCAAATTTTGATATGTAAATAAATCATGTAGTTATTTACGTTTTGTTGTGTAAATGTAAATAGATGGGTACGGAGTAGTAAAATCCTAATCAGAATATATTAAATAAGGAGTTGAGATGTCACTCATAAAATACTGAATAGCAGTAGTATAGTTGTGGATATTTGTTTTAGAGTTGCGATCTGGACAGTCTTTTATATATAAATTAAATTTGTGATTTAGTTATTGCGCCTAATTTGTTGGTTAAAAGTATTTTATCGCATGTGTTAAATTGATTTAAATACAAGTTTATTACGCTTGTAAACATTACGGAGGGGTTGTGCTTAAAGTTTCTGATAGCAAAAAATACAGTGAGACTTGCAGAATTTACAAATACATTTTTGCTATCTGCATTAGTAAATTTACAATTCAAACAACAGATTTAATGCTTAACATTTCACAATAAAAGCAAAAGCAAATTTTGATTTACAATTACATCAAGTAGATGCCATATAAACATAGTTTTCTATTTGAGTCTGAAATCCAACAGATACTTGAATATAGAATTCAACTTGTAAATACTTAAAAATTAAATATTTAAGCAAATATTATTGCTAATAATATGGCATTTTATGCCCCTGAGAATTTAAAATTCGAGTCATCAGTCGAGCAAATGAAAAAATATTGAAATCTCTGAGTTCTTTATAGCATGGGAAAATTTATCAATGATGTACGAAATAATATGATTTTAGCGTTAATAATAAGATGAAATTAAGATTACGCATTATTTCTACTATAGTATTGGTGGCTCTATTTGCTTTCGCATCAAATGCGCAAGTAAAAATTCATGGGAAAGTCACTCATGGCACCGGTTCGTTGTCAGAACCTTTAGAATTTGTTCAAGTATCCATTAAGGGTACTGCGATAGGTGCGTTTACGCAGATGGATGGAAGTTATTCACTCTCAGCGCCTAAAAATGACACTATTGTGGTCGTTTTCCATTGTATTGGGTATCATGATTCTACTCGTAAATTGATTGAGCCGGCAGATGATGTTACTCTTAACGTTAAGATGTTGCCGTCAAACACGTTGGAGGAAGTGGAAATCACCGAATACAAAAAGCAAACAGATGGAATGCAAAAGATTGACTATAAGGCTTATGCATTGGCTGCTGATGCGTCAGGCGGTTCCGTTGAGTCTTTGCTGACTACTATGGCTGGCGTACATTCTTCAAATGAAATGAGTTCACAGTATTCGGTGCGTGGGGGCAGTTATGATGAAAACTCTGTTTATATCAATGGTGTTGAGGTATATCGCCCTCAATTGGTCAGTTCAGGACAGCAGGAAGGATTAAGCGTTATTAATCCGGCACTGGTTGGATCTGTGAATTTTTCTACCGGCGGATTTTCTGCCGAATATGGCGATAGGATGAGTTCTGTGCTCGATATTACATATCGTCAGCCTGAATCATTGGAAGGACAAGTTGCTGCATCGCTAATGGGGGCTTCCGTTGCATTCGGTCAAGGGAATAAGCGTTTTTCTCAACTTCATGGCGTAAGGTACAAACGCAATAATTCTCTGTTATCGTCGCTTGAAACACGTGGTGAATATAACCCCAATTTCTTTGATTATCAAACGAATTTAAATTTCAGATTAAATCAACACTGGAAGGTTTCAGCCATCGGCAATATTGCTATAAACAACTATGAGTTTACTCCGCAAACTCGTCAAACTAATTTTGGCACGTCAACAGATGCCAAGCAATTTACGGTTTATTTTGATGGGCGAGAGAAAGACAGGTTTGAAACCTATTTTGGAGCGGCAATGGTAAACTTTCGACCATCAAAGGCATGTGATTTCACATTGTTGGCTTCCGGTTACTTCACTAACGAGTTGGTTAGTTATGATATTTCGGGTGAATATTGGCTTGATCAAGCCGGCAATTCATCAGTTGGTGGAGAACTTGGGGTAGGGCGATATAAGGAGCATGCAAGGAATCGTTTGCGTGCATCTGTGTTTACCCTTGCACTGCGCGGCAATACCGGAATAGGCGGACATAACTTGAGTTATGGTGTCAGTTTTAATAACGAAAAAATCCTTGACAGAGCTCGAGAATGGGAGGTACGTGATTCTGCGGGATATTCATTGCCGTTTGATCCGAATGCCGTGCGTGTTATCTATAACTATGCCTCAAAAAATGATTTGTCATCAATCAGGGTCTCTTTCTTCGCTCAAGATTCATGGCGATTGAAATCCTCACTTGGATATTGGACCATTAACTATGGATTGCGTGCAAGTTATTGGGACTTTAATAAGGAATTTTTGATTTCACCTCGTGCATTAGTTTCATTTGTACCTGAAAAACATAATAATTGGGCATTTCGTTTTGCCACCGGTCTCTATTATCAATCTCCATTTTATAAGGAATATCGCCAGCCGGTTGCTGATACCGATGGAAACATTATTGTAAAGCTCAATAATAAGATAAAATCTCAGCGGTCTCTGCAGTTCATTTTGGGCACTGACTATTCGTTCCGCACACTTAATCGGCCGTTCAAACTGTCGGCAGAGGCTTATTATAAGGCTTTGGGGCGTTTAATTCCTTATGAAGTTGACAATTTGAAATTGAATTATGCCGGTGTCAATGCCGGAAATGGCTATGCGATGGGCATAGATTTCAAATTATTCGGACAATTTGTGCCGGGCAGTGATTCATGGATTTCTTTTTCATTGATGAAAACCCAAGAAACCCTCAATGGTGTGAAAGTGCCGCGACCTTCTGATCAGCGTTATTCGGTGGCTCTTTATTTTACGGATTATTTCCCTAAGTTTCCGAAGTTGAAGTTTAGTTTGCGAGGTATATTCAGCGATGGCTTGCCGGTAACTCCTCCACGCTCAACACGCGACAAAGGCTATTTCCGCACTCCTGCCTATAAACGCGTTGACATCGGGCTGAGCTATGCATTGCTGTCGCCGCGAGGTGAGGACGAACCGAAGCGTTCCGGTTTCTGGGGATACTTTAAGAGTATTTGGATAGGCCTTGATTGCTTTAATTTGCTGGATATTTCTAATGTTAGCTCTTATTATTGGGTCACGGATGTAAATGATATTCAATATGCCGTTCCAAACTATTTAACTCGCCGTCAGTTCAATATCCGTTTAACTGTTGATTTTTAGTTGATATATAAAATATATGACTTTAGCTATTATTATTTTAGGTTGTGCATTGCTCGGTGTGGCAGTCTACGCTGCAACGCTGAGGGTTAGGTTGCAGAGTGCGAAGGCAGATGTTGAACGTGCGGCTAATGAGGTTAATCGGCTGAATGCGGACGATCATCGTTTTCGCGCGCTTGCTTCGCAAGTACTTGAAGATTCTCGGCGCAATCTGAGTCGCGACACTGCCGAGCAGATGGCATCGCTTCTGTTGCCATTGCGTCATGATATTGCCGAATTTAATCGTACCATTGATGAAAAATACTCGCGTGAAGCATCAGAACGGGGTGCCTTGCGCGAAAAAATTGAAGAACTCCATCGTCTTAACATCACGCTCGGTCAGGAAGCTAAACAATTGGCAGATGCACTGAAAGGAAATAGCAAGGTTCAAGGTGATTGGGGCGAAATGATTTTGTCAAGGCTATTGGAACAAGCCGGATTTACTGAAGGACGTGAATTTGAGGTTCAAAAAAATATCAAAGATGAGTCCGGAAGCAATTTACGTCCGGACGTAGTGGTGCATTATCCAAATCGTGGATGCTTGGTCATTGACTCCAAGGTCTCCTTGACTGCTTATGTAAACTTATGCGGTGCGGAAACTGAAGAGGCGAGGCAGGCTGCTGGTGCTGCGCATATTGCTTCGGTACGAGCTCATGTCAAAGAATTGGCTGTAAAGAAATATCAAGATTTAGTGGGTGCAGACCGCAAACTTGATTTCGTGATGATGTTTGTGCCTAATGAAGGCGCATATATTTCAGCCATGCAGTTGGCTCCGGATCTATGGCAAGAAGCATACGATAAACGCGTTCTGATAATTTCGCCCACTCATTTGTTTTCGGTATTGAAATTGATTCAACAAATGTGGCAGCATGATGACCAAACCAAGAATGCCACTAAAATAGCAGAGGAGGCCGGCAAAATGTATGACAAATTCGCCGGATTTTTAACGGATATGGCTGCGGTTGAGACAAAATTAAATCAAGCCCTCGAAGCGCATGGGGCAGCAATGAAAAAACTCTCCGACGGCACCGGCAATCTGATTAAACGCGCGGAAGATTTGCGCAAACTCGGTGCTAAAGTCAACAAGTCCCTCCCGAAGTAACCTCCACAATTTACGTAGTCCACAAATTATTGAATGTGGAGATATAGGTTCTGATAATACCGTCTAAACTGACTCAATAGGAATTGATGCACTGAAAGAAAGAATCAAAGCATATTCAAATTTGATCTATGTCTCTTTGGGATAGAATAAAACAATCAATAAGCTATACGGTAGATAATCCGGAGAAGCCTATATTTCGCGATGCGTCTCGTTATGCCTTTATTGATGTGGAGGTTGGCTTGAAAGATTATCGCATTCATGATATTGGTGCGCTTAGATGTGATAGAGCTATTTTCCACTCTGCCAATAAGAGGGAGCTGTTGGATTATTTGAAAGATGTGGATTTCGTGTGTGGGCATAATATTATCCACCATGATGCAAAATATCTTTTTGGGGATGTCGTCCACCAATGGATATTGGTCGATACGCTTTATGTTTCGCCTTTGCTGTTTCCTGAAAAACCATATCATCATCTATTGAAAGATGATAAATTGATTAGCGATCAGATTAATAATCCGGTCAATGACTGTGAGAAGGCTCATGATCTGTTAATGGACGAAGTCGCCCGATGGAGTACATTATCAGAAGATAAAAAGAGTATCTTTGCTACGCTATTGTATGGTATAGCTGAATTTGAGGGTTTTCTCCAATTTGTTAATGCGAATGTGTCAGAGGCTGATGATTTGGCGAATTTGATACGCTCTACATATCAAGGAAAGATCTGTGAGTTTGCAGATATTGAAAATATAATTGCTCAACACCCTTGTGAATTAGCATATGCCTTAGCATTGATTGACACTACAGACCAAAGATCTATTACACCAGCATGGGTGCTATGCAATTATCCCAATGTCGAATATATAGTTAGGCAATTGCGACACACCAGATGCCTTCGTGGTTGTAGTTATTGTGATCAAGACCTCGATATTCATTATAACTTAAGGCAGTATTTTGGATACGATCAATTTCGCACATATGAGGGTGAGCCACTGCAAGAAAAGTCTGTGCAGGCTGCTGTTGATGGTAAATCGTTGCTTGCAATATTCCCTACCGGAGGTGGTAAGTCGCTTACTGCTCTACTCTGACTGTATTGGCTTACAATGTTGGTCACAGCAGATTGCTCGGTTATGGTAAACGCCCGAAGAGTAACCTTATCAAGAAAATCGAGTCCGGCGACAGGGATTTTTACGAAGAGTATATCTCGTACCGTTGCTACAAAGGCAAGCCTATTCCCAGCATCGAACGCCGCAGAAAAAGAGAGTTTCAATTGCTGTATATCCCGTAGCCGTTATTTAAAGAGCCTTCCCTTAAGCAATTGAGAGAAGGCTCTTGTTTTATTAATCACTAAATGAACAATAATTCAATATATAACACTGATTAAACTGCTTTTTCTTGACGAATTAGCGTTCAATTGCGAGATTTTGTGTAATTTTGCATCATGCAGATAGTTTCTTTAAAAGAAAACATACAAACTGTACGTGATTACAAAAAGAATAATATAAGAAATGAAGATCAAATGTGAGAATTAGAATTGTAATATTATCGATAGTACTTTTCGGGATGTGCTGTGCATGTTCCGAAAAATCGCATTTTGATGAGCCTCGTCCTGAGATAACAGTTATATTGGGCTTAAGCGGTGCCGGGGACAATGGATATAATGATGAAATCCTGGCTGGAATTATGGATATAAATGAGTCTGCCGATGTCTCTCTTTCAATGATTAGTCCGGCGTCAATGGATGATGCGAGGAGTGCATTGAGTACATGGCTAAATAAAGAACTATCAGGGGTAAATGCTCTGCTTGTCTTAGCAGGGAATGAATATGAATCCTTGATACAAGATATTACACTCCCACAGAACAAGTCGATACTTATATTTGAAAGCGAGGTGGATAATTTACCGAACAGGGTGAGTTCGTTTATGATACATCGATATGGCATTTCATATTTAGCCGGCTGCATGGCGAGTGAAGCGGAGTCGGCAAGCGTTATAGCCGCTATGCGGTCTGAGAACTATTTAGGAGATGCTGTAAATGGTTTCGTTGAGGGGTTTTCCGTCGGTGGAAATAAAGCAGAGGTTATATATCTGGCTGAGGACGAATCGGGTTATGGAATGCCCGATGAGGGATATAAGATAGTCAGCAGGCTTCCTTATAATTCTTTTATTTACCCTCTTGCCGGAGGTTCAAACAGTGGAATGTATAAGGCTACAAGAGAAGAAGAGTTCAATATGAACCTTATAGCCGGAATGGATGTGGATTGTTCCAATTATAGTACACGAGTCCCTTTCTCGGTAATTTTCAACATAAGAGAGGTTGTTCATTCTCTTTTGGATGAGTGGATAAACGGTAATGAGTTACAGGCTCATTATAGTTTTGATTTGTCCGACGACGATATAGTCTATATTGCGTTTTGTGAATCGTTTTTTGACAATCTGATAGCTTGGGGTGATTATTATTCCGACCCCGATTATTGGACTAAGATGTGTGACAGATATAAAGCGAAAGCAATAGAAAAGGAGGGGAGTTATTATGAGAGCAGGTAGTAAAATATTTGTTGCCCTGATGATTTTTATTCTGTGTGCCTGTAACGATGATTTTTCTGCGGAGCATACAGGGCATAAAGTCAAGACATATAAAGTAGCAGTCGTAATGCCGAAGGAGAGGCAAGGGGCGTGGACTAGAACAGCCCAATGGGCTTTGGATAATCTAGCAGAGGCTCAAACCGGATTGTCTGAAGAGGTAAAATTGTCGTTGCAATGGTTTGATGAGAACTCTCCTGAGATTGATACGCAACTTAAGAATATTTCTAATGACGATTCTTTCGTTGCTATAATTGGCCCGTATAGTTCACAGAAAGCTCATACGGCTGCCGAACTTTGTGCAAAGAGTGGAAAGACATTGATTCTGCCTATTGCAACATCTGCCGAAGTTCAAAGAATCTATGCCAATGTGAATAACATCTGGAATCTTACCCAGTCAGATATAAGCCAGTGTGAACTTATGATATCCCAAGCCATACTATCAGAGAGTTGGAATGTCAGTCTGATTGCGAGTGACGATGATTATGGAAAAAGTTTCAGTGATTGGTTTGCATATCAGGCAGAAGAGTTGGGAATAAATGTTAAGGATATTTTTATCTGCTCATCGGAGAATGAAATTAAATCTGCTGCAAATACAGTGGCAGCTAATTTCAAGTATGGCGACCATCTTCTTCTAGCCCTCTCTCAAGAAAGATTTGCAATAGCATTTGACGAGGAGATTGGTGCGTTAAAGGAAAAATCAAAGAATTTCAAATTCCCTTTGGTGTTATGCTCCGATATAATGAATTCGCCCAATCTTTCAGGTCGGTTAGAGAATTTAACTTACGAAGGACTCTCCCCGTGTGCATCCCCGTCTAGTGGCTTCAGTACTGCATACAATGTAAAATTTGGTTGTGAGCCGTCAAACGGAGAGGCTCATTTATTTGATGCCATATCATTGCTTACGCTCGCATTGAGTATTGATGCAGAAGACCCTGACAATGGCATTCTTGAACTTGTCCAAGGGCGTGAAACGTGGAATAGAAGTTGGTTGCCGGCTGATATGCACGACACTTTCGTAATGTTGCAGGCAGGAGGCAGACCTGATGTTTCAGGTGTAACCGGAGACTGGACTTTTGACGAAAGGCATCACTCAAGTGTACTGAATACTACTTACTCGCATTGGATATTGAGAGATGGGCAATACTTTACTTTAGAGTATCTGTCTGCCGACGGTGGGCAGCGTACAACATCGACTTTGCAAGCATGGGATGTGCAGCAACAGAAATACCAACAATTCAGCAGTAGTTAAGAAGACCGAAAATATCCTGAATATTCAGGGGAAAACTGGGCTGTGGTAATCGGTACGTCTGATAAATGGGCATATTATAGACATCAGGCTGACGCTCTGGCTATGTATCAGTTGTTAAAGCGACACGGATATGACGATGACCATATAATACTGATAATTGCAGATAACATTGCCTATGATTCCCGCAATATATACCCCGGTGTGGTCAGGGTAAGACCGAATGGAGAGAATGTTTATGAGGGGGCTGTTGTAGACTACAAGATTGGGGATATAAAAATCTCGGATTTGAAACCCATTTTGACAGGGCAGAAGTCGGAAAAACATCCCGAAGTCATTACTCCTGATGAACACGACAATGTAGTGGTCTTTTGGTGTGGTCATGGATCAAAGAACAGACTTGCGTGGGGAAGCGATGAGGTTGTGCATGGATACCAGATTGCCGATTTAATCCAATCTATGACATACCGGAAAATGCTTTGGTCGATGGATGCTTGTTATAGCGGTTCAATTGGTGAGGCGTGTGAAGGTATTCCGGGTGTTTTATTTATAACGGCAGCCAATGCTGTCGAGACCTCAAAAGCCGATATGCGAGACCCTGATATGGGAATATGGCTGTCAAACGGATTCACAAGAGGGTTTCAAGAGACTGTAGATTCAAATCCAGATATAATTTTGCGAGACCTTTATTATGAACTGGCACGAAGCACTGTCGGCTCACATGCGACTGTATATAATGTAGAATACTACGGTAACATGTATAAAGAGAGTATGAATGAATATTTTTAATCAAATTAATCAAAGCGGTATGAAGAATTAATATCTTTAAAAGCAATAGCATTGTTTGTTTCAATGCTTGCTTTCAGCGTTACATTTAGTGGATGTAGTGATGAAGATAGTGATAGCATTCAAGCAGAAGTGGTATTTCCTGATAATGTAAATCCGACAAAAATCAACCAAGAGGAGTTCTCTGTAGAACTTAAACAAGGAACTTCTATTATACCATTTGAGATTAAGAGCAATTCTGCGTGGAAAATCTATTTATCTTTTGATGATGAACGTTTTTGTTTTGCATATCCATATGAAGGAGCCGGTAATGCTACTGTGGACCTTTGTGTGAAAAAGAATTTGTCTGATGAGCGTTGCACAGGCAAAATGCATATTGTATTCGCGGATGGTTCAACTAAAAGTAAAATAGTACATCTTAGCCAAAAGGGAAATATAGATAATGATGAGAATGATGAAATTGATGACCTGATTAACTCTTATTATTATTACACCTTCCGTTGCCCCTTATGCAATAATCCCATCACTGTTCTTTTGGACGACATTTTTAATGAGGATAAAGCTGATTCTATTGTAACATGTCCGTACTGCGAAGAAGAGATGACGTATGAAGATATTCTTATGAGAATGTACAATTTAAAATAGCGTCATCCATCATTGTAAATAGTTTTTGAGAGGGCTACAAGATTTGAAATTTGGAAAGTTATGGTTCCGTAGCCTGGTATTAAGTGCATTTTAAAGAAACATATATATTATGATAAAATCAATTTTTACAAAGTTGTTTGTGTCGATGTCAATAATGATATCAGCACTTTTCTTTGTATCATGCGGTGATGAAAATGAAGAGATTGTTAACCCTAATGCTTTGAGAGATGTCAAAGCGATGTACAACCTTAGTGTTTCTGAAGATTATTTGCATTTCTATGACATCACAGTGACATATGGTTATGATGCTGCGAAGACGACGGAAGAGATTCAGATTGATGGCTGGTCGTTTGAGCAGACATACAGCACAGACTATATGAAAACATTGCCTGTTCGCTTCTTCTGTACTGTTAAGGCAACACCTAAAAGTCCTGTTCCTGCAATTGATGAGTCCAAGACTTATAAGTTTGAGTGTTCAGGTGCATGTAACTTAGCTGGCTTCACTAACGACGGTAGAAGAATCATGAGTCGCAATGTACCGCACAACGAGAAACTTCAATATGGTGGAAGCGCGATGCAGAGTGTCTTGAATAAGGGAACTAAGACATTGGTTTCGTTTGAGTTCGCAAGGGAGTAAAATCAAGTAGTATAAATCAATAATAACAGTTTTTATATGAAGAATTTAATATCTTTAAAAGCAGTGGCATTGTTTGTTTCAATGCTTGCTTGCAGTATTACATTTAGTGGATGTAGTGATGAAGAAGAAGGTGATGAGTTTAATGCTATTCAAGCAGAAGTGGTATTTCCAAGTGATGTGAACCTAACAAAAATAGATCAATGGGAGTCCTCTATGGAACTAGAGCAACTGGGAACTAATATTCCATTTGAGATCAGGAGCAATTCTGAGTGGGAAATCTATTTCTCTTTTGATGATGAAAGATATTTTTGTCTGACATATCCTAATGAAGGAGTAGGTGATGCGACTGTGAACCTTTGTGTTTTTAATAATTCGTATGATGAGCGTTGTACAGGTAAAATGTACATCTTATTCCCAAAGGATTTAAGCAAAAGTCAAATAGTACAACTAAGTCAAAAGGGTAATATTGATAATGACGATAATTCTGAAACACCGGTTCCAGGCATATATTGCCCTGTTTGCAAGGGTTTCATTCCCGTCGAACTTCGGCAGCTATTGTTCGGTGATGAGATATTATGTCCGGATTGTGGATACTCCTATTCTATTAATAGAGGGCAATCAGAGGCGGCTTTAGAAGCCCTGCGAAAAGTGGAGGAAGCTATCGAGAATCTGCGAAAGACTGGTAATTTCAAATAGTATAAATCATAAGATGAAGAATTTAATATCTTTAAAAGCAATAGCATTGTTTGTTTCAATGCTTGCTTGCAGCGTTACATTTAGTGGATGTAGTGATGAAGATAGTGATAGCATTCAAGCAGAAGTGGTATTTGCTGATGATGTGAATCTGACAATAATCAACCAAGGGGAGTTCTCTATAGAACTTGAACAAGGGTATTCTATTATACCATTCGAGATAAAAAGCAATTCTGAGTGGGAAATTTCTTTCTTGTTTGAAAATGATAATACATTTTGTTTTGCATATCCAAATAAAGGAAAGGGTAATGCTACTGTGCACCTTTGTGTGAATAAAAATTCGTCTGATGAGCGTTGCACAGGTAAAATGCATGTTGTATTCCCAGAAGGTTCTACTAAAAGTAAAATAGTACATCTTAGTCAAAAGGGAAATATAGATAATGACAAGAACGATGAATTTGATGACTTATATGCTGATTTCTATACCACCTTCAGTTGTTTCGAATGCGGCAATCCCATTACCATTCATATTTTTGATGTTTATAAAGATGGTTGTGTAACATGTCCGTGGTGCGAACTCGATATTCCGTATGAAAAGATTTTAAAGAAAATGTACAATTTAAAATAGCGACATCCATCATTATGGATAGTTTTTTCGTGGCCTAGTATTAAATATTATTTGTTTTAAGATGAATAATTTAATATCTTTAAAAGCAGTGGCATTGTTTGTTTCAATGCTTGCTTGCAGTATTACATTTAGTGGATGTAGTGATGAAGAAACTGATAACATTCAAGCAGAAGTGGTGTTTGCTGATGATGTGAATCTTACAAAAATTAACGAAGAGGAGTACTCTATAGAACTTAAACAAGGCCCTTCTATTATACCAATTGAGATTAAGAGCAATTCTGCTTGGAAAATCTATTTCTCTTTTGATGATGAGCGTTTTTGTTTTGCATATCCACATGGAGGAGTCGGTAATGCTACTGTGAACCTTTATGCGAATAAAAATTTGTCTGATGAGCGTTGTACAGGTAAAATGTATGTATCATTCAAGGAAGGTTCAACTAAAAGTAAAATAGTACATCTTAGTCAAAAGGGGAATATAGATAATGACGAGAACTTTGAATATGAGGAATGGGACTATTATCACTTCGAATGCCCCTGGTGCGGCAATGACATACCTATTCTTTGGGACGATCTTTTGGATTCGGAAAAACAGGATTCTATTATAACATGTAATTTGTGCGAACTTTTCGAGAAGACGATACATGAGGTTTTATGGGCAAAGCACGGATGGGATGACCTATGAATTGACAGAAACCAGGGCTAGTCAAAATTCCCCTCGGTTTTGAACTTATTTAATAATTTATGCAAACATATTAAAACCGAAATATTATGGCAGAGACTGGCGCAACCCAGAGCCAAAGTACATGGCCGGTTCCTGAATTTCACTTTAGCGTGGAAATCAGTAATGTAGGAGTTATCTCTTGCAAAGAGGTTTCAGGACTTGAGACCGAATTTGACGTAATCGAGTATCGTGCAGGCGATTCGCCTGAGTTCACGAAGAATAAGCAACCCGGTCTGCGCAAGACCAGCGATATCACTCTCAAGAAGGGTATCTTCGTTAGTGACAAGAAGATGTGGGACTACATCGGGAAGGTTAAGATGAATACCATCCAGCGTGAGACAGTAACCATTAAATTGCTTGATGAGTCAGGCAATCCTGTTCAGAGCTGGCAGGCAGTAAATGCTTGGCCTAAGAAGATGCAAGTCGAGGGCTTCAAGGCCGAAGGCAACAGCGTGGCAATGGAGACATTGACTCTTGCTCACGAAGGAGTTAAACCTATCTAATTGAATTATTGAAATGTTTGCAAACACCAACAACTGGGCATCTCCCGTGCAGTTCCACTTCAGCGTGGTATTCAAACTGCCGAGTGGCGATACTGCAACTGCGAAGGTCAAGGAGATTGAGGATAGCGTCTATCTGTATAACAGCGAACTGCATCGTCCGTCATTCGTGGGAGTGGTCTATGGTCATTTGATGTGGTGTCGTTTGGTGCATGGTTAGGCATTGAAGATTGGCTGATGCTTGTTGCCGGTGTATAATACTCTTGGGCTGAAACTCTGCGTCAGGCTGTAGAAATATTAGTTAAACGGGAGATTGTTTCAACTGATCTTTTATCTGCCGCATTTGCCTTGTTTATAGCAGGACGCAGGCCGATAAGCGTGTCGTGGCGAGATAAGGAAGAATTTGATTTTGATAGTATTAACCGATAAAAGAGATAACTCATGGAAGCGGAAAGACTTTACACAAAACAGCCGTCCCGCACCATTCAGCAGAAGCGTGGTGGCGAGGGCGCATTGGAAATGGTTGATAACCGTCCTGCCGGAATACTTCAGGCGATGTCGGAACACCCTATACAGAGGGTAGAAGATGACGAAGATACTTTACAGGGCAAGTTTGCACAACCGATCCAACGGATGGAGGATGACGAAGAAGCCATTCAAGGCAAATTCGAGCAACCAATCCAGAGAATGGAAGACGATGAGGATACTATGCAAGGAAAATTCGAGGCTCCTGTTCAGAAAAAGAATCTGATAGGTATGCCGGACAATTTGAAAGCAGGTATAGAGGATTTGTCGGGATTCTCTATGGACGATGTGAGGGTGCATTATGGCTCAAGCAAGCCTGCTGCTGTTCAGGCTCACGCCTACACGCAAGGTACGGACATACATATTGCACCGGGACAGGAACGCCACTTGCCGCACGAAGCTTGGCACGTAGCCCAGCAAATGGCAGGGCGTGTAGAGCCTACAACCGAAATCGGAGGTATGCCGGTCAATGATAATGCAGCTCTCGAACACGAGGCTGATGTAATGGGAGCAAGAGCGAATAGTTACTAAAATCTTTAGACTATGAGAGAGCATATAGAGTGGTTTGAGACGGTGCTACACGTGACTATAGGAGTGTATTTTCATCAACAGGGTTTCGAAAATGCTTCTGTTGGTCAGTTACGACTTCCTTCAAGTAAATGGTGGAGGAGGCGACCAAACATAGCGATATAACATTTGAGGAAAGGGTTATTGTGATGCTTGCTTTGATGCCGCATATAAAGCCACAGGCTCTTGACACTTTCTTTCTTCAAAATGGTGCTCTTGACAGGCAATTTACACAATTCGGTGGTTGGAAAGGGCTGTCTCACGGAGGTTTCTTGCCAACAGGAGAGACGGCGGTATTCATTATCGCAGGCGATGACCCAATCAAAAGATGCGAGGTAGTGCGAATGTTCCAGCGCGACTATTGGTTCTATACTTCGAATATTCTGCGATTGGAAGGCGCAAACGAGGGAGAACCATTCCTTAGTGGTCAGTTACGAGTGTCTGAAGAGTTCTTGAGCCATGTATTGCTTGATAGGGAATACAAACCTGATTACAGCATCGGTTTTCCGGCCAAACTTATTACCACACCTCTTGAGTGGGAAGATATGGTGCTGGACTATCAGACACACAACGCACTCGAAGAAATAAACACTTGGATTGAGCATCAGCACACCATTATGGAAGACTGGGGTTTGAAACGTATACTCAAGCCCGGCTACCGTGCATTGTTCTATGGTCCTCCGGGAACAGGTAAGACACTTGCTGCGACTTTGCTCGGCAAAAAGAACAATATGGATGTCTATCGTGTGGACTTGTCAATGATTGTCTCGAAGTACATCGGAGAAACAGAAAAGAATCTTGCAAAGGTCTTTGACCTTGCAGAAAACCGCAACTGGATACTTTTCTTTGATGAGGCAGATGCACTCTTCGGTAAGCGAACATCCACTAACACCTCAAATGACCGCCATGCCAATTAGGAGGTCGCATACCTTCTGCAACGCATTGAGGACTTTCCTGGTACGGTGATTCTTGCCACCAACCTAAAATCCAATATTGACGAAGCGTTCTCACGCCGTTTCCAATCCATCATCTACTTCCCGATGCCATCCGAAGAACTCCGTGCCGAACTCTGGCGCAGTATGCTTCCAAAGGAATGGCTCGGTGATGATGCCGAAGAAATTATTGCCACAGCAGCACAGTCAGAACTATCTGGTGGTTCGATTGCGAATGTGGTGAGAAAGTGTGCTGTACAATTGGTAAATAAGCCTTTAAATAAGGTCGATAAAAATGTTATATTAACAGCCTTAAACATTGAGAAAAATAATTGATGTATAGTGGGGTTAATTGTGTCAGGCAATGTCCATTATTTTGTGCAAATGGAGAATACGAGATTCAGAAATGAGCCCCGTATTCTTTGTTTTATTAGGTATTCAATAATAGATATAGGTTATCTCCATATTACTCAATAGGAATCTGAATTACCGACAACCTTTGTTCAGGGTCCTCCTTATTCCATGCGCCATCAATGTAGGAAGTGCGGAGAGGTCCGGCCATCTTGTAACCTTGTTCTTCCATGTATGCAAATGCTTCGGTGAATGATTCGTGGAAGCGTTCATAAGGACCGACATGTTTCATGCAGAGTGCTTTGGGAACAGCATCAAGATGCTTGAATTGTATTATGGTATTGTCTGTGCTCATCTCTTCCACCTGTTCGCAATACTCGATATCAATTTCGGTGGGACGATACTCCTTATTGTGCTCAATGGTGAAACAATAGCCTGGAGCCGGGCACTTACAACCGAGGCGTTGCATTTCTGGACCTATTTTCTTTACACATAATGGTCCGAGGGCGGCATAGTCAGAAATTACTTCACGATGGCTTGCTACGATAATTTCGGGCAAAGATTGAATACTGAATTTTGATTTATCCATTGTTTTAATTTTTTTGTGAGCATTCACCCAGTTGACCAACTGACTGCGTCGTGCCACCAATAATTGCAGCTGTCGCTCCGTCTTCTCTATCTTCTCGTTCAGTTGCTCGACACTTGGGGCGTGTGCTCCTTCTTCGTACAATTCCTTGATTTCGTCAAGCGAGAAACCGAGACTTTGCAATTGGCGGATAGTGTTGAGCCGTTGCATCTGCTCAACGCTGTAATAGCGGTAGCCAGTCCACTCGTCCACTTTGCAGGGAAATAACAACCCTTTTTGTTCGTAGTGGCGCAAGGTCTTCACGGTCACTTGCATCATCTGTGAGAACTCTCCGATTTTTAACTTTGTTTTTCCTCTCATAATCGCACGATTTTTAGTCTGATTTCGAAATCTGTGGCAAAGTTAGTGTATGCCCTTGGGTACGAGTCAAGAGAAAAGTAGAAATTTTCAAAGTTTTATTTGACTGTAAGTTCAAGGTCGTAATAATTCGTCCATAGAATGCTTATTGTCACGACTTCTTTGTAATTTTGCAATATGGTTCAAGAGAATTTTAAGTTTTACAAACCATGTGAGCTGTTACGGTCTTACGTCAGGTATTATTGGGTGTTCAAAAGCGACCAATCTTTGAATACCTATACCTTTCCTATTGGCTGTCCTCAAATCATTTTTCACAAAAAAGAACCGTTGTATATTCCTGAGTTGGATACGGTACAGAATAAATTGACCATCAGCGGACAGGTTAATTTCTCTTCACATCTGTGTGCCAATGGGAAAATAGAAATGATTGTTGTCGTATTCTATCCACATACGATGAATATGTTTCTTCATTCACCGGCATCACTTTTTTACAATCAGGAAATCTCGGGTTATGATATTGAAGACAGAGGATTGAATGGGTTAGCCGAACAGGTTTTTGAATGTGAAGACAACAATGAATGTGTAAACAGGATAGAAGAATGGTTGTTGGCTCGACTGGCATGTAATTTTGACCATACTGATTACGGGATTAAACGTATTTATGCGGCAATCAAAGAAATCTGCGTACATACTCACAACACTGTCGAGGAATTGTCCTCCAGTAGTTGTTTGAGTAAGAAACAGTTTGAGCGAGAGTTCAATACATTGGTTGGTATGAATCCAAAGGAGTACATTCGCATTATCCGTTTACAAAAGGCTTTGGCACTATTGCATCAGAAAAAGAATGACATCAATCACGCACAAATAGCTTATGCAAGCGGTTATGCCGACCAATCTCATTACATACGGGAATTCAAAAGGTTATCAGGATATACGCCACAATCATTGCTAAAAATATCAGAACCTTATTCTGATTTGTTTACCATACCCGTCTGAATGTCTCGTTTGTTCTATTTTCAAATAATGCATTCCTATACTTTTGCAATTTGAATTTAAATCTGTAAAAGTATGAGAGTTGTTAATCCCAAGGAAACAAGTCGGGCATATGCCTTTGAAATGTGGATGAATGCACCCATGCCGATGGTGACATTCTTCAAAACACTTGACGTATCAAATCTTGTAAAAATCAGCAGAAAGAAAAGACTGAAATTCAATATGCTGATGTGTTATTGCATTGGGCGGGCTGCTAATAAAATAAAAGAATTTTATTTATTGCCTGTAGGAGACAAGTTGATGCAATATGACACCATTGCCGTTAACACCATCGTTGCTAACAGAGATGGTGAAGTGAGTTCGTGCGATATTCCATTTACTGATGATTTGTTTGAATTTAATCAACATTATATACATCTGACCACTCAGGTCGCGGATAGTTGCATTAATCACGATCTTCATGAGAGTATGGTGATTGGCACATCTGCATTGGCTAAATACGAAATAGATGGTGCAGTAGGTATGTATAGCGGGATATTCAACAATCCTTTTATGATTTGGGGTAAATACAAACGCCATTTATTCAAAACAACACTTACTGTTTCGTTCCAATTTCATCATACACAGATGGACGGAGCGCATGCGTCGATGTATTTAGATAGAATTCAATCAGAAATCAATAAAATTAGAATATAAATAGTAGAAACATTTCTTATAATTTACCACCGATAAAATATTGGGTGGGAAAATTCCGAATATATTATCGAGGGACAAAGATTTTGCAAATAAAATAATACGAAATACAAATATATTTGGTTTTGAGCGAGCTGTTTAATTAATCCATTTTTGTAGATATTTGTATTTCATCACTTTTAACCTCAAAAATAGGCATTTTTGTCCCCCGAAGTGCCCGAGGGACAAAAAAGGGACAAAAAAATACGTCCCTCGAGTTCCTGGGGCACAAACGAGGGACAAAATTGAATTTTTGCACTTTACTTACTCTAATTGTAAAACTAACATATTTAATTGTTATTCAACGAGTTAGCAGGTCGTTTGAACTTAAAGTTATAGATTTGTATTAAATTTGATAATGTGTTGATTGTCAATGCATTAACCGATTGCTATTTGCCGATGCAATATTACCTAAATTTTCCAATATAAGAAAACGGAATTAGGAAAAATCTTATGTTTCAGCAAGATACAATTTTCGTTTGGCACATATTTCTCAGAATTTGGCACACGTGTGCCAGAGTATGTGCCATATATGCCCCTTGCTTTGAGTCTCATGGCACACATGTAGACCACTTCCTCAATACAGAACTATATATATTTTCCAAAATTACGATTTAGAGATTTATGTAGTATGTTGTATATTAGCTATTTATGCTCACGCTTAGGATCACGTGTGACATTTGTACATTCATCATGTGCCAAATTGTGTGCCAAAAAAAATCGCATTATTCATAATATATCTCTATTGCTCTATAATCCAATAATTTATGCTTCTGGTTAAAAAAGAAATAATCATAACTACTTTCGTGTGCCACGGAAACAACCCAAAACAACATGTTTTTGAAATTTTCGGTAAACATTTTCATGTCTTTTCGACAATTCAGCTTGTTTCCGTTTGTGCGTTTTTTAGACCCAATATAAACTGATTTTTTTTTAAAATTTTCTTCAGGAAAGATGCATTGAGGTACAATTTTATCAGTTTAGTGCAGTTTGGATATATAACAAATAGACTGGACTGGTACAGTTTGATTTTCTTTCTTACTACAATCCGAAAATATAAATTCCGAAGAAATGGTTGATGTGTCATTTCTTCGGAATCTATATGTCTCAAACTGGTAATATTTTTCTTTTTTACCAGAATGGAATTTAGTTTGCGCTATCAATGCTAAGTTTTCTTATACGGCTTGTCAATTCTTCCATGCTCTTCAGTAGCTCTTCGAAAGTTGTTTTCTTAGCATCAGCATATATGAATGTGTTTGATAATGATTGATAGTCATCCTTCCAATCATCAATAACAGACATAGGCGGTATGAAATTTACAGAAGATGCCGCATGTGTAGAATAGTCAATATTAGGGAGTTTGTTGAATATGCTACGATGGGTTATTATCTCATTGTATAGATCCAAATTACATAATGCCTCTTTGCCGAATTCTGTATCCATTATGCGTTCAATGTCATATAAGTGTCTTGACATGCGAATGCTTCGTGGTTTCTCTTTTTGAAACTCTTCATGCAGAAGGAAGATTTTCTCAAGGAATGTACGTGTGGGAACTACAGTGTTGAATAAAACGGTTGTATCATCACCTTCTGGAATTATTTCAGATATAAACGAGCGTATCAATTTCTTTTCGACAGGTTCGTCCATAGACAGACAACTGATTTCAATCTTGACTCTCGGCAGAAGATATTCTGACATCTCTGGGAGTATGGACTTGTAATTTACATAAATAACAGAAGGGTGGGTGTCTGCACGCAGCTCGTATTCTTCATCGCCATGGTGCTTTGAAATCTCAGGCTCAATGTTAAAATCAGAAACTCCAAAGCTCCGTAGTATATCTTCTAATTCAGCTGGTAATTCTCTTACAACATAGTGACGGGCTGTGCGTCTTGCTTTTGCAAGCTGAGTATTTGATGTTCCAGTAATGGCAAATCGTCCATCACGCTTTATAGCGATATCAACATCTTCGCTGAAGCGTTCGATTAACGACCAACCCTTGCTTAAGCTTGTGCCACCCTTAAAGCTAAAAAGGTTTGAATATTGTGTCTGAGAAAGTGCCTTTAGTACCATCGTTACCCACCAGTCTTTTTCAATAGCCAGTTTGGGTAGATTCTTTTCTGCACTTGCGATGTCTAGAAGTTGTAGACGTTCTTCGATGTTATATTGTTGCCAGTGTGCCATTATTTTTCGTATTTCTTGATGAGTGGTTTAATGATGTTCTGGATCCACATAGGGGCATTAAGTATATCTTTTGCTAGTATGCTTTTATCAGGCGCTTTATCAAGATATTTTGAGACTGCTGATATTTCCTGGGCTCTGATATTTTGCTCTGTTAATTCACGAAAGGCCTGAACAATCAGAGGTATAGTAGGTCCTTCATAATTGAAATTACGAGGAGCTGCATGACGGAACCCTATTTTTCTATTACCTACATTAATAACACGAGACGATCCAGTTGTAATGAATGAAACGGTAAGTGGAATTTGTGTAGATACTCCAAGTATATTGGCCGCCGTCAATCCTGTTGGTAAAATCTGGACGTTGTCTCTGGCTGCTATTTCCATAGCAACAGCTTCCAATGGCACAGGGACTTTACCAAAGCGTGAAATCATAGGCTTTGCGTAAATACCATGTGCTATATGTTCCACCAATCCCATATCCGAAGCTTCTTTAAGAGCTTTACGGACGGTCTCTGCAGAACCAAGGTTCGTAAAGTCACCAATAAAGAAGACGCTATGCGCAGCTCCTTCTTCTATCCGTTTGAGGATGGTAGCTTTTATTTGTTGCTGTTTATTTGAGTCCATATACCGAAATATTTGCAATAATTCGGTACAAAGATATGTTTTAATTTTGATATAACCAAAACATCTGTATAATAAGTGATTAAATCGTATATTATTTAAGTAAATATCAATTTTATAATAGAATAATACCGAAATATTTGCAATAAATCGGTATTGTTTAAGATGCTTGCCAGGAAATGCTCTAATAACTTTTTTCTCTTTAATCAGAATAATATTTCACAAAGCAAATTTCGTTCTTTAATTTCATTTGCTACATTTTAATATCGTATTAAAACGATGCAAATGAAATCATAACATCATATATAATAGACGTTTGCATTATAGTTTTCCAAGAATACTTAGCTAATGCTATTGCTATTTTTTTAATTTAATAATTATAATTTCGACAATACTTTAAAAGAGAACAATATACCGCTTTGCTGAATGCTCGATGAAGCACTACAGCATGATTTCAGCAACGTTTCAGTATAAAATCATTGCTTTTTCAGCATTTAGAAATACTTTTCTTTGAATATGTAATACGGAAATCAAAATAACTTCATAATTTTGCACCAAAGAATATGAAGACCATGGATAATTCAACGAAAAAAGGTTCAAGAGGAGGAAAACGTGAAGGTGCAGGAAGACCTAGTACCGATAGCAAACTCTATACATTCAGAGCACCTAAAGGTATGGCTGAATACATAGATGCTCAAGATAACAAGACGGACTTCATCAAGAACTGTATAGCCAAGTCCATCGTTGACGAGCGTACAACTGCCGTCGCTTCTAAATTCCGTCATACGGTAGCGAGTGAATACGGGATAGTCGCCCTCTTCCTCGACATAGACAATGTGTGGCAGCCAACCATCAGGTCGGTGTGGCAGAGCTTTGAGCGTATTGACATACTCTGCAGATAGGTCGTAAAGTCTCTGTTGTAGCATAATTAAAGCAGGTTGTCTTCAAATGAGTGAATATCGGTTATTACAAAGTCATCCGTGCCCTTCTCTGTCATCGCTTGAAGGTCTCGCACGGAGTTACAGTAGTAGAATATCTTGTCATCCTCGCACTCATCCACATCGCACGATAGTTTGAAGACAGCATCGCAGGTGTCGTGGTCATCTTGCCACTCAATCTCACAATTAGCGTAGCGTGGTTCGTGGCCGTGCTCCTCGCAGAACTCTACAAACGAGTCCTCCATCTTCTGTTGTAATGCACTCATCTTCTCCATCGCTACTCATCTATCATTTGTACCATAATCTCGTAGAGCACGAAAACATCTACGAAGCAAGCCTTGACATTACGCTCTACGCCAATATTCTCGTACTCCAAGTGTGCTGTCAGTTCGCCCTCGATTATTTCGAGTGCCACAACCTCACACTTATCACCATCCTCGTCGTGGAATGTGAATGAGTGTCCGTCAGGGTGCTCCAATCTCTGCTCATCGTACTTCGATACTGTCTCCCTCATCATATTGAGCATATCCTGTCGCAGGTCCTGCATAGCATCCTGCATTGCCTGCACCTTGTGAATCTCCTCGGGAGATAGCGGACAAAGAAGATCCAACTCCTCAGCGTTTACCTCTGCTTCGCTATGGCCATTGCCAATGAGAATGATGCGGTCATCGTAATCCTCTACATCCTCGTCAGTGTAGTTATGGTACTTCTCTTCGTGTGCATCGAGGACTGTATATTCGCCCGATGTCTGACCGGCAGGGTCATTCCAATAGACTCGCTGCCCATTCTTGAATTTTCTCATATTATTGTCTTATTTTAGTCGTTAATTCCGCAGATCTCGGTCTGCATTTCGTAGTCTTTGTAGTTCTGAAACTCATAGTCAAGGTTGCTGACTACATCCTGTGCTTCGTCATCGGTTATCTCCTCCACATTGGGGTTGAAGATATCCACGCGCACGGTCAGGTAGATTGTTTTCGATGCTGCCATACTATTCGATTTTAAGGATTTCACAGATGTTGTCACGGATGCTGACGAGCCAGTCGATGTTGTTCGTTGCGAGTGTTGTCTCGCTAGCATAGATTGTCGAGTGCTCGTCTTCCTGATTGTCGTAGACCTTCAAGTACCAATCACCATCCTCGCAGATGCCTACGGCGGTAACTTGCTTCTCATACCACGCATCGTGGCGTCCGCAGTAGTCCACAACATAGGTTGGAGACTGGGAGTCTTCGTCAAACTCAAGCGGTAGTTCGGTAATATTTCTCTCTTTGAGGAGCGATACAATCTCCTCCTGCAATTCTTTACGCAGGGCGTTTACCTCCTGCCAACTGATTTTCTTTGTCATATGCTGTTATGTTTGTTGTTTAAGAGTAGGTGTAGAAAACTCTCTTGGGGTGAAGAAATCACCTCAAAAAAGTAAAATAAATGACCGCCACGGCGTTTGTAAAACCGTGACGGTCGGTCATCATTATGGCGTGTGATGAACAATTATTCTTCGTCTATGTCCTCGTAGTACGGGACATTATGTCTACATACGGCGGCCTCCATCTCCTCCCACCACACCTCACTGTGGCGGTCATTTCCCATATCTATTTGTTCCTCTTCATCGAGGCGAAGTCGCTCACGGGTATCTAACTCCGTCTGACGAACAATCTCCTCCATCTGCTCGTCTGTTACATCCTTGGTACAGAACGGCACCGGTAGCGACTCTAACTCTCCACGAGAGAGTTGGGACTGACCATACTTGAAGATGCGGTCGTAGAACTCATCTGCTTCGGGTTCGGGGTTCACCTCCAACTCCTCGCAGTAGAAGTTTTCTTCGAGTCCTTGTGTCTGGCGGATACTCTCAAATTGAGCAATCGCATCTTCCCCGAGGCGATACTCGCGCCTCTTTTTACGGAGGTAGTCAACAGCCTTCTCGAAAGTCGAAAACGGTGCGATAAGCGAGAGCGACAGCGTGCTGAGCCACGCATCGCCACGGTATAGTAGATATATTTTCTTTGTCTTCATATTATATCACTTTAATCTTTTTGAGTTCTCGTTTGTAGTTTGTAAGCGAAGGCTTTGGTCCGACCTCACGGACTATCTGGCGCATCTGCTGCACGGTATATGTCTTGCTCATATCGAGGCTGTAATCCTCAGCAAAGGCGGTCATACCGGCATAGCAGAAACCGAACTTCTTATGCAACTCATCTGCCGTGTAGGATACAGGCTCTTCGCCAAGGTCATCTGGCACAGTCATACCCTTAATCTTGTAGCGCATTCCTTCGAGGAGTGTCGCGCAGTTGTCGCTGTGATATGTGAGGTCTCTGCGGCGTGCGCAGTAGCCGATTGTCTCACCGAGGAAGGTGTTGCGGAAAATCTCTGTACGCTTGATGTCCTTGATTTTCTCTACGCCATAGTAGCCTAATGCCTGCACAGCACGCAGTGACTTATCTACCTTCGGCTTCTCGAAGAGAGGATCATTCTCCGCCACAATCTTTTCGAGCCAAGTACGGTGGAAGGTACTCACACTGCACTCGAAGACTCGTGAAGGCTTGCAGTAGCGTGACTCCGCACGGGTCATAATCAGGCGTGCAGTATTTGGGTTATACTTATCCGTATAGTAGAAACCAATGTATGTATTGCCAATCTTGCAGTAGGTGTAATCCTCGTGGTTGTTTTTGAGGGTGAGCAGCGGACGCTCACCGCCGTAGAACTTCTCCGAGAGTCCTGTCTGCTTGACAAACTCGGAGATAAAGTGCTTCGGCACCCAGCAATTGTAGTAGTTCTCACGGTACACCGACTTCGCCATGGCGGGAGTGATGAAACGCTTTAAGAAATAGCGAATGTTGTAGCTGTTGTAGTCGAATGCCGCTTGTGTATTCTTCGGTGTCTGGAACACTGTCGGCATCTGCTCAAACCATTGGTACGACTTGCAGTTCTCCTCACAGTACTCCACAAACTTGCGAGTCCATACCTTCTGCGGGAATGTAGGGCACGAGCCACCACGACGAACAAAGGCCTTACAAACCTCTACTGTTAGCAGTCTGCTATCTTTGCTATCCTCCGTATTGATTAAGGTGTAGCTATCTCGTGAGCTACTGTCTAACGCCAACACAAGTCTCTTCGCTGTGCGGAACTTATCGGGCAATGTCTTGAACACATAAGCATACCTACGTACCAACTGGTCAGCAAGGCGGTCATCAAGGAGATGCAGATAGTGTCCCAATACATATTCGTTATGAACCTTATTGTTATGCTCCGAAAATACTGCAGCATAGAGCACCTCGTATGAGATATACTTGTGAGGCACCATCGAGAGGTCTCGTTTAGCAAGATACTGGTAATAGAGTTTGTTCTTGAATTTAGTGGGTGTTACTCGGTCTATACAGAGCACATCTAGAGCCTCGCGCTGGAGCATAGCAGTAAACAGTTCCTGTGTCTTAAGCGATGCAGGTAGATAGCCGAGCACTATCTCCACACGCATTATGGCATTGGTGTAGTCTCCAATACGATGTACATTTCCTATGAGCGACACCATAGCCTCTATCGCCAACTCATTATCCCAGATATGGGCAGGGATTGCCGAGAGGATATCGAGGTCGCCGGCACAATTCTGCACCACCTTAAGAGCCATCTCTCGTGTCATAATGTGGGTAGGTACAGCATAGATGTTGCGCCAACTCTTCTTTACTGCGTAGGCACATACGCTCTCTGTGCGACACTCCTCGGGGATATGTTTTAGTTTGAAGCTATGCCAACAGTTGTCGCAGTTGGCAATTACTTGTTCTATAAGTTGTGTGTTTAGGAATCGCTGAGGGATATATGATAAGACCTCGACATCCTTACACTTTACTGCCTCGTTGACCATCTCTTGTGTTACAAACTCCTCGGGCAGATATTCCAATGCTACTTTAATGCTCTTATACATATTTCTTCTCCTCGTTAAATGTTGATGGCTTAATTATTCTTACCAGTCTGCGACCACGGAAGATGTAGAGTATCTCGCCCTCTCGCTCGGCATACTCCTCAATCTCCTGCCAACTATTCATTCGTGGCGCTGGGCAGAGGGATGCTTGTCTATTGCGGAATATAGTAAGGTTGCAGATGGTGTTTTTATTGGGCTTGAAGTCGTATTCTTCTAAAGGTATTTGCTCTTCCATAGCGAGGTAGTACCACTTACCCTCGGCAAAGAGAAAACAGTCATCGGCAAAAGAGCGAAATACCTCCACGCTATCTGCCGTGCGAGGCAGGTGCGTGTTATCCCTGCGACCATCACGGATAGCCCCAAAGCAGTGTATCTCATCTCGGCAGTCGGTCCATCTGCCATAAGGCGAAGGACCCAAGCGATGAATGTCGCCCAACTCAAGCAGTGCATCTACACGCTGGTCGTTGGGATAGAAGCGTTTGAGGACTCTGACAAACCTCTCCGAGAGCTCCTCATTTGTTACTTTGGTATGTCGAACAGTGCCGTTCGCGAGTAGTTTTCCAATCTGTATGCTCATAATGTTGAAGTCTTGTAGTTAAAGAGTAGCCGAGCAGCACCCCGAAGGATGACTGCCCGGCAGAAAAATTATATATGGATTGACATAAAGACCTTGTCGATGTCCTCCTGTGCCAATCCGATGTAACGCCTTGTGGTCTCTATGGTCGAGTGCTTGAATATCTGGTTCAGCAGCACCAGAGCCTCCGGGGAGCGTTTCATAAGTTCGTAGACATACCTGCCGAATGTCTTGCGGAAGGTGTGTGTTGAGAATGCTCGAATCTTCATTCGGTACTTTGTCTTGAAGACCTTGAGCTGGCGGTTGATGTGAACTATCGTGTAGGGCTCTCCTGTTCGTGGGTTATATAGTATCAGACTATCCACATCAGGACAACCCGACAGCTCGTACAGTTGCTGAGTCTTCTGTCGCACATCATCGCTGAACTTGACCATACGGCTCTTCTTTGTTTTCTGCTCGATGCGGGTAAGTTCCGAGCGATTCAGCACATCACGCCAGCGTAGAGTACGCACATCCGAGCATCGAAAGGCTGTACAGAAAGAGAGCCAGCAGTATGTGGCCCACATATAGTTGCCATCACTCTCCAAGCCCCGTATCAGTTTATGAAACTCGGCTATGGGAAGATAGTCGGCTGTCGTAAGTTGTCCTTTGATGCGTGTCATATTATGCTGTTGCTATGTTTTCTGAAAGTAGCAACTCCGCCAGCGCTCCATTCTGCGGAATCATCGCAGGGATGTCTGTGCGCCCTGGCTTATAGAGTTCAGTTGCCACATTGTAGATGTCCCAGAGTGTAATCTTACCCTTCTCGAGGTTAAGTTTCAGAAGGTCTTCGGTAAATATCGATATTTGTCCCTGATTCAGAGGATAGGTATCCACCTGCGAGGAGAGTCGCTTGTCGGCGCTGTCGTGTGATACACGGATAGCGGTCAAAAGACCAATAAAGGCATACAACTCCGTAGGCGATACGGTCTTTGACTTGAGTCGCTTGATACGCTCACGGTCCTCGGTCATATTGGTGTGGAAGTTCGAGAGCCACTCATCCACACGAGTGAAGAGCTCCTCCGTCGTTACCTTATCACGACCATAGTTCGCCACGCTGCGCTCCGGGGAGAGGATACACTGGTTGTGGCATATCTTCACGCAGGGACCGATGGCCGCCTGAATGCCATCCTGATGGAATGCCACGACAAGTGTTGTGGTGAGTTCGTCGGTCTCCCAGTCGTTGATGCGAATTGTTGTGTAGATGCGGCGCAGGATATGTGCCTCGACAGCCTGCACACCAAACTCACGCTCTACTTGTGGCAGTACCACCACGCCGGGCTGATTCTTGTTTTTGTTTTGTGCCGCGAAGATCTCCTCGACCTCGTAGTTCAGGTTGTGCTTCTCGCAGAGATCGGCCATACGCTGGATAACCTCGTAGTGGTAGATACCCTTGACGGGCTGACCGTAGATGTCGTTTTCCTTGTGAGTACGACGCAGTGTGTCGAGACTCATTGTTTCGATGTTGTTCACCGAGAAATTGAACTGCGTAGGAGCAGTCATTACCATTTGATTTGCCATAATGATTTTGTGTTAAAAGGTTATTAAAAGAGCGGTAAGCAAATGCTCACCGCCCGGTTATCTGTCTACAAGATGTTTGTGTGTCTGGAAGTAGTGGCACATTGCCAACTCCGCTATGTTGTAGGAGAATATCTCGCACCACCAGTCGAGCAGATCGACATACTCGTCAGAGTTTCCATACTCCTCATCTACACCCTCCGGTACGATATGGTCGCCAACAAAGTCGCTGGCAAGTTCCATCACTGATTCGTGGTCGTAGGTGGCTATGTCGTCAATCTCTCGCTCCTTGATGTAGTCGTACACTTCTTTGGCGTGGTTTTGTGCTTCGTCACTCTTTATGAGCGAAATCTCACCCGTAAGCATATTTACACGGGTGCCGAGATGATATGCCGAGAAGCCTCGTCCTAGCATTTCCTCCTTGAATGGGTCTATGAGTTCTATCATACCTTCTTGTTTAGTAGTTTTACAGGAACCCAGTATGCAGAGGAGCCGAAGAGTTCAAGGCCTTCGTCATCGTTGATGAGCATACACTCCTCGTTGCCGATAAACTGTTGCGAAGCAGGCCACTCGACAGCACGGTAGCACTTCTCTCGGTCAGGCGTTTTGCCGAATTGAAGCATATACTCATACTCAGGCACAAGCCTTGCACCGTTATCCTCTCTGTCGAATACAGGATAGCCAATCTCCTCCTGCTCGAAGTAGGTGCCGTCATCAGGGAACTCAACCATAGCGTAGGTATTGTTATCCCACTCCTGACCGCAGTTGGAGCATCGGTTGCGTCCCGTTGTAACATCGAAGTAAATCAACTCCGACTCGCACTTGGGACAGAAATCAACCTTGCGTTTGGGTATGCCAACAATCTCAG
>SUXJ01000012.1 GCA_015061005.1 Bacteroidales bacterium
GGAATAACTTGGCATTACGTTGGTTTTTACTGGCATTCCTCCAAAAATCAGAATTTCACAAAACCCCTGTCTGCCAATTATTTTGCCCCAAATTTCTCAATTCAACGAATTATATGTAACTTTGCAGCAGTTATATACATTAAAATATATGGACAGAGAAGTCAGAGTTAGATTTGCCCCCTCTCCTACGGGGCCGCTCCACATCGGCGGTGTGCGCACCGCTCTCTACAATTATCTCTTTGCTCGCCAACATGGCGGCAAAATGATTCTGCGCATTGAAGATACAGACTCCCAACGTTTCGTTCCCGGAGCCGAAGCCTACATTAACGAAGCCCTAAAATGGCTCGGTATTGAAATTGACGAAGGAGTCAGCGAAGGTGGACCTTATGGTCCCTACAAGCAAAGTGAACGCCGCGACATTTATCGCCAACACGTCAAGATGCTCCTTGATGCCGGCAAAGCATACATAGCATTCGACACTCCCGAAGAACTCAATGCTGCTCGCGAAGCTACTGCAAACTTCCAATATGACTCTCACACTCGCTCAGCTATGCGCAACTCGCTCACTATGCCTGACGAGGAAGTTAAAGCACTCATTGACGGAGGTACGCCTTACGTGGTACGCTTTAAAATCGATGGCGGACGCGCCGTGGAGGTCAACGACCTGATTCGTGGCAAAGTCGTTATCAAAAGCGACATATTGGACGACAAAGTTCTCTACAAAAGTGCCGATGATCTGCCTACCTACCACTTGGCAAACATCGTTGACGACCACTTGATGAAGGTTTCGCACGTAATTCGCGGCGAAGAATGGCTGCCGAGCGCTCCGCTCCACGTGCTTCTGTATGAAGCATTCGGTTGGGCCGACACTATGCCGCAGTTTGTCCACCTGCCCTTATTGCTCAAGCCCGACGGCAAAGGCAAGCTCAGCAAGCGCGACGGCGACCGTCTCGGCTTCCCGGTCTTCCCCTTGCTGTGGACCGACCCCGAAACCGGCAATATCTCTCGCGGATATCGCGAGGACGGATATCTGCCTCAAGCCGTTGTAAACTTCCTCGCGCTGCTTGGTTGGAACCCCGGCGATGACACTGAGATAATGGCAATGGAAGAACTCATCAAGCGTTTCTCTCTTGAACACTGCTCTCGCTCCGGAGCAAAGTTTGCCTACGAAAAAGGAACATGGTTCAATCATCAATACCTCCAAATGCTCCCCGATGAGGAACTCGCCGAGCTTTTCAAGCCCGTTTTGCGTGCCAACGGCATAAATCCCGATGACTTCTCCAACGAATACATCTGCAAAGCAGTCGGCATGGTCAAAGGTCGCATCAACTTTGTCAGCGACCTCTGGCAACACGCGGCATTCTTCTTCGTAGCACCTTCGGAATATGAAGAAAAAAGCGTTCGCAAGCGCTGGACTCCCGAAACTCCCGCCCTGCTGAGCGAACTTATCAGTTGGCTCAAAGAATATCCGACGCCGTCGGCTGCAGATGCTGAACAACCCGTCTTGGCACGCATCAAAGAACGCCAATGGCACATGGGTAACGTGATGAACGCACTGCGCCTTGCCGTGGTCGGCGAATGCAAAGGACCTCACATGTTCGACATCATGGAGCTGCTCGGCATGACCGAAGTGGAACAGAGAGTTAACGCGGCCATTAACCGCATTAAACCCGTTGAGCAATGATTAGAGCCGGAATCCTTGGCGGCGACGGATTTGCCGCCGGCGAACTCATTCGCCTCCTGATAAACCACCCCGACGTTGAACTCAACCGCGTTCAAAGCCGTCTGCACGAAGGGAAACTAATCACTGAAGTTCACCAAGGCATGGAGGGCGAAACATATTTGCGCTTCACTGCCGATGTTAATCTCGAAGAACTTGACGTAGTGTTCTGCTGCTACCCTCACGGCCACACGTCTCGCCTCTTTGCCAACTGCACCATACCGAAAGGACTGAAAATAATTGACCTCAGCCGTGACTTCCGCATAGAAAGCGAAGACCATGACTTCGTCTATGGTCTGCCGGAAATGAATCGCAAGCGATTGGTTCACGGTGTCACAAAAGTTGCCAATCCCGGCTCGTTTGCCACTGCCATTGAGCTTGCCATGCTCCCGTTGGCAAAAAACCTCTTGCTGAACTCCCCTATCCACATCACCGCCATCACCGGCTTCAGCGGCTCCGCTGTAGAAAAATCCAGCCCTGACCAGCTTGCGTGGCATCGCGACAACGTCAGCATATATCAGCCGTTGGCTCATCAACACATTCCCGAAATTCGCCAAACGCTCCAAACCCTGCAATCAACATTCAATTCCGAAATCGAGTTCATTCCGATGCGTGGCAGCTTTGCGCGCGGAATACTCGTCACTGCCTACATGGAAATGCCGGTCAGCGTGGACCAATTACGCAACATCTACGAGGACTACTATGCCGACCATTCTTTCACGTTCATAGTAGATCGTCGTCCCGACTTGAAAGACGTTGTCAACACCAATAAGTGCCTCATTCACCTTGAAAAAGTTGGCACAAAACTGTTGATAACAGCCGTTATCGATAACATTCTGAAAGGTGCAGCCGGACAGGCTGTCCACAACATGAACCTCCTTTTCGGCTTACACGAAAAAGTAGGTCTTGCCCTAAAATCCTCAACCATCTAAGGAACTCACATTATGCAACAACTCAGCGAACAAGAGCAAATCAGACGCAACTCCATGGAGCAAATGCGCGCCATGGGTATCGAACCATATCCCGCAGCGGAATTTGTCGTAACAGGCTATTCCGATGAAATCCGCAATAACTTCTCCGATGAACTCGAGCCGCCTCGCCAAGTGGCTATTGCCGGCAGAATCATGAGCCGACGAATCATGGGTAAAGCCGCATTCGTCGAACTCAAAGATAGCAAAGGGCGCATTCAGGTCTATATCAGCCGAGACGACATCTGCCCCGGCGATGACAAAGAACTCTACAACACCGTATTCAAAAAACTCCTCGACATCGGTGACTTTATCGGCATTCGCGGTTTCGTGTTCCGCACTCGCACCGGTGAAATCACGGTCCACGCCAAGGAAATGCTCGTCTTGAGTAAAAGCCTGCGCCCGCTCCCTATCGTAAAAGTAAAAGACGGCGTTACCTACGACTCGTTCGATGATCCCGAGTTACGCTATCGTCGCCGCTACGTTGACTTGATCGTAAACGAAGGCGTACGCGACATTTTCATCAAGCGAACCAAAGTGTTCAACTCCATGCGCAACTTCTTCAACGAACATGGCTACATGGAAGTTGAAACCCCCATTCTGCAGTCAATCCCCGGAGGTGCATCTGCGCGTCCGTTCATCACTCACCATAATGCTCTCGACATTCCCTTGTACCTGCGCATTGCCGATGAACTATACTTGAAACGCCTTATCGTTGGCGGATTTGAAGGCGTTTATGAGTTCTCCAAAAACTTCCGCAACGAAGGCATGGACCGTACCCATAACCCCGAGTTTACTTGCATGGAAATATACGTTTCCTACAAGGACTATAATTGGATGATGAACTTCACCGAACAAATGCTGGAACGAATCTGCATGGAAGTGAACGGAACAACCGACGTCACTGTGGGCGACAATGTCATCTCATTCAAAGCACCTTTCAAACGCGTAACAATGACCGAAGCCATCAAGGAGCATACCGGCATTGACATCTCCGGAATGAATGAAGAGCAATTGCGCGACGTTTGCAAACAACTCCATATCGACGTTGACCCCTCTATGGGTAAGGGCAAACTAATCGATGAAATATTCGGCGAAAAGTGTGAAGGAAAATATATCCAACCCACATTCATCACCGACTACCCCATTGAGATGTCTCCGCTCACCAAGCGCCATCGCAGCAACCCCGAACTGACAGAACGTTTCGAACTGATGGTAAACGGCAAGGAACTCGCAAATGCTTACTCCGAGCTCAATGACCCCATTGACCAATACGAACGCTTCGTAGAACAAATGAAACTAGCCGACAAGGGCGATGACGAAGCTATGATTATTGACCATGACTTCATTCGCGCGCTTGAATACGGCATGCCCCCCACTTCGGGGATGGGCATAGGAATGGACCGACTGGTAATGCTCATGACCGGTCAGGTTGCCATTCAAGAAGTACTCTTGTTCCCTCAAATGAAGCCCGAAAAAAATAACTAATATGCCACTGACACCTGAAAACACAATCAACACCATTGCCGTCATGGGCGGCGGCAGTTGGGCTACTGCGCTTGCCAAGATTCTGCTCCGAAACTGCAAGAGCATCGTTTGGTATATGCGCCGCGAAGACCGTATTCAGGAATTTCGCGAGAGCGGTCATAATCCGGCATATCTGAGCGATGTGGAGTTTGACGTAGACCGCATTCACTTCACTCCCGACATAAATGAGGCTGTACGATTAGCCGACACCGTATTGTTGGCAATGCCATCGCCTTATTTCCTTGCCCACATGCAGAAAATAACCGAACCGCTGCACAACAAAACCGTGATTTCTGCAATTAAAGGCATCGTGCCCGAAGCAAACATGACAATTGCCGAATACATGGTCCACAAATACGGCGTGGAACCGGACCGCATGATGGTAATCGGCGGACCATGCCATGCCGAGGAAGTTGCCATGGATCGCGTGAGCTACATCACTATCGGCTGCACAGACCAAGCCCGCTGCGACCTATTGAGCAAATATATCAGCTCACGCAGCATCCACGCCATCACGTCCGATGACGTGCAGGGCATTGAATTTGCCGCGGTGCTCAAAAACGTGTATGCCATCGTCTCCGGCATCGTTCAAGGAATGAAGATGGGCGACAACTTCACTGCAATGCTCGTCAGCAATGCCGTGAGAGAAATGGAGCGCTTCCTTGATGCCGTTGAACATCGCCCGCGCAACATTTGCGACTCGGTCTACCTCGGTGACCTCCTCGTTACCTCTTACTCCAAATTCAGTCGAAACCACAACTTCGGCTCTATGATTGGCAACGGCTACCGCGTAAAAGCGGCATTCATGGAAATGGACCAAACCGCCGAAGGATACTACGGCACCAAGTGCATCCACGAAATTAATGAGAAATACGGCGTTGAGATGCCTATTCTCGACAATCTCTATGCCATTCTCTACGAAAACCTGCCTCCGCGACGTGCCCTATCGCGCATCGCCACCCAACTTTCATAATAACAAACATAACCCTCTCACCATAACGAAAAGTGAAAACATTCGATATTAACGTTAACGACGCCACATGTCCCGGCGTCACTCTTGAATCGATTCAAGAACTCCAAAACGAAGCTACTCAAGCTCTCAACACGGTGCTCAACGGCACAGGAGCCGGGAATGACTTCCTCGGCTGGGTCAACCTCCCCTCTGAAACAATCAATTCCGACCTCATCGATGAAATAACTTCAGTGGCAAACGTGCTGCGCGCTGAATGCGAAGCCGTTGTGTGCATCGGTATCGGAGGCAGCTATCTCGGCGCAAAAGCCGTAATCGAAGCTCTCAAAAATCAATTCGCACCCACCAAACCCGAACTCCTCTTTGCAGGCCACAACATCGGCGAAGACTACCTTGCCGAACTCATGGACTACCTTGCCGACAAACGTTTCGGCATCATTGTTATATCCAAATCCGGCACCACAACCGAACCGGCCATAGCATTCCGACTGCTGCGCAATTTGCTCGAAAGCAAAGTTGGGCGCGAGGAAGCCGCCAAACTCACCGTAGCTATAACAGATGCAAAACGCGGAGCCTTGCGTACACTCGCCACTGAAGAAGGCTATGCTTCGTTCATTATCGATGACAACATTGGCGGACGCTTCTCGGTGCTCAGCCCCGTTGGATTGCTCCCAATAGCAGTTGCAGGGTTCAACATTCGCGCCCTGATTCAAGGCGCCGCCGACATGCAAACCATCTGCGCCAAACCCGGCAACCCCGCCGAACTCTACGCAATGACGCGAAATGCCCTCTATCGCGCAGGCAAAAAGACCGAAATCCTTGTAAACTACAACCCTAAACTTCACTTCTTTGCCGAATGGTGGAAACAACTCTATGGAGAAAGCGAAGGCAAAGACCTCAAAGGAATATTCCCTGCCGCAGTTGATAACTCCACTGACCTCCACTCAATGGGCCAATGGATTCAAGACGGCGAACGCACCATCTTTGAAACCGTAATCTCGGTTGAAAATCAGCAGCGAGAAGTGGTGATTCCTACCGATGAAGCAAACCTCGACGGCCTCAACTTCATTGCAGGAAAGCGCGTGGACCACGTCAACAAAATGGCAGAACTCGGAACTCGCATCGCCCACATCGACGGCGGCGTCCCCGAACTGACTCTGACCATCTCCGAACTCAGTGAATACACTCTCGGACAACTCATCTACTTCTTTGAAATCGGATGCGGCATCAGCGGCTATATGCTCGGTGTAAACCCCTTCAACCAACCCGGTGTGGAGGACTATAAGCGAAACATGTTTGCCCTACTTGAAAAACCCGGCTACGAAGCAGAAACTAAAGCGATTAAAGCCCGCCTGAATTAAACAAAACATAGATTCTTATAGTGAGATTATGCCCCCTGTCAAACTTCCCCTGACAGAGGGCATAACTTTTTCCGACCTTCACTGTCGCCTAATCTTCCGCTTTTATCGCTCATTATAACTACCCCAACACAATACAAATCGGGCAGCCCACTTGTTTGGAGCCGCCCGATTTCATATTTAACCTATCTTTGGTTCGTTACTTAACCAAAACCTTCTTGCCATTTATAATATTGATGCCCTTAACGGGTACGCTCAAGCGGCGACCCTGCAGGTCATAAATGCCCTGAACCTTGTCAGATTCAACCGTGATTTCTTCAATGCCGGTATTACCGTTTCTGTCCACTTCTTCGAGATACCAGTTACAGCGTTCGTGGAACACTGAATTGCGATTAACCACATGCTCGGCCTCGCCTTTGTCATAATGATTATACAACCACTGTCCGGCACTTCCGGTAGTATTTGATTTCACCGTAAATGCACCAATCACCTTACTCTGCGAGGGGTAGAAGGTATATGTTTCTTCTCCGCCCAAACCATATGTGCCGGTGATTCCGGTCTCGAACACAACATTATATGGTGTAAACACGTTAGCATCGCCTGCGGCTTCATCAAAAAGGAACGCTGAGTTCGCAGAAGGCTCTGCCGTCATAGCCATCTGACCGGTTGCTGCCGACGGGGTGATATACCAGCCGCCTTCAACTCCTTTGAAGCGATAGTACTTGCCGGCTTCGGGAAGATGCACTTGCACCTTTGCAACTTCTGCCGCAAGCGCTTCGGTTGCTGCCGTAATCGCACCGGCATCTGTATCCGTGAGTACTGCCTGCAATGTACCAACGAACGTCATTATCGTTTCGTAATCTGTACCATACAAGTAACCCAACTCTTCACCGAAGTGTTCCGCGGTATATCCATCTATGCTTTGAAGAAGTGCCTCAGCTTCGGCAACGGCCGCAACGTAAGGTGCGGCACTAAACAGCGCACGAACATCGTCAGCACTCTTTGACGCCTTTGCGGCATCGAGCATTTCTTGAGTAATGAACTCAGCGAAAGCTGTGCTCATAAGGCTGTCGAAGTCGCTGTCAGTCAGCTCGCCGAAGCGGAGGAACGAACCGACATCATTTTGACTGTTTGCATGATTCCAAATCGAGAGAAAACCATTGATATCGTTAATATGGCAAATCGCATTGTCGGGGTGACGCAATGAGACACCTTCGGTTCCGGTTGAGTTAGTTACGACGAGGAATTCAATGGGAGTTTCTGTGAATATACCTTTTGACTGGTTGGGAGTGGCTACTTGGAGTCCCTTGTTTGCGTCAACTGCGATAGTGTGAAGAGTTGCCTTCAGGTTGCCTTCGGTAGTAAAGCCCTTTGCATCAAGATAAAACAGACGCTCGGGGACAAATGCATCTGCGTTCGTACCATTGCGAGTGTCAACTTGATTGGTAGCGGCATTATAGAGTAGATTTGAGCAAGTGCCATTATCTGTCGCGCCTTTTTTGCGGATATCAATGCGATAAACTTCTTCATCTTCAAAGGGGAACGTCCAAGTACCGATAACGTTAAACACTTTGTTTTCGATAGTAACAACATTATCATCACCTTCCAATCCGGTCGCAGAGAAGAAAGGAACGGCAGGGATAATGGTTGCCGCATCGGTATCGGTTTCTACTTCAACGGTCATGGTCAATGTTTGATCACCAAAAGCGGGGAATTTGAAAACGACTTCAGTCGAACCGTTAATTATCTCCTCTGCTTCCGCTTCAGAATACGCATTTACAAACCAATATGAGTATCCACCCTTACCTGCAGCATACTTGGGCGTTACTGCTTTGGGTTGACAATTCAAATATGTTGAGCTTGTCTCGAAGCGTATGGTATTTACGCCGGCTTTATATTCTTCAGGTTTGGTGGTCCATGAGTCCATCAATGTTGATTTCGGAATATAGGCTACGAACTGTGCAGCATTTTCTTTGGTATCAACTGCCGATACTACTTCACCGCTCTTACCTACGTATTTGCCGGTGGTATATTGCTGAAGATAGAAGGCAATAGTTGTTGTACCGGTAACGGCATTTGATGACTGAACGATCTCTGCCGAAGGATCAACGGCAACAACCTTAAACAGATTGGTTGGTTGTAAAGTCGCAGTCTTCGCAGAACCCGCACCGTTGAAATAATAATCATAACCGCCGTTATTATCTTTGCACTGTAACGTTATTACGGCTCCGTCAACAATTTTCGTTGGAACACTTGCATTCTCGCCCAATTCTATAAGTGGAACGTAATTTACCGTAATTACCTGATTATCATCAGCCGTCTTGGTGGTTGCCACATAATCACTCAGATATTCGCCATATACTGGAACGGTAATTGTTTCGCCAACCGGCACAAAAGTTGTCGAAGTCGTTGTTACTCCGTCCTTAACCTCATTTATGGTTAGTTTGTAGTAGTTGCTCAGATCAATAATATTCTGAACGGTCCATACTCCGGTACCGGAATTATATGTATTACCGTTGAAGTTAAACCATTTGTCTCCAAGGCTGAGACGCACATAGTACTCGCCGCCTACATCCGGAGTTTCAAAGCAGTCACCGCCGCCAAACAGCGTGACTCCGTTGCCGTCCGGAGTCGGTTTGACTGCCGTAAACTTCGCTACCGTAGCTGACTCCTTTGACCCGAATGTAGTGATATTCGTGTTCTGCAAATAGGCATCTTCTCCGCCAAAGGTCTTCTTGATATAGAAGGTACCGTCACCGGCAGGCTCCCAATCAAAAAACATTTCTTCTTTCAGTGGCATTCTGACGCGGTTTGCCTGCCCGCAATAATACGTATCTTGATTATTGTTTGTGCCTTGAGTACACCGGATAGCAATGCGTTTTGTAGTCTCTGCCGCTTTTAGTTCATCTGCGGTCAAACGCAATCCGCTTGCCTGTTCGTTAGTCAATTCAGCGCCGGCAGTCATAACTGCAAACAGTGCTCCTAATAATAGAGTAAATTTCTTCATAAGCATTTATATTTATGATTATAGGTAATTAAAGTGCAAATTTACACAAAAGTTAACTTTTACCCCCCCCAAAATGTTAAACATTGTTAACACCAAAGCTCTCTAAACAAAAAGCAGGCCGCCCGTCTGTGGGCAGCCTGCTCCATGCTGATTATAATCTGTAATTAACTGAGGCTGTTTAGCGAACAACCTTCTCGACTTGATTTCCTTGACGCTTAATATACAGACCTCCGACGGGATTCACCACGCGACGACCGTTCAGGTCAAAATATTCAGCCTCATCGGCGCGATTACCTCCAACGAGTTCAATTTCGTCAATCGAAGTGGTAATATCATTGCCGTCTGCATTAGTGATTCTGATCACCTCGGAGGCAACCGTACCGTCTATGCAGGCTGTAAAGCCTTTGATAAGCGACGCTTCGGTTTTAACGAATGCCATTCCGTCTTCAAATTTGCTCAAAGTGAAGTAATTTTGTCCGTCTTCGCATGCAAAAGTAGCTACCGCGCCCGTCAGGTCACACTCGGGCACACTGACAATATTGTGTTGGACGGGAAGATACACGTAACCGTCTTGAACTTCCGCGCCGTCTTCAAGCGTCAACAACACTCCGACATTTGCGGGAACCGATGTCTGCTCCTCAACAACGAAGTTATTATTTCCGTCAAGTTTTCCACAATATGCCTTAACCACTCCGTTCAAGCCAAGAACAACAGGGCTGAAAACAGTAGTCCACCTATCTTCCGGATTCACTGCTACGGGAAGTAGGTCAACTTCTTCCATCTCGAAACGATAATTTTCGTCGGGTGCATTTGCCGCATTATCTCCGGCATTTGAATCGCCTTCACCGGCGGAATAGAGATAACGAGAGCCGTTAAAGATCACATTATACTTGCCGATAGTTGGCGACTCGGCAAAAGAAACGCTTGTACCCGCCGCTTCGCCTACCGTACTTGTATATTCCATAAACGGCTTCTCAGCGCCATCAGTCGATAGATAATAACCCGTTGAATAGTCAATCATCTTGGTGCCGGTGAAATAAAACAGGCTGCCGGCCGATTCGCCGATTCCGCCGGCAAACTGCACTCGCCCTTCCGCGCCCGTAGCCAAATAGGCATCGCCGGCATTATTCTTGATGCGATAGAACTTGCCGCCCTCTGGCATATTGAGTGCCAAGGCTTCGGTTGCAGTTGTCAGCGAGCTGGCCGACGCAAGAATATCTGCAACGACATTGCCTTCTATTGACGCCTTCACTGCTGCAATGAGTGCCGAATATGTCTCATAGGTTATATCCTCGTCATTATAAACTCCGGAGTACTTGCCTACGCCCTCCCCGATAAATGGCAGATAAAGCTCTGCCTGCTCAAGACAATTGCCAACAACATACTGCTGCACTTCTTCGGCAGTAAAGGTATATACGTACCAAACCGAGAAGCCGCTCGTCCCGGTGAAATACTTCGCGGGATTTTCGCCGTTATTGGTATTCAAGAACGTTCCGTTAGTGGTAAATCGAATGGTATTTGAATCCGAAATGCGATCTGGCTTGGTACCATTGGCTGAAACAAGCGGCCAGTTATCCGCCGTTACAACTGCTGCGGTAAACGCATTTGCAGAAGCAATGTCATCAACGTCCTGCACCAACGAATTTGCCGTAGTCGCTCCGCCAACGTACTTGCCCGTCACGTATTGCTGCAAATAAAATTCTCCGTTCTCCGAGCCTTCAACTCCTACCACTTTATATAGATTGGCGGCTTCCATGGGCGAATTTTTCAGCGAACCGCCTTTGAAATATGTTCCGTCCGGCGAATTTTTATCTACCGCCATCAGTGCGATAATCGCACCGTCAACAATTTCTTCCGCCAATGTCTCATCAGTCACGAGCGTACCGGGGCCGATAAATGTGTACGTAACATCGACAACCTGATTATCATCTGCGGTCTTAACTATCGGCTCGCTAACATTTGCCACATATCCGGGATACTCGGGAATATCAATCTCCTCTCCTACCATCGCAAAATAACTCTTGCTGATAGTCGCGCCATCAATGGTCATATTAACAGTCACCCGATAATGCTCGCTCAAATCAACAATATTCTGAACGGTCCATACTCCGGTGCCGCTGTTATATTGATACCCGTTAAAGTTAAACCATTTGTTACCAAGGCTGAGACGCACATAGTACGCGCCGCCTTCTTCCGGAGATTCAAAGCAGTCACCGCCGCCAAACAATGTGACTCCAGAGCCTTGTGGAGTCGGGTTCACTGCCGTAAACTTCGCTACCGTAGCTGACTCCTTTGACCCGAATGTAGTGAGATTCGTGTTCTGCAGATAAGCTTCCCCTTCTTCGGCAAACGTCTTCTTGATATAGTACTTACCGTCGCCGGCTGCCACCCAATCAAATATCATATTCTCTGTAACCGGTACCCTTATGCGTACATTGGTACCCGTATAATAAGTATCGAACTCATCGGGAGTACGAGTGCATCGGATTGCGATGCGATGACTTGTTTCTACTGTATTCAGCTCGTCGGCTGTTAATCGCTTGAAGCCTTGTGAATCCAACGTGGCTTCTTCTTGTGCGCTTGCACTGAGCATTATCCCCAGAGCACTCGCTAAAAGAGTAAATTTCTTCATAAGCATTTATAAATTTAAGGTAAGTTATTGTGCAAAATTAAACAAAATGTCCACAAATCCCACCACTCTTAACGTTAAAATACTTTAAGCCGAACACTCCCTCACGAAAATCTACGCTTTTCCCCTCCCCTCTCTCCCTACCTTTGCAAAAAAATATAAGCAATATAAGCAACATAAGCCACATAAGTTACATAAAATCCTCCACCCTCCACTAATATGCACACCGCCTGCTTCCGCCGATTTATCCGCCGCACCCTCTCCCTCCGAGAACGTGCTTGCATCGAAAGCCTCGAACGCCAACGTCAGCGCTCAGGCCGTGTCCGCGCTCTCATAAATGACCCCTCTGGAACCCTAACCCGAGTCCTCCTCGAATACCTCAGCTGGCACCAAGCCCGTCTGACCGAACGCTCCGCCATCATAATCTCCCCTCCCTCCACTCCTCACTCTCCACTTAAAGCCAAATGGCTTTCACACAGAAGATTCCCCTCCCTCCGCGGCTACTGCCGACCCGTCGGCCAAATAATAATCTTCCAAGCCGACAAACTCAAACGCCTCGGCCAAGCCGTCGCCACCGTCGCACCACTCCTCTCCGGACGTGACACAATCCTACTCCTCGTCGGCGATATCCAACGCCTAAACCACCACTTCTCCCCCTCCTTCTACCAAACCCTCGACTCCTCAACAAAATACTCCCCTCCAAAACCTCGCCCTCGCCCCAAACCCATAAGCCACATAAGAAACATAAGAAACATAAGTCACATAAAAAACATAACCCTCATAATCCTCCTCCCCAAAAACCCGGCTGCCGAACCGCACCCAAAACCGGCACTCGCAGCCTTCCTCTTCTAAGCGGCCCCGTCACCGCGACCCCACAAAGGCAAACCGACGGAAAGCGAGTCCGCTAATCCCCCTTATCTAAATTATAAATCTCATAAATATTATAAATCTTACCCCCCGGGGAAAACCGAACTCGCGCGGAAGCCAAACCGCGACACCCAAACCAACAAATCCGGCTAAAGCTTGCGGCAAGAGTGCCCTCGCTCAAAAAAACATTGACATGCTGGAAAATGAGCGTGAATGATCCGTCCCGGTCATTCCAAACACGCCGCCGGGTAGGCCGCGGTCGGCAAAAACTCAAGGGGGACTCAATCGCCGCAAGACGGGTACTCGCGCGCGATTGAGTCCCCCTTGCGCTTTCCACCCTCCACCCTCCACTCTCCACCCTCCACTAATTTGCATTTTAAGGCGAGAATGCTTAACTTTGCGCCTAATGATCGCAAAATCTTTTATCAAAAAAGCCACGTTGCTTTTTGCGATGATTGCCGGATTGGCAACATCGCCTGCAGTGGCACAAGTACCTTTTGACCGAGGCATGAAGGAAAAAACGGTATTTGTCCCGAAAAATCAGTGGATAGCAGGCGTCAGCGTCAGCTATTCAACGGAGAGTTATGACAACTATCAATTTCTCATCTTGGAGAACTTGAACGGTAACGGTTATTCATTCAAGGTAAGCCCGATGGCGATGTTCTCGTTTGCCAATGACATGGCTGCCGGCGGACGATTTTCCTATTCTCGCTCGCTGCTGAAGATGGACGACCTGTCAGTGGTTCTCGCTTCCGACATGGATTTCAACACCGAAAACCTCTACTCTCTGAGCCACAGCTATGGCTTCACTTGTTTGTTCCGTAATTATATCCCGCTGGGCAACTCCAAACGTTTCGGACTGTTCAACGAAGTGCAACTGAAGTTTGCTGGGGGACAAAGCAAACTTGCCAGCGGCGCGGGCAAAGCTCTTAGCGGCACCTACTCGCAAAACTTCGACCTCGGCATAGGTGTAACCCCGGGATTGGTGATGTTTCTCAACAACTATTCCGCAATCGAGGTCAACGTTGGAGTTCTTGGGTTTAATTATCACAACACAAGGATGGTCACCGACCAAATCTATGTGGCGAACATGAAACGCCACTCGGTCAATTTTAAAATCAACTTGTTTTCAATAACCATTGGCACTGTGTTCTATATATGATTAAACAGCGATTCTTTACTCGGCTCTTAATTGCCTTCGTTTCCGGCTTCGCTGTGATGACGGCGCAGGCCGAAGATACAATAAAAGCAGGTGCCGACAGCGTACCGGCGTCCGCTCCGGCATTAAACCCCGACTTAGTCATCGTGAACGGCACCGACACAGTGCCGATGATCCTGCCCGAAAAGAACTTCAGCCGCTTTGACCGCGGACTGTTTCGCTACTTGTTCATTCCTCGCGGACAGTGGGCATTCGGGCTAACGGCAAGCTACGGCGAACTGAACACTGACGACATACAAATCCTCTCGGTCATAAGCGATGTATCGCTGAAAGGCAAAACCTATGCCATCAAGCCTTCGGTTAGCTATTTCTTCAACCACAACCAAAGCATCGGCCTAAAAGTGACATACAGTCACGCCGACGGAAATATCGGCTCACTCGGATTGGACATTGATGATGACATGAACTTCCACATTTCCGACGTGAAATATATGCAAACCACCTACTCCGGCGCAATCAGTTATCGCAACTACTTCGGATTGGACCGCGGAAAACGATTTGCCATATTTAACGAAGTAGATCTCACCTTTACCCATGGTTCCTCGGATTTCTCACGTCTTTATAACGGAGAACCGAAAAATACCCTCACGCGCATAAACGAGATTTCTCTAAACTTCAGCCCCGGAGTTTGCGTATTCATCATGGAAAATGTCAGTTTCAATCTGTCGTTCGGTGTATTCGGATTGAAGTATCGAAAGGAACATCAATCGACCGACGGCATCGATGAAGGCTCTCGTACAAGCTCGGGAGCGAACTTCCGTTTCAACCTTTTCAACATAAATTTCGGACTCGGTGTACACATTTAAGAAAATACTCTTGTCAGGAGTCGGCGCTGCCATCCTGAGCATAACCGCAGGCTGCATAAAAAATGACCTGCCTTATCCTCCCATTCAAGTCAACTTCACCGATTTCATGGTCGAAGGTCAATCCCGAACAGCTGAAATCAACGAAGAATTGATGACAGTCAACCTCAACTTAGGCGAAGAAGTAGACATAAAAAGAGTAGAAGTGCTCAGCTACAAAATCTCCCCGGAAGATGGTCGAGTCGCCGAGGGAGCTCTCCCCAACGTGATTGACCTCTCACAACCCAAATACGTCACTCTTAGCCTTTATCAGGACTACGTGTGGACCATCACGGCAACCCAACCCATCGAACGATACTTCACCGTTGAATCACAGATGGGTGAAGCGGTTGTCGACGTACCCGGTCGCCGCGTAATCGCCTACGTTCCCAAAAACATCAAACTCAAGGAACTGAAAGTGACAGGGATTAAACTCGGCAGCACGGCTTCAAAAATGGAACCGGACCTGACCGGACAAACCGTTGATTTCACTCAGCCGGTGGAAGTAAAGGTCACTGACTATGGTCGCGATGCTGTGTGGACCGTGTATGTCGAACAAGTAGACGCCACAGTGGCTCTGACTCAGGTCGACGCTTGGAGTCGCGTGGCATGGCTTTACGCCAACGGACGCGAAGGATGCGACAACGGATTTGAATATCGCATAAAAGGCACCGAAGAATGGACCAAAGTCCCCTCGGAGTATATCACCGCGACAGGCGGCACTTTTACAGCTCGCGTAATCCACCTCTCGCCGCAAACAACCTATGAAGTGCGAGCTTATTCCGACTCCGATGTGACCTCCACGACAGAGTTTACAACCGGTGCGGAACCGCAACTCCCCAACAGCGACTTTAACCAATGGTGGCTCGACGGCAAGGTTTGGAACCCTTGGACAGAAGGCGGCGAAGCATACTGGGATACCGGCAATAAGGGCTCGACAACACTTGGAACCAGCAACTCGTTACCCACCGATGACACACCGACAGGGACAGGATACGCAGCCGAACTGCGAACCGAATTCAAAGGCGTTGGCTCGTTAGGCAAACTTGCCGCCGGTTCGATATTCACAGGAGCATACGTCCGTACTGACGGCACCAATGGAGTCTTGAGCTTCGGAGGTGATTTTAACAACCGTCCTACCCGACTGACCGGAATGGCGCGCTACAACTGCGCACCGATCTCTCATGTTGGTTCCGATGCCGAATTTGCAGATTGGAAAGGCCGCCCGGACACGGCAACAGTATGGATTGCGTTAATCGACACTGACATTCCTTTTGAATTACGAACCAACCCCAAAAATCGCCAACTCTTGGACCCCAAAGCCGATTTTGTTGTCGCATACGGTGAAGTAAAATACGGTCAGAGCATCGAAACATGGACTCCGTTTGCCGTTGAACTTGATTACCGCAGCACTTCGCGAGTGCCCAAGTATATAATAATAGTGGCATCGGCCAGCAAGTATGGCGACTACTTTGTCGGAGGTGTGGGCTCAGTGCTTAAAATTGACGACTTAAAACTTGAATATGACTACTGAACAGCAATTTGACGCAGCAATGCAGCGATGCCGTGCACTCTATGCCAAGAAACTCCATGACTATGGGGCGGCATGGCGTGTGCTTCGCGCATCATCGCTGACTGACCAAATATACATCAAGGCAAAACGCATTAGAGAATTGCAATGTCTTGGAGGAGAATCAGCATCAGCCGTCGGCGAAGGCATACTGCCGGAATTCATCGGTATTATAAACTATGGCATAATCGGACTGATTCAATTGGCGCTGCCATCAACCTGCGCCGTTGACCTGACAGAAACCGAAGCCTTGGAACATTATGACCGCCACGTTGCGGAAATCAGAGCCCTACTCCTCGCAAAAAATCACGATTACGGTGAAGCATGGCGCGACATGAGAGTGAGCAGCTACGTTGACCTGATTTTGATGAAAATTCTCCGCACAAAGCAGATTGAAGACCTCGACGGAGCAACTCTCGTGAGCGAAGGTATTGACGCCAACTACATGGATATGGTAAACTACTCTGTGTTTGCCGTTATCAAACTGACAGAAGAATGAAAATAGCCGTTTGGCTCGCGCGAATCATAGCCGGCTCCACGTTTTTACTCAGTGGAGCCGCAAAAATGATTGACCCGGAAGGCACGCTCATAAAAATCGAAGCATACCTGACCTCATGGGGCATCGCAGAATCTGTCCCCTCAGAATTGGCTCTGGTCGGAGGATGCGGACTCTCAATATTGGAATTCATTATCGGTCTGCTACTATTCACCGGCTCGTTGCGTCGCAGCACCCCGATTGCGGCAACCTTGATCATGGCTTTTATGTTACCGCTGACCGCCTACATTGCGTTCACGGATTCTGTGGCAGATTGCGGTTGCTTTGGCGACTTCATAGTTATGTCCAATTGGGCAACCTTCGGCAAAAACATACTGCTAACCTCACTTTGCGTGTTTCTTCTCCGAAACAACACCAAGGCACGCTACATTTTCAAACCTTGGACCCAATGGATACAAATTGCTCTGGCGGCAATATTTATGCTCATCATCGGAATCATCGGCTATCATGAGCAACCGCTGATTGACTTCCGACCATACCCCATAGGAGAATCCCTAATTGACAACGAAGGTCCGCAAATGACCTACGTTTACAAAGACACGGAAGGAAATATCCGTGAATTTGCCGACGATGAACTACCCGACGACGACTCGAAATGGGAATTTATTGAAGCGCGCCAAACTTCAGCACCGTCAAAAAAGATGCTCGCCCTCTTTGACCGCAATTTAGGCGAAGATGTAACCGAAGATGTCATTGCTGCAACAGAAAAGCAACTCATATTACTCATTCCGGAACCCTCAGCCGCCACCGCCGCAGGCAGCTACACCGCCAATGAGCTGAACTACTACATGACCGACCGCTACGGCAAGGGAGCTTTTATCGCTGTGACCGACGCAAAACCCGATGCAGTCAACGAAGCGCTCGACCTGATGATGGCAGAATATCCCGTATATTATGCTGACCCTAAAGCAATCAAAACGGTCGCACGAGGCGACATGGCAGTAGTATGTCTCACCAATGGTATCATAGATTGGAAACGCACCCTATCAAGCATTAACCTTGACCGACTCAGCGACGAGAGCGCCAACGTAGCGACTGCATACTCCACCGATGGTCATCGCACCTTCATGCGCCTTACCATCACACTCATCGCCGCCGAATTACTCTTGGCTCTAATCGGCTTCATCCCCGGCCTCCTACGCCTCCACCGCAAATCAACTCATCCAAAAAACAGCGACGCCTCACAGCAGTGAAGCGTCGCCCTATCACAAGTGGATTATGCTTTAGTGAATGATTTCAATCTTGATACCAAACATGCCCCACTTGGCGGAATATTCATACCAGGAATCCTCCCAGCTCATGCTGTTACCTTGCCAAACGAGTCCGAGTGAACAGTGGCGAGACAACTTCGCACCTACACCGATTTCATAAACAAAACCGCCTTCTTCAAATTCCGGCACATAACCATAACCGCAAACAAAGTTTGCATAAAGGCTTTTACCCTTCAAGAAGTCAAAACGAGGTGTGTCATAACGCAAACCCGAAGTAAATCGGAGGTCAAATATCTCCGTAAAATTCGAAACGCCGGTATTGAATCCCAGACGGAGAATTTCCCACGAAACGCCGCTGGCAATGTGCCAACGATAACCCGTTCCGAATTCCCAAGCAAAATCAGTATCTACATCGCCGGCAAGCACACCTATACCGGTGTTAACAAACCAACCTGAGTGATTCCATGACTCTACTTTCGGAGCCTCTTGTTTAACGGTAATAGTACGTTCCGTAGATACGCTCTTAATAGTCTGCGCAGATGCACTAAGCGACAAAACACCGCAAATAGCAGCAATTAACAGTTTTTTCATTGTTCAAGTATGAGTTTTGTGAATATTATTGGCCATAGTTGGGATTTACTTCCTGAAGAGTAGGCAGTGCTTCGCCCTTGCCACCCCAGTTAACGAAGTTTGCGGGATAACCATAAATTTCAATAGTTGCTCCATGATCGGTGATTTCAAAGTTAAAACGAGCACCAACAATAAGGTCGCAATCATAAACGCCTGAAGTGATAAACACTGCATAAGCACGCAAGTTCTCAAGTGTGCGATTATAATCATTATTAATGATTCGCTTGTTCAATTCCTCTTGTGTAAGCTCGATTTTGCGGTGTACGCGCTTACCGATAACCTTAATCTCAACTGTCATGGGAATCGGAGTTACTGTCGGTGTAAAATCAAGCAAACGTGCCTCAGAAGTACCGTACTGATACGTTGTAATTTCTTCGCGAGCCATCGCTGCAGGTGCAATCATAGCAGCAGCAATAAATGATAAAAACAATTTACGCATAATGGTATTTTTGCTGATAGTTAAAAAAATTTCAGCAAAGATACACAAATCTTAACAATTACCCCCCCCTAATTAGTTAATCTTTGTTAAGAAATTAAACTAAAACGCTCGACTGACATAAGTTCGAGCATTCTAATGTGATTGTAGAACTCTGATTAGAGGGAGTAAGTGAGGCTAAGAGTGAGGTTGCGACCGGGAGCACTGATGCCACAGCTATAGGGACGGTAACGACGGTCGGCAATGTTTTCTACTGTGGCACTGAGGATTAAGTTTTTGATAAGTGAGTACGATGCTTGCAGATTGAGAGTACACCACGCCGGAGCATAAGCATTGCCGTTTTCATCAAGGGCGTATATTTCGGTTTTATCCTTCTCTTCCTCGGGCATGTCTTTCGCGGCACATTCGGCTTGAAAGACGGTAAATAATTCAACCTTCAGCTTATTGTGCTCAAAACCAACGGCTGCTCGACCAAATAGTGGAGCGACATGGCGCGAAGGCGATATATCTCCACTGTCAAGTTCTTCAAATCCGCGTTGCCAATTGAGATTTGCCTCAGCATAAAACCATTTACTGAAATTCGTTTTGAATGCACCTTGAATGCCCCAAACTCGCGCCACGGCCGCATTTTGCAATGCCTGAACGCGGCATGATTCACCCATATACTCCATGGTGGTGCTTCCGTTAAATATAAAATCACGTCTGACAATAGCGTCAGTAAGATGAGTATAGTAACCGGTTATGTCGAAGTGGAAGTGAGAACCAAAAGATTTGGCAATACCTAATTCGACGTTGTCGGCGTATTCGGGTTTAAGAGCCGGATTGGGTACTGTTACGCATCCGTCAACACTATCAAAGAGTTTGCCCATATCATCTACATTGGGGGCGCGAAAACCTCGAGCGTAATTGACACGAAGGAGCCAACCTAATCCCGGAGACCAATTCATTCCGACATTCCCACTTACACTGCCTGAACTCGATGACTGTTTCGAGGAGAAGGGGACATCATAGCCCACCGCAGAAAAGTCATTGTCAATGCGATAATAATTATAGCGGACTCCGGCAGATAAAGAGAGCGCCGGACTCAGTCGCCAATCGGCCTGTGCATATACGCCGGCACTGTGCCAATGAGCCTTAGGATAACGAGAAGATATCTGAATTGTTTCGCCCGAGAGGATATTCAATCCCTCTCCAACAGATCTAACCTTGTTAAGCACATACTCCGCACCATAGCTAATACCAACGGAACGAGACGGACTTCTCTTAAAATCGGCATTTATGCTCCACGCATCAACTGATTCGGTTTGCGTTTCGCGATTTGGGCTGTTCAAATCACGACTTATTCTGCTTTCCTCAAATCGTTGATAAGCCACGCTGACTCTCAGCGAGTCATACATTAGAGTCCTTTCGGAGTTTTCCACCTTCAGGTTGTTCATCATCCATTTTTGCGGCCCATAGTTCCATTCAGCATAACGTGGCAATCCATTTTTTGTGCGCAAATGGCGATCATAACGTGCATAGTCGGAGGTTTCGCTCCAATGGAAAGCATACTCGATATCCCAATTTTTCGATGGGGCAAACCGCACTTTCTGCATAAGATTGAACTGAGAATATCCACTCGGTGTTTGACTTCGAGGATTGGTATTGGCAATTACGCGATCATCCATACCATCTGCGTCAAACCCGGGCTCAACGATTTGCGTTCTGACATAATCATCGGGACCGTACACACCCTGCTTTAAATCACCAAATGAAGAATGAGAGAATGAGGTGAGGAAAGCCCATTGCTTCCACCCCGCCCCAAAATGAACATGTTCGGTCAATTCGCTTGAAGCAGTTGCTGTCCGCAAGGTTGCAGAACCGTAAATGCGTGGTGCGGTAGAAACAGAGAGAGACGGGCGCAAAGTGGAGAAAGTCATGGCACCACCGATTGCATCACTTCCATAGCTTACGCTGCCGGGGCCAAACATCACTTCAGATGAAGATATCGCAAACGGATCAAGCGAAATGACATTTTGAATATTTCCGGAGCGAAAGATTGCAGTGTTCATTCTGACTCCGTCAATACTGTAAAGCAGTCTGTTTGTTGCAAATCCGCGTATCATGGGGCTTCCGCCTCCATATTGGCTTTTTTGAATAAACACATCACCGGTAGAACCGAGAATATCCGCCACAGTTTGAGGGTTATAGGTATTCGCATCTGCAAAATTCACCGTTGTGATTCGATGCGATTGCAATTCCTTATCTTGCGCCCAACGGGTCCCCGACACAACAATTTCATGTAAGGAATAACTATGCAGAGTATCTACCGGCGTGTGTGCGGCGGCAACCACAGACATCAACACGGCTCCACTTAACAACTCTAACTTCATCCTTCCGACTTATTTGACCAGCAACTTACCTGTTTTCTTGAAGCCTGCATCATCTGTGGCCATAAAGAAATGCACTCCGGGCGAAAAACCTGCGGTCGAAACTCGGATTTCCTCTTCTGATTCATGAGAGGCAAGTATATTGCCCTTGGCATCATATATAACCACTTGAACGTTTCCGGTTAAACCAACCGGAGCAAACACAAATGCCTGCCCTCCAAGAACGACATTACCACTCTTAAGAACCAAATCCCGATCGGCAACATCGATTTCCCGAACATCGGTCTGTTCAGGCACGGGCTTGCTGCCCTTAATCATGTTGTTAATTGTCTTCGTATGACTTCCTGTCGGAGTTGTCACGGTGAGCGCAACATGATAGGATTGGTCCGGTTCAATCTGCATAACCGGATTGCGCACCTCGGTTGAGGTTATTGAAAGCGGAGCCGGGGTGATTTCCCAATGCCACTGAGCATCAGTTTGATTAACTATACTATAACTATCCAACCTGATTTCACGAGGATAGCTGCTCTGCGTATTATCGCCGGACCCGGCATTCAAAATAAGCGGTTGAGCGATCGGAGTAAATTCGCTATCCATAAGTTGACGTTGCCACACACCATTATTCGTTGCCAAACGGATAACGCCCTCTTTATAGAAAGGAAGCATGCGATTTAGATTCATCACCTTAGGCAAGCCGTTGCTATAATTTATCCAACCGTTGGTGGTATCGTCACGATATAATACCCGACCACGCGGAGTAGTATAAGACTCATTCAAATAACCCATTGTAAACGCAATTGCATAAGCAGCATTTTTCTCATTTCCGGTTAAGAAGAAACGGCCGACTTGATGAGCTTCAGTTATTCCCTCCCAATTCGCGAAGGTCAGTCCGTCATCAAGTTTTTCCCATGTTTCTCCATCGTCAAGAGTGCGCCAAAGCCCTCCGGGATTACCGTCGCTTATCCAAATTTCGTTTTCGTCTGTTGGATGAATAGCTATTTTATAGTTAATGCTGTAAGTCATCTCTTCCGGGAGATCATATTCCTCAAAAGTGATACCGGCATCAAGCGAACGAAATGCACGCCCCCATGTTAAAACAACGATTTTGTCGGGATTTGAACGAGAAACCGCCATTGCACTAATGGGCTGCTCAAACTGATAGACAGATAAGAACGAAGCTCCGTCATCGCGCGTGCGCCAAAGAGTCCTATACTCCTCATCCCAAGTGCCTTGAACTATATAGAAACTCTGGGCATAGCGAGGGTCAAACTCAAGACTGACACCATGCTGAGAAGATTCTTTAGGATAAGTCCAAAAGTCCAAAAACGGCACAAATTCATCAGTCCAATCATCCGGCATAATTACGTTTTCAGAGTCACTAAACGCCACTTTACGAGGATTTGAAAGGAACACATATCCGGTGGGGCGTTCGGAGCCTCGCATTGACAATGTCACACCATTATATCGGCCAAGCTGCGACATATTCCCATTATGATTACGTCCGCCGACCATTACATCTTCATTCCAACCTTGATCGAAGCCCCACATCTCACTTGCATATAACCCGTTAAGTTTCGGCTGAGCATCTTCAGCAAAAAAGTCGTTGCTATAGATCATTCCGCCATCGGTTGACAACCAAGTATCACTGGTGCCGTTGGTCTGAATGCACTGCATATCGCAATGCAGATCAAATTTCCCATAGTAGCCGCCAATGTTTTGAAGGGTTTGCCCTCCATCGGTTGAGCGATAGAGTTGAATTATGCCCACCAACAAGTGCTCGGGATTAGTTGCCGATGCTGTGCAAACCAAGTCATAGTAACCTTGTCCACCGTTTTTGTCAACATATTCCATTTGCTCAACTGGATCGGTCACTGAGAAAGTGCTACCGCCATCCGTGCTTTTATACAACAACGGAGGTCCGCTGAAGTAAAGTGGTCCGGGCTGAGACAGAGAATTTCTGCGACACGCCCACAGATAAACGTAGTCTGCTCCCGTCGGTGCCTCACTCAGCCCTATTCGCGCGCTGATTAGCGGCTGCCCGTCGAGTTGCAATTGCGACCAAGATGCACCACCGTCTGTGCTTTTAAACAATTTTACTGTCAAATCTTGCTCGATGGCTACATAACAAACATTCGGATTTTGAACAGAGAATTTCAGGTCAAACACCATACCGCCAAGCATCCGCTGCCATGTCTGTCCGCCATCAGTACTGCGCCACAATTGAGCACGATCACCGGCAAGAATTATTTGGTCATCGCCGGGGTGAAACTGCGCCACACTTGTGCGAGCATACGTAGTTTTGGCCGGAGTGATGTTTCGCCATGACTCACCGGCATCATCGCTCACCCAAAACACTCCTCCCGCACCGGCAAGAACTCTATTACTATTTGAAGAGCTTATATCAATAGTGGTAATTTCTCCTGACATCCACTCGCCGCCATTATTACACGGCTGCCAAGATTCACCCTTATCTGTTGAGCGAAAAATCAAGCCGGTTTCTGAACCGCAATAGAGCACATTCGGATTGGAACGCGAAGCCTTAAATCGTTGAATATTGGCTTGTGCCGGCGATTCTTTTTTATGGAGATAGTCATAAGTGACAATAGGAGAAATCACATGCCACGGAGCGGGTTCTCCTTCTGCAACGTTACGACATTTGTCAGCTCTTGCAGCCTTCACTTCGCGATTAATTCGCTGCATATCGGCATGATAATCGGTAGCCGGAGGCAATTTTATTTTACCGTCGACTTGCACAAATGGCAGATATGCCTGTTGAAATCGGCGAAAGTGATTCACTACTTGCTTGGTGTCACGCGACTTATGACGTGCCCCCGGAGTGTTTTTTAAATACACATTAAAACTATCAACCATGGCATTATAGTCCAACCCGTGAGGCGACACAAGTTGCGCCATCCAAACCGGAGAACCTGCGGGCAGATAATTCAGTTTATAGGGCGTAAATAGTGTGTCACTCTGTACTGTCGCATCGACAGTCATGGCAACGACAGAAAGGCATATTGCAGTTATTAGTTTTTTGATTGTATTCATTAGAGAAATTTTTTATTTAATTACGAATTGTCCGAAATATTTTCGTGTAGCATCATTGATTGAATATACATAAACCCCGGTCGGGAGATTTAAAGGAACGGAGACAATATCAAGACGATTCTGAAGTGTGACTTGATGCAAAAGCCGTCCTTTCATGTCATGAATCGAAATAACCGCTCCAATGTCAAGACCCGAGGCAATGAATGCAGCGGATTCGCCACGCGATAGAACGGCTTTTTTCATACCTACTTCAAGAACCTCAACGTCTTCAATCTCAGAAGCCCCACCGATAGTTATCATCTTTTTAATTGTCCGAGAAGATGTGCCTGACGGCGTTGTTACGGTCAGAGTGACATCATATTCACCCGGATTTCCGAAAACCACTCTCGGATTACGCACGGAAGCATCGCTAACATACATCGGTTGCGGCGAGAAAGTCCATTTCCACCGAGTATTTTCGTCTTGACGAACAATACTGTAGCTATCAAATTGCACCTCCTTTTGTGGATTGGCAGTCAAATCTCCGCTTCCGAGATTCAACGCCATGGGCTGAGCTACGGGAGTGAACTCCTGATGGTAAAGAGGAGCCTCCCAAAGCCCCTGATTGGTGGCCATACGCAGAACTGCGCCTTTATAAAAAGGAACCACTTTCGATATTCTCGCTCCGGGATTCAAGCCGGCGGAATAGTCGATAAATTCGGTCATTGAATTGTCGCGGAAATACACGTTTGCGCCATCATAGCTCGTCACGTAGCAACTACCGTGCTCATCGCCAACAAGGATAATATAATGGACCCTGATATCTGAAAGATTTGCCAAATCAAATTGTGACCAACTCAAGCCTCCGTCAAAACTTTCGCTTACAGCACCATATTTATCATTACATATCACCAAGACGTGGTCTTCATCATTGGGGTCGATTACCACACGAGTGAAGTGAATATAATCATCTGTAATAGGAAATGGCTGAGTAACTTCAGTGAATGACAAGCCGCCATCATCTGACCGCCACACATTCCATGCTCCGGAAATATACATTCGCTCCGGATTTGATCGAGCAAAATCATAGCTGTAAAAGTCCTCGCCTTCGCTGTCAAAGACTTTGCTGAACGAAGCTCCTTCATCGAATGAGAGATAGCCGCCCCACGTATCGGTCATATCTTGCAGGAACACCTTTAGGGCGTAACGAGGGTCAGTGGCAATTTCACCATTTATGCGTAGCACTTCGAGTGGCTTCTTGTCGGAAAACCATGTCCAAACATCACTCTCAATCGTGCCGTCAATTTCACGAGGCATTATGCGAGTCATCGCATCGGTGAAATAGACTTTCCACGGATTACTTTTCATGACATAGCCGGTGGCGATTTCAACACCGCCGACATGGACGGATTTACCTTCGCCATAAGATGCTGCATGAACCACATCGCCGTTGTGCCACCTGCCGGCAGCCATCACGTCTTCATTCCAGCCCACGCCCAAGCCTTGATAGTCCGATGCATAAACTCCGTCATGGCGATCTTCGCCTTTTGTTTCAAAGAAATCGGAAGAATATTTAATGCCGCCGTCATTACATATCCAAGTGTCACCGCAGGGGTGCACGGCAATGTCTTGAATATCGCAATGCATCCAATCGCTGCGTTGATAACCACCAATGCCGTGGTCACGATAGTTACAGATACCCTCATTTGTGGAGCGATAAAGTGAAGTAAGTCCGAAAAGTACATGAGCCGGATTCTGAGCTGATGCACCTATCATCATATCGAAATACCCTTGACCTCCGGCGGCATCCATTATCGGCGAAAAGGTTACATCCCAATATTTACCGCCGACATCGGTTTGATTTACCCAAGTAGCTCCCGCATCTTTCGACATTAAGATATAAGGAGTCCCTTTTCCACCTTTCGGTCCGGCATCGGAGCCATAAGGGTCTGACGTCACCAAGGCATAGACATAATCCTCGCCATCGGGTGCCTGACTGACAGCCAAACGACCGCAAATCACTCGGCTGACAGGCAATTCCGCTTTTTGCCAAGTAAACCCACCATCGATTGACTTATAAATATCTGCCCACACCCCGAGTTCTCGTCTGACGAGGTAGATACAATCGGGATCTCCGGGTTTGAGTTCGTGGTCAAAACACGTTCCCGATAGGGAACACATAAATGATTCTCCGGATTCGAAAGATATATAAAAGCCACCGCCGTTATTATCGTCGTCGCCACCTCCGGCTGCTACCGTGACAATTCGAGGGTCATTGGGATTAATGCGAATCGAATTTGCTCTATATGTGATTCCGGGGCAACGAGTCCACGAGTCGCCTCCGTCGGTGGTTTTCCAAAGCCAAGGTCCGCCACCGACATAAACTGTGTTCTTATCAACAGGGTCAATGGCTATGCTATAAATCGACCCCCCGAAATTATGTTGTGGTGCGCAAGGTTGCCAAGTCTGACCATGGTCTGTCGTTTTAAACACCACTCCGGATTCCGTGCCGCAATAGAGAGTATTTTTATCCGACAGACTCACGGCAATACGAAAGACGCATACTTGATGATCTTTTCGCTTAACCGCTCCACCAACGTTTTCATAGGTTTCATTCGGTCCGATGTTTCGCCAAATCGGGCTGCCGGTCAGACTGCGTTCGCGCACATGGCGATTCATCGAGTCCACTTTAAGCGCATAATCCTCAACAGACGGCAATCGAATTGAACCATCGGGGGCAACGTAATCGCGATAAGCCGCCATCCACCTGCGATAGAAATTAACAGCCGGTTTATTCTCAATCGTTTTCACTCGTGCATCAACGTCGCCGGCAATCCACTGACGATACTTTCGCTGCATTTCATAAAAATTAACACCTGCCGGATCTTTCGCAATGTCATCGAGCCATTGGGGAGCATCATGAGGCAACGGTTCCGACAAATATGGGTCATATAGTTGCCCTGAAGATTTCGCGGCGGCAGAGCCAACGCCTGCGCATAGTGCTAAAAATGAGAAGAGTAGGAGTTTACGCTTTGTCATGAGAGGTAATGATAAAGTATTTTGTGAGTCCAAAAATACCAATTTTGTCACCTTTCCAGCAAAATATTTATATAAAATAAGTTAAAACAATTCGAGCAATATTGCTACTTTGCTCAATGCGTATTAACTTTGCGAAAACATTATAAAAATTGACAAAAAGCCAACCAAGAAGAAACCGAACTCGATTCTTGAATTTGGCAAACCAATGAGTTCACATTTTAAGTCAAATGAAGAAAATTTTTACATCGTTGACTATGCTGTGTGCAGGCTGCATTATCGCCCTGGCACAAAGTCTGTACACGACGGATTTCCTCACGGAAGAAGACTTCAACGCATGGACCGTTATCGATGCTAACGAAGACGGCGCAACGTGGAAGTTTGACAGTGGAACAAGTCCTTCGTTCGTATTTTACACTTACAGCGGAACCAATGCGGCTGATGACTGGTTTATCTCGCCGGCCATTACCCCGACAGAAACGGGAACGGTTGTGATCCGATTCAAGGTAAAAGGCAGTTCCTATGGCGAAAAGCTGCAGTTATTCAGCAGCAAAGATGCCGGCATCGAAAACATGACCGCGATAAGCGAAGTGCTGATGCTTGATGACACCGAAACAACGCATATATACATGACCGGAGTGACCGCCAACGAACCTTTTCATTTAGGGTTCAAGGCTTGCAGCGATGCCGACAAATGGCGTCTTTACCTATGCAATGTCAACGTTGCAGCCGTGAACAACCCGGTTGACTTATCTGTAACCGAGGTCACTGCTCCGGCAAGCGGTTTCGATCTTGGCAACGAAAGCGTTACTATCAAGGTGAAGAACGTCGGTCAGGCTCCCGTTGAGTCATTTGACGTTTCTTATTCAATCGATGATACGACAGTCTCCACCGAGACCATAAACCAAGCCCTTGCTGTCGGCGAAGAACTCGAATACACCTTCAGCGCACTCGCCGATTTGTCGAGTCCGCGCCACCGCTACACTATAAAGGCATGGACCACGCACGCTGATGACATAAACCCCGACAATAACACGGCGCAGCTTGAGGTACTCCATAAAGCGCCGGCTTCGGTGCCATACTACATGGGATTCGAGGAATCAGAATACACTGACGGCATCACCTTCTTTAACCTCAACGAAGACGATGGAAACTGGGACCTCTATTCAGACCCTTGGTGGAGCCTCGCTCATACCGGCGACTTCTGCTTGGCATATAACTATAACAGGAACAATTCCGGCAATGACTGGGCAATCTTGGAACCCATCACCATTAGCGAACCCGGATACTATGCCTTGAAGTTCTGGTACTCCGGCGACGACACTCACCCTGAAAAACTTGGTGTTTATTATGGTAATGAAGGCTCTCCCGAAGCCATGACCAACAAAATTGTAGAATACGCTCCGTTTGCTCGCAGCGCCTACGAAGAGTCAATCAGCATCATCCACTTTGACCAACCGCAAACCATTTTTATCGGATTCTACGCTTTTAGCGACAAAGACGAAAACTGGCTTTGCGTTGACGATGTGAGTCTGGAAAAGATAGAAAGTGACGACGTGGACCTCGGAGTTATCGACATAGACTTCCCCGAAGAATATGTGCGCAACGGCTCGTCCAAGAGTATCAGCTTCCACGTTCGCAACTTTGGCATTACCGACACAAGCTGCACGTGCAAAGTGAAGATAAACGAAACGGTAATCGTTGAACAAGAAGTGACAATTGCAGCTCAAGACATTGTTAATTATAGCATTGTCGACCAATTGGCATCTCTTGCAGAGGGCACTTATACCCTATCCGTTGAATTGGTAAACTCTGAAGACCAAGCGCAAGCAAACAACGTGATGACCAAAGAGTTCAAAGTATTGGGCACTCCGTCCAAGCGTTGGGACTTTGAAGACGGCTCATTGCCGGCCGATTTCACCTTCCGAGTTGACGACACAGGCACGGTCAATCCGTCAGCAGGCAGCGAATTTAACGAATACGGCTGGGGCATTTTCAATATTCAGGAACATGCCGAGTTCGGCGAACACATGCTTGCCGGCACTTCATGGCTCGACGGCACCGAGAAGGCCGACCGTTGGGTTATACTCCCCGCAGTTAAAGTCAAAGAAGAAGCATATTTGGTTTGGGACGTAGCATCGTTTAACCCCAACTACCTTGAGTCATACTCCGTAATGATTGCGACACATGATGGCGAAGAATATTTCTATACCGAAGGAGAATATTATGCAGAGTCTGCCTCTTTCAAGACTCGCGGCCTCAATTTGAGCGCATTTGCCGGTAACAACGTCTATATTGCATTCAGATTGCGTTCAAAGAATTGCGAACACCTGATTCTCGATAATATTGAATTATACGGCGTTGACACTGCTGAAGTTCTTAACGTGACCGCGGTTTCAGACCCTGCAGAAGGTATGGTTGAGAAGCTTGACTCCTTCACCGTGACATTTGAAAACATTGAAAGCATTGCACTTTCAAGCTACATATTCTATCAGCCATACATTGCCCAAGTTGCGGAAGACGGCAGCCGAACCCATTTTGCCTCTGCAACAATGACTACGGTAGAAGGCCAACCGACTCAACTCAGCATCACGATTACCAACGGCGAGATTACAGAGCCCGGCAAGTATGCCCTTGTAATCCCACGCAAAGATTTGATCTTCAATGGCAGCACAAATACATTTATTACCGCCAAAGAATTTGTATTGCACTACGAAATAGCGGAACCGGAGCCCCAATATACCGTCACGGTTACTCCTACGGCAGAAGAGGGCATCGTATTGGAAACTCTCTCAGAGTTTACCGTAACATTTGAAGGTGTGACTAACGTTGAGTTCAACTCGGAAATGAGTCAGGGCTATGTGGTTCGCCTTAATGATGAAGGAGAAACAGCTGAAGAGTTTGCTGCAACCGCCGCAAAGATTTCAGAAGTGGCATACACGCTGACTCTGACTACAGCACCAACTCAATCAGGCACGTATCGTTTGGTAATTCCTGCCGGAGCAGTCACAGTGACCGATACCGCAGGGGTAAGCGGACACAACAAGGAGTTCACCGCCGATTACAGCGTTGAAACGACGGGCATAAATGAAATCACCATGGATTCAGCCAATACGGTTATTTACAACCTCAACGGCGTGCGTCTCTTCAAAGAAGCCTCACAATTGCCAAAGGGTATTTATATTATCAATGGCAAAAAGACCATCGTTAGATAACATTACCCGCAAACCATACTACAGAGAGGGCACTTCGCTATGAGGTGTCCTCTCTTTATTTACAAAATTGCGTTAATCATCGTCCCACACCCACGACCTCTGAAAATCAGGCAACTGAGCTTTGCCACTCTCCACCTTAGAGAGCAGGTCTGTGAGATCTCTGTCGTTAGTTGGCGATTTCGGAAGTAGCCTACAAACTAACGCTTATGTCTTTTGCCAAAGTTGCTTATTTGAAATAATTTTTTGCAATTTTGTAATTCAAAACAACATATTACTTTCTAATGAGAATAATTGCAGAACGTGCTATTCGTGAATACTACGAAAAAAATCCTCAATCAAAAACAGCATTAGAGGATTGGGTAAATATTGTAAAGAAAGCTCAATAGCGTTGTTTTGCCGATATTAAAGCAACATTTAATTCTGTTGACTATGTAGGCAATCAACACTATGTTTTCAATATCAAAGGAAACGATTATCGATTGGTAGTTGTTATTAAATTTGTACCTCAATTTGTTCTGATACGATTCATTGGAACCCATAACGAATTTGATAAAAATAATTGTTCAACAATATAATAGCGACTTAATGTTGACATTGCCGGAAGACACTCCGGCAGAAGACCCTCGTATGATAGAATTAACTCTACTTGGCAATTTAGTCGCTGATTATGACGAAGAACATTACCCCATAAGCAAGCCAACACTTGTGGACGTAATGAAACTTCGTATGTATTAAATGGGATTAACACAGAAAGCCCTGTCACAGGTTATTAAATCCAGCATGACTATAGTCACACAGAAGAGACGTCTCCAAGTCGCATAGCAAAAAGCCTCGGACCGAATCCCGGTCCGAGGCTTTGCAATTTAAATCGTATGGTCTGAATTTTTTACATCATTCCCATTCCTCCCATGCCGGGATTTGGCATTGCGGGAGCGGGGTTGTCTTCCTTCTTGTCGGCAATGACGCATTCAGTGGTGAGGAACATGCCGGCAATCGATGCTGCATTTTCGAGAGCTACGCGAGTAACCTTGGCAGGGTCGATAACGCCTGCGGCAAAGAGATCTTCATACTGACCCGTGCGAGCATTATAACCAAAGTCTGCTTCTGCGTCCTTAACGCGCTGAACAATCACGGAGCCTTCTTCGCCGGCATTGTGAACGATTTGACGGAGAGGTTCTTCGATTGCACGCTTCACGATGAGGATACCGGTTGTTTCGTCATCGTTAGCGCCCTTAACGCCATCGAGTTTTGCAGTGGCACGAATGTAGGCAACGCCACCACCGGGCACGATACCTTCGGCAATTGCAGCACGAGTTGCATGGAGCGCATCGTCAACGCGGTCTTTCTTCTCCTTCATCTCTACTTCCGAGGGAGCACCGATATGGAGCACGGCAACACCGCCTGCGAGCTTTGCAAGGCGTTCCTGAAGTTTTTCGCGGTCATAGTCGCTCTTGGTTGCTTCAATTTGAGCCTTGATTTGAGCCACGCGAGAAGCAATAGCTTCAGAAGCGCCGCCGCCATTAACAATAGTGGTGTTTTCCTTATTAACGGTAACCTTTTCGGCAGTACCGAGCATCTGAGAAGTTGCGGATTCAAGCTTCATGCCCTTTTCTTCACTGATTACTACGCCGCCGGTGAGAATAGCGATGTCTTCAAGCATTTCTTTGCGACGGTCGCCGAAGCCGGGAGCCTTGACAGCACAAATTTTCAAAGAGCCGCGCAGACGGTTCACAACGAGAGTGGCAAGGGCCTCATTGTCAACGTCTTCAGCAATGATGAGCAAGGGGCGTCCGCTCTGAGCGGTTGCTTCAAGAATAGGAAGCATGTCCTTGAGGTTGGAAATCTTCTTGTCGAAAAGCAACACGAAGGGATTTTCCATGTCGCATTCCATTTTTTCAGTGTTGGTCACGAAGTAGGGAGAAATGTATCCACGATCAAACTGCATACCTTCAACGATATCAACGGTAGTTTCTGTTCCCTTGGCTTCATCAACTGTGATAACGCCTTCTTTCTTAACCTTGCGCATGGCTTCGGCAATGAGCTGACCGATTGCCTCGTCATTATTTGCAGAGACGCGAGCAACGTCTTCGATTTTCTTGAGGTCATCGCCAACTTCGCGAGCCTGAGCCTTGATGCTCTCAACCACGATAGCTACTGCCTTGTCGATACCGCGCTTGAGGTCCATGGGGTTCGCTCCGGCGGCAACGTTCTTCAGACCAACGTTGATGATGCTCTGAGCCAAAACAGTGGCAGTGGTAGTGCCGTCGCCGGCGTCATCACCGGTTTTTGAGGCCACTTCCTTGACGAGCTGTGCGCCCATGTTTTGGAAAGGATCTTCGAGCTCGATTTCACGAGCCACGGAAACGCCGTCCTTGGTGATATGAGGTGCGCCGAATTTCTTTTCGATAATTACGTTGCGACCTTTGGGACCGAGAGTTACTTTAACGGCATCGGCCAAAGCGTCAACGCCTTTTTTCAGCTCTTCGCGAGCCTTGATATTGAATTGGATTTCTTTTGCCATAACTTATATATGATTAGAGAGTTGCAAGTACATCGGATTGACGCATGATGAGGATTTTTTCGCCTTCGAGTTCGATTTCTGTTCCGGCATATTTGCCATAGAGAACAACATCGCCTACTTTCAGCACCATTTCTTCATCTTTAGTACCGTTACCAACGGCAAGGACTTCGCCTTTGAGGGGTTTTTCCTTGGCGCTATCGGGAATGATAATGCCGGCGAGGGTAACTTCTTCAGCGGGAACGGGCTTAATCACCACGCGGTCCGCAAGGGGTTTGATATTCATGATTAATATTTAATTTAATTTAATTTAATTGAATTAATTTATAGGTTTATTCTCGCAGAATGGAAGATGCACAAAGCGTGCCAATCCGCGAGGACTGCCATTTTGTCAGTCAGATAAACACAAAATCGGGAATTAAAGTTCGAGGAGGAACCTTGCGGACTCCTCCTCGATAAGTAATTCAGATTATTTTAGAACGTGAACTCGTTTACAGCGACGACACTCCACTTCTCACTTTTAAGATAGGCATTAGAACTATTGCGACTACGCCAACGAGCTCGCTTTGCATCGTTTTCGGTTGAGGACCAGAACACTCCGTCCGAGTTGCAGTAATCCACAAGCGTCACTAACAGCGAATATCCGGGAAGATACCAGCCGACTACCCCATTTACATTGAGAGCATCAACCGCGGCAAACGCCGGATAATGAGTTTGCCAATCAGGGAAGCTCTTTATAATTTTCATGTTTGCCTTGCCGTCATCGCCACACTCGGTTACTATGACTTCATCGGACCAAACGTAAGTGCCTTCTAATATTTTATAGAAATAACCGACTCCGTTTTTCATTTCAAACACCTTACCGGAGCAATCGCCTTCGGAGAACACATCGCCAATGGCATACTTGCTTTGGTGAACCATAAATGAGCCTCGTTCATCTGAACAAATTATTTTTGCTACACGATTTTCAGTAGTTTCATGCACACGAACCACAACGGCTCCGGCAGTGTAAGTGGCACTCACCCAATCAGCATCAGTTGAGAACGTCAGACCATCGAGATTTGTTTCAATCGGCAAACTGATCGTTTTGTTTGTTCTGTCGGCATAACAAGCGCCTTCATACAACCCCTCGTAGGTTATATATGCAACCTTTCCCTCTTGTATTAAAGTGAACACCAACGGCTCCAGATTATCTAACGTCAACGTAAGAGTTGCCACTCGCTCTTCCTCCGAAGGATTATTTTGGACATTGTAAACTCGAATCCCGTCACCTATCAATTCAGCCTCAAACCATGTCTCTTGTCCGCCACCATAGTCAACAGACAGTACAACATCATAGTAATGAGACGCTATGAAGCCAAAATAAACAGTTTCATTTTGCGGATATGATGCCGATATGGTCTTAGACTTCTGATTTTCATCACGATACCCAAGAGATACATATCTTTTTTGAGTTACCGATTGTGACACCGATTCGCTAAGGCCAGGGCTAACCACTTCAACAACACACTCGCGATCATACCTGCTTTCATTCTCCTGCACATTAAATACGATGTTATACGAATCTAATGCGTCATTAAAATCATCGGCTCGAGAAATCGCTTTACCCTCCACCGAGCGTATTTTCAATGCATTGGCACGCATTGATGCTGTAACGTTAACAATATTGGCAGAAACCCAAGAGGCGAGTGCGACGACCTCGGTATATTCAAGACAATTTGTTGATAATCCCACATTATAAGTACCACCCTTAAAATCCACGTCACAGAGTACGCTCAAATCACCAACTACTGTGGCATAAGGTTCCATACCGGCATAGGACACTACAATTTCCTTTGTCTTCCCTGCTTTAGTTGTTAAAATCACCTTGGCAGACGTTGGTTCCGATGGCATTTTTTGCACACTTACCACTATTCCGTCTGAAAAAGCAGCGTTGCTCAACGATGATGCTTTCTGAACGCTACACCACGGCACTGCCGGTTCAACCGATGCAGTAAACGGTATCACATGCTCATTATCAAAGAACAATGCCTGCGAACCGCCATTTTTGTCAAACGACAAAGCAGTTTGCTGAAGTTTTATTTCCTCATCTGATCCACCAAACGGCTCTTGATACTTAATATCAGCTCCGATTATCCCACCGTTAGTGTCGGTAATATAACGTTCAACGTAAATACGATAAAATTTCCCTTCTGCACCTTCATTAGCACGATAAACCACGTAACCACTTCCGGGAGTGACGCGCATCTGATAGTTCCAACCATACTTGGGTATATACGATACATTTCCGAGACCTTTTACCTCGCCGATGCACGCAAACAACGTCTGTCCTGTGCGGTTATCTCCCATAAAGTTTTCATTCACGATAATAATACCGTCCAAGTATGTTTCGCCATTATTTTTATCTCTCATAGCGAGAGAAATAGTGCCTACCGGATCCGGAACTTGTTCATTCGGATCTACAACTCCTGTTGGGTCATCGGGGTTGTCGGGGCCATCGGGTTCGCCACTTGAACAAGCGACCATAGAAGCGATCAACACACTTCCAAGCAAAACTCTTTTCAATTTTTTATAAAACATAACATTAACGATTTGTGGCAAAAGCCCCCCCTCTTGCCGGACCGAAAAAAAGGTGTGGGGTTCCTACTGACTCCACCCTCTATCTCAGGTCTTCGCTACCTACGCTAACGGATAGAACATCGGCCCCACACCGCTATGCATAGACGCCGCACTTTCAACAGAAAACACGGTCACTTCAACACATAGGATGTAGGTGCGACTGCCATCGGGTCTCTTAGCGTTCAAAGTTGCGAAGTTTGAGATAGAGAAACGAGATGTCAATAACACCTTCTGATATATTATAAATGCGGTCAAAAAACCGCAAAGCCGAATGCACACACTGACGCTTCAGTTGTCATAGGCTTGTTGCAAATATAGTGATAAAAATTTATTCCCTAAAATAAAAATGTCAAATCAAAGGAATTAAAGTTCGAGGAGACCTTCGGGGAGGTCCATCATGATGATTTGCGTTTCTGAGTCAACGCTTAAAATCATTTCATCTACGACGGGAATCAACTGCCCGCTGCCTTGAATTGAGAAATACCAATTATCAGGAGTAAGTTCAATAATGTCCGCCACCTTACCCACCGACACGTCAGCCTGCGCATCGATTATTTCGTAGCCGACAAGTTGACCCGCGGTCATATCCTCATTGACGTCATCAGGGTCTGCATAGACGTAAAGAGTTTGCCCAACAAGTGTAGACGCATCGGTTTCGGAGTCCACGTCGTCGAGCGTCAGCAAGAGGCTTGCAGCCCCTCTCATTCTTGACGATGCCACAAAAAAAGGCACATCAAGACCATCTATTTCAACGATCAGACAAGCTTCGGGGGAGAAATCGGAATCCGGCTCCGCGCAATCGAATAGTTCAACGTTTAGCTCACCTTTTACTCCGTGAGTTTTCAATATGCGCCCAACGGGGAGCTTAATTTTGTCGGGTTCGAGCATTAACGGTGACGGCGTTTTTTCTTATTTTGTGTGGGTGCCTCAAGGATTTCAAACTCTCGCAAATGAGTTTCCTCGGCATTAAAAAGGATATGCCCTTGCGATAATTGCGCCAAGTCTGCAAAAACTCGCTTATCGGTTGCCACTTCCGGATTTTCAGCCATGAGGAGCTTTTTCATGTGGTTAGCAATGAGCAGCTCCAATTCGGCTCTGTCGGCATCGCCCTGAGGCATGGCAATTGCCGTATCTATAAGTTTGAGGATATTAGCTCCATAAACGCGCTTAGAGATGAAATGCTGCGGGATTTCAACTCTCTCTGGGCGAGAATTGAGCGTTTCGGGCGAAACGGGCTCTGTGGGATAATCTATGTCGAGCTGAAAGTTACTCATAATCGCCAAGTGATCCCAAAGTTTGGCGCGCCACTCGGGATTGGTGCGTAGCTGAGGATTGAGCCGACAAATCGTATCGACAATCACGCGAGCGCAGGCATTGCGCTCGTCGCGATCCTCGATAGTTAAGCAGTGGTCAATCATTTGCTGCACATGCCGTCCATATTCCGGCATGGGCAGCGGAGACTGATGTGTATTGTACTGTAACATAAATTACATATTCATGCCGCCATCGACCTGAATAACCTGACCGGTTACGTAGCTCGACATGTCGGACGCAAGGAAGGTGGCCACGTCAGCAATATCTTCGGGCTTACCACCTCGGCGCAAGGGTATTTTCTTGGCCCAATCTTCACGTACGGAGTCGGGCAGAGCGGCTGTCATTGCTGTTTCGATGAAACCGGGAGCAATAGCGTTGGCACGAATGCCACGGCTACCTACTTCTTGAGCAATGCTCTTGGCCAAAGCAATCATACCGGCCTTGGACGATGCATAGTTAGCTTGTCCGGCGTTACCATGAACGCCAACCACTGACGCCATATTGATAATAGAGCCGCTGCGCTGCTTCATCATCACGGGAACCACTCCTTTGCAGAAGTTGAATGCGCTCTTAAGGTTAACGGTAATAACCGCATCCCACTGTGCTTCAGTCATGCGCATGAGCAAGCCGTCCTTAGTGATACCGGCATTGTTAACGAGGATGTCGATGCGACCGAAATCTTTAACCACTTGCTCAACCACTTCCTGAGTTTGAGCAAAATCTGCGGCATTTGAAGCATAGGCCTCAACTTTCACGCCGAGCGCTGCAATTTCAGCCTTAGTGGCTTCACCATTTTCGTCAATTACGAGGTCCGTAAAAGCAATGTTTGCGCCTTCTTGAGCAAAGCGCACTGCAAGAGCCTTGCCAATACCGCGAGCGGCACCGGTAATAAGGGCGGTTTTTCCTTCGAGAAGTTTCATATTCTTATATTATTTAGAGTGAATATATGTTTTCAAGATTTTTTATTTTCTACCGCATCGATAATAAAATTGATGCATTGTTCTCGCCATTGCTCAGCCAATTCACGTTCTGAATCACGCATCAACGCGAGGTCGCTACCTCGAATTATCATGGCAAGCATTGATGGCAATCGCTGCGCCTGAACGGGGTCAAAATCGCCCGATGCAACTCCGGCAGCGACTATTTTGTCAATCATATCATAGATGCGCTCGGCAGTCATTGTGCGCACTGAATTTGCGCGTTTGGCATCGCGTGAAAAGAATGACTTCAGCCACACATCGCCGCTCGATGGACTATCAACCACGAATTTTATGCGGTATTCCATGAGCGCACGCAATTTATCGCCCGGAGTTATCCGACTTTCAATCGTTTGACTTAATTCCTTGATTATGCGAGCGGATTCATCTTCAATAACGGCTTGATAGATTTCGCTTTTGGTGCGAAAATAAGTGTAGATAGTGCGCCGCCCGCGATCGCTGGCGGTAGCAATATCGTTCATGGTTGTATTCTCGATGCCTTTGCGAGCAAAGAGCTGTCGGGCCACGTCGATGAGTCTTTCGCGCGTTCTTGATGCCATTATTTCAGTGCAAATTTACGCAAATTCCGCGATATGAGCAATAGCACCGTTACCGACCGGCCATAAACGAGACGAACTCGCGATTTAAGTCGCGAGTTCGTCTGTATTATTATCGGTAAGAGTCTTTTTATTTAAATAGTTCTTTTACTTAAGAGCAGCCTTAACTGCGTCATTGGGAACCATTTCTTCTTTGAAGATGTATGCACCGGTTTTCGGTGAGCGTTCCATCTTGATTACTTTGCTGTAGGTACGGCCTTCACCCTTCTGAAGTGAGGCCACGGTTTTCTTTGCCATTTCCTGTGGGTCTTAAGGGTGATTATTTAATTTCTTTGTGAACTGTCACCTTCTTGAGGATGGGGTTGTACTTTTTGAGTTCCAAACGCTCAGAAGTGTTCTTGCGGTTCTTGGTGGTGATGTAGCGGGAAGTGCCGGGCATGCCGCTTGCCTTGTGTTCGGTGCATTCAAGAATCACCTGCACGCGATTACCTTTTGCTTTCTTTGCCATGACTTAAAATCCTATGCATTTAATGTCGTTTTCTTTGAGATATCCCTTCTCGGCTGCTTGAAGCATAGCTGCATTGAGTCCGAGTTTGTTGATTGTGCGCAGACCTTTAGCGGAAATAGTGAGGGAAATCCACATTTCCTGTTCTGCCCAGTAGAACTTCTTGGTGAAGAGGTTTACGTTAAATTGGCGCTTGGTGCGACGCTTCGAGTGCGAAACGTTGTTACCGGTCATGGCTGTCTTGCCCGTGATTTGACACATCTTTGACATGGCTGTACGGTGTTGTCTTCTAACTGGTTATGTTATTATTTTACTAATCTCGAGAATTTGTTCCGAACCCTCAGCTCCTCGCTCATATCATCGGCAAGCGCATCACTTCTCGCCGACTTTTCCGGAGATAGGGTCACAAAACAGTGTGCAAAGTAACGAATTTTTTGGCAAATGCGCAAATATTCGTTGAATTTTCTTTAAATTTTCTATTCGGAGATATTGATTATCACCTTCCCTTCGGCAACGGCTTGATCATAGAGACGCATTCTTAACAATGCGTCAAGTTCTGTCAAGCGAGTTGCTTCAAGGGTTTCTCGAATGAGCGGGGCAGCCGACTCATAAGGCATAACAGCTCCGACAGGCAAAACATCGCTAACGGAAAGCAGATAAGTAAAGCCGTCATGCTCAAGCTCAAAGGTATATCCTTTTCGAAGTTGCGACGCTGATATTTCTGCGGGAATTTTGGTAATTATCTGCTCCCAAGGAACCCACTCATCACGAAAATAGTCATAATGAATAGCCCCATACAGCCCCACCTTTTCCAATTCCTCTATATCCTTTTGCAAGGTGGATTTATAGAGTTTCTTGACTTTTGCAATGGCAGGAGCATTCGATTCGATTTTAATATAAATACCTTTTAGCTGCGGTTGACGCAGTTTCATTGCCGAGGCATGATCGGCGTAATATTGCCTCACATCAGCTTCTGAAATATGCAGAGAACTATCGGCTCTCACCGCCAATTCGCGATATTTCCACATAATGAGGTTTCGGCGATATTCTTCCGTCAGCCGCTCAATTTCATCGTAACTGCCAATTTTCTCGAGGGCCACTTCGGTAATCAATTTATCGGATACCCAAGTCTTTACATATGCAGCCACAAAATTAGCCGAATCTACCGGCGAAAGGTTTACCGGCAATGCCCGACGCATGTCGTCAAGAGTCAACACCGACGTTCCAACAACGGCAAGCGTTTCTGCGGAGTCTGCCGCCGATAACGCCTCAGTCGTCCTCTTAAACGAGCAAGCGGCCACTGCCGAAAGCATCATAACGATGCTCGCTGCGATGGCCGCTCGCTTTGTGATAGTTCTAATCATTTAGCTTTTTTAAGCACTTTCTTGTTTACTTTCACGGGATAGCGTTCGCGCAGGGTCGTGATCCACTGCTGCTCAAGTTCGGCAATCCAATCTCCCGTAACTTTGCCTCTCACGTCAGCCACTTCTTCGGGCGCGTCAATCAGATGGCCCAAATATGTAACATAGTTGGCCCAACGACCGCTTAATGCCGGCTCATGACCGCCAAAAGCCACGTAGTCCACAATTGCATTCTCTCCCTTCGGGAGCACCACGCGCTCTACTCTGATATTCTTCGGGAAATTCTCTTTCAGCATATCGCCCAGCTGTGACGGCTCGGGTTTGGCAACATCAAGAAACTCCTGAACCTGAGTCATCAGCGAATCACTTGTGGCATAAATGATGTAGCCTTTCCAGCGAGGTGCTTCAAACGCATACTTTTCACGATTTGCCTGAAAATATGCTTCAAGTTCTTCGGGGTTGGTAGTGGGACGATCCCATACGTTTTGCTGCATTGACGCAAAAAGCATAAGACCTTCGCTATATTCGCGCGAGAGATTGCGGAATTCGGGATATTTCTGTTCAAGGCGATGATCTTCATAGACCAAAGTCACGGAAACCAGCTTCTCGTCAAGCTTCTCTGCCACTTGCGCTTCTTCTGTGTTGCGAGGGTTCATGCGAATCTTGTTTTTCACGAAGTCGGCAATGGTTACGATGCTATCACCGACAAAGATTAGCGGCGTCTTATCTTCGGCCATTACCACTGAGGTTGAATCATAGCCAATTTCGCGCACCGATGCCAAGAGAGCGTCGCGACCCTTGTCGTTGAAACGTGTCTTGTACTCCTTCATCAGCGACTTTCCGCGAGCAATGCGAGGCATTACGCTACGTTTGTCGCGAGAAATGGCCACTTTGATCTCATCCATAGCCTGCTTGCGCGACTTTGTGCGCGAGTCTATACGCTTGATGATGTGCCAGCCGAAACGAGTCTTAATCGGAGAGCTGATTTCACCGTTTTTCATTGAGAACACTGCTTCGTCAAATTCAGGCACCATGCGACCGCGAGCAAACCAATCGAGGTCGCCACCGCGCTGTCCGGATGGACAGTCGCTAAGTTCCTGAGCAAGAGTTTCAAAACTCTTGCCGGCAAGCAGCTCATTATAGATGCTATCTATTTTAACTTTTGCGGCCGAGTCATCAGCGTTTTCTGCCACTTGGACAAGGATATGAGCCGCGTGAACCTCGCCGGCGTTGGGACGACGCGCGTTGACTCTGAGCAGATGTAACCCATAAGGAGTCTCGATTACTTCCGAGATAGTGCCTACAGCGGTATTATATGCTCCGTCTTCAAACTCAAAGGGATACACACCGGCTGAAATCCAACCGTATGAACCTCCGTTTTTCGCCACGGACTGATCAACGCTGTATTGCTTGGCGAGTTCAAGGAAGTCGGTTTTTCCGCTAACCGCCACCGCGCGAATGGAGTCTGCAAATTCCGGACGCGAAAGCGGAAGCATGATATGATCAATGTTTACGTCTTCAAGAGTGTGAGAATAAGCATCTTCCAGTATTCGTTTCTCTTCCTCCGGGTCTGCCAAGAATGGCAATGATAGTTCGCGACGATATTGGCGGAAATCCTTGCGATACTCGGCAGTAGTGTCTTGACGTTCGTGGCGGGCCTGAGCAACTTTCAATTTGTAGTCAATGAAGCGCTGCAAGTACTGCTCCACGCTTTCTTGTTCAAGCTGTTGATCAGCATTTTTATGATATAGATACTCGAACTCGCTGAGAGTGACGGGTTGTCCGTCAACGGTCATCAAAACCGGGTCTTTGGGCTTTGCAGACGCAGATACAACCGCAGCGCCCGCAAGAAGGGTTACTAAAAGTTTGTTCATAGATATAGTGATATTTGTGTATTATTGGTGAGAAGCGGAATAGTTCGGAGCTTCCGAGGTGATAGCCACGTCATGGGGGTGACTTTCTGCTACTCCGGCATTTGTAATTCTGGTGAACTGAGCACTATGCAGCGCTTCGATGTCGGCAGCTCCGCAGTAGCCCATGCCGGAGCGCAATCCGCCGAGCATTTGATAAACCACTTCATAGAGCGAACCCTTATAGGGCACACGCGCCGCAATGCCTTCGGGCACGAGCTTCTTGGCGTCGGAAACGTTCCCTTGGAAATAACGGTCCGATGAACCTTTTTCCATGGCTTCGAGCGAGCCCATGCCGCGATAAGCCTTATACTTACGACCATTAAATATGATGGTATCGCCGGGAGTTTCATCTACTCCGGCAAGCATTCCACCAAGCATCACCGAGTATGCACCGGCTGCCAGAGCCTTAACGATGTCGCCGCTGTAGCGGATTCCGCCGTCAGCAATCAAGGGCACTCCGGTTCCTTCAAGAGCCTTCGCAACGTCATAAACCGCAGAAAGCTGAGGCACTCCCACTCCGGCAATCACGCGAGTGGTACAAATAGAACCGGGACCGATACCTACTTTCACGCCGTCGGCGCCGTTCTCAACGAGATATTTTGCAGCCTCACCGGTGGCAATGTTACCTACCACCACGTCAATTTGCGGGAATTTTTCTTTTACTTGACGAAGAACGCTCACCACTCCCTTGGTGTGACCATGGGCAGTGTCGATAACTATAGCATCAACTCCGGCGTCAACGAGGGCGGAAGCGCGCTCCAGCGAATCGGCGGTCACACCGATACCGGCTGCCACACGCAAGCGTCCGAGTTTATCTTTACATGCCATGGGTTTATCCTTGGCCTTGGTGATATCTTTATAGGTTACCAAGCCGAGCAAACGACCGTCTTTATCCACCACCGGCAGTTTCTCTATCTTATATTGCTGAAGAATGCGAGCAGCTTCTTCCATGTCGGTACTCTGCGAGGTGGTCACCACATTATCCTTGGTCATCACTTCATCGATAGGTCGGCTGCCGTCAGTCTCAAAGCGCAAGTCGCGGTTAGTCACGATGCCAACGAGTTTGCGGTCGTCGTCAACCACGGGAATGCCACCGATATGATACTCTTCCATAATTGCCAGCGCTTCTGCCACTGTTGAACCGCGCTTGATAATCACCGGGTCGGTAATCATGCCGTTCTCAGCACGCTTAACGGCATGGACCTGACGTGCCTGCTCAGCAATCGACATATTTTTATGAATCACACCGATACCGCCTTCACGAGCTATCGCAATGGCCAACTGAGCCTCGGTCACGGTGTCCATCGCGGCCGACACCAAGGGCACATTTAGCACAATGTTGCGAGAGAAACGAGTAGTGAGTTTCACATCACGGGGCAATACTTCGGAATAAGCGGGAATCAGGAGGACATCGTCAAACGTCAGACCGTCCATCTTTACTCTATCGGCAATAAACGACATAGTTTTTATTCAGTAATAAAATGAGGTTTGTTTATTTGTGCAAAGATAGATATTTTTTTTAAATCTGCAAAATGCCGATTTTGGTGCAGAGCAGCATAGAGCGCGCTTACGGTAACTTAACGTCAATCATCAAGATTGCCCACATGGCTATCACAACTGTTACGAACACATCGAACCAACTCCGCCTAATGGCTCCCCAAACAGTATTTTCGCGCTTGGCGCAGTAAAGTTTGGCAAAGCATACTATCACCGACACGATAGAGGCAATCCCATACACTTCAGTGGTATATGTCCATTCCGCAATGCGAAAACCGGACGAAACGAAAAAAAGAAGCATCAAAATCGAACGCGAATGGCGCGCGATTCCTTGAATAAATCCGTTTAACTTTGTCATAAATCAATCTTAAGAAAAAAGGCATTTGGAGTTGCATCTGTTCGTCAACTCCAAATGCCGTAATAATAACCCTTTTACTGTCTTTTTATCACTTTTTTGCCATTAATAATAAAAAAGCCTTTGCCGGGGTTCACCACCCGACGACCTTGAAGGTCATAGACCGTCTCCGATGCTTCATCAACTCCGACTGCCACTTCGCCGATTCCGCTCTCGCCCTTCTGAAGATATTCCACTCTCTCAACGTTGGTTATATCCGGGCGATACATCGCGGCATAACTGCCCTCGGGCAGCGTCAGAGTGTATTCCGCACCCTCATCGAACGTGATCGCCGGAAAATCCACCGTACACATGCTCAAGTTGAAATCATGATAATCCACAGTGGCCGCATACCGGCCTATCACTTCGCCGTTGCGCTTCAGAATCCATTGCGGCTCGCCAACCGCCACCACTGCAGCAGCAATTGTCAACTCAAGCCCAACATAGCGCTTGTCGGTAGTCGAAACATACTTCGGAGTCACCTTACTCACGTAATCTATGCTTGCCGGGACCTTAAAGCGAACCGAAATATCTTCATTAATCTGCGTCGGGTCTGACTTCAGGGCAACCGAATTTGCCTTCAGAGTGAAAACATACTCCTCACCCTTAGGCAGATTCACTTCGGGGAAATCAATGTAAAGCATGTCGGCATTGCCCGTGTACCAATCTTCGGGTTCAGCGAGTTCCAAGCCCGAAGCCGTCGCCACCACTTCTCCGCCGCAAGTAACCACTGCTTCAGCTCCCTCGTTAATCACAATCTTATCGGCAAACTCCATGCCGCAGCCGGTCCATGGTGTCAACATAACATAGCCGTCTTCAAAATACGGCGAACCAACACCCATCATTCCTGCAGTAATACTATTAGGCACCAATCCTTGACCATAAGCCGAAAGTGACGCAACCACAGCCAAACAAACAAATATAATCTTCTTCATAATCATGAAATTTTGTACAAATATAGACATAATATTATTTAATTCCAAATTTAAGGTTTAGGAGTATTTCTAATTGCCTCATACGCATTAACTCGACCATAACCGGCTTGCGGACTCCAGATTCCGAATTCATTTTCCTCCGTATCACACAGGGCTGGAATCCCACTTGTATTTACAGCCAAAATTTGTCTTACCTCGTCTATCGTAAGGGTTGGATTGCGTTCTAACATCAGAGCGACCACTCCCGCAACGTGAGGACAAGCCATTGAAGTACCGCTTTCCACAGCAATTTCATCATTGGGGAAGGTTGACCAAATTGCGTCTCCCGGTGCACAAATAAACATATTATCGCCAATAGAACTAAATATTGCCAAGGATCCGTTAACATCAGTAGCTCCAACTGCTATAACCTCCTCTCTATAATTTGCGGGAAACGCCATATCGTTATTTATAACATTTCCCCATTCGTCTAAAATTGCATTGCCGGCAGCGCATACTATAATACACCCTTTCCCATTTCGACCATTAAGTATCGCATCATCTAACGCATCAGCAATCTTATCAGAAAATGGAGATGACCACGAACACGATATTACGTCTGCACCGTTTCTCGACGCCCAATTGATTGCTCTTGCCAAGCCAGCGACAACTCTCTCCTTTGGGTACCTAAAATCCATACCAGCCGCCATAATTTTTGCATCAGGCGCGACTCCGGTCACAAAGATTCCGTTATTTCTAACTGCCGCAGCAATACCTGCACAATGCGTGCCATGATCCCCTACCGGGATCGGGTATCCGCTATAATCGCAATTATATGTCATTATAATGTTATCTTTCAAGTCTACGTGATTCACATCAATTCCATTGTCAATTATTGCGATTTTAACTCCGCGGCCACTCGCATATGTCCATGCCCGACTAATATCGACATCATCGCCAACACTGGTCATATTGCATAGATTCCACTGTTTTCGCACATCAGGGTCATAGGAAATTTGAAGAGCATCAAAACTAAAATCCGGCTCTGCAGCCGCAAAATCTCCGGTTTCATATATGAAATTGGCTATTGAGAGCGCCATTTCTTTTGGTTGAGTTGTGACTTGCAAGGTATACCATAGCGGCATATATTCATCATGATTCACAATTTGAAGTTGCTGCTCCTGTGCCAAATTTTGAAGCGATACAGAGTCTGCCAACTCGTTTAATTTAACGTATAGATAACCTGTTGGGATAAGTTCCATACCACGCTCATCATAAAACACAGATTCATCATTTATCGCACGAGAGTTGTCATTCCCATCCTTTTCTATAAGCGGCATTTGCTCACCTCTGAAGTAATAATAATTTTGGGCACTAATTGCTGACGTTGCAAACACCAATATACTTATTATATTTAATCTTTTCATAATGTCTTAGATTTTATTTAACGGCGATTTTCTTATTTACACAGCCATTGGTTGTTCTTACAGAGAGGATATACACCCCGGGAGAAGTAATACCAACATGATTGGTTTTGACTCTATAGAAATTCCCTTTAACATTCGAGGAACCAACTAATCTTCCGGAAATGCTATATACGGAAACATGACTAATTACATCTTGCGAGCGCATAACAATGTCATCACCCAAAGGAACTATCCCGGGCACAATTATTGACTCTCCTTTTTCAATTTGACTTATCGAAGCTTGCTGCTCCGATTTCCGTTGCCTATCTTTCCGCATTACTGCGTTTGCCGACTCCTCTTCCGTTGATTTATAGACATAAACATCGCATGTTGAAACCGGGCTCTGCGAGGAATAGCTGCTAAAACTGATTTCGGTTACAGGATAGATGTAATTCTGCTCAATATGGGAATTAAACGAGAGTCTATTTGAAAGCCCAATAGTGTAATCGTCATTATACCCCACAACCCTTCCGGCGGCAGCTCCATGAATGAAAACCATTGGATCATCTGCCATTGCATTAGCGCCAATCACCTCAGTGCAGTAGGTAAAATCATCTGAAGGAATCGTACAATTGCCCCTAACATAACAAATCGGCACATCATCATAATTATAGGTGCCGTTAATATTGACATCGGCAACACTTAGTTGATTCTGCCTATACGGCCGAAGACGAATTAAATAGTAGCCGCTCTTAGGTATAGGCACATATTTACATGCGCTATATAGATCACCATCTGCTTCTGAGGCACCTTGCCAATTCAGTCCTTGCATTTCTTCCGACGATGCAGCGTATTTAAGCATTTGAATCGGTTTCAAACTTGGCAACTGTGTGGGTATTGAATCAAAATAGCCAAAGTTTGTCGCCGAATTTGATACATTGTTGTTAAACAAAAGGGGGCGAAGAAACAACGGCCCGGGCTCAATTGGCTCCGCAATCAGCGTATCAGGCTCTATTTCACCCAAGATTGCTTCAAAAACTATATCCACGTAATGCGGTTCGGGACTGGAGGTTGTAATGCAGATTTCCTCACCTTTTTGACAATAAATAGATTTAAAAAAATTATATTGTAATGTTTTATTGAGCACCCTATATTGCAACTGAAAATCAGAGTCAACATCTTCAGTATCGGATAAAACAACTTCATCTCCGACTACTGCTCCGTAAAATGCAGAATCAAGATACTCGTTATAAACTTGCGGATTGCTGCCAAATTCAGATGATTCAAGTGACACACTAACGGACTCAACAGAAGGTAATTCCGGAAAAACGGTTGCCACGCTTATCGTATTTATCCCCTGATTAAGCGAAATCTGATCGTAATTATCCAAAACTGCAGATTGCCAATTTGGTTCAGAGGGCGTTATGTTGTCAATAAATTCTCCATTAACGAATACCTTAAATTGAGTGTATTCATCGTTGGCATAGCGAGCCGGCATAAGCCAGAAATCCACATAGTAATTATTTGCCTCCTCACATTCAACAACGAAATGTTTATAGGCAAATTCCCTATCAATACTTTCGTAGGTTTGACTCACAATAGGTGCTGATTGAGCATAAAGGCATGAGGCACCTTGCGCAAGGGCTAATATTAACCCTATGTAATTGTTAATTCTCATGGTGTTAACTATTATTGATTATTGACGTGATACTCGCCGTAGTAAGTTTCGCCATTTGAAAGCGTACATGTCACATTAAAGTCACTTAACTGACCAATGTATATCCCTTCACGTGCTTGACTTCCCAAAACAATTTCATTAAAAATCTCGAAACTGCTATCCGCGAGAACTTCAACTTGTAAACAATCGGAATCTTCATATAACAAATATAGAGTCGAGCCATCATAATAACCTTCAAACGTCGGCATTGGCGTTCGAGGGCGATTCTCCGGTTCAAGTTTTTTATTGGGATCATCTAACCTATCAAAGCGAATGGTTGACATCACCGGTTGCGGTCTATCAGTAAAACCGCAAAACAAAAATACGATTGAGATAAAAAAGATTATTTTACGCATATTGATTAAAAAATTGGTTTCCGCAAATATACTACACTATTTCATGAAAATACAAATTTCGCGCAAATTACAGTTAGCTGCTAATCATCTGAATATTAGCGCATTACAAACCACTTTTACACCAAAAATATTACAGTCAAAAGCAGTCGAGCCTAAAGGCTGATTTATAGCACTTTAGACTCGACACGGAAAATTAGCGATTTCTTTACGGCTCTAACTTTTTAAATATATTTAACAATTTTGCCTGAAATTCTTCGTCAAATCCCGCATTTTGCAACCGTTCTCTTATTCTAAAACGGTGCACTGAGATATAATTTGAGGTCTGATTCGTTATGATCGAAATGATATTTACAGAAAATCCTGCGTAGAAATAGATTAAAATATCAAGATCAATATCACGCAAAATTTTCAAATCTCTTATCCGCGCTATCAGGTTATCATAATGACGATTGATGCTCTGCTCAAGTAATTTTAATAGCTTCTTACCCGATAGTTCCTTGACCAACATTCTTATCTGCCCCGTAATCCTATCTTGCTCTACATCTGTATTGGCGTTCTTATAAAGTTCACTCAATATTATAAGTAACTCCAATCTGGCAGAAAGCATAGTATCTTCAGAATTTGTCTTAATCGAATTTTGAAGTGCCTCAACCTTGCAGTTTAGCGACTCGCGCTCAAAAGACGCATTTTCATACTTTTCATAGAGACGACCATATTCTGCCTGCAATGCATATATTTGTTTCTCAAAAATTGCTTTCTTACGTGCTTTATTTTGAAACAAAATAACTGTAATCAGACAAAATATAAATATAATAAATAATGATACATATAGTGTGTTTCTGACAGATTCTCGCTTCTTATTGAGAGCATTCATATCTCTTTCATGAATATAATTTAACCCATCTGTATATGACTGCGGAACCATTGTCAGCTGGTAGAAAGTATTGCTCTCTTCCAGTTCTCGTTCATATAACTCCTCATATTTGATATAATCTTCATATCTCTTTTCCGCCTTTGCCAAACGGGCAGAAACCCAATTATAAGCTGTTATGTCCGAACCGACTTTGATCATACGCTCAGCATGATTCAACAAAAGGCGAGCCTGATCCAAGTCCCCTCCAGTCTCAATAATATTTCTGGCACGCTGACTGCACAACCACGAATCTTCATTGAGTGATGGATTTACCTTAAGCACTGAATCCAATTTATTGTCATCGCGAGTAAAACAATAATACCAAGCACTAACACTTGATGAATATTTGGGATTGTCAATCGTTTCTATAATCTTTGCAGCCTCATCAAATAGCCTTGCGGTCAACAACGCATTAGCCAAATGAAACGATGCAAGCATGGCATTCGTGCTATCGTTCGCCAACAAGAACATTTTGCGCGCCTTATAGGCGTAATCGATTTCCGCCTGATTGGATTGTAACAGGCCGCTATTATAAAACATTATTGACGCAGCAAGTCCGGCAAATTTGTACTCGCCAAGTCGATTAGCAAGTGTATCAGCCATCGCTGCATAACGCAGACTTTGCAGGTAGTTTTTGGCATTGTGAATTACTACTGATTTGTAGTAGGCGGCTTGCATCAGACGGCGGTCATCGTCCGTATTGCGATAGTAATCAAACGCTATATTGATAAGCGAATCATCGGCAACATCGATATAGTTTTTATCGTAGGCTTGGCTCAATAAAAGGGCATGACGCGCACGCAGTTCGCCTTTCAGAGGGCGAGAGTCAATAGCATTCAGGAGCGTCAGCGCAGAATCGGGACTCTGATCCATCAACGACTCAGCCTGAGTGAGCTGCCGCTCGGCGATGCGAGACGTGCACCCCACCGCAGCCATAGCACACATTATAACAAAAACTATTCGACAAATCTGTATCATAAAAATTATTAGTAAAGAGCAGAAAAGAAAGAGCGGCACCCAAAGGCGCCGCCCTATTATCGGAAGAGGAAATTACTTGTCGAGTTGCTCGTAGCGCAGAGTTGCGGTGCACTGGTCGCAAACTTCGCTCGGTCCGAAGTATTGGATAGGACCGGGGTAAACGTAGCAAGTGTCCTTGGCCCAAGTGGCACGCTTGGCGGCGAAACGCTGGAAGGGAGTGCCGTTGAGGTCAACGAGGGCTTTTTGAATCACGGGCTTCATTTCGCCGTGGCGACGTTCCATGTTCATCATCATGGTGATGGGTATTCCGCCGGCAACCCATTGCACGCTGGGAGCAACGAGATTGCGAACCGAGCTCATGTAGCCGGTAACGCCGGCGTTGATGAGCATAGCGGCGTTGTAGCCGAGAGCGTAGCAATAGTCGGCATCGAAGTTAGAGGGGTCGGCGCAACGACCTTCGTAGCCGAAGAAGTGATACTGAGTGGCAAATTTACCCTTAAAGCTGCCGCGAGCCTTCATTTCAGCGAGGCGCTTGCCAACCATTTCGCCCAGAAGCTTTTCAGTTTCAATGAGCGATACTTGCACGTTGCCGTGGGGGTCACGGTCAAGGCTGAGCTGGCGAGCCACTCCGGCGGGCAGAGCTTCATAGATTGCAGAGTTTGCTGCGCTGAGCTGACCGATAACCCAATTGCGCTGAGCTTCGTTGCCTTCAATAGCGGCAAATTCTTCGCCCTTGTTGGCAAGCAGGTCATTGAGTTCGGCAATGAGGTTCTTCATTGCGGGAATGAACTCAATGAGACCTTCGGGAATGAGGGCGGTTCCGAAGTTAAGGCCTTCGGCTGCACGAGCGGCAACAACGTCGGCAATGTAGTTAACGATGTCTTGCAGGGTTTGGTTCTTGGCTTCAACTTCTTCAGAGATAATGCAGATGTTGGGCTGAGTCTGAAGTGCGCACTCAAGGGCGATATGGCTTGCAGAGCGACCCATGAGTTTGATGAAGTGCCAATATTTCTTAGCGGAGTTGCAGTCACGCTGAATGTTGCCGATAACTTCAGAGTAAACCTTGGTTGCGGTGTCGAAGCCGAAAGAGGTTTCAATGAGTTCGTTTTTCAAGTCGCCGTCAATGGTCTTGGGGCAGCCGATTACTTGCACTCCGGCATTGATTGACTTGTAGTATTCGGCAAGAATGGCAGCGTTGGTGTTGGAGTCGTCACCGCCAATAATCACGAGGGCCTTGATGTTGAGTTTCTTGAGGATTTCAAGACCTTTGTCGAATTGTTCTTTCTTTTCGAGTTTGGTACGACCGGAACCGATGATGTCGAAACCGCCTGTGTTGCGATATTCATCAATGATAGCGGAAGTCAACTCCATGTATTGATGGTCAACGAAACCACCGGGGCCCATCAAGAAGCCATAAAGACGGCTTTCTTTGTTGATTTTCTTAATACCGTCGAAAATACCGCAAATCACGTTGTGACCGCCGGGGGCTTGACCGCCGGAGAGGATTACGCCAACATTAACGGGGGCGCAAATCACCGGGTTGGTCTTTTCGAAAGTGAGTTCGGGCAAACCGTAAGTATTAGGGAACAAAGCCTTGATTTCTTCTTGGTTTGCTACGGAATTGGTGGGTTTACCCTCCTTGGCTACAACAGCACCGGTCAGCGCCAAGGGGAGCTTGGGCTGATAGGTTGCACGAGCTTGCTGCAATGCACTTTTCTTCATGTTTTTATTCTATAAGTGATTAGTTTATACGTAATATGGCGCAAAGTTACGAATTTTTCTTTGCAGTCACAAAAATAATTTCGCAGACTGAAAAAGGACACGTGATTTTATGAGAATTATATGATTTATAAGACTTATCCCTATCAGTTGTGACAATAATTTTGTACCTTTGCACTCAGTTATGATTTCAATTCGCAACCTTTCCGTGGAATTCAGTGCAAAGACGCTGCTCAACGATGTCAGCTACGTCATAAATCGGCGTGACCGCATCGCTCTCGTCGGCAAAAACGGTGCCGGAAAATCCACGATGCTGAAAATCATAGCCGGACTTCAACGCCCCTCCTCAGGAAGCATCGACATCCCCTCGGGAGTAAGCATCGGTTATCTTCCGCAACACATGACTACGGAAGACTCTTGCTCAGTGATCGACGAAGCGCGCAAGGCATTCGGCCACATCAAAGAGATGCAGCAGCAACTGAACGCACTCAATGCAGAATTGGCTGAGCGCACGGATTATGACTCCGAAGCGTATGCCGAACTGATTGACCGAGTAACGACACTAACCGAGCGGCTGATGATGGAAGACGGCTCGGCAGGCGAAGCGGAGATTGAAAAAACGCTGATTGGACTTGGATTCAACCGAGAAGACTTTGACCGGCCTACTCAAGAATTCTCCGGAGGCTGGAGAATGCGCATAGAGTTGGCAAAAATATTGCTTCAACGCCCCGATGTGCTTTTACTTGACGAGCCCACAAACCACTTGGATATCGAATCTATTCAATGGTTGGAAAACTTCTTGACAGCAAAAGCCGGGGCAGTTGTTTTGGTGAGCCATGACCGAGCATTTATTGACAATGTCACTAATCGCACCATAGAGATTTCGTTGGGCAGAATTTATGACTATAATGTGAATTACTCACACTACGTGGTGCTTCACCGAGAGCGTATCGAACAACAGATGCGCGCCTACCAAAACCAGCAGAAACAAATTGCCGACACCGAGGAATTCATTGAACGATTTCGTTACAAAGCAACAAAGGCCGTGCAGGTTCAAAGCCGCATGAAGCAGTTAGCAAAAATCGAGCGCATAGAAGTCGATGAAGTCGATACCTCACACCTTAATTTGCGATTCCCGCCGGCACCGCGCTCGGGAGACTACCCTATCATCGCTGAAGCCTTGAGCAAGAGTTATGACCGACATCAAGTATTCAGCGATGCAGCGTTTACGATCAAACGCGGTGAAAAGGTTGCTTTCGTAGGCAAAAACGGCGAAGGAAAATCCACTTTGGTCAAGTGCATAATGAACGAAATCCCCTATGACGGCACTCTAAAAATAGGTCATAACGTAAAAATCGGATATTTCGCTCAAAATCAGGCACAATTGCTCGATGAAAGCATCACGGTATTTGACACCATTGACCGGGTGGCAGTCGGAGACATTCGCACAAAAATTCGCGACATTCTGGGCGCATTCATGTTTGGCGGAGAAGCCTCCGACAAGAAAGTCAAAGTGCTCAGTGGCGGCGAAAAGACCCGATTGGCAATGATTCGTTTGCTCTTGGAACCGGTCAACCTGCTCATTCTCGACGAACCGACAAACCATCTTGACATGGCCACGAAAGACATACTCAAACAGGCCATCAAGGACTTTGACGGCACAGTGATTGTGGTGAGCCACGACCGCGAATTTCTCGACGGATTGATTGAGAAGGTATATGAATTCGGCGGAGGAAAGGTGCGCGAATGCTTGGGTGGCATTTATGAGTTTTTGGAGAAGAAAAAACTATCCACGCTGCATGAACTTGAACGCTCCTCCACCGCTGCAGCGCCACCAAAACCAATGCCGGCGCCTGACAGTCCGCGCAAACTCACCTACGAAGAGAAAAAAGAGCGTGACCGCGCAATCAATCGAGCGGAAAAGCGAGTGAAAGAAGCCGAAGAGGAAATCACTCGCATAGAAGCCGACATTGCCGCCATAGAAGCGGCCTTGGCAAGCGGCGAGCAGCAAGACCCCGACATTTATGAACGCCATGCCGCCCTTGGCAAGCAATTGGACAATGCAATGAGCATTTGGGAACTTGCATCAATGGAACTTGAAGAAATAAAATCAAAATAAATAATTATCACACATGTTTGAAACGTTACTCGCGCCCGGCAACACAGGATTGGCATCAACACTGGTGCTCTATTCCTTTGTAATTGCAGCAGGCATCTACTTGGGCAAGTTGAAATTCGGAGGCGTCTCTTTAGGTGTTACCTTCGTTTTGTTCGTGGGCATCTTGATGGGCCATTTCGGCTATACGGTAAATCCTGAAGTCTTGAAATTTATTCGCGAATTCGGCTTGATTTTATTTATCTTCGCTATTGGACTGCAAGTAGGTCCGGCATTTTTCTCGTCATTCAAAAAGGGCGGAGTGAGGCTCAACGTGCTTGCCGTGATAATGGTAGTGCTCAACGTTGGCATTGCAGTGGCAATATATCTCATCGGACAGGGTAGCATCTCCATCGAAGCCATCACGGGCGTAATGAGCGGTGCGGTCACCAACACTCCGGGACTTGCCGCCGCGCAGCAAGCCGCAAATAATCCCGACGCTGCCGACACCATGGCCATGGGCTACGCCGCAGCATATCCACTCGGAGTGTGCGGCATAATTATATCAATTCTGATTTTGCGCAAAGTCTTCCGCATTGACCTAAAAAAAGAAGTGAAACAGCTTGAAGACGAAGCCGCTGAGGAGCAAAATGCACCCTCAGTGCTGAGTTTTGAAGTAACAAACAAGTTAGTCAACGGGCTTTCGCTCCGACAGCTTCACGACGTGATTCACTGTGACTTCGTCGTTTCGCGACTGCTAAACGCCTACAACGAAGTAATCATACCGACGTCGGAAACACTCATTCGCGTTGGCGACAAGGTTAAAGTAGTCATGTCGGCAAACGACGAAATGTCGTTCAGCGCACTCTTGGGACCCAAAATTGAAATGGAATGGGAAGAAACGCCTTCGGAAGTGGTCAGCCGCCGAATCTTGCTGACTCGACCGAAATACAATGGCGTCACACTCGGACAACTGCGCTTGCACAGCGGCTACCAGCTGAATGCCACTCGAGTAAACCGAAGCGGTGTTGACTTGCTGGCATCACCCGGTTTGAGACTGCAAATGGGCGACCGAATTACCGTCGTGGGACACTTGAACGACATTTCACGCCTCTCCGACAAACTCGGCAACTCCATGAAACGACTCAACGAACCCAACCTGATCACGATTTTCCTCGGCATTCTGTTCGGCATTCTGCTTGGCTCCATCGACGTTGGCTTCGGAATGAAACTCGGACTCGCCGGAGGCCCCCTCGTAGTAGCCATTTTGCTGTCGCGCTTCGGCTATAAAGCAAAACTGATAACCTACACTTCCTCATCGGCGTCAATGCTGATGCGTGAACTCGGAATTTCCTTATTCTTAGCGTCAGTGGGTATTGCTGCCGGCAAGACGTTTGCCCCGACGGTATTCAATATAACCGGAATGTGGTGGGTAATCTACGGTTTCATCATCACCGTGGTGCCACTGCTCATTGTCGGATTCATTGCTCGCAAAGTATATAAAATCAACTTTTTGCACATCATGGGTCTGCTTTCCGGAGGCTATACCGATCCTCCGGCCCTTGCCTATGCCTCAGGGTCAAGCCAAAGCGATGCACCAGCGGTTGCATACTCAACGGTCTATCCTCTGACCATGTTTTTGCGAGTAGTCGCAGCTCAAGTGCTAATCCTTGCATTTTTCTAAAAAAGTTTTCGTAACTTTGAGGAATGAAACTGATAGTAGATGCCGGAGGCACAAAAACCGAATGGGCAATAGTCAACTCAGACTCCGCAGTGCAAATAAAAACATGCACAGGGGTTAATGCCTTGCTCTACGACGTCGATACTATGAAATCGACGTTTGCCGATGCACTGTGCGACGTTGACACAAGCGACCTGACTGAAATCTACTATTACGGAGCCGGCTGCGCCACCGAGACGGTTTGCAACAAAGTAATGCAAGCCTTGCCCAAAGCACCTGTCGTGCAAGTCAACAGCGATTTGCTCGGTGCAGCTCGCGCCTTGTTCGGTTCTCGAAAAGGTCTTGCCGGAATCATGGGCACAGGCAGCAACACCGGGCTCTATGACGGAACAAACATCATCAAAAATATGCCACCGCTCGGATTCATTCTCGGCGATGAAGGCAGCGGAGCGGCAATGGGACGCGAACTCTTGCGCAAAGTATATCGCTTCGGACTGCTACGCAACGAATTTGAGCAGTGGCTCAAAGCCGACTACGGCGAAGTGCTCCGCAAGGTCTATCGCGAACCCGGCGCAAATCAATTTTTAGGCTCGCTGACGCGTTTTGTGAGCGAACACCGTCGGGAATGCCAAGAAGTAATCAGCAATACATTCACGCCGCTATTTGTGCACATCAAAGAGTACTATGGACTCGAAGAAGTCGGATTTGTCGGTGGTTTGGCCGACACTTTCTCTTCGGAAATTTGCGAAATAGCCGGACTTCACGGGATAACCGTCACTAAAATACTGAAACGCCCCATACCGGGACTGATTGAATATCATACCTAAAAGTCACACACGATGAAAGACAACAAAGACACCGAATTGATTCTGATTAACGTCACGGGAGTGGATCGCCCGGGCGTAACATCAGCTCTGACAGAGATTCTCGGCCGACACAATGCCATGATTCTTGACATCGGCCAAAGCACTATTCATCATTACCTTTCGCTTGGAATCTTGATTAAAACAGACTCCAAAACATCGGGCGACACTCTGAAAGAACTCCTGTTCAAAGCTTCGGAACTCAACCTGAACATTCGCTTTACGCCCACCGGGGTAGGCGACTATGAAAATTGGGTAACCATGCAAGGCAAAAGCCGATGGATTATCACCATGCTCGGCCGCAGACTCACAGCAGACCACATTGCCAAACTCACTGCCGAGGTTGCTGCCGAAGGGCTGAATATTGAAAACATAAAACGTCTGACAGGACGAATTTCGCTAAAAGCAAACGATAACGACCCACACTCAAAGACGTGTATAGAAATGGCCGTGCGCGGCAACCCCGCTGACCGCAGCGGTCTGTCGCGCAGATTCTTGGAAATAGCGTCAAGCAACGCCGTTGACATCTCATTCCAAGAAGACAACGTGTTCCGCCGCACTCGCCGACTCATCTGCTTCGATATGGACTCCACGCTCATCGAAACCGAAGTTATCGACGAACTTGCCATTCGCGCAGGAGTGGGCGACCAAGTCAAAGCTATCACCGAACGAGCCATGCGTGGCGAAATTGACTTCACCGAGAGTTTCACCGAGCGAGTTGCTTTACTCAAAGGTCTCGACGTGAACGTCATGCAAGAAATTGCTGAAAATCTACCCATAACGGAAGGGTTGGAACGCATGATGACCGTATTGAAACGCGCCGGCTACAAGACGGCAATTCTCTCCGGTGGATTTACGTATTTCGGCAACTATCTGCGTCAGAGATTCGGATTTGACTACGTTTATGCCAACGAACTCGAAATCGACGCCAACGGCAAACTAACCGGCCGCTACGTAGGCGACGTTGTGGATGGCCGACGCAAAGCCGAACTCTTGAAACTGCTCGCCCAAGTCGAAAACGTGAACATCGCGCAAACCATAGCCGTTGGCGACGGTGCTAATGACCTCCCGATGCTCGCAACGGCAGGACTCGGCATTGCATTCCACGCCAAACCCAAAGTGAAGCAAACAGCGGAGCAAAGCCTCTCAACAATCGGGCTCGACGGCGTGCTGTACTTCCTCGGTTTCAAAGACTCTCTAATGGAACTCCGCAAATAATATTCAACTAATCAATATCATTAACCCTATTAAAATCAATCACAATGGGATTTATCTCTGACTTTAAAGCCTTTGCAATTAAAGGCAATGTAATCGACATGGCAGTCGGTGTAATCATCGGTGGAGCATTTGGCAAAATCGTTACTTCACTCGTAAACGATGTTATCATGCCTGTTATCGGCATTCTCACCGGCGGCGTAAACTTCAAGGACCTCAAGGCAAACATCAGTTTTGCTGCCGACGAAGCTGAAGCAGTGTATCTGAACTACGGAATGTTTATCCAAAACATCGTTGACTTTTTGATTATTGCTTTGTCAATTTTCATGGCACTCAAGGTCATCATGAAATTCAAAAAGAAAGAAGAAGCTGCACCGGCTCCTGCGCCCGCTCCGGCACCCAGCAAAGAAGAAGTGTTGCTCACCGAAATACGCGATCTGCTTAAGGAACAAAAGAAAAATTGAACCTCGCTGACAATAAAACACCGGGCCCCATAGGCGTTTTCGACAGCGGCTATGGCGGCCTTACAATTCTGGATGGCATCCGCTCGATGATGCCCGAGTATGACTACATATACTTGGGAGATAATGCACGTACACCCTATGGAACACGCTCTTTTGAGGTCGTTTATGAGTTTACGTTGCAAGCCGTGAAACGCCTCTTCGAAATGGGATGCCATCTAATCATTCTCGGCTGCAACACCGCATCAGCCAAAGCATTGCGTAGCATTCAACAGCTCGATTTGCCGCACTTGGCTCCCGAACGCCGAGTTCTTGGGGTTATACGACCAACAGTAGAAGCCCTCGGCTCTTTTACCCGAAATGGTCACGTTGGTATTTTTGGCACTCCGGGAACCATCCGGTCTAACAGTTATAACCTTGAAATAGCCAAGCTATACCCTAATTTCGTCACCACCGGCCAAGAGTGTCCCCTATGGGTCCCCTTAGTCGAAAACAAAGAATTCAACAGTCCGGGCGCAGATTATTTTGTAAAGAAATATATTGCCAACCTCCTTGAGCGCGATGCAGAAATAGACACGGTGCTTCTTGGTTGCACCCACTATCCGTTGCTCCTGAACAAAATTCGGGAACACATGCCCCCGAACGTAAAAATCGTCACTCAAGGAAACATCGTGGCGAAATCTCTCCGAAACTATATCGACAGGCACCCCGAGATGGAGCAGCGAATAAGCAAGCATGGCTCCATAAAATATTTCACCACCGAAAACGCTGAAAAGTTCTCCGAGATGGGTTCGGTTTTTCTCTCTCAGCAAATTCAAGCCCAAAGTATCAGCTTATGAAAATCGGCTCTGTCAATCTCGGTCAACAACCGGTAATGCTCGCTCCGATGGAGGACGTTACCGACGCTTCTTTTCGCCTCATTGCCAAGGAATGCGGAGCCGACATGGTTTACACGGAGTTTATCAGCTCCGACGCCCTCGTTCGCAACATCGCATCAACCACTCGCAAACTGGAAATCAACTCGGAAGAACGACCCGTAGCAATTCAAATCTATGGTCGGGAAGTTGACGTCATGGTCGAAGCGGCTAAAATAGTCGAAGCGGCTAAGCCCGACATTCTTGACCTTAACTTCGGTTGTCCGGTCAAAAAAGTAGCAGGCAAAGGTGCCGGTTCGGGAATGCTCCGCGATGTGCCGAAAATGCTCGACATTACCCGCGCAGTTGTTAAGGCCGTCAACATCCCCGTAACCGTCAAAACTCGCTTGGGCTGGGACCACACTCAGAAAATCATTGTAGAGCTTGCCGAGCAGCTCCAAGACTGCGGCATCGCTGCACTGACAGTCCACGGACGCACTCGCTCACAAATGTATACCGGCGAGGCTGATTGGGAAATGATTGCTCGCGTGAAAGAAAATCCCCGACTCAACATCCCGGTAATCGGAAATGGAGATGTTTGCACCCGAGAACATGTTGAACGAGCTTTTTCAACCTATGGAGTTGATGGTGTAATGGTGGGGCGTGCATCAATCGGAGCCCCATGGATTTTTCATGAATTAAAAGGGCTCGGCCCGATCGACTCTCACCGACAGTTTGACTATCTACGCCGACAAATAAATGAAAGCGTGGATCGAATAGACCCCATTCGCGGCATCTTACACATACGCCGCCACATAGCAGTCACACCATTATTCAAAGGAATTCCAAACTTCCGACAAACGCGCATCAAAATGTTGCAGACGCCCGATTTGGAGACTCTGCTTTCACTTATAAATCAAGTAGAAGAAACTTATTACTCATGAAACGATATATTTTAACTTTGGCTACTGCTGCAATGGCTCTTTTTGTCTCGGCAGAAGTTACTTCAATGAAGGTAGATCCATTCCAACACCTGACGGTCAGCAGCTCCCTCAACGTGGACTGCATTCATTGTCCGGACTCGGTTGGTCATCTCCTCATTAACGCTCCGGATCGCAATCAAACATCGTGGATTGAAGCCAACACCAAAGGCGATAAATTAGTCCTAAAATTAGTCATCCCTGAAGATTATGACGGAGACATGAAAAATCTGCCGAGCGTTACGGTATATACCAATTATCTTGTCAAAGTTGAAAACGAAGGCGACAGCACTGTTCGCGTTCTGACATCGACCGATGTGCCGCAATTTGAGGCTCGCATCATTGGGAACGGCAGACTCAGCGTACGCGGCATTACAGCCGACAAACTTAAAGCGGTCATTTTCTCCGGCAGAGGAATTATGGCACTAAACGGAACCGCTCGCAAAGCCACCTACTCACTGACAGGAGTAGGCACTATTGAAGCCGATGGCGTTGAGTGTGAAGAAGCCGACGTCAGACTCACCGGGACCGGAACCATTGGCGTAAACGCCACTAAAAAACTCACCGTCAAAGGGTCCGGAGCCGGAAACGTTTACTATCGGGGAACTCCGGAAATTAAAAAGAAATTCTCTGTCGGGCTGAACGTTGAGCCAATAAACTAAGTGGCAGAATCAAATGACTTGAAGAGACTCACGGTGCGTTCCGTGAAGTGGAACGTTGTCGATAAACTTTCCACTCAGATTCTCTACGCGCTGACCGGAATCATCCTCGCGCGACTTATTGCGCCCGAAGAGTTCGGATTAATCGGAGCGGTCTTAGTTTTTCAAGCATTCGCAGCCTTATTCGTTGACAGTGGATTTGCCTCTGCTCTCATTCAGCGCAAAGAGCCCGATGAGCGCGATTATTCCACGATTTTCTGGTTCAACATGCTCATGGCTGTCGGCCTGTATGCGCTGATTTGGCTTTGTGCCCCGCTTATTGACCAATGGTTTCACGGTAACGGACGATTAATCCCGCTAACTCGCATTTCGTTCCTTTCCGTGATTCTCAATGCAACCGGCATTGTGCAGGTAAACCGCATGGTCAAACAAATGAACGTCAAACCGGTTGCCATTGCCAACGGACTCGGATTATTACTCGGAGGCATTGCAGGCATTGGTTTGGCGCTACATAAGCCAAACGCGTGGGCTCTCGTATGGCAGCAAATAATCACTGCCGGAGCCAAATCCGCCATCCTATGGATAATTGTTCGTTGGCGACCTTTATTTGTTTGCTCCCTTCGTATAATCCGCGGATTTTTTGCCGTTGGCTTCGGTGTTATGATTCAGTCGATTCTCAACGTCGTTTTTCAAAACATATACAGTTTCTTTATCGGCAACAGACTCGGCATGGTCAGCCTTGGCAACTACACTCAAGCCGACAAATGGAGCAAAATGGGCTCATCGTCCATTTCCGCTATTTTAACCTCATCGTTCTTGCCGGCTCTGAGTGCAGTGCAAGACCAACCTCATCGCTTTGCCGGAATTGCCGGTAAAATACATCGTACCACTATTGCCATCGTCATCATCGGCTTCGGTTGGTTGGTTATTTCCGCAGAATCGGTATTTCACGCCCTGCTGGGCTCACAATGGGACAGAGCAATCCCCCTGTTTCAGTTGCTGATGCTTCGCGGCATCTTTGTCGTTCTCAGTTCTCTTTATTGCAACTTTATTCTCGCGGTAGGTAAACCCAAACTTTTAGTAGCCGCCGAATTAGTGCGAAATTCAGGCGCACTCATCGCCTTAGTAGCTACCATTCCGTTTTGGGGACAACCCAACGGACTTGAAATAATGATATGGGGACAGATTGCCGCCTCCGCTATCACGTTTTTAGTCATCGTCGTGATGACTGCTCGCGTAACCTATCGACGCGTCAGCCAATACTTCCGGGATTTCATTCCGTTTTTGGGCTACTCTGCCATTCCGCTTAGCCTAAGCTATTTACTCATTGCATCATACGGGCATCTGAATCCTTGGTTCTCTCTAACGTTATCAATCTCTCCGATTGCGCTCTACCTTCCCCTTTATCGGCTTAAAAAACTCTGAGCAACTCCCCCTCAATAAAAAAGAAACATCCTCGCGCTTGAATTGCAACGAGGACGTTATCCTTTATATTAATATCTTAGAATTATTCAGCTTGAGCAAGAGCCTTGAACTCATCTAAGCTCACGGTCTTATCCTCAATTGTTACGGCCTTGCCGATTGCCTCAAACAAGTTGGCATTTGAAACCTGCTCAGCGATGTAACGACGGTTATTGTTGTCCTTCAAGAGGCTTTCGGCGTAATTCTTGAGCAGTGACTCATCAAGATTGCCCATACCATATTGTGCGAACTGACGAGCGGCTACGTGTTGTGCATAGCGAAGCATATCGTCTTCCGTAACCTTAACGTCAAGCTTTGCTGCAATGCGACCGGAAACGATTTCCCACTTCATAGCGGATTCCGATTTTGCATATTCTTCGTCAATGTTTTCTTCAGTGAGTTCTTCATTGCGACGCACGAGCCACTTCTTGAGGAACTCTACAGGCAATTCGAAGTTGCCGAATTTTTCCATAATGGCTTCGCGTGCCTGCTTTTCAAAGAGGGCTGCGCTGTTGGGGAGCAATTGAGCGGCAATGCTATTTTTGAGAGCTTCTTGATATTGCTCCTCAGTGGTACAATCAGGGCCAAAGGCGAGCTTGAAGAAGTCTTCATTGTGCTCAGCCGGCTTCAAGCCGTTAATTTCATTGATTGTGAGTTCAAAATCACCGGTAAGTTCTGCAGCCTCCTCACGAGTCTTTGAGAGCATGGCAGCAAGTTCTGCGGTATTGCCGTCAGCAGCAACCGAAGGATTATAAACAACTGCGTCACCGGGCTTAACGCCTTCAAACTTGGCAGCCTGTTCGGCATTTTTGAAAGTCCAAGGTGCAACGATTACGTTTTCTGCTTCTACGAAGCCTTCTTCCTTGCCAAGTTCGCGAATGTTGCCCTTGATGAGAGCGCGATCGGCATAGACTTCAAGGTTTTCTTGCTTACCGAAACGGCCGGTAAGTGACTTGTCCTGCTCTTCCATCATTTCAGAAGTCACTTCTATGCGATAGTATGGCAAAGTGAGATCCTTGTTGATATCGACATTGATTTCGGGAGCAAATCCGAGTTCGTATTCAAATGTATAATCTTTCTGATTATCAAGATCAAGTTCCTTAACGTTGACAGGGAGGGGCTCTCCAAGAATATCGACCTTGTTTTCCTGAAGATACTTAACAACGGCTTCGTAAACGACTTGATTGATAACGTCGCTGGTCACTTGCTTGCCGAAGCGCTTTTCTATAATACCCATCGGCACTGCACCTTTGCGGAAACCGGGGATATTTGCATCACGGCGAATTTTCTTAAGTTCTGCGGCTACTTTTTCCTTGTAATCGCCTTCTTCAACGCTGATGGCCATCTTGCCGGTTGTTGCGTTGATTTTGTCGAGTGTTACGTTCATTTTATATTTAATACAGTTTGAAATTTTGCGTTTTTAAACGTGCAAAGTTAGCAATTTGCCATGTAATGACAAAGTGTTTAGGAAATTTTAAGCAATATAACTTATTTAACGGCCTTGAAGCTCATATCTAATCCCTTGACCGAATGAGTCAGCGCGCCGACCGAAATGAAATCAACTCCGGTTTCGCCATAAGCTCTAAGGGTGTCAATGGTTATCCCTCCCGATGATTCAATCTCGGTTGCGCCATTAATGAGTTTCACGGCTTCTGCGGTGCGCTCGGGAGTGAAATTATCAAGCATAATCCTATCCACCCCTACTTCCAATGCTTGCTTAATCTCTTCCGTGTTGCGCACTTCGAGTTCTATCTTCAAATTGCGTCCCGTGCGCTGGCAATATTCTTTTGCCGCTCCTACGGCTTGGGGTATTCCTCCGGCAAAGTCAACGTGATTATCCTTAATGAGAATCATGTCAAACAAACCGATGCGGTGATTGCCGCCGCCGCCGATTTTCACTGCCTCTTTGTCGAGCAGACGCATTCCCGGCTGAGTCTTGCGGGTGTCAATTACCTTGGTTTTAAGCCCTTCCAGAAGCTGCTGATAGCGGTTCGTAGTCGTGGCTATGCCGCTCATGCGCTGCATGATATTAAGCATAATGCGCTCTGTTTGCAACAAAGACTGCACCTTGCCTTCCACCTCAAAGGCTACATCACCGGGCTTCACCTTGGCACCGTCATTAATGAACACGGTCATCTTCAATTCGGGATCAAATTTCGCAAAAACTTTCCGTGCTACTTCAACCCCGGCTATCACTCCGGGCTCCTTTATGATAAGACGCTGCTTGCCTGTTGCAGTGTCCGGAATTGTAGATAAGGTGGTGTGGTCGCCATCGCCCACGTCTTCAGCAAAAGCGAGAGTCAAAAGGTCGTCGATAAGTTCGTCGCGCGATTTCATGTTCAAATGTTTTTTTTATTAAATTTGCACTGCAAAATTACGCATTTTTTCTGAGATTATGAAACTCCTGCTTATGGCTGTCGGACGCACGTCAATCGACTTTGTGCGTCGTGGCATAGATGAATACTTAAACCGCCTGCAACACTACTTGTCTGTTGACGTAAAAATCATTCCCGACGTTAAACGCACCGCATCTTTGACCGAAGACAAACAGAAGGACATGGAGGGCGCGGCAATTCTCGCCGCAGTGCAACCATCGGACCGCGTCATTCTCCTCGACGAACGCGGCAAAGAGTACTCATCCGAAGAATTTGCCGCCTTCATGGAAAAACAGATGCTCTCAGGAGCAAAGCGATTGGTATTCGTTGTTGGCGGACCCTACGGATTCTCGCCCGAAGTATACTCTCGCGCCGACGGCAAGCTGAGCCTCTCGCGCATGACTTTCAACCACGAAATGGTGCGACTATTCTTCGTCGAACAGCTATACCGCTCTCAAACCATTCTTCGTGGCGAACCATATCACCATTCTTAGCGAAGAGACCTGAGTGGGTCAATACAGAAAAATATCCCGGACAAAACCGTGAAAAACACTATCGGGCTGCTCCAAACAAACAGAGCAAAGAATGCCAACACCGAAAAGACTCCTAAACAGATTAAACAAATAAGTTGAGTAACTGACAGGCTGCCACGCTGTGCAGAACGTGCCGATTGAGTTGTTGCGTTTGTCATTGCTATATGATTTTTGGTTTTCATACCGCAAAATTAGCCCCCACACGGGCATCTTCTCTGCCCACCAGCCTTAAAAACCTATAAATTTCACGTTCCCGCTCTTTTATCTCTTGGCGTATGCCTTTTCAAGATCCTGCGAAATATTGATCATGAAGTCGCCCATTCGCTCGTAGGAATTGATAATATCAATGTAATAAACGCTTGTTTGATAGTTCTTTCCGTCGCTTTCAAGTTCTTCAATCACTGCATCGCGCAAGTCTCCGCGCAGTGTATTGAGTCGCTCTTCCGCATTATATGCATTAGATATTTCGACGAGTTCGCCCTTATGTGCCGCGGTCAAATTCTCAATCATGGCATCGTATGCAGCATCAACGGCATCGGCCACTGCATTGAGATTCTTGATGGTCACTTCGTCAAAATTCTTCTTCTGAATATTCTTGCGTGTCAAAATGCGACTGATCACCTCGCCCGAATCGCCAAGCGACTCCAATTCACCGATAATCTTATACATTGCCTTGATTTTTATAGCGGTGCTTTCGCTGATTTCTTCTGACGACACACTATTGAGGAACGTAGCAATCTCATATTCTATACGATCGGAGATTTCTTCGTACTTCACGAGTTTTTCTCTGAACGTTTCGAACTGATCGGGATCCGAGGTATTGATTGCAGCACGAGCATAAGACGCTCCCGTCTTTGAAATCTGAGCAAAATGGATTATCTCGTCAAATGCCTGCTCTACTGAGAGTTCCGGCGTGGCAAGCGGTCCGGCAGAAATATATTTCAAGCGGAACACTTCTTTTTCTTGATTCTCGGGCATTCTGATTATCCAGCTCACTGCCGCTGCAATCTTCTTGGTAAACCACACCAAAAGCAGTGTATTGGTCAAATTAAACAGAGTGTGGAGCATCGACAACCCATAGAGTGCTGCCACACTCGTATCCGGATTCGACTCCGAAACGGCAAAATCCTCTGCAGCCGGATTTGGCAGCGAAAACACTGATGCTGTTACCCACCCGACAAGGCTAAGGAAGGGTTTATAGAGGACCAAAGCCCAGACAACACCAAAGACATTGAAAATGGTGTGCGACATCGCTGCCCTCTTGGCCTGAACATTACCTACCGATGCGGCTATATTGGCTGTAATGGTCGTTCCAAGGTTTTCGCCGAGCACCATCGCACATGCCATCGGGAACGGAATCCAACCCATGCTGAGCATGATCAACGTTATGGCCATCGTTGCTGATGATGACTGCAATACCAAAGTTAATATAGTGCCAAACGCAAGGAAGAGCAACACGGAGCCAAACCCATGAGAAGCCCACGTAGTTACAAATTCAAGCACTTCAGGTGTTTGGCGCAAGTCCGGAACGGACTCCTTCATCAATGACAACCCGAGAAATAAAAGGCAGAATCCGACTATCAGTTCTCCCACATTTCGGCGACGACTGATTTTAGAGTTAGAAAAGAGAAAACCGAGAAGCATTAACGGCACTGCTAAAGCAGATATATCAGCTTTAAAGCCTAACCACGAAACCAACCATGCGGTTACGGTTGTGCCGATATTTGCGCCCATAATAACACCGATGGCCTGAACAAGGGTCAGCAGGCCGGCATTAACAAAGCTGACCACCATCACTGTGGTAGCCGACGAGGATTGGATAACCGCAGTAATCCCCAAACCGGTCATAACGCCTTTAAACGGGTTTGAGGTCATCGCTGACAAGAAACTTCTCAGCCTGTCGCCTGCCACCTTTTGCAGACCGGAACTCATCAGGTTCATCCCATACAGGAACATACCCAATGCTCCCAACAACGTGAAAATTTGTAATACACTCATTACTTATAATGTGACATTAATAAATGAATTTCACTGCAAAGTAACGAATATATTGTTTCAAAAATATTTCAAAAAAATTAGGATTTGACTAAATGCCGAACCCTGCAAAGTATTACATTTTCATTAAATATTTCAATTCTATGGTCGCCTACCGAATTTTCTCCGTATTTTTGCAAGCGGTAAGTTAACTCTAATGATATATGGCAGCTGATCGAATTTTAATTGTGGACGACGAGGACACCCTATGCGAAGTCCTGAAACTGAACCTTGAAAATGAGGGCTACGACGTTGACATTGCTCTGAGTGCAGAGCAAGCCTTGACTTATGATTTAGAGTCATATTCACTCATTTTGCTTGACGTAATGATGGGAGAAATTAGCGGTATCAAGATGGCTAAAATGCTGAAAGCCGACGTAAAAACAGCAGAGATTCCCATTATTTTCTGCACGGCTCGCGACTCCGAAGACGACATGATAATGGGGCTGAACCTCGGCGCCGACGATTATATCATGAAACCCTACACTGTTCGCAACGTGATTGCTCGAGTCAAAAGCGTCTTGCGCCGCACCTCTGCCCACAAGGACACTTCGCCGAGCGCAAAACCTAACCTCCTGACCGTCGACGGACTCCACCTTGATTTGGAATTCAAACGTTGCATCGTTGACGGGACGGAAGTCAAACTCACTCGCAAAGAATTCGAAATTTTAGCCTACCTCATTGCCCATCGCGGCAAAATTTGCTCGCGCGAACAAATTCTTAGCCGCGTTTGGAACGATGAAGTAATTGTGCTCGACCGCACAATCGATGTCAACATCACTCGCTTGCGTTCTAAGATTGGCAAATATGGCTCACTTATCGTGACTCGTTTCGGCTTCGGATATGGCTTTCGCGATTAAATTATCTTACCATAAGCGACTTTTCTTGATTTCGTTCGCTTTCCTATGGTCTATAATCCTATGCTTCATAGGATTCCAATACTTGCGTGAAAAACAATATAAATCAGACTTTCTCAGAGCTCAGCTTCATCTTTACAACCAACATTTACTGGAAATCATTGAAGACGGCTATCCTTTTGAAGAATATATTGCCGAACACCAAAAGCCATTCGACGATTTGCGCATTTCGATCATTTCGCTCTCGGGCAATGTTGTGTTCGACAATATGCTGCCCGTTGACTCGCTCGACAATCACCTCAACCGTCCCGAAATCATAGACGCAATCAACAAGGGAGCAGGCTACCGCATCGGCCGACAATCGGCAAGCGACGGCCGCGAATACTTCTACTCCGCAACGCGCGGCGAAAACTCAATTGCCCGAACTGCCATCCCATACTCTGCGTCACTGAAAGAGCTACTCCGCGCCGACAGAACGTTCATCGGAATCATGATCACGATTAGCCTCATAATGAGCATATTGGCATATTTTGTCACTCGCCGTTTAGGGAAAAACATTGAACGACTTAACCGTTTTGCCGCAAAAGCTGAAAAGGGCCAATCTTTTGATGAAGAAGAAGAGTTCCCGAAAGATGAACTCGGCTCGATTTCGCGCCATATCGTCCAACTCTACGCCCAACTGCAACAAACCATTAAAGACCGCGACAGAGCCCACCAAGCAGCAATTCGGGAAGAACAAGAAAAAATACGCATCAAACGCCAACTCACAAACAACATTAACCACGAACTCAAGACCCCGGTGGCGTCAATTCAAGTCTGCCTCGAAACACTGCTCTCATCAATTAACCTAAGCGACGAAAAACGACAAGAACTAATCGGACGCTGCTACACCCACAACGAACGCCTCCGCCGATTACTCACCGACGTATCTCTCATTACCCGAATGGAAGACGGCAGCTCACTCATCGAAAAAGAGCGCGTGAACATCAACGACATAATTGCAGAAATCTCTGAAGAAATGGGGATAATGCCGGAAGACGAAAGAATGAATCTCATTGCCAACTTCCCCGAAGAAGTTGTAATCGAAGGAAACATTTCTCTGATTGGCTCGATTTTCAGAAATCTGACCGAAAATGCCATGTCATACTCCGAAGGAAAGAATATCTATATCTCACTCCTTGAAAACAGCCCGTCTGAATGTAAAATCAGATTTGAAGATGACGGCAGAGGAGTTGAACCCGAACAGTTACCACGTCTGTTTGAACGATTCTACAGAGTGGACAAAGGACGCTCACGCAAAAAAGGAGGCACAGGGCTTGGACTCGCAATCGTGAAACACGCCGTACTGTTCCATGGCGGAACAATCATCGCCGCAAACCGCCCCTCCGGAGGACTACGCTTCGATTTCACCCTCCGCAAAACCCAAACCACCCCCATCTCATAACCCACATAAGAAACATATATCTTATATATCTCAAAAAACCTCCTCCGCTAACTCCTCGAAACTAACAAAACAAGCAGGCAGTTGCCCCGAAGCAACTGCCTGCTTTGTTGTATAACTGAGAATCTATTATGCGAAATACTGGTTGCAGAGGGTGAGGATGTTGTTGTAGAAGAAGCTCACAATACCGAGAGCAAGAACTCCGCCAACAGTTACCCACATTCCGATGCGTTCGCTCAGATCGGACTTAAAGGGTGCAATAACCGGCTCATCTTGGCTGAGGAACATTGCCTTAACCACCTTGAGATAGTAGTAAAGCGAAATAATAGTGTTAATCAACGCAATGAGCACCAACACATAGAGCGCGGTGGAAGTAGTTCCGTTCAGCGCACCGGTGAAGATGAAGAACTTGCTGAAGAATCCTGCAAAGGGAGGGATACCTGCCAAAGAGAACATGGCGAGCATCATGGCGAATGAAAGGTGGGGATTGGACTTGTAGAGGCCTTTGTAATCGCTCATGTTGAGTTTACCGGTATTATTCTCAATAGCTTGGATCACACCGAAAGCAGCCAAGTTAGAGAAGATGTAAACCAAGATGTAGAACATCAGAGCTGCAGCACCCATTGCGTTGTTACCCACAATGCCGAGCATAATATAACCGGCTTGAGAGATTGAAGAGAACGCGAGGAAACGCTTCATGTTGTCCTGACGCAAGGCAAAGAGGTTGCCCACAGTGATGGTCAAAATAATCAGGCCATAAAGCATCCATTCCCAAACTGCGCTATAAGCCGTGCCGAAGCATTGTGCAAGGATAACCATAAACGCAAATGCGGCAGAACCCTTTGAGATAACGCTCAAATAAGAAGTTACCGATGTGGGAGCTCCCTGATAAACGTCGGCTGTCCACAAGTGGAAAGGCACAAGCGAAAGTTTGAAACCGACGCCGGCAATTACAAACGCAAGAGCCACTACAAGAAGAGCCGAAACGCCTTCAGTTGCCACTGCGGCAGCAATGCCGGAGAAGTAGAGAGTACCGCTGAATAAGTAAATAAAACTCAAGCCCATCATGAGAATCGCGCTGGAGAACACCGCTGTGAGCATATACTTGATAGCGGCTTCGTGGCTCTCATATTTGTTCTTTTCGAATGCCACCATAGCCGCCAAAGGCAGAGATGCACTTTCAAGACCGATGATGAAGAGCAAGAAATGACGCGCGGAAATCATCAGATACATACCAAAGAGCGTGACGAGCAGTAGTTCATAGAACTCACCGCGACGCACTGTTTGAGCCTCTGAGTTATTCCACTTGGTAGCCTGAATCAAAATAATCAGAACGCCTACATTGAGAATATTCTTAATGCAAGTAATCACAGGCGTGGTTTCATACATCCCGGCAAATGATGCAACAGAAGCGTCACCACACAAGGTGAAACCATAGACTGTCACTGCACCAAAGAGCAGTGTTGTAATTCCCGACAGCGCATTGAGGCACTTCTTGGGTGCAAACGTGTCGTAGAGGAATACTATCAGGAACACCACCAAAAGGGCGATTTCCTGTTTCATTGCTAAAAACTGTGAGTAATCCATTGTTTTTACGATATTTCAGAGGGGAATTACATGCCGAGAACCTTGAAGATTTCGACGGTGAACGTTTCACTAATCAGCTTCGCGAAGAAGTTGGGGAAGCAGCCGATAGCGGCCACACAGATGATAAGAGTAATCGTGGAAGTGCGTTCCCACCACGTTGCATCGGTCAGTTCCAGATGATGTTTGTCTTGAACCGGACCAAGTAGCAACTTGCCGACAACTCGCAAGATATACACTGCGGTAATCACGATTGAACAGCAAGCAATAATGGTAAATACGCGGTTCAAAGTAGCTGTTTCTTGGAATGAGCCAACGAAGATGGTCATTTCGGCAACGAAGCCCGAAAGACCCGGAAGTCCGAGCGACGCCATACCGGCAATGACATAACAAACGGCAAGGAAAGGCATAATCTTCATCAAACCGCCCATTTCGCGGATATCACGTGTGTGAGTGCGGCCGTAAATCATACCGATAAGGGCAAAGAAAAGAGCCGTCATCAGACCGTGAGAAAGCATCTGCATGATTGCACCTGTCATCGCCGTAGTGTTGAGCATCAAAATTGCGAAGAGCACAAGTCCGCAGTGGCTTACCGAGGAGTAAGCATTGATATACTTGAGGTCTGTTTGAACACAAGCCGAGAAAGCACCATATACCACTGAGATACCGGTCAGAATCAAGAATATCCATGCAAGTTCATTGGCAGCAAATGGCATGAGGTAGATTGCTACACGGAAGCAGCCGTAACCACCAAGTTTCATCAACACACCGGCATGGAGCATTGACACTGCAGTGGGCGCACAAGCGTGACCGTCAGGGCTCCATGTGTGGAAGGGGAACATTGCGCCAAGCACACCAAAGCCGACAAATGCCATCGGGAAGAGAAAGAGTTGCCAATTTTCTGAAATATTGCCTTTTTCGGCAATTTCCAAAAGATTCCATGACTCAATACCTGCATTATAATAGATACCGATGAGAGAGAGCATCAAGAATGCAGAGCCGCCCATGAGCATAAGAGTAAGCTTCATTGCGCTGTATTCTTTGCGTCCGGTACCCCAAATGCCAATGAGCAAATACATGGGAATAAGGGCTACTTCATAGAACATGAACATAGTAAAGAGGTCAATGCTGATGAAGAAGCCGAACACGCCAATGCTCAACAATATGAGCCAAAGGAAAAATTCTTTAGGCAGAGGATTGATTTTCCAAGAGGCGATTGACCCTGTGAGCAAGATAATTGCCGAAAGGAGAATCATCGCAATGGAGATACCGTCAACACCTACGCTCAATTTAATATTGAGTGCGGAGAACCACTCCCAATCGCCTCGGTAGAGCATAACGTCAGAGGCTCCGGCGGCGCGCAGACCGAGGTAGTCAACGAGAAGCCACACGCTGAGACCCAAAAGCGCGAGCGAACCGGTAACGGCCACTGTGCGAATCTGCGCCATATTGCGTGAGAGGTAGAGACCCAGCAGCATAATCACCGGGATAACTACAAAATATATCAGAGGATTCGAAAACATAGCTTAATATCTTTTCTGTTATTTCTGTGTTGTTTTGTGATAGTGAATGCTGAGGGTTTATCAGAGAATGCAAACTGCTGTTATTGTTCCTAAAAGGAGTGCTCCGATGAGATAAACATAAACATAAGCTTGAACGGAACCGCTCTGCAAGGGGCGAATTGTAATGCTCAATCGCTGTGCCACCCATGCGAGGCCGTCCATAGTACCATCGATGATATGACGGTCAAACCAAGCTATCGGACGACAAACTCCGTTGAAAATAATCTTATGGGTGATAAACATGTAGAGTTCGTCCCAATAGAAGCGATTGTAAGCAGCCTTCCATAGTCCGCAAGAGGCCTTCGCAAACTTATCGGGAAGTGAGTTTTCTTTACGGTACATCACTGTGGCAAGAGCAATGGCAATCACTGCAATGAGAACTGAAGAAACTGCTACTACGGGATCAATGTGAATATGGTAGGGTTCGGGCATAAAATGAACATATTCGCCGAAAGGAATGAAGCCTACCACACAGCTTGCTGCTGCAAGGAGAATAAGAGGAAGAGTCATGACCCAACCTGATTCGTGAGGTTTGTGATGACCATAGTCGGGCTCATTCCACCAGAAGATGCGATAGTAGAGTCGGAACATATAGAATGCGGTCAAACCGGCCACTACACTCATCCATACACCCCAGAACGGGCTATTGGCGTAACATGCTGCAAGGATTTCGTCTTTTGAGAAGAATCCCGAGAAGGGTGGAATACCGGCAATGGCCAAACAGCCAATCAAGAAAGTGATATGCGTAATCGGCATATATTTGCGCAAACCGCCCATCGCAGTATAATCATTTGAATGTACTGCATGAATCAATGCACCCGCACCGAGGAAGAGCAGAGCCTTGAACAGCGCGTGAGTGAAAAGATGGAACATTGATGCCATGTAGCCGAGTGCTTCATGGTGTTCCGGACGCGCCACGCCGAGCGACACCATCATAAACGCAATTTGAGAAATCGTGGAGAATGCCAAAACGCGTTTGATGTCAACCTGCGTACATGCAACTATCGCTGCATAAAGTGCTGTAATCGCACCAACCACGGTTATAATCATCAGAGCGGCTTCTTCCATGAGATAGAGGGGGAAGAGTCGAGCCACGAGATACACGCCGGCAACCACCATTGTAGCAGCATGGATAAGGGCGGAAACGGGTGTCGGGCCTTCCATTGCATCGGGGAGCCAAATGTGGAGAGGGAGCATTGCCGATTTACCCATACCTCCCATGAACACAAGCACCAATGCCCATGTGAGCAGCGAACAGCCCATGAATGTGGCGCCGCCGAACTGAGTGGCAACGAGGTTACCGTTGTTCAAGTCGGTAAAGTTAAATGTACCCGTGAAATAGCTCAAAATCAAAATACCCAAAAGGAAACCGAGGTCAGCAAAGCGGGTAACGATAAACGCCTTCTTTGATGCAGACACGGCCGAGGGGCGAGTGTAATAAAAACCGATCAACAGATAGGAAGATGCACCCACAAGTTCCCAGAAGATATACATCTGGAAAATATTGGTAGCGACTACGAGTCCGAGCATCGAGAATGTGAAGAGCTGCAAGAACGCATAGTAACGTTGAAAGCCCTTTTCTCCGTGCATATAACCGATAGAATACAGATGCACAAAGAAGCTGATGGTTGTTATCACAATGAGAAGTAACGCAGAAATCGGGTCCAAAAGGAAGCCGATACTGATAACGAGTTTATCGTAGAACTCCAACCACTTATAATTGAAGATGGGTTCTGTGATTGTTGACTCTCCGAGGAAAAAGGTCAGCGCTACTGTATAGGCAAGCACCATGGTGATGCCCATGTTGATCACACCGGTCCAACCGGCGAGCTTGTGGCTCATTTTCGGGCCCAAGAGTCCCAATACCAGGAAACCCAGCAATGGGAGACATAAAATCAAAATCGGGAATAACTGTTCCATGATGATTAGCCTTTGAGTTTATTGACGTCTTTAACGTTCACGTTCTTGGTAACGCGATACAGGTTGATGATAATTGCAATGGCAAGGGCTGTTTCAGCTGCGGCTATTGCAATAGCAAAAAGAGTAAAGAACATACCCTCTAAAGAGCCGGGAAACAGATAGCGATTAATTACGGCGAAATTAATATCGACCGCATTAAGCATCAGTTCTAACGAGATGAGCATGGCTATCATATTCTTGCGAGTAAGGAAGCCATAGACTCCGCAGCAGAACATGACCAAACTCGGTATCAGATAGCAAAGCAGTTTGATTTCCATATCTTATGAGCTGATTTTAAGCGTTAACGTTTGCGAGCCACAACAACGGCACCAATGATACATGCAAGGAGCAACACTGAAATAGCTTCGAAAGGCAAGAGCATGCCGCCATGGTCGGTTGAGAGCATGTGAGCACCCAATGTGTGCATGTCAAGTTGTGACATTTCAGGTTTTCCGCCACAGAGGTCAAGACAACGACTGACGAGAGCCCAACCGGTCACACCGGCAGTAGCCACAGCTGCAATCAAGCCCCAATAACGGCGGTGATTCTCAAGTTTTTCAGAGTTTTTGCCGGGTTGCGACGTTAAAAGAATCGCAAAGACAAACAAAACGACGATACCTCCGGCATAAACAGCAATCTGCACACCTCCGAGGAATTCATAGTCCATCATAAAATAGATGATGGCAGCCGCGAAGAGAGTGAAAAGCAAGAATGTTGCCGAGCGCAAAATCTTGCGCGTGGTCACCGTCAATACGGAGAAAATTACGATGGCAAGAGCCACGATGAAATAAAGTATTTCCATAGTGCGCTTGGTTTATTTTTCTGGTTCGGGGTTAGCGGGAGCTGGTGCCGGCTTTTCAGCAGCTGGAGCAACTTCAGCGGGTTTCTGCACCGGCGCGGGTTCCGGATCGGGAGCTTCTGGAAGATAATTGAGTTTCTTAACTAAAAGCTCGCGAGTAAACACCGCTTGTTCAAATTCATTACTGAAAGCAATAGCATCGGTCGGGCAATTTATCACACAAAGCTGACAAAAAGTACACGAGCCAAGGTCATACTTCCAATTAACGAGTTTTTTCTTTTTCTTGCCGTCAGGAGTATCAACCATTTTACTTTCAATGGTGATAGTACCATTGGGACAAGAACGCTGACACATGCCACAGCTGATACACTTGTGGCGACCTTCAGCATCGTAGATCAAAGTGAGGGTTGCACGAAAACGCTCGGGCACTTTTACCGTGTCGCGATTTTCGGGATACTTCTCCGTCACCTTCTTGGTAAGGAATTCCTTGCCGGTAACTTGCATGCCCTGCACGAGAGACACAAGTCCTTGGCCGAAGCCCTTGAAATAATCTTTTACGCTACCCATAGGTATTTTGGAGTTATTATGCTATATTTTGTTATTATATTATCTGACTTGACCACCGAGTATGTCAAGCAATTCGGCGGTAATGCTTTGTTGACGCAGTTTATTATATTCGAGACGCAATTGCTCAAGAAGTTTGGTGGCATTATCATTCGCACTCTGCATTGCCATTACTCGCGCTGCCTGTTCGCTGGCGCGGTTTTCGCAGAATATCTCTTGCATAGCAGACAAAACCATGAGCGGCAAAGCCGTTGAGAATATTGATGATGCATCCGGCTCAAAGATATATAATCCCGGAGCTTCATTTTGTCCCTGTACATTTCCGGCAGGAATTATCGGCAGCAATTGTTGTACCTCAAGTTTTTGGCGGCTGGGTGAGATGAAATGCATATACAACACATCAACGCGATCTGTAGCGCCGCTGAGGAAACTGTTTTGCAAAGTCTGAGTGAATATCTTCACTTCATCGGCGGAGCTTTTGGAGGTCACACCATGGTCAGTAACCACTTCAACGTCCGCAGCAGCAATTTTCAAACACGCACGTTGCATTTTATGACCCACGGCATAGACGCGTACTTTCAAGTCTGAACCATATTCAACTCGCAGGGCATTTATATGTTCCAGCAACTGCTTGAAAATATTAACATTATATGCTCCACACAAACCATCATCGCTACCAAACACAATGACTGAGACATTGCAGATCTCACGCTCTGCAGTGAGCGGTGAGGAGCAGACAACATCGGCACTAAGCAAGTTCCCGATAATGAGCTCCAACTGATTTCGAAACGGTAACAGGCGTTTGATTTCGCGTGTGGCCTTACTCATTTTGGCCGACGAAATCATCTTCATCGCTCCGGTAATTTTTTCGGAGGATGAAACTGAGCCTATACGCCCTTTAAGATCACGGAGTGTTGCCATGTCGGATTAGTTACTGCTTAAATTGTGCGGCTGTTTCTTTAGCAACTTGTGTGAGAATATCGGTAATTTGATCAGTTAGTTGACCTTCCTTGATCGCATCGAGCACATCTGCCTTATGAGACGCTCTCAATGTCATCAAGAAACGCTGCTGAAATTCTGCTATTTTATCCATCGGAACTGACTCAAGCAAGCCTTTAGTGCCACAGAAAATCACTGCAACTTGTTCTTCCACTGACCAAGGTTGATATTGCGGTTGAATCAGCAAACGTTCATTTTTTCTGCCCTTGTCGATTACTCGTGCAGTTACCGCATCCATATCGCCTCCGAATTTGGTGAATGATTCCAATTCACGGAATTGCGCCTGATCAATCTTCAAGGTACCTGCCACCTTCTTCATCGGCTTGATTTGAGCGTTACCACCCACACGACTCACCGAAATACCTACGTTGATAGCCGGACGAATGCCGCGGTTAAACAATGCCGTTTCAAGGAAAATCTGACCATCGGTGATTGAAATCACATTAGTCGGGATATAGGCGGAAACGTCGCCTGCTTGCGTTTCAATGATAGGAAGTGCTGTGAGTGAACCTCCGCCTTTCACCATAGGCTTAAGTACCTCGGGAAGGTCATTCATCTTTGCGGCAACTTCGTCATTGTCAATAATACGTGCTGCACGCTCAAGCAAACGAGAATGGAGATAGAAAATATCACCGGGATATGCTTCACGTCCTGAAGGACGCTTCAAAATCAAAGATATTTCGCGATAACTAACCGCCTGCTTTGACAAGTCATCATATACTATCAATGCATCACGACCGGAGTCGCGGAAATACTCACCGATTGCCACTCCGGCAAAAGGCGAATAATATCTCATGGCCGCAGAATCGGAGGCAGAAGCGGCCACTACTACGGTGTAGTCCATTGCGCCGTTCTTGCGCAAAGTTTCAACTGTAGCGGCAATTGAAGATGCTTTCTGACCGATAGCTACATAGATGCAATATACGGGTTTCCCGGCTTTAAAGTTATCGCGCTGATTAATAATAGTGTCAATCGCAATGGCCGTCTTACCAATCTGACGGTCACCGATAATCAATTCACGCTGTCCGCGGCCAATCGGAACCATTGAGTCAACGGCCTTGATACCGGTCTGAAGCGGAGTCTTAACCGGCTGACGATAAATAACACCGGGTGCCTTGCGTTCCAAGGGGAGACGAATCATCTCACCTTCAATGGGACCACGACCATCGACCGGTTCTCCAAGGACGTTAATGACACGTCCAAGCAGGCCTTCGCCCACAGGGATTGAAGCAATTTCGCCTGTACGGCGCACCTTCATGCCTTCGGTAACTCGATTCACATTGTTGAGCAGAATTACGCCGACATTGCTCTCTTCAAGGTTGAGAGCCACGCCCTTAACGCCGTTTTCAAACTCTACGAGTTCGTTTGCACATACGTTATCGAGGCCGTAAACGTGAGCAACACCGTCGCCCACTTCGAGCACAGAGCCGGTTTCCTCAAAAGTCACCTTCTTATTGATGCTTTCAAGCTGTTGCTTCAGTATTTGAGAAATCTCGCTTGGATTAGTCATTATATCAATGGCTTAATAGTTTTATTCGAAGTTGTTTAAGTTCGTTGGCCACTGAGGCATCAAGCATTTCATTGTCGATGCTCACCGTGAAACCGCCAATAAGTTCGGGATTCTGAAATTCCCGAAATTCCGCTGTTGAATCTTGGGGGAGGTGCTTCTCAACGAGAGTACATATACGCTGCATTTCTTCCTTCTGCAAAGGAGCTGCCGAAGTTATTTCCACGAAGTAGATTTTTTTCTCTTCTCGGTAAATTACATTATAGGCCAAAGCTATTCCCTGCATGTACTCAATGCGATGATTGCGTTCAAGGAGTTTGATTAAATCAACTAACGCCTCCAACGCTTTACCTTGAGCAGCCGCTGCCGAAACAATGAGGTTCCGCTTATCGTCCACACTGACATAAGGGTTAGATATCGCCTTCTGCATCGCCGGTTCGGAGCGAAACTCCTCGATTAGACGACACATGGACTCATAAAGCCCCTTTTCGACTCCTTTATCGGAAGCGAACTCAAAGAGAGCTTTGGCATATCTGCGAGGTATCAGTCCTTGATTCATCAGTTAGTGGTTTCGATTTGGTCGAGAATCTTATCAACGAGTTTTGCTTGAGCGGAAGGATTAGAAAGTTGATCGCGCACGAGTTTTTGAGCAATGTCGAGAGCAGCCACGCTCACTTCATCTCGGAAACTCTGCTGAGCCTCCTTGCGCGCCTGCTCGATTGATTGGCGTGCGGCTTCAATTTCCTTTTTGGCCTCGCGGGCAGCTTCGGTTCGCGCTTCCTCAATGATTTGAGTTTTCATGCGATCCGCTTCACGAAGAATTTCTGCCTGACGAGCACGCGCCTCCGCCTCAAACGTTGCGGCTTGCTCCTTGGCGTTGTCGAGTTGTTCCTTGGCCTCGCGGGCATACAGCACTCCCTGATCAATCAGTTCGGCACGACTGTCGATTCCCTTCATTATGGCAGGCCATGCAAACTTCCATAGCAACAGGAAGAGCACGGCAAACGCCACGAACATCCAGAAAATCAGTCCAAAGTCAGGAGTGAAGAGTTCCATTGAGGTTCTGCGTGATAATTATACGAACAAGCAGAGGAGACAAACAATTACTGCAAAGAGTGCCACACCTTCAATAAGAGCGGCAATAACGATCATGTTGCTTCGAATGTCGTTAGCAGCTTCAGGCTGACGAGCAATTGCCTCCATTGCGGACGAACCGATTTTACCAATGCCGAGACCTGCAGCGATTGCTGCGATTGCTGCACCAAAACCTGCACCGAGATACTTAATAGCGATACTGAGAATGATTGCTAACATAATGTTAAGTTTATTAGTTGTTAGTATGTTATGTTTTTATTGTTTGCTGTGTTCAAGATGTTCTTCATGTCCTCGCTCTTGTGCCATTGCTATAAACGTGGTGCTCAACATGGTAAACACAAACGCTTGAATGAAGCTGACGAGCACGTCGAGAAGTAACATGAATATGGTGAAGAAAATGCTTACTCCGGTAGCAAGTCCGGCTGCCGCCATACCGAAGTCTGCCATAATGAATATTATCAACGTAAGAACAATGACAATCATGTGACCACCCATCATATTGGCAAACAGACGCACTGTGAGCGAAGCCGGCTTGGTCAATGCTCCGAAGAGTTCGATAATCTGCATGATTGGCAGCGGACACTTCAAGAACATGGGCACGTCGGGCCAAAAGATTTCCTTCCAATAATGTTTGCGCGCAAACAAATTGGTGCAAAAGAACGTCATGAGCGACAAAACGAGGGTAACGGCAATATTGCCGGTCAGGTTTGCGCCTCCGGGGAATATCACAATCAAGCCGAGCAGGTTCATTACAAAAATAAACATGAACACTGTGAGCAAATACGGAGCCCAACGTCGTGCATCGGCACCTAATGTCGGTTTAATCACTCCTTTGTAGATAAATTCCATGAGTGCTTCAACTGCGCCGGTAAACTTGCGAGGAGCTTTCATGCCGTGTTTCTTATGCCAGTTTGCCACTTTCAGGCAAATCAACAACACTACGAGTACGGCAATCCATATTGCACAGACATTCTTGGTGATTGAGAAATCAAATTTCGGCTTAAGCTGCGTGCCGTCGCTCATCAACTGCACCACCTTGCCCTTATTGTCGCCTTCAGTAGGTAAAATCCAAGTATAGTCTCCGTCAACATAAGGTTCATGATGAGTGATATGTGAAGAGCTGAAACAATGGAACGAGCCGTCGGCAGCTAACAAGATTACCGGCAGAGGAATCCGATGATGATGATTGAAGGGGACTTCCCACCCGTAACCATCGCCAAGGTGATCAAAAATAATCTCCTTGGGATTGAATTTACCCTCGCCTTCTCCGTTTGACTCCGCAGCCATTGCTTCCGGTGCATGGAAGAAGACCGCCAGAAGCGCCACAAGAGTAAGAAGGAAAGTTTTCAGTTTCATCATCGGTAATACTTCAGAATTAATATATACACACTGACACAACGTCGTCTAACACATCAACAAGTCCGCCATCGGTATGCACTCTGCTCTCTTCTTCACCAACACGATATGTAATATCGCCTGCGGTCAAAGTAGAAACAAGCGCGGCATGGCGAGGGAGCACGGTAAACGAGCCCATAGTGCCGGGCAGGGTTACGGAGTCAACCGTCCCTTCAAACACTATATCAACCGGAGATATGATGCGTAGAGTCATGTCGCTTGATTTTTCTTGATTTATTTTACTTCAGCGAGCATCTTTTCGCCCTTGGCAATCGCTTCGTCGATAGTGCCGACATTGAGGAATGCCTGTTCGGGATAACGATCCATTTCGCCGGAAAGAATCATCTTAAAGCCTCGAATGGTTTCATTCAACGGCACCATGACACCGGGCAGACCGGTAAACTGCTCTGCCACGAAGAACGGCTGCGACAAGAAACGCTGAGCACGACGTGCACGCGCCACCACAAGCTTATCTTCGTCGGAAAGTTCATCTACACCGAGAATTGCAATGATGTCTTGCAGTTCATTGTACTTCTGAAGCAGCTGCTTCACTGCCTGAGCAGTATTGTAGTGGTCTTCACCGATTACGTTCGGGTCAAGAATGCGAGACGTAGATTCCAGAGGGTCAACGGCAGGATAGATGCCCAACTCTGCAATCTTACGCGAGAGCACAGTGGTGGCATCAAGGAAGTTAAAGGTTGTTGCAGGCGCAGGGTCGGTCAAGTCATCGGCAGGCACATAGATTGCCTGTACCGATGTGATAGAACCATTCTTAGTAGAGGTAATGCGTTCCTGCAAAGTGCCCATTTCAGACGCCAAAGTGGGTTGATAACCTACGGCTGAGGGCATGCGTCCCAACAATGCCGATACTTCAGAACCGGCCTGAGTGAAACGGAAAATATTATCGATGAAAAGGAGAATGTCCTTACCGCCGCCGTCCTGATCTCTGAATTGCTCAGCCACGGTCAGACCGGTCAACGCCACGCGAAGACGCGCACCCGGAGGTTCGTTCATCTGGCCGAAAACCAACGCGGCTTGCGACTTGGAGAGTTCATCCATGTCAACATCCTCGAGGTTCCATTCGCCTTTTTCCATGCCTTCGGCAAACTTCTCGCCATATTTGATAACTCCCGATTCAATCATTTCGCGCAAGAGGTCGTTACCTTCACGAGTACGTTCACCTACGCCGGTAAACACTGAGAAGCCGTTATGACCCTTTGCAATATTGTTAATCAACTCCATGATGAGCACGGTTTTACCTACACCCGCACCACCAAACAAACCGATTTTACCGCCTTTAGAGTAGGGTTCAAGCAAGTCGATTACTTTAATACCGGTTTGCAGGATTTCAGTGGAGATTGTCAAGTCCTCGAATTTGGGCGCCGGTTGATGAATGGCTCTGGGATTTTCATTGTTCAAGGCAGGCAAGTTGTCAATTGCATCACCTATCACGTTCATCAGTCGGCCTTTCAGCTGTTCGCCGGTAGGCACGGAAATGGGACGTTCAAGATTCTCTACTTGCATGCCGCGCTGCAGGCCGTCGGTACTTTCCATGGCCACACAACGTACCGTATCCTCACCAATGTGCTGCTCAACTTCGAGAATCAATGATGAGCCATCGGGACGCACAATTCTCAAGGCACTGTAAATCGGAGGCAGTTGATTGGCATCGCCTTCAAAGGCAACGTCAACAACAGGACCGATAACTTGGGCAACTTTTCCGTATTTGTCGCTCATATTTGGAGTCTTAAAAAGGGAATTTAGAAGTGAAAGTTAGTGGTGATAACGATAACCATCAATACGAGGTTAACCAAGCAGACGGGCATCAGATATTTCCACTCAAATGACAAAAGTTGGTCGATACGCAAGCGCGGGAATGTCCACTTGAACCAAATCATCACGAAGGTGATAATTACGGCTTTGGCAAGGAACCAAACCGGCGAAGGAATCCAGTTTGCCATGATGTCATTAAATCCGTCCCAACCGGGAATATACAGAGGCTGCCAACCGCCGAAGAACAGCAATGCGGCAACACCGCCGATAATAAACAGATTCAAGTATTCAGCGAGATAGAAGAATCCGAAGTGCATACCGGAATATTCGGTGTGATAACCGGCGGTAAGTTCTGATTCCGCTTCGGGAAGGTCAAACGGGCCGCGGTTTGTTTCGGCAGTACCTGCAACGATATAGACCAAGAATGCGATGATGGCGGGAACGTGGCCGGTGAGAATGAACCAACGGCCGTCGGCTTGCGCTTCAACAATTCCGGTAACGCTCATTGTTCCGGCAAAGCACACCATGGTAATCACGCAAAGCGAAATTGAAATTTCGTAGCTGACCATCTGTGCGCCTGAACGAAGTGCGCCAATCAATGTGAATTTATTGTTTGAGGACCAACCTGCGAGCAAAATGCCGAGCACACCGATGGAACTCGTTGCAAGCAAGAAGAAGATGCCGATATTGAAGTCAATGACTTGCAAGCCTTTGCCCCAGGGCAAAACCGCAAATGCCAACATCGATGCAACAATCACTAAGAACGGAGCCAGTCCAAAGAGGAACTTATCAATATTATTCAACGGAATAATTTCTTTGATAAGCATCTTGAACATATCGGCAAATGACTGCAACAAGCCGAAAGGACCTACTCGATTCGGGCCGAGACGGCATTGGAAAGCAGCACACACTTTGCGTTCAAAATAGATGTAAAACAGTGCCAATAAGGCGTAGGCAAGCAAAAGAACCAAGCCGACGAGCACACACTCAACGGTAACGGTCAACCACCCGGGAAGTCCCAGGGTTTGCGCCAATAAGTTGTCAATCCAACTTGTTATGAATGAAAGATCTTGCATATTAACGTAAGAATTCGATGAATGGAGTCTGAGAGGCTAATTATCTGTCAATATCGGGCACTACGTAGTCCAATGAACCGCCGATCGTGATAAGGTCGGCAATCTTCTGGCCGCTAACAAGGTGGTCCAACGCTCCGGCAAGACAGAAGCCGGGAGAATTGAACTTCACGCGCAAAGGTTGCTGACCACCATCGCTTTCAATGTAAACACCGAAAGCACCGCGGGCTGCTTCAACTTGCTGGAACCAATGGCCTGCGGGGAGTTTGATGATTTTGGGCACCTTAGCACAGTAATCTCCGTCGGGAATATTGTCAACGAGTTGTGCCAAAATCTTGCAGCTTTCTTCCATTTCTGCGATACGAGCCTTAAAGCGATCCATTGAGTCGCCTCCGGTGCGAACAACAGCATTGAAATCGAGTTCGTTATAAATGCCATAGGGGTGAGCCTTACGCACGTCGTAAGCCCAACCGGCAGCACGTCCAACGGGACCGGTGCAGTTATAATCCTTGGCGGCATCTTCGGTCAAAACGCCTACGCCACACATACGATTATTTGCAATCACATTTCCGGTGAATATTTTATTATATTCCTTGATAGCCCCGGGCATGATTTCCAAGAGTTTCTTCACATCGGATTGGAAATCAGGATGCAAGTCGGCAATCACACCGCCGATGCAGTTGTAGTTAAACGTCATGCGTGCGCCGGTGGTACGCTCCAAGATGTCGAGAATCGTTTCGCGTTCACGCAGAGGATAGAAGAGCATGGTGGTTGCACCAAGGTCCATACAGAACGTGCCGATCGCAAACAAGTGAGAGCTGATACGCATCAACTCATCCATCATCACACGGATTACTTGAGCACGACGGGGAATTTCCAATCCCATTGCCTTTTCAATACACAAGCAGAGACCGTGACGATTAATCATCGCCGAGAGGTAATCAAGGCGGTCAGTGTAGTGCAGAGTTTGCGGATAGGTTACGGATTCGCAGAGTTTTTCAATTCCGCGATGAATATATCCGAGATATAAGTCAATTTTGGTAACGGTTTCGCCTTCAACTGCCGTGCGCAGACGCAATACGCCGTGAGTTGCGGGGTGTTGCGGTCCGATATTCACCACGAATTCTTCTGGGCGGAAAATAACATGTTCTTTCTTTACGATTTTTCCGTTTTCTTCTTCGTAGCTGACAGTGGTATCTTCGACTTCTTCGTGATCAAGGCGCACGGGGTTGATTTCGGGATTTGCGTCATAATCTTTGCGGAAAGGATATCCCACCCAGTCATTGCGCAAGAAGAGGCGGCGCATATCGGGGTTGCCGATAAACTTGATGCCATAGAAATCATATACTTCACGTTCGTAGATTCCGGCAACTTTGTAGAGGTCGGTTATACTGTGAATAAACGGTTTCACACGATCTGCGGTAGTTACCTTCACTCGAATCACTTCGTAAGTCTGAGTATTGGTCAAATAGTAAACCACTCCGAGGAGTTCGCCCCAGTCCATTCCGATGAGCGCGGTCAGGTTATCGAAACCAAGCTCGTGGCGAAGCATGGTGGCCAAATCGTGCCACTTCGCGTCGGGAACGGTGAACTCTACGGTTTCGCCCTGAGTGATTTCCACTTCGGGGAACTTTGCAGCCACTATCTCCTGAATATTTGCCATATCTGTAATGCGATAATGAGTTTTAGTGTGTGTTGGCTATTATTTATTCTCGGCTATGGGATGCTGACGAAGGAATTCCTTGCGACTTTCCTTGCGGTTCACTCCACCAAAGAATTTTTCAACTTTCATTTTGCGCGAAAGCTGCATGATTGCATAAATCATTGCTTCAGGTCGCGGAGGGCATCCCGGGCAATAAACATCGACGGGAATTACTTCTCCCACGCCTTTTACAACGTGGTATGAATTGCGGAAGGGTCCGCCTGAGATTGCGCAGCCGCCGGTGGCAATTACATATTTGGGTTCGGCGAGCTGGTCATACAGACGACGAACCACCGGAGCCATACGATGCACAATAGTGCCTGCAACCATCATAAAGTCAGCTTGACGAGGCGATGAACGCGCCACTTCCCAGCCGAAACGAGCCATGTCATAACGCGCTGCACCGAGAGCAATAAACTCAATGCCGCAGCAGCTTGTTGCGAATGTCAGCGGCCAGATGGAGTTTGAACGACCCCAGTTAATCAATTGGTCAAACTTGCCAACTATAACGTTCGTGCCGTTTGCTTTGAGTTCATTAATCAATGACTCAATATATTCATTGTCTTTCCAGTCGCCATAGGGCATGGACTTCGTGGTTACTTCCATTGCAATGCTCCTTTCCGCCAGGCATAAACGAGCCCGAGCACAAGAATTGTGAAAAAGACTGCGATGCAGAGCACGCCGGCCGCCCCCATCATGCGCATATTAACCGCCCACGGGAAGAGGAAGACGCATTCAACGTCGAACATCAAAAACAGAATGGCATACAAATAATAGCCAATCTTAAACTGAGCCATTGACTCGCCACGAGTGGGAATACCACATTCATACGGCTCACCCTTTTGCTCGTTATAAGAGCTCGGCGAGAGAAGTTTGGCGAGCCACAAAGCAAGGGCAACCAAGGCAATGCCGGTCACCGCAGCAGTAATGGCCATCACGCCACTTGAGATGGATAACGTTATCATACAGAGATGTTTATACTATCAAAACGGTATGTTTTATGTCTAATTTATCTGCAAATTTACAAAAAAATCTCAAGACTTCACACCTTTTCCCCAATATTTGTTAAAGGTTTTGTGCATTTTTCACGCCCCATGCTCAAAAAAAAGCAGGCGACCCTCGCGGGCGGCCTGCTCCGATTACTAAAATAAATGCTTGATTTCTGATTTCTTGGGAATTATTTAACGAGTACTTTCTTGCCGTTGATGATGTTGATGCCCTTAACGGGTGCGCTCAGGCGACGGCCCTGAAGGTCATAGATAC
>SUXJ01000013.1 GCA_015061005.1 Bacteroidales bacterium
AACGACCTATAAACTTACCTCATTATCGGGTAATGATTTGAAAACCGTCCGCCCTCATTACCTTTCATTTCCTTGCACTTTTGCATCGGCGAGGCTTTCATCAAAAGTCTTCATAAGTCATTGAGCATCAGTGCCGCCATCATTATTTCCCCTCATTCGTTAGATTTTTCCAGAGATAATATATATCTCTGCGATGATATTGTAGCCGTCGGCCGTTTCATCGATTTTACGAAGAATTCGGCATTCCAACGTCATGGGGAAGTCGGTAAATATCGGGGCGTTCACGTTTTCTGACTTTGCGACTCTCCAACCTGTCTTTTGAATTTTTTGAGTATCGTTTTTTGCACTGACAATGCCAACAAAGTCTGATGCTACCATTGTCTTTTTAGTGGCAAAGGCCACGGTAAATTCATTGCAGCGAGCAAGATTCTCGGTAGTGGCGTGCGCGCCCATGCAAATCATGATTTCTTTAGCGTCCCATTGACCGCCCCATGCGGCATTCATTGCGTTGGGAGTCCCATCATCGTTATATGTGCCGATAATCAATACCGGTTGAGGAACAACCCACGCTTTTTGTCCAAAACTTTTCATGAGCGATAGATGTGTTCTTAGTGTTTGTTGTTAGTTATGAGTTCAGCCATTTGCCGACCGGCGTTGCCGGCCTTTTGCAGGTCTTCCGCCCAATGGGCGTCACGCCATGCATGTTTTGCCTCTTCCGAGAATCCGCCCAATTCATAGCTGTCATATTGCGCCACTTGGCAGGTATTGTAAGCAATAATATGTTGCGGCTCACCAAGTGCCGATGTGATGCACCACTCCATTGAGCCGAAGCCGGTGCTATTGTTACGGTCCGGAGTGCCGTTCATCGTTTCAATCAATACCACCGGCATACGCTTTGGTGCGGTCAAACTGTAGTCGTTGTATGAAAGCCATGGAAATGCCAATCGTTCCAAGAATGCACGCATCTGTCCCGTAATCGTACCGAAGTATATTGGCGAACCGAGCACAAGACCATCAGCTTGGGCAATGTCATCCAGAATCGGAGTCAGATTGTCTTTGAACCGGCAAATATTCGAGGCTTTGTCCTTGAGTTTGCAGGCCATACACGACATACAACCCTTATAGTCGAGGTCATATAACCGCACTGATTTTACTTCAATATCCTTGTGTGCGGATTTTGCGCCTTCGGCAAATTGAAGTAGTAATTGCGCGGTGTTCTTGTCTTTTCGCGGACCGCCGTCTATGATTATTATCTTTTTCGTGGAATTACTGTTTCTTGGGTTTCGGACGCTTCTTGGGCGAGGGTTTCAGTCGCCCGGCAAGATAGTCCTCCATCTTTTTTTCGAGATAACCGTCAGCCATATTATTTTGAGTTAAATGGTTTGGCAACTATTCCGAGTCCGGTACGTCCGTTTAGAGCTATGGACAATGGTTCGGAAAACTTTACTATTCTGAGATATTTGCTTTCGTATTCCGCGGGCACTGAGTTGAGATAGTCAACGTCGTAATGTCCGGAGTTGGTGTCAATGGTAAAATACCCCACTCCGACGCTCGTCAAATTTTGAAAGAAGTGAGTGCCTTGACTTGGCTCTATGCGATAGCCCGGGAGTGATGACTCCACGATTAAGCGAGCTCCGCTGATATGAGGCCACTTTACGGGAATGCCGAGCGCCGGATCCGATGATCCCCATCGCCCGGGACCGATGAGCAAATAGGGCTCGCCGGAGTCAAGATATTTGCGATTGATTTTTTCAATTTCGCGTGCGATTTCGGGGGTGTTTGACGATGAGAATGTCTCGGGGCGCACGTAGATGATGGTTGAGACGCCCTCAATATTGCCGTTGCCCAAGGCCGTTACGCTTCGCAAAATAGTGCGCTCATCAGGTAGCGAAAGCACATTTTCATCTCCCATTTCTTTCTTGTCAACGATAGGGCGAATTTGCAGCCAATAGATAGTGCCTGCATTGGCTCCGTCAACGATGCCCGCAAATTCAATTTCAACGGGGCGGGCCATCTCTCGCGCTCCGGTTTCAAGCATGAAGTCTGCCGCCTGTGCCAATGGGAACGCGCCGTGGTTCAGCATATTGGCAAAAGTGACAACTTTGCGTCCGGGACCTGCGTCTGTGTCGCGAAGCACTTGGTCGTTCACATCAAACGTGCTTACCATGTATTTCATCGCACCGCTTTGTGCCACTTGCTGCACTCTGAGCGAGCGGAGGTTAAATCCGTCATCGCACGTGAATTGCCTCGGGGCATCGTCGGTCATATCCAAGGCGAGCATTCGAGTTTGAGTGTCGCGCAGCGCAAGGTCAAGGGTGCTTGTTTGCAAAACCTTGTGAGGATGTTTTGGCGAGAAGCGCAATGCGGTGCCGCCTTCAACGATGGTGCGTCCTAACCCCACGGCGACTTGCACCACTCCGTCTTCCGCGCGTTCCTCTCCCAATGGATAATAGTTGAGTGAGCGACCCACTCCGGAAAATGACGGATAATATAAATCAGCATGATGTACTCCAACGACTTCTTGGATTATGACGGCCATTTTTTCTTGGTCAATGACGTTGCTCGTAGCCGTCATATACGCTTTGGAATCTTGATAGAATACTGATGCATAGACGCTTTTGACGGCATCGCAAAGCATTTGCAGCGTTTGCTCGCGTTCGTCAATGCGGTTTTGAATCATATAAGTGGCATATACTCCGGCAAACGGCTGATAATGCGAGTCTTCAAGCAGAGAAGATGAACGCACTGCCAGCGGCTTGTCAACCACGTCGAGCAGTGCCGAAAGGTCATCAACGAGTTGTTCCGGCAACTTGGCTCCGAGGAATGCTGCGTGAATCTCACAGTCCGGAGCGTCGCTGAGTGCCATGGGATACAGTTCGTTGGTTGCCATGAACTCATCGAACAAGTCGGTGCAGATTACCACGGTACGAGGAATCATTATATTAACCTCAGTGCCCTCAATGGCCTCGCTCTGTGGTAGTTTTTTGATGATGGAGTCAATGAATGCCAAGCCGCGCCCTTTGCCGCCCATCGAGCCCTTGCCGATGCGGGCAAAATTACTGTATCGGTCAAAGCGATCTTTTTGGAAAATGGCAACCACACCGCGATTTTTCATGCGCCGATAGCTGACAATGGCGTCAAGAAAATCAATGCGAGCCTGAGGCACATCGGCAAGCGTGCGCGTGCGATGTTGCTTGATAACTTCGGCTATGGGAAACATGGCACGCGAATAGAGCCAACGCGATATATCATTGCGGCGAGCATGATAAAACAGACTCTTATCCGGAATTTCCATCATCTTATATTGCAAATCCTTGAGCGAAGTGATGCGCATAATCTCTTGACCGGTGTCGGGGTCGCGCATAATGAAGTCGCCAAAGCCGAAGTTTGCGCCGATAGCATCGCCGAGATCCACCGGCAGTTTTTGGGAGTTTTTGTCAAGGAAAATGCCGTTAAATGATGCCATCTTATTGCGGTTTTCACTTTCGCTGCTTTCCACTATAATCGGCAAATACGGGTCTTTTTCGCGTAAATATGCCGCGAGTTTCAGCCCGGCTTCGGAATCTTTTGCCCCGTTCTTTTTGAAGCTGACATCGGTTATAACTCCGAGCATATTCTCTCCGTAGCGCTCATAAAGGCTCACGGCTTCTTCATAGTCACGAGCCAAGATTACCTTCGGGCGACCGCGCATGCGCAGCATTTGCTCGTGTTCGTTGAGCGCCTCGGTCGAGAAGTGTTGACTTTGCTTCAGCAAAAATTTGTAAAGATGCGGCAATACTGAGGAATAGAACCTGACGGAATCCTCAACGAGCATAATGGTCTGGATGCCTACTTTGTTGATGTCATAGTCCGCATTCATGCGGTCTTCAAGCAACTTGATAATAGCAAGTAGCAACTCCATGTTGCCTAACCATGAGAACACATAGTCAACAACCGTCAAATCCTCGTTTTTCAGTCGTCGGCTAACCTCCTTGCTGAACGGGGTGAGCATGACAATGGGCACTCCGAGATTCATAGCGCGAATGCTGCGTAATCCTATAAATGAATCGGATATATCCGGCCCCGGCATTGCTACGATGAGGTCAAATTTCTTCCCTTTAAGCAAATTGAGTGCAGCGTGGGTGTCGTTTACTCGGGTAACTCGCGGAGGCGACGATAGATTCAATGAATTATATTCAAAATAGAGTTGCTCCTCAACACGACCGTCCTCTTCCATCATGAATGCGTCGTAGGGGGAGGCTATGAGCAACACGTTGTGAATGCGTCGTTGCATCAACTCATTGAAGGCGGTGTCGCGCAGATAGAGGCGCGAACCCATGCGGCTTCTGCGTGTCATGGCAGCAATTGAATTTCGCGTGGTTTCTGTGTTTGGATGGTCTGAATCAGCTCGTCGGCATTGGAAATCGGCTCGGTAATGAGTTCCGGGATATTATATGTGCGAGTGAATTCATCATAGAAATCGGCCTTTTTTTGTGGCAATACAAAAGGTTTTGACGCCATGCCGGTTTCCGAATCAAATGCTGCAATATAGGGGCGAGCCCAATTCCCGTCAAGGCGTTTTGAACTAAACACGAACCATTTGCCGTCGCTGCTCCATGAGTGATAACTGTCGATTGAATTGGAGTTTACTTCGTTCATTTCCCGCCATGTATTATCTGCAAGATTCATCAGGCAGAGTTGTGATTCGGGATGCCAAACGGCAAATGTGCCGTAGTCCATACGGCAGAACATGAGCCAACGGCCATCGGGACTGACGCGTGGCACTGTGACCGACTTCCCTTCTTCTGATGCGGCATAAAGAACGCGCAGATTCTCAAACTCGTGAGTGACGGGGTCGAAATCTATGGCGCAGAGATCATACATCACCGTGGCGGGATTGTCGTGTTTAACATCATAATGCTTGGCGCGACAGAAATAGATTGTGCGACCGTCGGGCGACCAGTGGGGGAACGTTTCAATGTAATCCGTGCCCATAATGAGCGAATCGCTGTAGGCTTGATGGTTATCCACATCGAAGATCAGCAAATCAGCAGCAACGTCAACCACCTCAATCGGCTTTGCTCCGGAGGTGTGAAACAGCTGCCCGACGCTGTTGGCAGAGTAGGCGATAAACTTGCCATCGCGGCTGAATGACGGGTATGTTGCTCCGTGGTTGGCACCTGCAAAACGCGAATTGAGTTTTTCGACTGTTCCGCCTGACGATAGGATAGTGCCACCATATTCCGGCATACCGCGCACGTGGAGCATCATGCCGGTCGTTGGATTATTTGCCGCAAAATTGTGGCAATTGACGCATTGCTGCTCAAAGTCGCGATTTTCAACTATCGGAGTTTGCTCATAATTGCTGAGGTTGCGTTGATAGATGCCCAAAGTGCTCCATAGTTCATAGCCCGGGTAGATTAGGCGATAGACCAAATAGCCGTCAATCGGATTGGGCGAAACGTAGGCCATAACGTCGGTTTTGACTCCCAACCAAGGAGCATCGTCGTCGGCTTTCATCGCAAAACGAAAATATATCGAGTCACCTTTAGCTTCTTCAAGAAGTTTTGCCCACTGTTTCAGCGGAACTTCGACCTCTCCGTCGTCATCGGAGTGGATAATGATTGCCGGCAGTTCCCCTTTGCGACCTATCTCTGTTTGATATTCCTCGGCGTCATCGAGAATCGTGAACGACGGTGCTGCAATATTGGGAGCGAACGTCACCCCAAGGTAGTCGGGAACAATTTGCGGCACTTCGAGTGTGAGAGCTTGCGGCTCATGGTGTGTAGGCTTGCAGGCGCATAACATTGCCAAAGCAGCTACTGACGTTGTGATATGCTTGAGTTTCATCATTTTGGCTGAATTAAGGGAGTAGCATTGGAAACGTGGCTCAAAGGATCTTCATCGATTAAAATGCTTGGAGCATATTTGCTTATTTTGCTCGCATAGTACCAATATGATTGCTTTTGAGCAGGCGAGAAATGCGCGTTTTGACCTTTCTTTTGTTCTGCGGTAAATGCGCGGAAATCTCGGTCCACTTCGTCGGGTATGACATATCCATCGGCTGCAAGACCGGCGCTGCCGAGGTGCATTCTCATCAAGCACAGTGCTTCCCAAAAGTATCGCGGCAAGTTTTGCTTGTCAGGGTAATGTCGTTTCAAGTAATAATAAAATCCGCCGACGTTATTGCCCAAAAGCATGGACATCACGGCATATTCCAATGCCATTTTATTCGTGGGGTCGTGATAAAGCAAGTAAAAAGCATCTGAGCCAATATTGTTCACGTTGTCAAAGTGAATAATTTCGTCGGGGATATCTGCCGTGGCATTGTGTAAATCGGGCACATCGCCGGCCTCCAAATACTCTTCGAGTTGATCGGCAACATCGTCATAAAACAGCGTATCTTCCAATGGCGCAATGAACTTTTCTGCCTGCTTGGGCTTGCCGGTCTTTATATAATAGCGACTGAGGTTGATCAGATGAGAAGCGGTTTCACCCCAACCGACCAAGGCTTCAAACTCCCAGTGTATGGCAGTGTTGAGAGCTCCCATGTCTTCATATACGATGCCGCCGTACTCTGCGCGATTGCGGTCGGCATACCAAGGGAAGAATAATGCCTCTTCACCGAGCGTTTGCGGCAAGTCAAACAATCGGGTAGTCAGTTCGCCTCGATGATAGAGAGCCAGCGAACGAAAATATGCCATCAGATGATTATTGCCCTTGCGCAGAATTTGATTGCTAATATTCAAAACCTCGTCCCAATCGCGGCGGCGCAGTGCTTGGTCAGCAGTAATCATCAAACGTTCATTTTCTCTCCATTTGACAACATCTTCGCGAGTCAAGTGCCTTGGTTTTTTGTTTACCTCAATGGTTCTGGGTCCATAATACTGGTTATTCCAAAAGATAATGATTCCGCCGAAACCAGCCGTTGCAACCAAAATCCACCACCATCCTTTACCTTTCTGCGGCTTGACATCTGCATATTTGGGTTTGAACTTGATGTTTGGTTGCGGTTTTGCTTTGCGCCTCCATGTTCTGTATTTCTCCGGTATAAATCTCGAAAAGCTGATGACTGCGAGCCACACGGCAAATACAATTACGGTTATCTTCACCACATTGACCGGAAAACTGTCAACGTCCAGTGTTTCATAAAACATCCATCCGGGTAGAATGGCGCTTAGTTGAATCAAGTCGTGCAGTCCCGTAAGCCTTCTGATAATAGACTGTGACATCAGATAGACTCCAACGAACATGAGTGACCATATCAATGCCCCGAGCCATGTCCAATATCCAAACTGAACGATGAACTCGGTCCACGGATGCCAAAATCCGTATTGATGAGCCGACTCGGCAATCCATTCGCTGCTAAAGCGAAATAGATGATGCTGCTCATGGTAGATAATAATATGCTCAAAGCTAAGCATATACATCAAAAAGAAAGTGACGAGCATAATTCCCGCCATTATCCATTTAACCTGTTTTTTCATAATGTGTCATCTTTTTTATAGCGCAAATATACGGAATTTTTTGCGAAATTTTTTATGCTTCAACGAGAGCGGTATAAGCGATACCCTTCTAAGGGTATTTTTGCTAATTATTACTAAATTTTGTCTGCTAATCATTAATTTATTAGTAATTTTGCATCAGTTATGGTTAACCAGTATTTTACACCAAATGAGAGGGCTTTACTCCCCGTTTTGTATCATAAAGCCGTGAAGGCTTTGATGCCCGTGCTTCATGTCGACGATGCAAAGCGTCTGCGTGAACTGCTTACTCAAGGGATTATCGACGGCCACTATGTTCGCAATCATTTTGGAATGAATATGTTGCTGCATCGCCTTGAAACCGTAACTCTTATGGCCGATGCCGTCAGTCCGGACCGGTCAATGAGCCTTGCGCTGATGATTGAGCCGCTTTGTTCCGATGATTATATGCCGGCAGAAATCATTGAGAAGGAGTGGGGTGAGGACGTGGCGCGATTGGTGGTCGGACTCAACAAAGTCGGCTCGCTATATGATCGCACCGCTTCGGTTGAGAGCGATAATTTTCGCAACTTGCTCTTAACGTTTGCGCAAGATATTCGAGTAATTATCACGATGATTGTTGAGCGCCTGCAGCTCATGAGGGCAATCAACCACCATCCCGATGAAGCCAGCGTAAAAAAAGCCGCGGCCGAGGCTCGTTATCTTTATGCGCCGTTGGCTCACCGATTGGGCTTGTATGCCATAAAAGGTGAACTCGAGGATTTGAGCCTGAAGTATTCAAATCGCGAAGTGTTTACGCGTATTGCCCATGATTTGAATGAACGCAAAGACGCACGCGATGCGTATATCGCCGCATTTATCGCTCCCGTAAAGGAAAAGTTGGAAGCGGCAGGGCTGAAGTTTGACATTAAAGGACGCACCAAGTCAATATCCTCGATTTGGAATAAGATTCAAAAGCAACACAATGACCTTGACCATATTTATGACCTGTTTGCCATTCGAGTAATCATCGACACACCGCGCGAACGCGAAAAGGCTGATTGCTGGCTCGCCTACTCGGTCATAACCGATATGTATAGGCCTAATCCGGCACGCATGAAAGACTGGATTTCAATTCCGAAGTCGAACGGGTATGAGAGCCTCCATATAACTGTTCATGGACCGCAGGAACGTTGGGTGGAAGTGCAGATTCGTACTCGACGCATGGACTTGGTTGCTGAAAAGGGTTTGGCGGCACATTGGCGCTACAAAGGAATCAAAGGCGAAAACGAGTTGGACCAATGGATGAACAACGTGCGCGACATCCTTGAAACGGCCGACTCCGGACCCATGGAGTTGATGAAAAACATGAGTATGGACATCTATGCCGATGAAGTATTCGTGTTCACGCCCAAAGGCGATCTCCATCGACTGCCCAAAGGGGCTTCAATTCTTGACTTCGCTTTTTCGATTCACACCAAGCTCGGGTGTCAATGTATCGGAGGGCGAGTTAACGGCAAAAACCGCAAAATCAATCATAAGTTGCAAAGCGGTGACACAGTGGAAATCAACACTTCCGCGCAGCAGAACCCTACGCGCGACTGGCTCCAATTCACCGTCACATCAAAGGCGCGAACCAAAATCCGCCAAGTGCTGAATGAGGCTCAAAATCGACAGGCGGCTCTCGGACGCGAAACGTTCATGCGGCGTGCCAAAAATAGAAAATTAGAGGTTGATGAACCCACTTTGATGCGCTTCATCAAGAAGGCCGGGTTTAAAACCGTTACCGACTTCTTTGCATCTCTCGGGGCGGAGGAAATTGATGCCAATCGCGTTCTTGAGCAGTATGCCGAGTTTGCCAAGCCCGATGAGGCTGTCGGCGATGAAAAGCGTTCGGCTGAAGACTTCGTGATGAACGTTTCTGACGATGAACAGCACCAAGAAACCGCGAGCAAAGACGTCTTAATCATCGGGTCTTCGCAAATCAAGGGCATGAACTATAAGTTGGCGCGATGCTGTAATCCTATTTATGGGGACGACGTGTTCGGCTTTATCAGTTCCGATGGGGTGGTGAAAATCCACTGCAATAATTGCCCTAATGCGAGCCATATTCGAGAGCGTTATCCCTATCGAATCATTCCTACGCGGTGGAGCGGCAGCAACGATACCGCATTTCCTGCCACGATTATGGTCATGGGAATCGATGATATAGGTATCGTTACCAATATATCTTCAATCATAAACAAAGAACGCGACATTCAGCTCCGCAACATTGCCATCGACTCCAACGACGGCTTGTTTCGCGGTAACATTGTGGTGGGGGTGAACTCTACCACTGCGCTGACTGCGCTGATACGTAAAATAAAAACCATTAAAGGCGTAAAACATGTGGAACGCAGCAAGTAAACTTCTTAAAATCGGCGTCGTGGCAGCTGTTTGTGTCGCATGCTCGGGTCAGTCAAATCAAAATCGCGAGGCGGCACAAGCCCTCTTGAATCAAGCTTCGGAAGCTGTGGCAGCCGGAGAATTCGATGTGGCAAAAGAGCTCCTTGACTCAATGAGTGCAACCTATCCGAAAGAGGTGGAAGTGGGTCGCGAAGCAATGAAACTTCGGCCGGCTATCATTGAGGGAAATACTTTGGCAGAAATTACCGAGCGTCAAGCCGAATTGCTCTATCTCGCGCAGTATATTGATTCCGTCAGCGGTGAATTTAAAACCGTTGGAGCGAGTGATGATGTGTTGGAGCCTTATATGGTTCATAAAACCGTATCAACAAATTGGCGCAATAAAAACACTGCCGTGTCGAGGGTAACTGCCGACGGTGATTTCATCATTATCAGTTCTTTGTCTGGAAATAAAACTCACCATACCGCGCTGCGCTTCACCGCCCCCGATGGCGCCTCCGTAACGTCGGGAGAAGTGCCCTATGATAATGAGCTGAAACTCAGTCGCGAAAGCGTGAGGTTTTCATCCGAGCAAGCCGACACCTTGGGGGCGTTTGCTGCGGTAATCAATAGTGGCGTTACGCTGGATTTCGTCGGTGGCAAAAAAGCACCGTCGGTCAAATTATCGACCAAGGAGGTGAACGCCATAGCGAGCACTTTCCGTTTATCGAAGGCAATGCGCCGTGCCCAAGCCGTGTCTTATCGATTGGAACAACTCAAAGCAAAACTACAATTGGCACGAGACCAATCTGCAAAACTCAATAATCCGGAATGAGAAAGGTTAGTATTTTTCTGGCAGCGACATTATTGGTCGCTTGCTCCCATAATCACGACAAGCATCATGCTGTAGAAGAACATTCTGCCGGTGAACATAATCATCACGAAGATTTGATTGAACTCGCCGATGAACAGGCGCAAAATTTTGGTGTGAAAGTTGAAGCAATCCGGTCGGGAGAGTTTCATTCTGTGATCCAATGCAGCGGAGTCATCGAGCGTGATGCTTCAAATGCAACAATGGCTTCAGCCCCCGTTTCCGGAGTGATTCGCTTGGCTCCGGGAGTTTCGCCGGGCAGAATGGTGAAACGCGGAGAAAAGTTGGCGACTATAGATGCAACGGCAGTCAGCGGCGGCGATGAAAATCGTGTAGCGTTGGCAGCGTTGGAGGCTGCGCAACGTGAATTTCAGCGCATAGAGTCTCTTTATGCCGCTCGGCTGGCTACTCAAGCCGAATACAATGCCGCAGTGGCTGCTCTTGAGCAAGCCGAAGCTGCATATTCGCCGGCTGCTTCTTCGGGGAGCGTATATGCTTCTTCTTCCGGGGTGATTACGGCATTGACGGTCAGCGACGGAGCGAGCGTCAGCGCCGGCGAACAGATTGCCGTGATTTCGGCCAATGACCGTCTGTCTCTTCATGCAGAAGTGCCGGCGGGAGATTTGTCTGTCCTTGCTGATATTCATGATGCCCGTATCGGAGGGTTTACTTTAAGCGAACATGGCGGCGTGCGCACCGGTATAAGTGCCGAAAACGGTTATGCTTGTATTTTCTTCACGTTCAATAATGACGGCTCTATTCTGCCCGGGAGTGGTGTTAATGTTCATCTTCTCGGTGCGCTCAGAGATAACGTCATGGCATTGCCGATTAGTGCTGTAGTGGAACAGCAGGGCGAATACTTCGTATATCTGCACCACTCTCCCGGTCACTATGTAAAGAGGGCCGTTAAACTCGGTGAGTCCGATGGCCTTAAAGTAGAAATAGTTCAAGGTCTCCATGACGGTGAAGAAGTTGTCACTGAAGGAGCCATTACCGTACGCCTTGCGGAAAGCTCCGGTGCAATTCCCGAAGGACATAGCCACTCACACTAATGCTGAACAAGATAATCCATTCATCGCTGGCCAATCGTTTAATTGTGTTGGTCGTCAGTGTGGTAATTATGCTTGCGGGCATAAATGCACTGATCAAGACTGAAGTCGATATTTTCCCGGATCTCACTGCCCCGACCGTAGTAGTGATGACCGAGGCTCCCGGACTGGCTCCCGAGGAGGTTGAGCGCGAGGTTTCGTATCCAATTGAAACGGCGGTCAATGGTGCCACCGGCATACGCCGTGTGCGCTCCACGTCTTCGCCCGGTTTCTCGATAGTGTGGGTGGAGTTTGATTGGGACACTGATGTTTATACCGCTCGCCAAATGGTCAGCGAACGCCTGTCAGGTGTGAGCCTGCCATCAGGGGTTAATGCACCATATCTGGGGCCCCAATCGTCTATTCTCGGTGAAATGATGATTATCGGTCTGACTTCAGATAATCCCGAAGTAGGCATGATGCAATTGCGAACAATTGCCGACCGAAATTTTTCTCCGCGATTTAAGTCTCTGAGCGGTGTGGCCTCGGTCAACGTAATCGGGGGAGATGCTCGCGAATTGCAGATTCTTGCCGACCCGAATCTAATGAAAAGCTATGGGGTTAGCTTTGACCGATTACTTGACGCTGCCGAGGGTATCAATGACAATGCCTCCGGAGGTGTTATCTATGATTACGGTAATGAGTATTTGGTGCGAGGTGAGTTAAACACTTCAAATCCCGATGATATTGCGCGCGCTCCGATTGGCGGCGGATTGACCGTAGGCCATGTTGCCAAGGTTGTGGAGGGTGCGGCACAACCGCGAATCGGAGCGGCATCGGTCAGAGGTGTTCCGGCGGTGATTATCACCGTAACAAAGCAGCCGGGAGTCGGCACTATAGACCTTACCGAGCGTCTCGACAAAGAAATTGCCGATTTGGCATCAACGCTTCCCGAGGGGGTGACTATTCATTCCGATATTTTCCGACAAGCCGATTTCATCAATACGAGTATCGATAATCTGCAAAAAACCTTGCTCGAGGGGGCTTTGTTCGTGGCTGTTGTGCTCTTCATCTTCTTGATGAACTTGCGCACCACTTTGATTGCGCTCGTGGCCCTGCCAATGAGCATTTTGGTGACGATGCTGATTCTCCACGCGTTCGGTTTTGGCATTAACACGATGACTCTCGGCGGCATTGCCATTGCCATCGGCTCTCTGGTCGACGATGCCATCGTTGACGTTGAAAATGTCTATAAGCGGCTGAAAGAAAACATGTCGTTGCCCGCCGATCGTCGTCGCTCGGTGCTCAAAGTGGTCTATGACGCCTCATCTGAGGTGCGCACCCCGATTTTTAACTCAACCTTGATTATTGCCGCAAGTTTCCTCCCGCTCTTTTTCCTGAGCGGAATAGAGGGGCGATTGCTCATTCCGCTGGGTGTTTCTTTCTTGGTGGCTCTCGTTGCAAGCACAATCGTGGCACTCACTCTGACTCCGGTTCTTTGCAGCTATCTGCCCGATAATAAAAATGCCGAACGCGAACCGTGGGCGGCGCGAAAACTGCGTGAGGCATATTCCCGAAGTCTCGGAGCGGCTTTGAACCGCAAAGGCTTAATCCTTGGCTCTACGGTGTTGCTTTTTGTCGGTGCGGTAGTCGGATTTTTTACTCTTGGCGGCGGATTTTTGCCTAAGTTTAACGAAGGCTCATTCACTATCAATGTTGCAACCCTGCCGGGAGTCTCGCTCGATGAGAGCGACAAAATCGGCAGGGAAGTCGAGCGCCTGATTTTGGAAAGTCCGGAGGTGGTGACCGTGGCTCGCAAAACCGGACGTGCCGAGCTTGATGAGCATTCGCTTAATGTCAATGTCAGCGAGTTGGAAGTGCCATATAAACTCTCGGGGCGTTCTCGCGAGGAACTTGCCGACGAAATCCGCAGCAAACTCACTGCTCTGCCCGGGGTGAACGTGGAAATCGGCCAGCCGGTCAGCCATCGTATCGATGCAATGCTGTCGGGTACTCAAAGTCAAATTGCAATCAAACTGTTCGGACCCGACCTTGCCCGACTTTATCACATCGGTTCGGAAATCAAAAACGTTGTTGCGGAAGTAAATGGGGTGGTGGACCTAAATATCGAACAGCAGGTGCAACGACCCGAATTGGTGATTCGACCGAAGCGTGCCGAATTGGCGCGTCTCGGAATTCCGTTATCTGAATTTCGACGCTTTGTGTCGGCGGCTTTAGGAGGCGAAAAGGTCAGCCGTGTTTACGACGGTGACTTCCCCTATGACTTGACCGTCATACTCAAGCACGACTCGCGCGGTTCAATCAATGCTCTGAAGCAGTTGAGCATCACTTCTTCGGTTGGTGCCGTGCCGTTGACTCAGGTGGCAGACATTATCTCGACTACGGGCCCGAGTAGCATAAATCGCGAAAATGTGAAGCGTCGTATTATTGTGTCGGCAAACGTTAGTGGCAGAGATTTGCAATCTACTGTTGAAGACATTCAAGACCGTGTGGCTGACCGGATTCAACTTCCCGAAGGCTATTATCTTCAATATGGCGGGCAATTCGAAAACTCAGCTGCCGCCTCGCGCACGCTCCTCATCGCCACAGCCGGAGCCTTGCTCCTGATTCTCTTGTTGCTATATGGTGAGTTCCGTTCGCGTGCTCAGTCTCTGATGATTTTGCTGAATATGCCGTTGGCACTTATCGGCGGTGTGTATATTCTGATGCTGACGGGGGGTGAAGTAAATATCCCGGCCATAATCGGATTTATCTCACTGATGGGCATTGCCACTCGTAATGGCATGTTGCTCATGAATCGCTATAACACTCTTGCCGCTATGGGTGTCGATGTCGTCGAGCGTGTCCGACAAGGCTCCGTCGATCGACTCCTGCCCATCATCATGACTGCTCTGACTTCAGCTCTGGCACTCTTCCCGTTGGCACTCAATGGCTCCGACCCCGGAAATGAAATCCAATCTCCCATGGCGGTTGTAATCCTTGGTGGGCTCATCTCGTCAACGATTCTCAACGTTTACGTTGTGCCGATTATATATGTTCTTCTTTATCAACGAAAAAAATGAAGAAACTTATCTTACTGATAGCCATGCTACCCGTTTTGTGCTTCGCAAATGAGCCGTTCGGGAATATAATAAGTGAAATAGTGGTCAATAATCCGGATTTGGCTGCCGAGCGTGCTGCTTTAGTGGCGGAAATAACAGGACGCTCCGTAGAAAATATACTCGATGCCACGGAGATTGGCTTTGACCATACTTGGGCGGTGAAAACCGGAGGAGGAACGAAAATGGCGCTGTCAGTGGTGCAAGGTTTTGACTGGCCCGGTGCTTACGGAGCTCGCCGCGATGCCCTGCAGTCTTCGCGGTCTTACGCAGCGAAGCGAGTTGAGGCCATGAGGCGTTCCGTTGAGTTGGAAGCACGCAATTGTATCTTGCAAATCATTGATGCCAACCGTCGATGCGAGCTCTTGACGTTGGTGGTCTCCAACATTGATTCTGTTACCAATCGATTGCTCTCACTCTATGAGATGCGTGAAGCTACCGCCCTCGACCATCGCAAGGCATCTCTGTCGCTCATCGCTGCAAAACAAGCCGCTATCGAAGCGGAGCAGGCGCGTATCGCTGCCCTCAACGCCCTTGCTGCTCTCAATGGCGGCACTCTGCCTGCCGATGTCGCAGACTTGAATGATTTTCCGACAGTTCACCTCATGTCTCTGTCCGATTATCTTAACCTCGGTTCTGCCGATGCTGAGGCGGCGCGAGCCGAAGCCGACTTAAGTCGTCTTGATGCCAAAAGTGCAAAAATGGGACTCTTTCCAGGCTTCTCCGTGGGCTATATATTCCAACGCGAGGGAGGCATGAGCTTCAACGGTTTCTCTCTCGGGCTGCGTCTGCCCAAGTATTCGGCGCGTACCGAAGAAAATGCAGCAATGCTGATGGCTCACGCTGCCGAGCTTCGGGCTCAGGCTCGTGAGGCGGAACGCAATGCGGAAATCACCTCGACCTATCGCGCGGCTGAAACCGCTGCGAAACTTATCTCTCAATATGACGAAGCTATTGGCTCCGACTATGTCGGGCTCCTCCGCAAGTCTCTCAATGGCGGACAAATCACCTATCTCGACTACTTCACCGAGTTGAACTTCTACGTTGAGCAGTGTCTCAACCTCTATTCGCTTCAACTCCGCTACCAAACCCTCATAACCTCACTCCAACTCCGCTAAAAATCCCCTCCCCATGACTCCAATTTGTTACGTACAATACGTTCCTTTTGCTGCAACACTTGAATTCGATTCCTTAAAAAGTTTATTAGACCATGTTGCTAAGGTATCGCCGGGAATTGATTATCATATTTCTGAGACAGTGTATCAAAATGTGGAGTATCGCAACTATTTACGCACTCACGGACTCAAAGCCCTAATCGCTCATATGATTGAAGAGGCTCCCGAATTAGCGTCAGATGCACGTGCGCTTCAATGGCTTGAATACGAATTTGCTCGCAAGGGAATTGCCGACTATGATTTGCGGTTGGTGAGGATTCATGACGAAGTTACTTTATTGGGTCACACTTTTAAGGGCATTGATGATATTATGCGTCATTGCGAGGCGGAGGTTAGTGTATTTTCTGGTTGGAAGTTTAAATCTAAGGAGGCTGAACCGTTAACTGATGTGCATATAGTAAATGTCTATGAATCATATTCTCATTTCATTTCTGAAAAAGAGGGTTATGATTTCGACTATCAGAATATGTTTTTGTTTGGGACAGAACCCTTTGCCAACGAGGGGGATTATGCAAAATATATGAAAGGGAAGAAGGTTTCCTTGTTTAGTGATGACGTTATGTTAGAGAGAGTTGACCCGAATCTTTTGCCGGCAGTCTATTACAATAGCCTACATGATTATATGTTCGTTCTCACGAAGGCCGGCGATGCCCCCGCAGTGACCGCGCCGGAATCTGAACCTAAACCTCTCATACCCGAGCTGCCTCCCCAAAAAGAACCGACTGAAAAATTCGGCGTGGGGTGGAAAATTTATTTAGCGGTCATCTTTTTAATGCCCGTCTATTCCGGCATTGTCTATGCGGTTAAGTCATCTGCTGTTTCTTTGATTGCATTTTTAATGTCAATAGCAGCCATTGTGCTGATGCCGAAACTTAGAATGTCCACCTTCTTTCTGATGAATGCCCTGCTGTTGGCGTCATTAATCTTGACCACTCTCCGCCTGTTTGGTGTCTTTTAATCCGGCCCAATTAAAAAACCCGAAGCGGATTTTGCCTCGGGTTTCATGCTTTTCATAATATTCTTGTCCGTTATCTGACAATTACTTTTTCGCTTTGTGTGCCGTTGGAGGTTTCCACCCCTACAATGTGCATTCCTCTTCCCAATCTGCCGGTTTTGATTGTGGCGTTGCGTTTCCCGGCATTCGGAGCAATGCGGCGGCTTGCGCCCTTCATGTCGGTGACCATAACGGCCTTAATCTCTGCATTGTCGCTGACTTCTACGCTGATTTCCTCGCCTTGATTAACAACCGACGGGCGTACCTTAACCGACTCAATCAGCATCGGCGACTTAACCGAACCGCTCTCCGCCGATAAGTCATATACCAGCAATGTGTCATAGCCGCCTAAGAGGAGGTACTTGTCGCCGCTTGAGGTTGTGAACATGTCGGCTTCCCACGTACTTCCTTCAAAGTCCGCAGGGGTCTCAAACGTCATCACCACTTCGCCGGTATTGCCCTTAACTACTTTGTAGCCTGTAGCTTTTGCAGATGTCTCAATCAGTTTGGCGGGAATTTCAATCCACTCACCCTCAAAGTTACCTTGATAAGTTGTTTCTTCCGTTGTCTCTATCGCCTCTACTATCGGCATCAATACTTCATAGTCTTCATCATCATTAAAGAGAGTTTGAGTCAACCCTAACTCATTAAGGTCATAAACATTATTAGTCTCAAATGGATAAATGCCCATGGGCCCATAGGCGTGGGAATCAGAATATTCATTAACTTCCACCAATTCATCTGTATGCTCTCCGGTGTAACTATATCGAGTGTCTTGATATTGGTAATCGCTCAGTCTGTTGTCTGATTGAGTATATACCGCGTATTCGTCGCAATAATGATGCTTCTTTAGATAAGACTCAATTTTAGCTCTCTCCTTAAGGGCGGCTAATTCTGCCGGCTGCGCTTCTTCGGTTCTAAAGAAAAAGTACACTCCGCTTTCTGCTTGCAGCATATTGATTGGCCACCCCATATCGGTCGTTACCCATTGCTTGGCGGCATCTAATGATGTAAAGTCCCACCGACCCGATTCAGTATAATAGTTTATGTGGTCGAATACCGGGCGATAAAACTGATATTTTCTCCCGATGCCAACCGATGTTGCATCAAAAGAAACGGTCCCTTTCGCTTCAAATGTCTCGGAATAGAGATTATAAACATACTTATTCTCGTCACTTTCATCAGATTCAACATACAATGTTGCCTCTCCTTTGTGGCCAAGGTTAGTCGGCACAATTTTAAAGTAATACTCTCCTTCAAGCACGTGCTCCGGAGCAATGGCCTGCGATGCAAATGCGCCGATTGCCATTAATGAGAAAAATAATTTACGCATAAAATTAATAATGTGATTAATAAATAAATTTATACCGCAAAGTTACACATTTATTAACTTTTTACCCCCCCCATTCGTTAATTAATGTTAAATGGATTTTAGGGTAACAAATGGCTTACCAATATTTTTGCTCCGATAAATATCAAAGTCAAGCCGCCCGTAAACTCTGCCGCTGATTTGAAACGGTTACCGAAAAGACTGCCAATCTTCATCCCGATTACAGATACTATCAGCGTAATCACTCCGATTATCAAAGCCGCAACCCACACGTTAACGTCGCTAAACCCTAACGATACACCCACCGCCAAGGCATCAATGCTTGTTGCCACGGCAAGAAACAACATTGTCTTTGCCGAATAACTCGTATCAACGTGTTCGCTGTCTTTACCAATGGATTCTTTTATCATATTGAGACCAATTGCCGTGAGTAGGATAAACGAAATCCAATGATCAAAACTCTCAACGTAACTGATAAATCTTGCTCCAAAATAGTACCCGACCAGCGTCATCACGGCTTGAAAGCCCCCAAACCAAAGTCCAACACTTGCGTAATGGCGAATGCAGGGCTTGCGCGTTGCTGCTCCTTTCACCATCGACACTGCGCCGGCATCCATTGCCTCGCCGAATCCCAATAAGATCAGATCAAAAATACCCATTCGGAATACGTATGCTAAAAATTCACTCACAAAGATAAGCAAAATTTTCGGCTTATCCTTACCCGACCTTCCTCATAACTCCCATAAATCGAGATACTCACGCACTTCCGCAAATGAGCATACGCCAAAATCCACGGTTATAACTCTAATCCGTGGCCCATGTCAAAATAAATTACCGTTGCATCGGTTATTATTGCTATTTTTTTCATAATTTTGCACTTGGATAGAGCCAACTCTATTCAAGACATTTGAGAAAAAACGAGGCGTTATGTCTTCTTCTTGTATGTGAAAAGCGTAGGGAACTTAATCACTGTGTGCAAGAAATGATATAACGGTCTCCATGCATATAGCGTGGGGCTGTTATAACCACATCTGTACACAAAGGTTCTCCTACCACCTTCACATAAAGACGTGGCATACGGTTCCACGCTTCTATGTTAATCAAAAATACTCTGTAGGAATCGTAGGGTTGGAGATTATTTAAAATGGCAATTTCAAGGATTGAACGTCATGGTAGTTGGTACTATATCTATGACGAAAGAGGGAAGAAACAGAAAACATTTCCTGACCATATTGGAATGGTACTTGGGTGGGGAACTCGTTTTTTTATCGTTCATAAAGGCTCGTGGTACGAATTGTATGATGAAACCGGCAAGAAATACAAAACACTTCCGGACTATATAGGAACCTTTGTCAGCATTTCCGGCGAAGTTTTCATCCTGAGAAAGGGCTCATGGTTAGAAACCTACGACATGTTTGGAAAAAAGATAAATACACGCCCGGCTCGTTAATTTAGAAATTCACACTACTTTCTAAAAATTTTATGGAAGCAACGACAATTAAGGCACTGTTTGGAAGACGCAATATTCGCTTTGTTATTCCGGCATATCAGAGAGCATATACTTGGGAGAAAAAACAGTTCTCTCAATTTAGGGAAGACCTTCAAGATTGTGCCGGCAGTGATTATTATTTAGGCCACTTTTTGTTTGAGCAAGAAGGTGAAACCTTTTATGTCATAGACGGACAACAACGACTGACGACCGTCATTATCTTTTTTCGTGCGTTTATAAATGTTATAAATAGCAGAAAAACTGAATGGTTAAAAACCGATAAGGCGGAATTAATTCAAGACTTGCTTTTAGATGTTTCGGACTATTATCTGAAAGACATCAGGCATAACCGACAAAAATTCGCCACAGTTGAATACGACAATAACTTCTTTATTGATCACATCATTGAGAATCAAAATAATGTGTCAGACGATGATTTGACCTCCAAATCAAAGGCTGCAATCCATCGGGCTTTATGCTTTTTTGAAGAGTGGCTGCAAGAATCTACGATAGATGAGATACTATCGTATGTTTCATCTTTGGAGAATGCTTCGATAACTACTTTTGTCGTGAAAGACAAATTACAGGCCTGTCAGATTTTTGCTTATCAAAACGATAGAGGCAAAAGGCTCTCTAATCTTGAAATTCTTAAAGCCTATTTCATGCTGCAGATTTACCGAACTCCATTTGACGCGCTTGAACATAAAAGCGGCATTGCTTATATAGAGCGAGCATTTGAGGAAATTTATCGCTACATTGTTTTGGTGTCTGTTGACGAAGATAGTGTTCTTGGTTATTATTGGAGAGCAATTGGTCCTAAGGGTTATTATAGTGAAAATGTTGTGCATGAGATTAAAGCATGGATTAATGCTTGTCCCAAAGAGGAGCAATTTGAAAGGATTAAACATTTTGTCAGCGGATTATCAAAATCTTTCAAAATTGTCAATCAGATAGAGCAAGACAATAGTTTCTATACCGCCAATTTGAAAAATCTTAAGAATATGGCGATGTCATACCCCATATTGATTAAGGCAAAACTATCGAATGTGACTAAGGAAGTGTTCGATAGAATCATTAAACTGATGGAAAACATAACTTTCCGTTCGCTGATAAGAGGAGGCAGAGCAGATATTATAAGTCGCCTCCAGCAAGTCATTCCAAAGACAACGTCCCCCGAGGATTTTAGCCAAATGATAGATGCCGCAATTTGGAAACTAAACAACGATTGGTGGTGGGGATATTGGAGCGACAAGCAAATGCTCGAACACCTAAAGAGCGGTTGGTTCTATGGTAATAGAGTTGATAATTATCTTTTGTGGAGATATGAACAGCACCTGTGTTCTAAAAACTATCCTAACCCCAAAATTTGCTTCTCTGACGTAATATCGAATGAAAGTATTGAGCATATTGCCCCTCAAACCCAATTTTCTCCATTAGAAAACGGCTATGGCATCTATGAAGATAAAGACAATCCTCAGCAAGGAATAGTTTCCGGAGAATACATGAACAGTGTTGGCAATCTGATGTTAATGGCGGGAAGTCAAAACAGTTCTCTCGGCAATAAACCATTCGCGCAGAAATTAAAGGTTTATGGCAGTGATAATTTATTGTACCAGCAAAAAGAGATTATTGATTTTATTGAAGACAAGGATAATCCGATATGGGATAAAGATTGTATAAAAAGGCGACGTGATAAAATCATTCAAGCAGCAAAAGAAATCTGGAGTTTAGATAACATATAAATCCATACCATACAGGCGAAACCTTGTATCGACCTTAGTCATCTGAACGGAAAAAAGAACTGCTCCGGGATAGTTCCGGGCAGCTCTTTTTCTGTGCAGTTATTTCGTGTGGGGAAATCTTTAGAAGAGATAGGCTATCTTAACGTTCCATCCGCGCATTCGTGCACTGTAATTTTCGAGCAACGAGGTGCGCAGGCTGTAGGTCACGGCCCAGCTGTAGCCGAAGCTTGCTTGCCAATTGCGCATTATTTCAAGTCCGAAGCCGCAACTCAGGGCAACGTCGCCACCGCTGAATTTGAACGCACTTGAACCGGCGCGATTGTGGCTGCTGTGACCAACTTGAATGTTAAAATCAGGTCCGCCGTAAATGAACGGTGCCAAATAGTCCTCAAATCCTTGAAGCTTCGTCCACTTGAAGCGGAGGTGAAGCGGAATGTGAAGATTATGAATCATCACTCGTTCGTTGCCGTAGCCTTGTAGCCCCCAAATCGGTTTCTCCCCGAGGTTTACTTTGCCTCCGGTTGCACTATAACCGATTCCGAAATCTATACCCAAGCCGAAATTTGTAAAAATGAATTCACATTCCAATCCGGCTGCGGGGTTCGTTGTAGAGGAGGTCCCGACAATGGTTTGCTTAAAAGTCATGTCGGTGAAGTTCGCACCGATCTTCGGACCGTAGCGAAATTGCGCCGAGGCACTCAACGTTGCTGCGAGAGCCATGACTGATAAAGCTAACGAGCGGAGTTTCTTCATTGATTTCCGAGTGAAATGTTGCGATTGATTACTTGCAGCAGCAAGCGCGTTTGGTTTTCTTGCCCCAGCCGTAAGTGGCAGCAGCACCGAGTTCTTCTTCAATGCGGAGAAGCTGGTTATACTTGGCCATACGGTCAGAACGTGATGCAGAACCGGTCTTAATCTGACCTGCGTTGGTAGCAACTGCGATGTCAGCGATGGTGGCATCTTCAGTTTCGCCTGAACGGTGAGAAATTACTGCGGTGTAACCGTTGCGCTGTGCGAGTTCAACTGCGCGGAGGGTCTCAGTGAGTGAACCGATTTGGTTAACCTTAACGAGGATTGAGTTTGCGCAACCTTCGTTGATGCCGCGCTGCAGATACTTAACGTTGGTAACGAACAAGTCATCACCTACCAACTGACAGCGGTCGCCGATGAGCTTGGTCAGTTCTGCCCAACCTTCCCAGTCGTTTTCTGCCATACCGTCTTCGATTGAATCGATAGGATACTTGGTGATGAGTTCTTCGAGATATTGTGCTTGTTCCTTTGAAGTGCGCTTAACGCCGTTGGGTTCTTTAACGGTGCCGTCCTTGAGCTGGTGATAGTCATAAACGCCGTTCTGGTAGAACTCTGAAGAAGCGCAGTCAAGACCGATAGTAACGTCCTTACCGGGCTTGTAGCCTGCCTTTTCAATAGCTTGCATGATAACGTTGAGGGCGTCTTCTGTGCCGTCAAGTGCAGGAGCGAAACCGCCTTCGTCACCTACTGCAGTTGACAGGCCGCGATCGTGGAGCACTTTCTTCAAGTTGTGGAACACTTCTGTACCCATGCGGATGCCTTCGCGGAAGCTGGTGGCACCGATGGGACGAATCATGAATTCTTGGAAGCAAATGGGGGCATCAGAGTGTGCGCCGCCGTTGATGATGTTCATCATGGGAACGGGCAGAGCGTAGCTGTTGCAGCCGCCAATGTACTTGTAGAGGGGCATATCGAGATATGCAGCAGCAGCCTTGGCTACTGCGAGGCTAACGCCGAGAACTGCGTTTGCACCGAGGTTGCTCTTGGTTTCAGTGCCGTCAAGGGCAAGCATCTTTTCGTCAACTGCGATTTGATCGAGCGCGCTCATGCCTTTGAGGGCTTCAGCGATAGGACCGTTTACGTTAGCAACGGCTTTGAGTACACCCTTGCCCATGTAGCGAGTCTTGTCGCCGTCGCGGAGCTCAAGAGCTTCGTTTTCGCCGGTTGATGCACCGGAGGGAACGGATGCACGACCGCAAACGCCGGATTCAAGAATAACGTCTACTTCCACAGTGGGATTGCCGCGGCTGTCAAGCACTTCGCGACCAATGATTTTTTCAATCTTCATAATTGTGTGGGGTTATGATTGTAATATTAGGTTTGTTATATCGCGCAAAATTAACAATTTTCTCGCAATTAGACAAATTTCCACAAAAATAAGATGAGGCACTCAATTTTCAGATTGAGCGCCTCTCTATTATTGTGGTTAATTAGTAGTTATTCTTCTTTACTTCGAAGTAGGCTTGGGGGTGCAGACATGCGGGACATGCGCCGGGGGCTTCGGTGCCCGTGTGGGTATATCCGCAGTTGCGGCACTGCCAAATTACTTCTTCGTCTTTCTTGAATACTTTGCCGTTTTCAACGTTTGCAAGCAGTGCCAAGTAGCGTTCTTCGTGACCTTTTTCGGCTTCAGCTATCTTGCGATACATCTGAGCGATTGCAGGGAAGCCTTCGGCATCGGCGATTTCTGCGAAACGCGGATAGTCGGCTGTCCATTCTTCGTTTTCGCCGGCAGCGGCAGCCTTGAGGTTTTCGGCAGTGGTGCCGATTACTCCGGCGGGGTAGCATGCGGTGATTTCAACCATGCCGCCTTCCAGCCACTTAAACATGCGCTTGGCGTGTTCTTTTTCTTGGTCTGCGGTTTCTGTAAAGATTGCTGCAATCTGTTCGAAACCTTCTTTTTTAGCTTGGCTTGCAAAGTAAGTGTAACGCATTCTTGCCTGAGATTCTCCGGCAAATGAGGTGAGAAGATTCTTCTCGGTCTGGGTTCCTTTTACGCTTTTTCCCATAGTATATAATTCGTTTAAAAGTTAATGTTATAATTCAGTTTTCCAAAGTCCGTGAAGGTTGCAATATTCGTAAACCGCAACCGGTTTTCCGGAGCAAACGCATATTTCTGCTTCGGGCTTGCCGTCGTGGGGTAGGTCGATGCGAATGCCGCCGTTTTCCATCTCCACGTAGATAAACGCAATGTGGTGTTCTTCCGACATGGGGTGAGTAACGCTGCCCACTTCCACTTTGATTTTGCAATCACTGATGCGAGTAACCACGGGCACGTGCTTTTCGCCGCTTGCGTCAACGGTGTTGGGCACCAGTTCTTCCATCTGTTTGCCGCAGCACACTACCGGAACGCCCGAGTCAACTACTTTTGCTATTACATTGCCACATACCGGGCATTTATAAAATTTTACTGCCATAATATTATCTTTAGTTATTAAGTGAAACAAGTTTGATTAAGTTTTTCCTTTGCAAAAGTATTAAAAAGAAAAATAGTTTCAAAATAATTTTTGTGGAAAAAATTATTTTTGGGCAGACTTAAATTTATTTAACTAAAAAGCAGCAAATAGAGCTCGATTAAAAACTCAGGCAGAAATGCTGAAATGGAAGTCCGGTTCGGCGAACGGCGATTATGCTCTTGCCGTTGCTGAAGGTCATGGCATCATCTGGAATGTCGGTGCAACCCATGCTATACGCAATTTTTGCATCGGAGGGAATAGCCCCTTCGGTCAAAACAACAAAATCGGCTGCCAACGGAGTGTCAACAAACTGCGCGTGAGGTGCGGCGGCGGCAATACTCGCCATGATACTTGGCGACGATTCTCCGATAAGGCATATTGTTTGAGGCCGAAAATAGTTGATTACGCGAAACAGGCATCGTGCTTGTCGTTCGGTGATTTCGTTCTTGAAACAATAATAGTGCAAGCGTTCGCGCAAGACTCGAGTAATGAAGTAGAAAGCAAATGGCGAATGAACCGAGTAGCCGCGCCCGACTCTGTAACGTTTCAGTCGGCGCAGCGGAAATGATACGATTCTCCTGATTTTCACTTCTTGCGGCGTGTTAGTCGGGTGATGATTCCGGCTGCTAAGGTTAGATAAACGAGAATGATGGCAACGTAAGCCAGGGAGTTGGTCGCTGCGATGCTTCCGGGTCGGAATTCCATGACGATAGTGTGTTCCCCCGCCGGAATCTGTACGGCTCGCAAAATATAGTTCACACGCCCAATCTTGGTCGGCAGACCATCAATCGTGGCATTCCAGCCCCAAGGGAAATATACCTCGGAAAATACGGCTATGCCTCCGTTCTGGCTGTTTGATTTGTATTTCAAACGAGCCGGGGCATAATCGGTCAGCTCAATATAATCATCGGGGTGCACAGGTGCGGGCTGACCTCCAAGTATCTCTTCAAATTTTCTATCCGCAACGGCTTGATACGACGGGTCTATCTCCGAAATAGAGGCAATCTCATCATCGGGTGAATCAACGTAGTCAATTTCTTCAATGAACCATGCGTTGCCCAATGCATAGTCATTCATCACCGGAGGCTCATTGGGGTCGGTGATGAAATATTTTGTGTTGAGCATATTGACCCCTGAAAGGAATGCCGGATTGTCGGGCGACGTCAGGCAGCGGTCAATGAAGTCTTGATAGCGAGTGAGCTTTGCTGCGTGATAGCCGCCTATCGACTTGTGGAAGTAACACGTTTGCAAGTCGTTGAAATTAGCCGCATTCAGTACTCTGAAGTGCGCATCCGGGTCGTCAAGGATAAATTTATCGGCAGCGGAGGGTGTGAACGATTTTGCAACTGCAGGAGTCTTAAAGTCGTCGGAATCAAGATAGCGCTTATTGACAGTGAAAAGGTCAATGGCAACGAGTGCGCCCAAGCAGAGCAACCCGATAGTTGACGATAGCTTTTTGCCGGCCATCACCCATACTGCTCCTGCACCTAATACCAAAAATAGCAGAGAGCGAAGCGCATCGGAGCGCACGAGCCCGAGGCGTATGGATTCGACGGCATTGGCGGCTTCGGGGTAATATGCCATGTTGAAGCCTTGAGGTAGATATCCCATTTGCTCATACATGGTGAGGCGCATATCGTCGCCTTCTGTCATGACGGCATCTCCCCAAACAGAAGGTGCCATAATGCTTATAAGGCATATCAATGCACAAATGCCGAAACTTATGATTAGAGGTCGGAGCATTTTCGTGCGATTTTCGCTGCATATAATTTCGCGCAGTCCGAGCATTGCGAGAAGTGGAATAGTGAACTCTGCAATGACGAGTATCGACTCGACTGTGCGGAATTTCGAATACATTGGCACAAAGTCAATGAATAAGTCCGTGAACCACTGCATGTTTCGTCCCCATGCCAAGAAAATCGACAGCAGTGTAAGCACCACTAACGCCCATTTCGCTGGGCCGCGGACGGCGATTGCTCCGAATAGGGCTAAGGCAAATATTATGGCTCCTACGTATACCGGACCGCTTGTGCCCTCCGCTCCGCCAAAGTAGGGGCTGAATAGTTGCAGCAATGTCATTTCGCCCGTGCGGTCGGCGCGCATCAATTTTCTGCCCTCGTCGGTATCGGCAAGCGATGAGCCCGATTCTCCGCCCTTAATGTTGGGAATGAGGAGCGACAAGGTTTCCGCTTTTTCGTAGGAATATTGCGTTATATAGTCACGGTCAAGTCCGTTGGTCTCGTTTTTGCTGTCCACTTCGTCGTGTGTCAGTTCCGAGTGACCGCCGCGAATCGTTTCATGGGAATACTTATAAGTATGGTATAAGGTTGGAGCATTAGCGGCAACCGCCAAGAGCATCGCACCGCAAAATATGGCAAGGTTCACGCCCCATTGTTTCATGCGCTTTTCTTTATATGCTTCAATCCCATAGGCAATTATAAAGCCGGCCATAACCCATGAGAAGTAATAACTCATTTGCACATGATTGCTCGCAATCTGAAGCATCATAAACAAGGCGGCGATGCCGGCGCCTAACAGCCGACGACCTCTGAACAACCAAATCAGTCCGGCAATAGTGGGTGGCACGTAAGCCAAAGTGACAAATTTCCAAATATGTCCGGCACCTATGATTATTATGTAATATGAGCTGAGCCCCCAAGCGATTGCTCCAATCAGCGAAATTCGCGGCTTCATTTTTATTGCCATGAGCATGATGAACATGCCCAACATCATCATTGCGAGCAGATTGGCGGGAGATGGCAGAAATAGTCCGTAGGCTCGTGTTATCCACGAAAATAGATGCGTCGACGGGTAGTCAGGTGATATTTGAAATGCCGGCATACCGCCGAACAATGAGTTTGTCCACCATGCTTTCTCTCCGGTCTCCGCTTCGTGAACTTGCAGTTCATGGCTGTTGGCCATACCTTGCTGCATGTCATGTTGTTGCAGCACTTTCCCTTCAAAAGCATCAGGATAGAAATAGACCGAACTTATACCGGCGATAATGATGACGGAGAGGATAATGCCGATAAAACTGCGATTTTGCAAAAGTTGCTTCATTTATAGGTATTTTTCGCCGAGAGTTTGGCTTACATCATTAACGTATTGTTTGATTTTTTGCTCGTTCGACATCGGACAAATGAGCAGCACGTCGTCGGTGTCGGCCACAATGTAATCTTTCAGCCCGTCAACCACGATAATTTTCTTCGGATTGCTCTCCGAAAATACGCAGCCGGACGTGTCGTAGCTCATTATGGCACATTCTTGAGTGACATTGCCCATACGATTCTTCGGCGAGTGCTCATAAAGTGCGCCCCATGTGCCCAAGTCGCTCCAACCCGGGTCAACTTCCTCAACATATACGTTGGTGGCTTTTTCCATCAGTGCATAATCTATGGAAATGCAAGGACAAGCCGGGAATGCCTCGTTGATAAACGCTGCTTCCTTGTCTGTGCAATAGATGCCGGGCTCAGCCTCAAAGCGGCGAGCAATTTCCGGACAATGCTCCTCAAGACCTTGAAGCAGTGCCTTCCCGGACCAAATGAACACTCCCGAGTTCCACAAGAACTCTCCGGAGTTGAAAAATATCTTGGCGAGTTCAAGGTTGGGCTTTTCAGTAAACGTTTTAACGCGATTAATGTTCGCGGTTGCCGGAGCTCCGGATTGAATATAGCCGTAATTTATCTCGGGACGCGAGGGCTTTATCCCAAGAGTGAGCAATGCCGAATTGGACTCAACGAACTCAAAGCCTCTTTCAATGGCTTCAAGGAAGACGCGTTCGCGAGTAATCAAATGATCCGACGGCATAACGGCGATTGACGCTTCTGGGTCAAGTGCGAGAATATGGTGAGTTGCCCAAGCAATACAGGGTGCGGTGTTGCGTCGGGTGGGCTCGAGCAAGATGTTTTCTTCCTTGACGTCCGGCAATTGCTGCGAAATCAGCGGAGCGTATTCCGCATTGGTTATGAAGATAATCCGCTCGGCAGGCACCAAGGGCAATATGCGGTCGTAGGTCATCTGCAACAAAGTCCGCCCCGTACCCATAAAATCCAAAAACTGTTTCGGACGATAGGAACGCGACGCCGGCCAGAATCTTGAACCGACTCCGCCACACATTATTACACAGTATCTCATATCGAATTTTGACTAATTTTCTGCAAATATACAAAGAACTCCCGTAAAAATGACACCTTTTTCAAAATAATCCCTAAATTTGCACAAACATCTACTAATTATTCAGTGAAACGCCGTTGCCATGGATTTAAGTTTTGACATTTCATTAATCGAGGGGTACACAAGTGCGTCTCAGATTGCGAGGGTGTTGACCGAAGACTGGTTTGAACGCAACATGTATTGCCCGGTGTGTGGAAACTATATTCTCAAAAGGGCTGATGCTAATGCGCCCGTTAAAGACTATGTTTGTGAGCATTGCAAATCACAATATGAACTCAAGAGCAAAAGAGATAATACAAATGATTTTACTAAAAAGGTGAGTGATGGCGCTTACCATACGATGATTAAGCGGATTAACTCTCTCGATAATCCGAGTTTCTTTTTCATGCACTATAAAGATAACAAAGTAAGAAGCCTCATTGTTGTCCCGAATTGCTTTTTTGTTCCGGAAATCGTAGAAGATAGGCGTCCGTTAGTGGGGGGCGCACGTCGAGCCGGATGGGTTGGGTGTAATATCTTGCTCGGCAGAGTACCTGAATTTGCAAAAATTCCGATTATATCAGATGGCGTAGTCTTGAACCCGCAAAATGTGCGCGAAGAGTATAACAGAGTCTTTTCGTTGCAAACCGGTGGGGTGGAGAGTCGTGGTTGGCTCATAGATATAATGAGATGCGTGCAGCGATTGGATTCAACCTTCACGTTAAGGCAAATGTATGATTTCGTTGATGAACTAAGCCTGAAGTATCCGTCAAATCGCAATATTAAAGCCAAAATACGCCAGCAACTCCAATTTTTAAGAGATAAAGGGTTTGTGGATTTCACGGCGCGCGGATGCTATAAAAAGATTGAAAGCACTTTAAAAATAAACTAACAATAAAATCACTGATAAATTATGAAAAGAGAAGAACTGATTGCAAACATTGCTCGTAAGGGCTCATTTCTGTGTGTGGGTCTTGATCCCGACATCAAAAAAATTCCGCCTCATCTGCTTGACAAGGAAAATCCGTTGCTCGAATTTTGCAAGGCAATAGTAGATGCCACTGCCCCTTACTGTGTGGCCTACAAGCCGAATCTGGCATTTTTTGAAAGTCAGGGTGTTCAAGGATGGATTGCGATTGAAGAAACCGTTAAATATATACGCGAAAAGTATCCCGACCAATTCATCATCGCCGATGCAAAACGTGGCGATATAGGCAATACCTCGACCATGTATGCTCGCGCTGCATTCGATCATCTCGGCGTTGATGCCATCACCGTTGCGCCCTATATGGGCAGTGACTCCGTCAAGCCCTTCCTCGGCTATGAAGGCAAATGGGTGGTCCTTTTGGCTCTCACTTCCAATCCCGGCAGCAAAGACTTCCAATTTTCAACCGATGCCTCCGGCGAACGCCTCTTCGAAAAAGTTATCAAGACTTCGCAAGAATGGGCTTCTGAAGAAGAAATGATGTACGTGGTGGGTGCCACTCAAGGCTCAATGTTTCAAGACATTCGCCGTGTCGCACCCAAGTCGTTCCTCCTCGTCCCCGGCGTGGGAGCTCAAGGCGGTTCGCTTGAAGAGGTGTGTCGCTACGGCATGCTCCCCAATGGCGAATGTGGCCTGTTGGTCAACAGTTCTCGCGCCATAATCTATGCATCTTCGGGCACTGATTTTGCTGACGCGGCAGGCGCTGCAGCGGCTCAACTTGCATCGGAAATGAAAGCGCTGATATGTTAAAAATGCGATAAAATGCACTCCGTATCAAAAAAAATTCTTAAATTTGACCGCTTTAAAAGAACTATAAACCAATATAATTAATCTTATTTAACCAATCTTCTATCATGAAAAAGAACATCATGAAAAAGTTTTTGGTCGTGCTGTCATTGGGCGTATTTGCGCTTGGTGCAATGGCTGCCGGACCTGAAGCAGGAAAGGTTTATCGCGTAATCAACAATGAGAGCGGTCAAGCTCTCAGCGACCGCGGTCCCTCTAATGTTGTCGGTGCTTCGGTAATCAATGAAGAAAGCATGGCTCAACGTTGGCTCATCGGTGAGGGCTCAAACGGCCTCACTTTCCGCAGCCTCAGCACCGGTCTGTACTTGCGCTCATCTAATGCTCGCAGCGCGGGCTGGACAATGACCGCTTCTTCCTCAACTGCTGCATGTCAGATGACCGTAACTGAAGACGATGGTACATATTACATGTTTGCCAATGGTTCCGGCGTTGCATTCTCCATGCACCAAGACGGCAGTGGCAACATCGTATGCTGGGACGCTGACAACACCAACTCTCGTTGGAACTTCGTTGAAATCAGCATGACCGATGCCGAAATCGAAGCCGCTCTCGCAAGCAGCGGCAGCATGCTCGACGAACTCGAAAACATCTCCGCTTATCAGGCTGCTCTCGATGCAATGTTTGTCAACAAGCAGTGCACTCAGCTCAAGTCTTCATATCAAGGCATGACCGATGCCCAAATTCAAGCCGATTCAAACTATAAAGCTTTGCCCGCCACCCTGCAGCAGATGGTGCTCAAGGTGAAAAACGACAATTGGGCTGAAGGAACCGGCGAATTGGCGTGGAATTCAAAGTATGCCAAGCGTTTCCGTATTCAGGACTACAAGCCGTTCTCTGAAGGCGGTAACGGCGCTGCTTTGGCAGGCATTCAGGCTTACACCAACATGCATAACCCCACAGGTATCCTCGGTAACACCGGCGGTTCGCTCTATGTGATGGTTGAAAACGTTCCCGAAGACGAAAACGTTACCCTCTACATCGATGCGGTTATGGGCGGTGCAATGAACAACAACACAACTAACGGCACCGAACTCCACGAAGGTCTTAACATCATTCCGCAGTGGAGCGACCTCGCTCATCAGTTCGTTTACTACACTGTTGCCACTACCAAAGTTGAAAACGGCAAGCGTGTGCCCAATGTGAAAGTAACTGACTATGAACCCATCGAAATCCACATTGAAGGCGGTGAGCTCAACGGCTACTATGACTATGCGGCAGGCGACACCAAAGAAGACTTTACCTACATGGCAGCTCGTGCAAAGCACGAAATGTTTGACCTCGTTGGTGAATACGTAATTATCCACTTCCACCTTGACGATGCCTACGACGGCCAAGACAACTCTCGCAAGCAACCTGGCATGCGCCGCTTGCTCTCCGATGAGTTCAATGCCGGAGTGCAAGGCGACTATGTTCGTGAAACCATGCGAGTTTGGGACGAACTCAACTTCCGCGAACGTACTTTCATGGGTATTCAAAGCGACGAAGAACTTCTGCGCAAGATGGATCTTCTTTGGAACTTCTATGAACCCCTCACAGGTGACGACGTTGCCGATCCCGGATTCCAATACTCCGACTATTTCAACAACCGCATGTTGGCAATCTCAATGCCCGGTGCGCTCTATATGAATGCAACCTCATGGCGTACTGCTTATAACATCAACACCATGGGCCCGATCTTGAATGCCATTCGTACTGACGCCGGCTCTAATTGGGGACCCGCCCACGAAATCGGTCACTGTAACCAAGGTCCGATGAAGATTGCCGGTACAACCGAAATGTCTAACAACGTATTCTCTAACGTTGTCGCTTACTACTTCGGCACTCATACCTCGCGTGCAGACTTCCCGCGCAGCCAACTTGATGTTTTCAACCGTGATGCAACGTTCCTTGAAAACAGCACTTGGGGCTGTACTCGTATGTACTTCCAACTGTGGGTTTATTACCATGCGTTGGGCCACAACAAGAAGTTCTATCCTCGCTTGTATGAACTCCTGCGTCGCTACCCAATCTCTCATCCTTACTACCTGAATCCTCGTTACGACATGCTCCACTTCGCTAAGATGTGTTGCGTAGCGGCTCAGGAAGACCTTACCGACTTCTTTGAAGCATGGGGCTTCTTCGTACCCTTGAAAGACTATAAGATCGATGACTACTCTTCATTCATCGCTAATCTTACCGAAGAAGACATTCAGGCAGTTAAAAATGAAATCAAGGCATACAACTTCCCCGTAAACAAACAGATCATCTTCATGGACGACCGTCCCGGTTCAAAACGTGAAAGCTGGTGGGGCTGGGAAAAAGAAAATTGCGGTCCCCTTGGTGGTATCGAAGACTTCAGCAATAATGTGCAGCCTACAGGCAATCTCTCATTCACCCTTGACTCTTCAAACATGGTTATCAACCATGAAGACGCTACCGGTGGTGTTGGTTTCATCATCTACCACAACGACGGTACTCTGCTCGGTTTCTCCAATGATTACCAATTCCCGATTAAGAAGACTGCTATGGCAGCCCTCATGTCAGGCGAAGCCAAAGTTTATGCAGTAGGTGCCGATGGAACTATGGTCGAAGTTGCAAACGACTTCGTTAATGCTCCCATTGAAGACCATATCGCAAACCTCCAAGCATTGTTGACCGGCGTTGCCGACGTCTATGACCGCATCGACGAAGAAGGAACTCGCGCAGGTTGGTACATGCCCTTCTATGCCAAGGACTTCATTGCCGCTTATGAAGCAGCCAAGACCGTTGACGCTGAAACTGCCACCCAAGCAAAGGTTACCGAACTCTATCTGAACCTCATCAACGAATACAACGAACTCAAGGCTCACGAATATGCAACTATTCGCTTCGTGCCCAAGTCCAAGTATCAGATTATCAGTGCGCAGTTCCCCAATCGTGCTCTTGCCGCAGGCTCAACCAAGGTTACTAATGTGGCTGCTCAGAAGACTGTTAAGGACAGCCAAACTTGGGAACTCATCACCTTCTCCGGTGCTGCCGATAATGAGTTTAAGATTAAGAACGTGGGCAAAGGCTGTTATATTGCCAAACCTCTTGAAGTTAAAGAAGATAACTACAATCAACTTCGTGTCACTGACAAGGCCAGCGAAGCCGGTATCTACACTTTCGAAGAAATCTCTCGCGGTCAGTGGGGACTCATCGCCGAAGGCGGTTGGTACTTCTCGCCCAACGTAGCCGGTGGAGTCGCTACCGGTGCTATCTGCTTGTGGAATGCAGGTACAATCGGTTCGCAGTGGATTCTTCGCTTGGTAGAAGCTGACGAAAAGCAGGGTTCAATTGCTAATCTTCAGCAGCTCCTCGCTGAAGCTAAAGGCCTCCTCGCTGAAGCCGGAAGCATCAGCATTCAAGGTACTCGTGTAAATCTCACCGAAGACATGCTCTTCTCTAACGCTAAGTGCAAATCTGATCAATACGGTGACCAATTCACCTCATTCAGCGTTTTGATCGACGATGACGTACAGACTTACTTCCACTCCGACTACTCGGGAGCAAATACCTCCGACAAACTTGACCACTATATCGGTATTGACCTCGGTGAAGGCAAATCTTTGAACTCTATCCAGATGACTTGGACCAACCGCGACGTTACCGGTTCAAATGCCTCTGTGACTAACCCCGAAACCGTTCGTATCCAAGGCTCTAACGACAATTCTAAATATACAACGTTGGCCACTCTCTCAGGTCTTCCCTCCGGAAGCGGTGCAAGCTATTCTTCACCCGTAATCAGCGACGGAAACGACTATCGTTACTTCCGCATGATGGTAACAGAAGGCGCAGGTGATGCCGGTTACAGCCACGAATACTTCGCAATCTCCGAAATCGGCTTGAACGATGCTGTTGAGGTCGTTACCCCCGATGCCAAGTATCCTAACGTCACTGTTGACATGATGCTCGCAGTGCGCGATGAAATCGCAGATACCGACGCGCTCTTCGCTGCGGCCTCTCAGACTCAAACCAAGATCAACACTTGCTACGAAGAACTCCTTGCCGTTTACAATGCTTTGGCTGAAGCCATGGGCGTTGAAACTTCAATCGAAGAAATCGTATTTGAAGATGCTGACGTACGTCCCGAGGTTCAAGGCATCTATGACCTCCAAGGCCGTAAACTCGACAAAATCGGTAAGAGTGGCATCTACATCGTTAACGGAAAGAAAGTCCTCGTGAAATAAACCTTCCCCCTCAATAAAAAAACAGGCGACCCACCCCGGGCCGCCTGTTTTTTTACCCTTTTTACGAAAATCTACGCTTTTCCCCTCCAAACCCTCCCTACCTTTGCAAAAAATCACCCTCCACCACCTCGCCCCAAAACAAACCGACGGAAAGCGAGTCCACCCTTCCCTCATCAAAACCATAAGACTTATAAATCTCATAAATATTATAAATCTTACCCCCTTGTGCCTTTTTATCAATATTCCTTATCTTTTCCACTTTTTTTGCATCGCATAATTAGCTGAAAATCAGCAAAATACCCCCCCCCATTCTTTGGGTGAAGCCGTTAAAAGACTTGGATAATTGTTTAAAAAAGATTACTTTTGCACTGAATAATAATCATTTAATCCACAATCACATTAATGTTTTATCCTAAATTTGCGAAAACGCTGCTCGGACTGTTGCTGTTGCCGGCACTCGGGTGGGCGCAAGCGACTGCTGCCGAAACCGCAGAGTCGTTTCTTACTCTGACCGACCTTGATGCGGTCTCTTATCCCTACGCTCTGAACGCGGATTGCGAAGCATCTGTTTTCGCAAAGCAAAGTCTGACCATTGCTTTAGATGTCACAATGGGCGGCGACCTCAGCAGCGACGGCGCATTTATTTGTGCCTCGGACACGACGGTAACAAGCGATGATACGAACTATAATAATACTTCGACTTTCGTTGCTTATGGCGCGCAAGGCGGCAAAGTGAGAATGTATGCCACAGCGAAAAATAAAGGCTGGTACACTGCCTCTGCCACTCAGCTGACGGCTTCGACTAACCACAAAGTAGTAATCGTAATTGATGCCTCAACTCAAACTCGCAAGGTCTACGTCGATGGTACGGCTGCATCAATAACTAACGTCTTTCAGGACTTCAACCACTTCAGCGGTAACGATAATGCAAACATCTACATTGGTGGGGGCGTAACGAGTGCCGGAAATAAGTACGTATTTAACGGAAAGGTCCACTCCGCACAGTTCTTCGATGCAGCCCTGTCTGCTGAGCAAGTGGCTGACTTGGACTACCCCGTAAGACTCAGCGAGATTGAGCAGTTTGCCAACGGTGACGTCTATACATTCGTTACTAAACGCGGTTTGATGGGTGCCACAAGTAGCGCAAACGTGATTTCTACTGCAAGAACCACTGTGACCCCGGCGCCGACAGCCGACAACGAAAACTTCCAATGGACAATCTACAAGTCACGCGCCGGAAATTATTACCTCTATAACATCGGAAAGCAGATGTTCATGGGCGTTCAGAGTGCTAACAATACTTCGGTGCCCTTCGTGGCAACTCCTGCCGGACGCGATTTGACGTTTAAGAAAAGCTCCTCAACTGAATATCCTTTCATGTTCTCCACCAATAACTCCGGAGTGGTAAACCATAGCGATTCTCATGGCGAAGGTCTCATCACTTGGACCGCAGGTTGGAACAACTTAACCGATGAGGGTAGCAACCATAAAATTACGAAAGTGGGCACTTTGGACGAAGCATCGCTTGCCGCTATTGCCGCAAAAGTGGAAGCATATGACCTTGTGCTGCCCGTTAAAGCGGAAGTTCAGGGCGATGCCTTAGCCGATAATACCCATTTTGGCAACGTAACCGTTACGAGTACTTCAGGCTCGATTGCTTGCAAACTCAAAACGTATGAAGATTTATATTATTGCGGTTACGATCCAAATAACGAGAATACGATTAGTTTCACTCGCGGCTATCGCGGATTTGAGTTCAGTGGTTTTTACTTGGGCGAAGAGAGCTTGGGCGAAAGCTTTGTGCTGACCGATGACATGAAATCCTCAATCACCGATGAGAATCCTCTGATTGCGAAGTTTGCTCCGACTGCCGACGTTACTCTCTTCTATGACGATGATGATTATTCTTACCGTATTCCGGCTATCACAAAGACCGCTTCCGGACGTCTTGTCGCTGTGAGCGACTATCGTCATAGCCTCGACGACTTGGGGCGCGACGTTCACGGCACCGGAACTCATCGCATCGACTTGGTGGTGCGCACAAGTGATGACAACGGCGCAACGTGGAGTGCTAAACGGACCATAGCTCAAGGTTCGGGCACTTCCGGTGCTAATGACTGCGGTTACGGCGATGCCGCAATAGCCGCTTCGGGCCAAAAGGTGCTTGTTATGGCTGCAGCAGGCGATGTTTGCTACCCCTATGCTTCCGCAACAAGTCATAACAGAACGGTGCGCATCTACAGTGAGGATAATGGTGAAACTTGGACCAAGACCGATATTTCCGATCAATTGTTTATCGGCTCAAGCGCACTTATTGCCAATGGTCATGCCGCATTCTTCGGCAGCGGCAAGTTGGTGGTCGATGAGAACTTCAACGGCACAGGTACGGTGCGTATCTACGGCGCAATGCTCGTCAAGAATGCCTCTGCAACAACGAATATCTACGTAATATATACCGATGACTTCGGCGCAACTTGGAAGATTCTCGGAGGCAGTCAATCTCCGGTTGCCAATGCCGATGAACCGAAGGTGGAAATCTTGCCCAACGGTCAGATTCTCCTCAGTGCTCGCAGAGTCGGCGGTCGCAAATTCAACGTGTTTACCTATGGCGAGGACAAGGCAAATGGCGCCGGCACATGGTCAACCGCAGTTGACGGTTGCAGCAATGGCGGCGACAATGGTACCAATGGCGAAATCTACTGCATCAAGGTGCAAAACATTCAGGGTGAACAAGTGGACCTGCTGATGCAATCTCAACCCAAGGGCGGAGCTTCTCACTATGATCGCAGAGACGTTACTATTTGGTATAAGGAAGTAAGCGCCGATGCAACTTATACGCCGACTGATATTGCCAATGGTTGGAAGCAGGGCTTGCAGGTAAGCACTCAGCTGAGTTCTTATAGCGCAATGATTCAGCAAGCCGACGAAAAAATCGCTTTCTTCTTCGAGGAAGCGCCTTGCTATGGCGATGACTATACCAAGGGATATTGCATGGTATATGTACCTCTGGATATTCATGCAATCACAAACTCTAACTATTTTAATCTATCGGCCGACATCTCATCTCAGATTTCTACAATCAATGTGACGCTCACCGATGCTCAAGGCAATGTCTATACCGATGTGCTCAATTGCTCAATTTCGCAGATAAGCGATCTTTTGACCTCGGCATACCCGTTCATAACTTTGGGCGATAACGCTTCATTAACCGAAGAGGGTGGGGTATATTCTTACACCAATAGCGTGATTCTGCCGTTCAAGGTCAGCAATGCCGATGCTACGTATTGGCACAATATCTATTTCCCCTCTAACGGTAATCCGTCAGCTTATCCGATTTATCTCTATGCCAATACCGCTCAGGACGCCTACGTTCCCAAGGTGACTGAAGCTATTGCCTACGGAGACAGCCAATATAACACCTATGCCCATGCCGACAAGATGAGTTGGGCGGTATATAGCGTTGATAACGGGTTCACTTTCAAATTCAAGAATAAACTTACAGATAAATATATCAAAGTAACCGGAGTGGAACCGTCAAGCAATGTGCAAAACACTGCCTATGCGGCAGAAAACGAGGCAAGTGTGTTTGAGATATTGCCCGATAGCAGTTCGGCACGGTTTGGTGACTACTCTTTGAAATCCGAAGTTAACGGAACGGTCGGCTATCTGTGCTCGACAAGCGCCGGCTATGGCTATGTGACTCACTTTGCCAGAAATAACCACGAAGGCGGTTGGGTCAAGTTTGTTGATGCACCGGATTTTGACGCTTTGATTAACGAGGCAAACGCCGCTTTGGAAATGCTGGGCGACGGGCTCGGACAGTATAGCGGTGCATCGGAAGAAACCGTTGCTGCGGCCAAAGCTGCCATGGAAGATAGTGAAAACGTGAAACTGAATACGCTGAAGTCATACGCAACAATTGCGGATGGGGCTTCTTTGACCCTGAATATGCCCGTAGAAGGACAATATTTCCGCGTGGCTTATGATTATGGAGGCTCTGCCGGCAAACTTTATATGCAGAGTGAAGCGTCTTCCGTAAAAGGTTTGCAGTTTGCAGCGGATACCGATAACTCTTCCGTATGGCTCTACTATGACGGTGCACTCTATTCTTATACCGCGGCTCAATGCGTAAGAGAAGTGGGCGATGATCGCGGTTTGCAAACCAATGGAGGCAAAACAAACGTGACCTTCAGTGCCAGTTCGCGTGCGGTCGGCAAGTATAACATAGCCTGCACCTCATTCATACATGCAAACAGCAACGGTGACAACTATTTTACAGACCACTGCTCCGGCGATGGCGGTCATGCTGCGCATGACTTGATTCTTGAGGAAGTAGATATGCGTCCTTCGGTTATTGAGGTAGTCATTGACGAAACCGGCGTAAACACTTTCTTTGCTAACCATGCAGTAGCTATCCCTTCCGGAGTAAAGGCCTACGTTGCAACGCAGCTCCCGACAACAACGGCAAATGCCGGAGAGGAAATTACCCTTATAGAGATTACCGATGGCGTGATTCCCGCGGAAACGGGCGTCGTTGTCAAGGCTGAAGTCGGCACATACGAATTTGCGCCCGCCGATGCAAGCGGAACTTCCGTGTCCGGTAATATGCTTGCCGGTTATGCCGGGGTATTCGAGTCGGAAACAGTGGCGGCCCCCACAGATGATTCTGCAAACTATGTGCTCAACACTGAGAACGGCAAAGCTGTATTCAGTCCGGTCACAGAAGCCTTGAAAGTTAATTACTCCCGAGCTTACCTGAACGTTCCCTCATCGAATGGTGAAGTTTTGAGCATCGCTTTCGGTCGAAACCCCGCCACCGGCATCAACGAGGTGACAACGGTTGACGGCGATACCGCCGAAGTTTATGATCTGCAAGGCCGCAAGCTCAACAAGATCGGCAAGAGCGGCATCTACATCGTTAACGGAAAGAAAGTCCTTGTGAAATAATCCGATATTTTAGAAAATAATCATCATGCGAGGCGACTTGAAAAGGTCGTCTCGTTTTTTCAGCAAGTCAAAATTGTCTATTCTTGATAAAATGACTATATTTGCACATAGTAAACCGTGAATTATATAAGAATTCTCCATAAACCATGAAGAAGTATATTGTTTCTTTAACCGTTGCACTCGTTTGCGGTGTTGCTGTTTCAAGTGCTTCGGATTTCAACACTCTTATTCCGCGTCCGTCGGAGATGACGCAGACTTTGTCGGATGTTACCATGCCAATAGGCATGACCGTAAGTTCCCCTGCAGATTTTGTCGACGATGCCGGGCGTTTTGTTGCAGCGGTTAATGCCGCAACAAACCTCAATGCAACGCTTGCCGATGCAAACGGATTTATTGCCTTGAGCGTGAACCACGCAATTCCGGCTGAGGGATATACAATGACCATCTCTCCCCGAGGAGTAGATATTCAGGCTTCTTCTGCCTCGGGTGCATTCTATGCGTTGCAAACCATCAAGCAACTGATGGGGGCTAACGTGCTTGCTGGTAAGCCCGGCGAGACCGCGGCGACTTATGCTTTGCCAATCGGCACAATTAAGGATCAACCTCGCTATGAGTATCGCGGTTTTATGCTCGATGTGAGCCGCCATTTCTTTGAGGCAGGAGAGATCAAGAAAATGCTTGACCTCATGGCCGTTTACAAGTTGAATCGTTTCCATTGGCATCTTACCGATGATCAGGGATGGCGTCTGCCTGTGAAGAAATATCCCAAGCTCACCGTTCAGGGTGCAACCAACCGTAATATTTTGCGCACAGACTTTGCGCAGCAAAAACAATGGCGCGAGGGTGAAGACGCTGTTTACGGACCTTTTGCCTACACCCCTGAGGAGGTTCATGAGATAGTTGCCTATGCCAAGGAACGCCACATCGAAGTTATTCCGGAAATAGACATGCCCGGTCACATGGTGGCTGCTATTCACGCATATCCCGAGTTCTCGACCGACCCGAAGAGCAAGAAACTTGACGTTCACGAAGACTTCAGCCATGAGATTTGGAACAAGAGAGGCGTGTCGCGCGACGTGTTGGACGTGAGCAATCCGAAAGTGATACGTTTTGTGAAAGACGTTATCGATGAATTAGTGGAATACTTTCCCTATGAATATATCCACATTGGAGGCGATGAATGTCCCACCCTCGCATGGGAACACTCCAAGTCATGTCAGAAACTGATTAAGAAACTCGGACTAAAAGACGTGCGCGAACTTCAAAGTTGGTTCACAAAGGAGATTTCCGATTATGCCAACACTCATGGCAGAAAAATCATTGTGTGGAACGAAGTAATCACCGAACCCAATGCCAACATGGAGCTGATAAAAGAAATCAACCCGGTGGTGTTCTGTTGGCTCGGCGGTGAGCAAAAAGCAGAAGCCAACGGTTTGCGCCACGTTTATACCCCCTTCAACGGAGGTTACTATATCAATCGCTCGTATGAAGGTGTGGACAAGCATGGTGCCGGACGCGACGGCTCATTGAAAAAAAGCATTACCGTAATGCCTCCGCTTCATGACAACCTCATTGGTATTCAAGGTACATTCTGGACGGAAGAAGTGGACCGCCCCGAAGATTTGGAATACTTGGCATTGCCGCGCCTCATCGGCATTGCCGAACAAGCGTGGAGCACTCAGGTCAACAAGGACTATGACGAATTTCTTGACCGCATCATTCAACATCGCGCCTACCTTGACCTCGGCGGCTACAACTACGGCGCCCACCAACTCCAAAAATAACGAATTTTTGAATAAGAAGTATAGTCAGATATGGGATTTAATGTTTTGACAGCAGCAGAAGCTGCGAGTTTTATTAAGAATGGTGCAACGATAGGTCTGAGCGGATTTACAGCATCGGGTGCGCCGAAGGACACTTTTGCTGCTTTGGCTCAGATTGCTGAAGCGGAGCATGAGGCGGGTCGGCCTTTTAAGGTGGACTTGTTTACGGGTGCGAGCACGAATAAATACGTTGATGGAGCTTTGTCGCTTGCGAATGCGATTAATCGCCGCACACCGTATCAGAACACTCCGGATTTGCGTAAGCGTATCAATGCGCATGATGCCCATTATTTTGATATGCACCTGAGTGAGTTGGCACAGAAGTTGCGTTACGGATTTTTCGGTCCGTTGGATTTCGCGGTCATCGAGGCAGTAGATGTTACTGATGACGGCCGATTGGTTCTCGGCACGGGTGCGGGTATTTCCACGACGATTGCACAGCTTGCCAAACATATCATTATTGAATTGAATTCGGGAATTTCGAAGAAACTTGAGGGTTTGCATGACTTGTATATGCCGGCAGATCCGCCATATCGCAGGGAGATTCCGATTTATAATGTTAATGACCGTATCGGTTCACCGTATCTGTATGTGGATCCGAAGAAGGTGCTTGGTGTTGTGCATACCAATGCGACTGATGGGGTGGCGCCTTTTTCGGCACTCGACGAGACTTCGGAGCATATCGGAGCGAATGTTTGTAATTTCCTTGTTCATGAGCTGAAGGCCGGAAGGCTTCCCAAGGAGTTCTTGCCGCTGCAGAGTGGAGTGGGTAACGTTGCTAACGCAGTGCTTTACGGTTTGGCGGAAGCAACGGAGATACCTCCGTTTGCGATGTATACGGAAGTGGCACAAGATGCGGTGCTTGACTTGATGGAGCGTGATCGATGCAAGTTCGTGTCGACATGTTCGCTTACGATGAGTGATGATGCGATGAGCCGTCTGTTTGCTCACGATGACGAGTTCTGTAAGCGCATCGTTATTCGTCCGAGCGAGTTGAGTAACAATCCCGAGATTGTTCGCCGTTTGGGTATTATTTCGATGAATACCGCTCTTGAAGCAGATATCTTCGGGGCGATTAATTCCACTCATGTCTTGGGCACGAAGATGATGAATGGCATTGGCGGTTCGGGTGACTTTACTCGCAACAGTTATTTGTCAATTTTCTCATGTCCGTCGGTATCGAAGGGCGGCTGTATTTCGAATATTGTGCCTATGGTGGCACACCAAGACCATTCGGAGCATTCAGTCGATGTGCTTGTGACGGATCAAGGTGTTGCCGATTTGCGAGGCAAGGATCCTGTTCAGAGGGCAGAGTTGATAATTGAAAATTGTGCACATCCGGATTATCGTCCGCTACTGCATAAGTATTTGTCGCTTGGTAAGGGCGGTCAGACGCCTCACGCGTTGTGTGCCTCGTTTGCGTTCCATAACGCTTTTGCCGAGACCGGCGATATGCGTAATGCGGAACTTTAAAGCGTCGATATTGAAATACGGCGGGACCTTCGATTTCGGAGATCTCGCTTGTTTTTTTGTTGAGGTCAGGAGAATTTTGCGTGGAGGATGCGGAACTTTTCGAGGTTCTCGTTTCCAAAACGGGCGATGGATTTTTCTACATCGGCGAGCGTTTTTCGCTGCATTGTTCCGGATTTGGAGTAGAATTTATCGGCGTAACAAATGAGTTGTTCGAGGATGGTTTCGGGGACGAGTTCGCCAATGCCCACTCCGGTATGGCGCTCGGCGACTCTTGCCGCCCATTCCGGCGCGCCTTCGCGTCGGAGCAGTTCTGCTCCGAGCGGCCCATGTTTGATGTAAGGGTGGGATCCGTTGCAGTGAATGTCGGGAGCGGAGGTCAGGAAGATTCCGATGTCGTGGAGCATGGCTGCCGAGCGCACTTGGTCAGGGTCGAGGTGCGGAGCGTGAGCGGCTCGGAGTTCTTCTGCTAAGTCTGCCACAGAGGTGGCGTGGCGCATATAAATATCCCGAAGGGGAGTCCCCTCGGGATAATATTTGTTGATTATAGTCAGGTGGTTCATTCAACGATGGTGTTCCAGCCGTGGACGTCTTCAATTTCGCCGAGCTGAATTGCGCGGAGTCGATTGTAGAGTTCAGTGGTTACGGGGCCGGGTTGATGGTCTTTTGCAATGATGTATTTAGTGTCATTGTCAAGGTCGTGAATTTCGGCAATGGGAGATGCCACGGCTGCCGTTCCACATGCTGCGGCTTCGGATATTTCGTTGAGTTCTTCGACTGCAATGTGTCGTTGCTCAACGGTTATTCCCATGTCACGAGCGAGTTGCATCAGACTCTTGTTTGTAATAGAGGGGAGGATTGATTCTGATGCCGGAGTGATGTATGCACCGTTTTTGATGGCGAAGAAGTTTGCGGGGCCGCATTCGTCAAGATATTTCTTCTCTTTCGGGTCGAGGTATAGAACGGCACTGTAGCCGAGCTTGTGAGCTCTGTCACCAGCGGCGATAGATGCGGCGTAGTTGCCACCGACTTTCCAGCGTCCGGTGCCTTTAGGTGCTACGCGGTCGTATTCACGCATTATGCAGATGTTAGTTGGCTTGAATCCTTCTTTGAAGTAAGGTCCTACGGGCGTTACGAATACCATGAAGGTATAGTCGGAAGATGAGCTAACGCCAACTTTTGCGCTGATGCCTACTTCGAGAGGACGAAGATACAGGGAGGCTCCGGACCCGTATGGTGGTACGAAGCGTTCGTTGGCTTTCACGACTCGTTTGCACATTTCGCAGAACAATTCTTCGGGCACGGGTTCCATTAGTAGGCCTTTTGCCGACTCGATAATACGGCGTGCGTTTTCTTCGAGTCGGAAGATTCTAATCTTACCGTCTTTTCCTCGGAACGCTTTGAGCCCTTCGAAGATTTCCTGACCATAGTGGAGGCAGGTTGCTGCGATATGGAGGTTTATGGTTTCAGAGGAGGTCTCTTCAATGGGACCCCAGACGCCATCGCGGAACGTGCATCGCACGTTGACATCGGTGGGTACATAGCCAAATGAGAGATTGGCCCAGTCAAGATTGTTTGATGCCATAATTCTTGTTTGTTGATTATTGCAAAGTTTTTATTTAGTGCAAAGGTAATAAAAAAAGTGGAGAGTGGAAAAAGTGGAGAGTGGAAAAAGTGGAGAGTGGAGGGCGAAAGGCGCAAGGGGGACTCGATCGCGCGCGAGTTCCCGTCTTGCGGCGATTGAGTCCCCCTTGAGTTTTTGCCGACCGCGGCCTGCCCGGCGGCTTGTTTTGCCTTCCGCACGAGTTTGATTTTTCGGGGGGATAAGATTTATAATATTTATAAGTCTTATAATTTAGATAAGGGAATGAGTGTACTCGCGTCCCGTCGGTTTGTTTTGGGGGGAGGGGTGTGTCGGGAGGGTTATAGGAGGGCGAGGGCGCGTTTGATTGCGGTCTCGATTGAAGCCGTCGGGTCTGTGGCATAGACCTTGGCGAGGGCTTTTTGTGCTTGCGCTTTTTGGTAGCCGAGCATTATGAGAGCGGCAAGGGCTTCTTCGCCGGAAGAATTGTTGTCGGGGGCAGCCATTGGTGCGTTTAATGCAGCGAGTTCGGTTGCGGTGATTTTGTCTTTCAGGTCAACGATGATGCGTTGCGCGGTTTTCAGTCCAATTCCTTTAATGGCTTTTAGTTTGTTGGCATCGCCGGCGGTTATGCACATTTGCAGTTGCGAAGGCGACAAGGATGACAGAATTACGCGAGCAGTGTTAGCACCTACGCCGCTAACTCCGATGAGTAGTCGAAACAGGGCTCGTTCTTCTTCGGCGGCAAAGCCATAGAGGTCATGAGTGTCCTCGCGAATGATTTCATGGACGAGGAGTTTCGTTGATTTTTCGGCGGAGATGGCCGAGTACGTATTTACGGATATGTTCAGAAGGTATCCGACACCGGCCGCTTCTACGACAGCATAAGTCGGAGTCACTTGAGTGAGTTCGCCTTTGATGTATTCAAGCATCGGGGTCGTTGAAAATATGGGTTAAGATATCTATATCGGCTTTTGAAATTTTCACATCGCGATGACTCATGACGATGGTTTCGGTGTCGATGACCTGTTTCAGAATTTGGCGAGTATAGCCTTGAGCCCCACCGTTGGAGAACGACGGGGTGAAAGCGCGCGGAAATCCATAGCCATGGAGGTTGCACGCCACTCCGATAACCGTTGCAGTGTTGAAGGTGGTGTCGATTGCGGCTTTAGAGTGGTCGCCCATGATTAGCCCGCAGAAAGAAAGTCCGGTTTTTTCAAATCGACGAGAAGCGTAGTTCCAGAGTTTGATTTCCGAGTAGTTGTTTTTTAGGTTCGATGCCACGCATTCCGCTCCGATGTTTGTCCACATTCCGATTACGGCATCGCCGAGATATCCATCGTGTTGCTTATTAGCATAGCCGAGAAATACGGTGTTGCTCACCTCACCTCCAACGCGAGTGGACGGGCCGAGGTTTACGCCCGGGAGGAGTCGTGCGCCGGCTCTGACTCGGCAGTCCTTGCCTACAGCTATGGGTCCGCGCAGTACGGTACATTCCTGAACGTCCGCCCCGGCAGAGATATAGACGGGTCCGGTTTTTGTATTAATCATAGCCCCCTCAACGCTTGCGCCCTCTTCGATGAATAGGAGTGACTCCGGTCCGATCAAGGTGCAGCTTTCGGGTAGTTTTGCGGATGTGCGTCCGGCAGTCAGCATGTCGAAGTCGCGCGCAATGAGTTCTTTGCTGCTGCGAAAAATGTCGGTTAGAGAGCGATATTCAATAGGAGAGAGAGTCGCGACGGGTGATGATTCACTTTCTGCGCCTGCGCGCCGAGCAAGACATTCGCCACGATTGTTGGCAATCCATTGTCCGGGCATGAGAGCTCTCACCGCATTGGCAAATTCCGGGTCGGGGACAACATTGCCGGCAATGAAAAATGATTCGACCTCCGGGGCTTCGCCTCGGGGGTATTTTTCGGCGAGATAGTCTTCAGTTTCGTATCCTATGGTTGCAGTCGGGATAAGTCTGCCCCATCGTTGGGCGATAGAGTCGTTTATGCCTGCGAGCAGAGCTGCGATAGGGCGAGTCAGGGTCAGCGGTTTTAGGTTAGTGCGAACGGGTTCGCTATCTTGTAAAATAATATGCATGGGTTAAGTGTTTTTTCGGAAAAGGCGGCGACCGGCCGATGCCAAACGCCGAGTCCATCCGGGCGATGACATAGATTCCGCACCTGTCGGGTCTAAATATGACATAACATCATCGTTCATGCCACTCTGTTCGGGATATACCACCAAGAGGTTGGCTTGAGTGAAGTATTTTTGCAGGAACGAGTCCATTTGTTTGATGTCGGGGCTATAACTGATTGAGCCGTGACGAGCGGAGACGACGGCAAGCAAGTCATCGTCGGCAATGTGGTTAGACAGGAGGATAAAATCGTCCCATTGTTCTATGGCTCTGAATTCCAGTCGAATGTCGAGTCTTTCTTGATTCAGTACGCCTGTGATGATACGTTGTACCTGAGGATGGCACATGAATACGGCTTTGCATCCGAGGTTTCGAGCGAGACGTCCCAAAGTGGTGAGCCACATTCTGAACCCGCTTTCAAATTCGGTTTTTGGCGGCACGAACACCACGAGTCGGCGCAAAGTGTTGACGGGGTTGAAGAATCGGCAAATCAGCATCATTCGGTTCGTCGTTTCCAGCATCTGATTCATTTTTGTGCCGAAGAACGAGTCGATGAGTGTTGTTTTGCGGTGTAATCCCATTATTACGCAATTAACGTCGCGTTCGTTGATTATGTTTAGCAGCCCGGCAGTGATGTCGGAATCGAACCGTTCGATAGTGGTTACGGGAATGTCAACAGTAGCCGCCGCCTCTCCCGCCAGCTTGAGAGAAGCTTCACTATTTGCGCGCGCCGCCGGCGAATTAGATGTGCGGACATGGACCGCCATTAGCGAGTTGTCGGGTTGATTTGACGGGTGGATTAACAGTGCGAGCTCCATAAGAGCCAGCGACGTCACCGGATTATCGACCGGGACAAGCGTGTTGCTTGCATTTTTTGGTTCAGAAGCGTTTGAGGCATCTTCCAGCATGTGGATTTTGATGCGAGCTGCAGCCCCTGACGTTGCAATCGGCGCTATTGCACACGTTATCAGAATCATGAGCACGGTGCCATTGAGCATAGTTGCATCGAGCAAACCAAACCCATAGCCGATAGAAGCCACCGCCAATGCTACGGCGGTATGGGCGGAAGTGAGGCCAAACATCAAGCGGCTGTCATCGCGGCTCATGCCGCACAGTCGCGCAGTGATTACCGCCGCGAGCCACTTGGTGATTAGAGCTACCGCCAGCATTATAGCCGCCATTTTCAGAGTGGGTATTGAAGCAACCACGCGAATATCAATCATCATGCCCACTCCGATAAGGAAGTAGGGGATGAAGAGGGCATTGCCCACGAACTCCAACCGAGACATGAGCGGCGACGTGTTGGGTACGAAGCGGTTGAGTACCAGTCCGGCAAAGAAGGCCCCGAGAACGGCTTCCAACCCTATTACTCGAGCAAGCCAAGCCGCAAAGAATACGAGCGCGAGAACGAATACGAACTGAATTACGCGGTCGGAAAATTTGCGCAAGAACCAACGTGCGAGGATGCGATATCCAAAGGTTACTGCAAGGCAGAAACCGGAGAGTTTGAGGAGAAGAATCAGGATTTCAGACCAGAGAAGTGCTCCGTGATGATGGACGTTGACGGCAGTGGCGAGCGTTAGCAGAGCACCAATTACGGCAAAAATAGTTCCGACAATGGCAATTAGCACAGCCGGCGACTTGGTTATGCCAAAGCGAACGGCTACGGGGTATGAAATCAAGGTGTGGGCGGCATACATCGAAGCGAGCAGCAGAGCCGGTACGGCCGCAGCATTGAAGAAATAGACAGACGAGAAGTACCCGACGACGACCGGTATCCCGAAAGTGAGCACACCGAAAATAAGTCCTCGCTTAAGGTTTCGTTTCAGGTGGTACAGGTCAATTTCGATAGCCGCCAGAAACATCAAATAAAGCAGCCCCACTTCGCCAAAAATCTTGAAAGACGCATCGTCGTCGAGCAGGTGGAAGCCATAAGGACCTACGCACACGCCGGCAATAATCATGCCGATGATGTGAGGAATTTTGATGCGGTTGAGTAGAAGCGGTGCAAGCAGAATGATTGCCAGCACAACGAAGAATATCAGCGTAGGGTCTTGTATGAGGGCTTTGGGCATCCGCGCTATTTACCTGTGTTAATCTTTAGTTTGATTATGCCGTGCTGTTGCGGCTTTGTTCTATCGGCAGAGTACTTAAGTTGGAGAGCGTATTGCTCGGCTTGTTCGGTGAGCGTTTTAAGGTCTTGTCCGAGATTGCCGGAATTTCGTCCGGCATATTTTGCCGAGGTCACGGTGCCATCGGAGTTGACAATGATGCTTACTTCAATCCAGCCATTGGAAATGTTGCTTTGAGAGCGAAATCCTATTTTGGGTCGAGAGCGGAGAGAGCGTCCGGCAATACCGAGTCCGTCGGCATCGGGGTTGTTTCCCGCAGTTGCATTTCCGGTTTTTGCGCTGCCGCCTGACGCTTCAGTATTGGCTTGCGCGTTTTGGAAAGACTTGCCGATGCGGTTATTGATTGATGCTCTCTTTTCGGCTTCGATTTCTTCCTTAGTGGGTCCCGGGGGTTGCGGCTCTTCCTCTTGCGCTACTTGCAAGTTTTCGGGTTGCGGTTCGGCAGACGCGACGAGCGATGGGGCCGCATCGCTGACTCCGGAGTCAACGGCATCGGTTCCTCCGGCATCGGCTGCAGGCGCAGATGCGGGGTTGTTGTCGATTTGACGAGTGGGCTGCACTTTGATTTCCCGCAGTTCGGGGATGTCGATGTCGGCAAAAAAGACTTCTTGCTGCTCCATCGGCGGAATTTCAGGCAGCTGTGCAGACAGTTTCACCACATGGAGCATGGTGAATAACATCGCGCAACACAAGAGCGAGAGTAGAGCGGCTACTATTTGGTCACGTTTATTATGCATTGTCGGGTTCAGCGTCCGGCGCAGCTATAGGCAGCGACTCGGGTATTGTGGTGGCTAAAACCACTTTTACTTGGTTTTCAGCTCCAAGATTAAGAATTTCCACGATGTTTCCATACGGGACTTCCTTGTCGGCATATAAGGCAATGAATGCCGTGGGCTCGGGATTTTCCTCTAAGGAGTTTTCTGCGTCGGTCATTGCTTGCGATTTTACGAGGACGAAAAATTGACGCAGAGATTCGATGTCGGGGTGTTCGAATGTTTCCATGTTTTCCTCGCCGTGCATCGACACGATGCGACCTTCAGCGTCGAGATAAACACGCGCAGAGGGTTTGAGCGTGGTTTTGGCGGCACTTTCGGGCAGATTAACCTCCAGGGCGTTGGGGAACACGAAAGTGCTCGTTACCATGAAAAAGATGAGCAGGAGGAAAATTACGTCGGTCATTGACGCCATCGAGAACGTTGCCGACGTGTCGAATTGCTTTTTCAGAGCCATAGTGTCGTCAAGCGGGTTCGTTAAGCATGTCCATGAATTCCATGGTTTTGCCTTCGAGGAGCTTCATCACGGAATTTATGCGAGAAACGAGGTAGTTATAAGCAAACAAGGCAATTACGCCAACGATCAGACCGGCAACGGTGGTGACCAAGGCGGTGTAGATGCCGTCGGCAAAAGTGGAGAGAGTTGCGGCAGAACCGGCCGCTGCCATCGAGTGGAATGCGTCGACCATGCCAACGACTGTGCCAAGAAATCCGAGCATGGGTGCTCCTGCGGCGGTAGTTGCGAGCCAAGTGAGTCCCTTGCCGAGTCGCGCAATCTGAATGTTTCCCATGTTTTCCACAGTTACGAGGACGTCTTGCATCGGTCGGCCGATTCGAGATATTCCTTTGGCTATGAGCGCGCTATATGCTGTGTTAGTGTGTTTGCACAGGTTCAGTGCACTTTCGATTTCTCCGTCGTGGATGTAGTCGTTGATTCGGCGCATGAAAGTGGGGTCTTGCTTGTTAGCTCGGTTGACCACAATGGTGCGTTCGATGAAGATATATACGGAAATCACCGCGAGCAGCGCGAGTGGAATCATGATGAACCCGCCTTGCAGGCAGAGGTTCCAGAGCGAGAGTTCTTCTTGCATTGGTTTATCGTGGAATAAAATTGGTTAATCGTATTTATTTCAAGGCAGCGCGATAGCGCTTAATGGTTTCTTCGAGTCCGAGGTACAGGGCGTCGCAAATCAGTGCGTGGCCGATGCTTACTTCGCTGAGGTGGGGAACGCGTTGAGCGAAGAACGCGAGGTTGTCGAGATTCAGGTCATGGCCGGCGTTGCATCCCAGACCGCATCGTTTTGCTTGGCGAGATGCTTCAACGTAGGGTTCGACCGCGGCATCGGGGTTTGAGGGGAACATGTCTGCATAGGGCTTGGTGTAGAGCTCCACGCGGTCGGCTCCGCATTTTGCGGCGGCAATGACTTGCTCGGGGTCAGCGTCGACGAAAATGCTTGAGCGGATTCCGGCATCGCGCAATTTGTCGACTACCTCGGTCAGGAACTCCATGTTGGCGTTTACGTTCCACCCGGCGGAAGACGTTATGGCATCCGGAGCGTCGGGGACGAGGGTTACTTGCTCGGGCTTAACGCGGAGCACCAGCTCGATGAATTCGGGAGAGGGGTAGCCCTCGATGTTGAATTCGGTGTGGAGCATGGGGCGCAGAGTCAGGACGTCGGCGCGTGTGATGTGTCGTTCGTCGGGGCGCGGGTGAACGGTTATGCCTTGTGCGCCAAATCGTTCGCAGTCGAGCGCCGTTTCGAGCAAGTTGGGGCGATTTTCGCCGCGAGCATTGCGCAAAGTGGCGATTTTATTTATGTTTACACTGAGTTGTGTCATTTGTGGAATATCAGAATAATTATTATCTTTGCAAATGCCAAAATCCTATTTGGCATGGTATTTGTTATGTCTGAAAAGGCACCACAAATTTACTAATAAATTGAGAAAGGAAAAAATTTGACCACAGGAAAAGACATTTTAAGCCCAAAAACCGCTGATGAAGCTCTCCGATTGGCTCATTTGATGCCGCCGCAAGAAGAAGCGTCGGTGTTGATGGTGGCATGTCGTCCGGACGATTTCAGTGCATCGGCCTTGGCGCATGCTGTTGAAGATAGTGACGCACACCTTATAAATCTGAACGTTACGGACTTTAAGCTTGATGACGGCAGGATTATGATAGAGTTGCGCACGAATCACAGGAATGGCGGCTCGACGGCGCGCTCTCTTGAGCGATATGGGTTTGAGGTTCTTGATTATGACGTTCCGGGCGGAGTGGCAGATGATGATTCCGAGTTTACATTACGTTCCCGGGCAGCCGAACTGCTTCACATTATTAATATATGAGAATATTTCTTCACGGCTCGCGGCGCTCAACTGAGTCGCATGCGGAGGCAGGTGCTATTATTGACAAACTTGCGGAACTTGCAACCGATGGCTTGCTGATTTCTTGTCCGCTGTTTGAATCCTTGCGAGACAGAGGCGTTTTACCCGGTAATGCCGAGGCTGTGAGTCCGGGCACTGAGATAGATGCGGATCTTGCCGTTTCGTTGGGCGGCGATGGTTCGTTTTTGCGCACGGCGCAGTGGGTCGGTGCTACGGAAGTGCCCATTTTGGGTGTGAATGCCGGCCATCTGGGCTTTTTGGCAGATATGGCACCCGATGAGTTTTTGAAAGTGGATGCGGAGTATCTTAAAAATCTGCGTAAAGAGCCGCGCACGCTGCTTGAAGTGGCTTGTTCGGAGTCGCTCCCGAGCGATTGTTGGCCGTATGCCCTTAACGACGTTGCGGTGCTGAAAACAGATTCGGCATCTATGATTTCCGTTTATGCGCAGGTGAACGGACGTCAGCTGACAGTGTATCAAGCTGATGGCTTGGTGGTGGCATCGCCGACCGGGTCAACGGGCTATAATTTGAGTGTTGGCGGTCCGATATTGGAGCCTACGGTGGATATGTTGCTTCTGTCGCCGGTAGCACCGCATCAGTTGGCCATGCGTCCGCTCGGAGTCAGCGGAGATTCGGAAATCGGTTTGCGCGTTGAGGCACGAGCCGGTGCGTTTATGCTCAGTTTGGACGGTAGGTCATATCCAATGCCAGCCGGTGCGGAGGTGAAAATCAGGTCGGCGAGCTTCAAGGTGGTGGTGGCTCAACGGCCGAGTCACCATTTTGCAGCCACTTTGCGTGAAAAATTATTGTGGGGAGAGCGTCCTGTAAATCAATAAGTTAGAAATTTTCTTAAAAATTTATCATAAAAATATTTGCACAGTTAAAATATTCTTTCTAACTTTGCACTCGCAAACGAGCCACAACGGTGGCGACCGAGCAAACCTCAAAATCATGGTGTGGTAGTTCAGCTGGTTAGAATACCTGCCTGTCACGCAGGGGGTCGCGGGTTCGAGTCCCGTCCATACCGCCGAGGAGAGAGGAGAATGAGTAATCGTTAGACTTCGGTCTTCGTTACTCATTCTTTTTTTATGCTTAATTGCTTGCGGGGCGCAAAATTTTTGCTAACTTTGCAAGCAAATATGCCATGAAACCTAATAATCATTTCACATAAAAACTTATGAGTAATCAAAAAAAGCAATGGGGAGCCATCATAGTGATGATTGCGCTCTTCGCAATGATCGCCTTCGTGACCAACTTGTGTACGCCGATGGCAACCATTATCAAGAATCAGGGCACAATTTCAAACGTATTGGCTCAAATCGGTAACTATGGCAACTTTGTTGCATATCTTGTTATGGGTATTCCCGCAGGTATGCTTATTTCGAAGTTTGGCTACAAAAAGACTGCTCTTATCGGTCTTGGTGTAGGTATTGCCGGTATTCTTATTCAGTACTGCTCCGGTTTGATGGATATCAATACTTCCGGTATCGGTGCAGTGTTTGCAGTTTATCTGGCAGGTGCATTCATCTCCGGTCTTTGCATGGCAATTTTGAACTGCGTGGTTAACCCCATGCTTAATATTCTCGGCGGTGGCGGCAATAGCGGTAACCAGCTCATTCAGCTCGGCGGCGTGTTTAATTCATCGGCAGCCGTTGCTTGCTATATTCTCATGGGCGCACTTATCGGTGATGCAGCCAAGGCTAAAATTGAAGATGCCGCTCCCGCATTGATGATTGCGTTGGCAATCTTCGTTGTTGCATTCATTGTTATTTGCTTCACTAAGATTGAGGAGCCCAAACAAGCGCCCGTTGAACTCAAGCAGGTGGGTAAGGTGATGGGTTATCGTCACTTTGCGCTCGGTGCGCTCGCGATTTTCCTCTACATGGGTATCGAAGTAGGCGTTCCTAACTTTGTGCAACAATATCTCTCGAACGATATGAAGATGGATGGCAATCTTGTAGGTACAATAGTTGCCGTTTATTGGTTTATGATGCTTATCGGTCGTTTTGTCGGCGCAAGTATCGGCAACAAGATTAGCGCAAGAGCAATGATTACGACCGTGTCTATTGTAACAATCTGTTTGGTAGTATTCGGTATTTTTGCTCCTGCCACACTCGTTCAGTTCCCCGGCGTGGATTGGGGTAATCTCTCAATTCTTTGGGCAGAAATTCCGATGGGAATCTTTGCGTTCTTGCTCGTTGGTCTTTGCACTTCAGTTATGTGGGGCGCAATCTTCAATATGGCCGTTGAGGGTCTCGGCAAGTACACCTCAATTGCTTCGGGTATCTTTATGACCATGGTGTTTGGCTGCGCAGTGATGATGTTTATCCAAGCACTCGTGGCAGATGCAGTTGGTTATATCAACAGCTACTGGGTAGTGGTTGCATGTGCGGCTTATCTGTTGTTCTATGCATTGGTAGGCTCACGTGTTACTCGTCGTGCAGAATAACAAATGTATAAAAAATGAATATTTAATGAACCCCGCGGATTTCCGCGGGGTTTCTTCTCCAAATTATAACAAATCAGGACAAGATAATTATGGCAAATTGGTTTGAATGTAAGGTAGCATACCATAAGATGGTAGAAAACGGTATGCAGAAAAAAGTTACGGATACTTTTTTGGTTGATGCACTGAGTTTTACAGAAGCGGAAGCGCGAGTAATCGAAGAGGTTACTCCGTTTGTGAGCGGAGAGATGGACGTTGCGTCGGTAAAAAAGACAAAGATTTCTGAGATTTTTCGTGATGATACGGCAGATAAGTGGTATTTGGTGAAAGTGGCATTTATCACCATTGACGAAAAAACAGCGCAGGAAAAGCGTGCAATCAGTCAAATTTTGGTGGCCGGCAGCAACTTTAAGGGGGCTTATGATAACTTTATGGAGGGGATGAAGGGCACGATGGCAGATTTTGATATTGTGACCCTATCGGAAACAAATATACTTGACGTTTACGCCGCAAAACTTGATGGGGCAAGTCATCAATAATCTTGCGGCTGTGCGGTCGCAGCTGCCCGAGGGGGTGGAGTTGACCGCCGTTAGCAAGTTTCAACCGCTTGAAGCGCTTGAAGAAGCGTATTCTGCGGGTCAACGTCGCTTCGGGGAGAGTCGGGCTGATGAACTTCAGCGCAAGGCCATGGCAATGCCTGACGATGTTGAATGGCATTTTATAGGCCACTTGCAGAGCAATAAGGTGAGGCGCGTTGTGAGGTGTGCATCTGTTATAGAGAGCATAGATTCGGAGCGGTTGCTTCGTTTGGTAAGTTCGGAGTCAGAGCGCATAGGAAAGGTTATGGATGTCTATCTTCAGGTTCATGTGGCAGCCGAAGAAACCAAGAGCGGATTTTCTGCCGACGAACTGATTGACTGTGCGCGTCGCTGTGTGGATTTGAACGGAGTGCGTGTGTGCGGTGTTATGGGTATGGCATCGAATACCGACGATGTGGAACGAGTGGAGGCAGATTTTGCCGCCATAGCAGAAGTCGGAAGGCGGCTGCGCGAAATTATTTCCGATGCGAGCGTTTTGAGTATGGGCATGAGCGGAGATTGGCCCATTGCGGTGCGTCATGGTGCAACGTTAGTGCGCATAGGCTCTGCGATATTTGGAGATAGGGGCTGAAGTTTTTTGTATTTTTTTGTAAAAAAAGTTCTATTTTCAAAAAAAATGCGTAACTTAGCACCAAAATTAACTACAATAATAGGCGAATTTGAAACAATTTATACACTTAACTATCTAATTAATAATCGATTATGAAAAAAAGCGCAATTCTTTCTCTCGCTTGTGCTGCTTTGGTGTCTACCTCAGCTATTGCAGCAGTACCCGAGATTACTTACGCTGAAGATCCCGCACAGGGCGTTCTCGTAAATCGCTTCAAAGACAACTGGTTTATCTCTGCTGAAGGCGGCGTAAACGTACAGTTCAGCAAGGCCGACAAGGCTCTTGGTTTCGGCGATCGTATCGCTCCTACATTCGGCATTCAAGGCGGTAAGTGGTTCTCACCCGTAGCCGGCCTCCGTTTCGGTGTTACTTATCTTGGCGCTAAGGGCGTTTCTAACATCCAAGACGCTTTCGGTCTTGTTTATGACAAGGACGGTGTTATCCAAATGGAAGATAAGTACTACAAGACTCACGTTGGCAACATCGGTTTGGACTTCGACTTCATGTTGAATATTACCAACTGGTGGTGTGGCTACAAACCCAACCGCGTTTACAACTTCATTGCATACGTAGGTGCCGGTTCTTACTTCGGTTTCCACAAGAACAATGAAGGCAGCTGGACCGCCAAGGGTTTTGATACTTCTTTGGCACTCCGTGGCGGTATCATCAACAGCTTCAACGTAAGCAAGCAAGTTGCATTGAGCCTTGATATCCGTTACACTGCACTTGGCGCAAACCGTGAAGCTATTCCTCACAACTGCATCAACAGCAATGTTTCAGCTCTTATCGGCGTAACATACTTGTTCAACAACCGCACTTGGAACGCTCCTATCGTTCCCGTTATCCCCGTTATCGAGGATTGCGATCCTATCAAGGCTCGCCTCGCAGAATGCGAAGCACGTCTTCAGGACACTCAGCGCAAGCTCGACGAATGTCTGCGTCGCCCCATCCCCGAACCCGAAGTTGTTCCTTGCAATGTTCCCGTTGCAACTTGCTACTTCCGCATCGGTTCTTCAACTGTTTCCAGCACTGATCGTAACGTTCTTAAGAGCGTAGCTTCAGTTATGAAGGCTGACACTAACGTTAAGTACGAAGTTTGCGGTTGGGCAGATAACTACACCGGCACTGACGCTGTTAACCAGCGCATCCGCACCAAGCGTGCAGAAGCCGTTAAGAAAATTCTCGTTAAGAACGGTGTAGATGAATCTCAACTCGACGTAACCACTAACCCCGGTGACCGTTACGAAGGCAAAGAAAACGTTTACCTCGATCGTTGCGTAACTATCCAGGCTAAATAAGTTTTAATTACAGAAAAACATTAGGGGGTGTGCCCAGTCGGGCATACCCCTGTTTTTTTGTCGGGAGTGAGAAAATTGAGTTTTTTTGCGTATATTTGCGGTTAGTTATGACCAAGGTTGCGAGAGTAGTTGCCGTGATTGCAGTCGGATTTTTCATTGCCGGCTGTGCCGGGTCGGAAAATCCCGAGCCCGAGCCGATTGTTTATAACTTTGTGACGTATGAGTCGACGGCAGCCGATGGCGCAGAGTCGGTTTTTACGTATCAGGTTAACGGTGATTCTCCGCTCGTTACGTTGACGGCGAATTGGCGTCCGGCGGAGCCAATCAGTACGGGTACGCGTTTGCTCTTGTCATATATCCCCGAATCCGGGACCACAGAGTCGGGGCGAGTTTCCGTCCAAGGCTATATCGTACTGCCCGGAGGTGAGGTGCGAGTGGACGAGCCGGAGGGCGAGTCCGAGCCAATGAGGCTGAACTCAATGTGGCGTTCGGGGAGTTACTTGAATCTTGACGGAGCGGTTTCGTTTAGCGGTCCGGCCTCGGAGATTTCGCTATATGCGGAGTCCGGTAGCGAGAGTTCAGCGGAGCCTCGATTGAACGTGATAGTGAGAAAATCAGATGAGGGCTCCGGAATGGCAGCCGAGCGTCGACTATATGCGTCATGGGATATATCATCGCTTTGGTCAAGGGATGATGTAGAAGCCTTAATTGTGGCATACACGAATACAGAAAATGAAACATCAATAATGAGATTTATAAAATAATAAGTATAAAACAGACAAATTATGGCAAATCAACCTCAAAATCAGCAGGAAATAAAAATTGAATTAACGCCGGAAGTGGCAAAAGGAAATTATTGCAACTTGGCAATGATTGCACACGGGCCCAATGAGTTCTTCATGGACTTTATCAATGTTGCTCCGAATATGAATCCCGCGCGAGTGCAGACTCGCGTGATCATGACTCCGGAAAATGCGAAGCAGTTGCTTAATGCATTGGCGGAGAACGTGCAGCGTTATGAGAAATCGTTTGGCGAGATTAAGCCTCGTAAGCCCAAGCAGCAGCCCGAAAATCCGTTTAACGGCATTCCCAACCCTTTTGGTAACGCGTAAAATGAGAAAATCACAGTTAACCATATATAATTCGCTGAGTCGCCGCAAGGAATTGTTTACCTCGCTTCATCCGGAGCGAGTCGGCATGTACGTTTGCGGTCCTACCGTTTATGGTGACGGTCATCTCGGCCACGCGCGTCCGGCAATTACGTTTGACGTGCTGTATCGCTATTTGCAGCATATAGGCTACAAGGTGCGTTATGTTCGTAATATCACCGACGTGGGTCATTTGGAGAATGATGCTGACAGCGGTGAGGATAAGATTGCAAAGAAGGCTCGCTTGGAACAGTTGGAGCCGATGGAGGTGGTGCAGCATTACTTAAATCGCTATCATAAGGCTATGGAGCGCCTTAATGTAATGCCCCCGAGCATAGAGCCTCATGCCAGCGGCCATGTTATAGAGCAGATTGCTTATGTGCAGTCAATCCTTGATGCCGGTTATGCTTATGTCAGCGACGGCTCGGTCTATTTTGACGTGAAGAAGTTTAACAGCGAGCATCCTTACGGCAAACTTTCGGGCAGAAATGTCGATGAACTTTTGTCGAATACGCGTGAGCTTGACGGACAGAGCGAAAAACGCCATCCGGCAGATTTTGCGTTATGGAAAAAGGCAGCTCCGGAGCATATTATGCACTGGCCGTCACCTTGGAGCGAAGGTTTCCCCGGGTGGCATCTTGAATGTTCCGTTATGGGAGAGAAATACCTTGGCGAGGTGTTTGACATTCATGGCGGCGGCATGGATTTGATGTTCCCACATCATGAATGTGAGATAGCGCAGAGCGTGGCTCACAACGGGCATGATTCAGTGCGCTATTGGATGCACAATAACATGATTACCATTGACGGTAAGAAGATGGGCAAGAGTTACGGCAACTTTATTACTCTGGATCAGTTCTTTGAAGGAACGCATCCGCTATTGACTCAGCCATACGCGCCGATGACCATCAGATTTTTTATTCTCATGGCGCAGTATCGCTCCACGCTTGACTTTGGCAACGATGCACTTCAGGCGGCCGAGAAAGCACACAAGCGCATGCTTGAGGGTTACGGACGTTTGCAATCGCTCAAGGCTTCAGCAGAAAGTACCATTCCGAATCTTGAGGAGTTGGAAGCCAAGATGTATGAGGCCATGGATGATGATTTGAATACCCCGGTGGTAATCGGACATTTGTTTGACCTCTGCCGTATAGTAAATCAAGTTAACGACGGAACGGCAAAAGCTACTGCTGAAGACATAGAGAAGATGCAGGGTCTGTTCCGTGCGTTCTTGTTTGATATTTTAGGCGTTTTGCCTCCCGATGCCGCCGGTGCGGATATGAATATCAAGCCGTATGAAGACGCTGTTGACTTGCTGCTTCAGATACGTGCCGAATCAAAAGCAAAGAAAGATTGGGCCACTTCGGATTTGATTCGTAACCGTCTTGCCGAAATCGGTTTTACGATTAAGGACACCAAAGACGGCGTTGAGTGGTCGCTATGACCGTAAGCGAATTTGCTGAAACGATAATTATGAACCTGCCGTATGTCCCAACGGACCAGCAGGTGCAAGCGATGGGCGCGTTGGCGCGGTTTTGCCGCACTGCCGCGCCCTCTGATTCGCTGTTTATGCTGTGTGGGTATGCCGGCACGGGTAAGACCTCGCTGGTCAGTGCGTTAGTAAAGTCGCTTCACGATGCCGGGGTAGGTACGGTGCTCCTTGCGCCTACCGGTAGAGCCGCCAAGGTGTTTGCCTCCTATTCCGGTTTTCCGGCTTATACGATTCACAGGAAAATATATCGTCCGCCCGGTCAGGGTAAGCCGTTTTCAGCCGTGATGGAGAATCAGCATTCTCACACGATTTTTATCGTAGATGAAGCCTCGATGATCGGCTCGTCGGCCGATGGCGGACCGGACTTGCTGACCGATTTGATACATTACGTTTATACGGGTCATGCGTGTCGGTTGATACTTTTGGGCGACGTTGCTCAGTTGCCGCCGGTTGGGTGTGAGGATTCTCCGGCGCTGAATCCCGAGGTGATTCGCAGTTTCGGCTTGAGGTTGACACGGGTTCAGCTGACGGATACCGTGAGACAGGCGAGGTCATCGGGGATATTGTATAATGCTACTCGATTGCGGCGTCAGATGCGTCAAGAGCCGTTGCCAAAGCCTCGGCTCTCGTTTGATTTCGATGATGTGATTGCCCTTGCCGGCGAGGACTTGCAAGATACGGTGAGCGAGCTGTATGCTCATGACGGAATTGATGAAACGATAATAGTTACCCGGGCAAATTGGCGAGCCACGCAGTTTAATCTTGCCATAAGATCAACGATATTGGGGAGGGAGGAAGAATTGACTCGCGATGAGTTATTGCTTGTGGCGAAAAATAACTATCATTGGAGCGCGAAGGTTCAAGAACTGGATTTCATAGCTAACGGAGATACCGCTCGGGTCACTCGTATTTATGGAATGGAGAATAAATATGGATTTCGGTTTGCCGACGTGAGGTTGGAATTCCCATACCGTTCAGTGGAGTTGGATTGCAAGATTGTGCTTGAGTGCTTGACGTCTAATTCTCCGGCACTTACGGCAGAGGAGCAGCAACGCCTTTTTGACGAGGTTTATAATGATCCGGAATTATTCAGCGAATATACTCCGAAGGGCACACGGCTTAAGGCGATGAAAAATAATCCATATTTTCAAGCACTTCAGGTAAAATATGCCTATGCTGTGACATGTCATAAGGCGCAGGGCGGACAGTGGACCAACGTGATTGCCGACCTCGGGGGAATAGCGGCGGAGTCATTGCAGACGTCGGAGTTTTATCGCTGGCTTTATACGGCAACGACGCGAGCGACTCAGCGGCTGTTTTACTTGAATCCGTTTGATGGGGAGGCACAACTTTATTGAGGCATAAGATTGTGAGGGTGGACGGTAAGTGAAGGGTGTTTTTAAGCGGAACGCGGATTCGGGGGCGCGTGCTTGGTGGTCCCGTGGCTGATCCGTTTGACGGCTACCGCCGTTTCGCTAACGTTGTGAGTGTCGCAGCTACGCAGCTCATGGGATGTGGGAAGGGTGCGATGCCATCACGCTGCGCATCGCTAACGCGCTGCTTGCATGAGGCTACGTGGAGATGCGCCGCTATGCGGCTTTAGGCTGCTACGCAGCGGTTTTTTGGGGTTGGGGATGTTGCCTCTAATACTATAAAAAAGAAGTTGCGGACTCGGGGTGAGTCCGCAACTTGTGTTATCGGGTATAATCGAGTGTCGATTATGCTTTGCCGTTAGAGCCGAGCACGTTGATGATTTTGTGCTTGTAGAGTTTTTCCATGTTGTCGCGAGCGGGACCGAGGTATTTGCGGGGGTCGAACTCAGCGGGCTTTTCAGCGAATACTTCGCGGATAGCGGCGGTCATGGCGAGACGAGAGTCAGAGTCGATGTTGATTTTGCAAACAGCAGACTTTGCAGATTCGCGGAGCCATTCTTCGGGGATACCGATAGCAGCCTTCAGGGCGCCACCATATTTGTTGATTGTTTCAACTTCTTCTTGGGGAACTGAAGAAGATCCGTGGAGTACGATGGGGAATCCGGGGAGTTTTTCTTCAACGGCCTTGAGCACGTCGAACGCCAAGGGCGGAGGAACCATGCGGCCGGTAGCGGGATCGATTGTGCACTGTTCGGGAGTGAACTTGTAAGCGCCGTGGCTGGTGCCGATAGAGATAGCGAGCGAGTCGCAACCGGTACGAGTAGCGAAGTCGATAACTTCTTCGGGGTCGGTGTAGGTGTGGTGGTCAGAAGAAACTTCGTCTTCCACGCCGGCGAGTACGCCGAGTTCGCCTTCAACGGTTACGTCGTGTTGGTGAGCGTATTCAACAACTTGCTTAGTGAGGGCAACGTTTTCTTCGTAGGGGAGGTGGCTGCCGTCGATCATCACGCTTGAGAAACCGCTGTCGATACAGCTCTTGCAGAGTTCGAAACTGTCACCGTGGTCGAGGTGGAGAACGATTTGGGGATTTTCCCATCCGAGTTCCTTAGCATAAGCAACTGCGCCTTGAGCCATGTAGCGAAGCAGAGTGGCGTTGGCATAGTTACGAGCGCCCTTAGACACTTGGAGGATTACGGGAGATTTTTCTTCAGAAGCGGCCTTAACGATAGCTTGGAGCTGCTCCATATTGTTGAAGTTGAAAGCGGGGATAGCGTATCCGCCTTTGATAGCCTTGGCAAACATCTCTTTGGTGTTTACGAGGCCTAATTCTTTGTAGCTTACCATGTTTGTTGGTTAGGGTTAAAGGATATTGGTTTTAGAAATTTGATGCAAATTTACGTATTTTACAGCAATTATGCAATATGTTAGGCAGATGAGACTTATAAGTCGTATGAGATTTATAGTTGGGAAGGGTATTAACGGATGCGTGAGCGGATTGCTTGGCGTATGCGGTTGGCGGCGTGAGAGTTGGTTTTGAGGATGTTGAGTACGGCAGTGAGGTAGCTTCGTTTGTCACCGCAACCGGTTAGGGAGCTGACGTTGCTTTGTCCGACCATGGATTTTTGGTTGTAAACGCGGAGAATGGCTTCGTAGTCGCCTCGCTTAATGTAGTCGCTGAAGTCGCGGCAGAATTGTTCGTATATGGCTCGAGGGTTGATTTCGTCGACGAGTCCGTTCATGTGTTCCTCGAGTTTTGTGATAGAGGTGAAGCGACCGTCGATGCGGTGTTCCATGATGTGTTTGACGTTGTGGCGCGTGTGTTGCAGGGCTTGTTGCCGCATCTCAGCGCGAAACATTCCGATGACCGCATTTTTGGTTTTTTCGAAGGCTCGAACTTCATCGCGTCGGTGAACGGCTGCAACGGCTTTTACGACGTCTTCAAGCAGCAGTAAGTTTTCGATTTCGGCGACTTCCGGGACCATTATTTTTTTTCGGCGCAGATATTCTACTTCCTGAGGAGAGCGTCGATCGCGGTCTACTATTCCGCGGCTGTCGAGGTGGTGGAATGCTTCGAGAGAGTTGAAAACGCGCGTGGATTCAATGACGCGGTCGCAAGAGCCGAGGGCTTTTACGGTGTAGTCCGGGAATATCAGCGGATATAGCTTGGAGTCGATTGAGTGGGTTTTGTCACCCTCGATGAACAGGACAGGGCGTCGTGCTCCGAGGATTGAGAGGTACATGTCCTCGCGAAGTTCGGAGTCAGGGGGTAGGATGTCGTAGTCAAACGAGTCGGAGTCTGCTTGCCAACCGCGAATCCAGATTGTCGTGGCAGAACTTCGTGTTGCGGCAAAGTCAAGGTCATGAGTGGTATAAACAAAGGTGCAGTCGGGGCGCATTGTCTCGACTTTGTCCCAAACGCGGCGCAGGGTTGACGGGTGGAGAAACATTTCGGGGCTGTCGATGTAGATGACAGCATTTTCGGGCGCGAGCAATACTCCGCCGAAGTAGTAGAGCACGACTTTTTCGCCTGCGGAGAGTTTGGTTTGAGAGCGAGAGGACCCATCGGCGGAACTTGCGAATAGCAAAGAGCCTTCGGTTCGTAAGATGTCGTTCCCCGGGAATATTTCGCGCCATTGGGCGATGACGAGGTCAAGTTTTGTTTCCGGTAGCGGTCCCTTGGCATCGCTCATCTTGTAGGCGAGCAGATTTGTCATTTCTTCCTGAAGGAGGAGGCCCAGCAGTCGTTCAAATTCAGAAGCTAAAGGCACGGTGGAGGCTCCAAGCGGTGATTTGGTGAGGGCGCGAGAGTATGCGGCATCAACGCTGCCCACTTCGGCGTCGGGGCGGAATGCTCCGAATAAGGCTCTCAGGGGAGACAGGGCGAATGTCCGTTCGGGCGGAACAGATGAGAGGAGCCGGGACGTGAAACGGGTTTTGCCGGCACCATTAGCACCGATAATGAGCACTTGGCTGCTTCCCGAGGGGATTGCGGGGCATTCGCCTCCGCGCTTAGGAGGGAGTTTCATGGTAGGAGAATCTTTTCCACAAAGTTAAATAAAAATTTGCGAAAAACCGAGTGGGAAAAGAATAATCAGACAAAAATGGCGATAAAATTGCGTAATTAAAAAAAAGTGCTTAACTTTGCAGTCGGAAAAAACGCCCGGATGGCGGAATCGGTAGACGCGACGGTCTCAAACACCGTTGGGGCGACCCATCCCGGTTCGAGCCCGGGTCCGGGTACCGAAAGCACTTTAGCAGAGTCGTTATGGCGAGCTGAGGTGCTTTTTTTATTGGATATTCATCAATAAACTATCAAAATATGGAGAAGACGCATTCTTTTAAATCGTGGCTAATCGCAACTCGTCCGTGGTCATTTCCGGCGTCGGTTATGCCGGTGGTCGTGACCATAGCATATATGTTTTATGTTCAAGGTAGCTCGGTTGATTGGGTTGCCGGAGTGTGGGCCGCGTTTGCTATCGTGGCGTTTCATGCCGCCGGGAATACTTGGAGTGATTATCATGATTTTAAGAAGGGAGTGGATCAGGCGGCCGATAATGTCGGCGGCACTTCGTTGACGAGCGGCGAGTTCCGTCCGGCTGAGATTTTGCGACTGTCGATCGGGTTGATAGCGGTTGCGATTGTGTTCGGTATTTTGATAGTGATTTATAGGGGGGTGCCTATTTTGTATTTCGGCATAGCGGGCTTGGTTTTGACGTTGCTTTATCCGGTGATGAAGTATAATGCATTGGGCGATGTTGATATTTTTCTGACGTATTCGTTGCTGCCGATTTTGGCTACTACTTACGTTGTTGGCGGAGCACTGTATTTCCCGGCATTGTGGCTTACGCTGCCGTTGGGATTGATAACAGTGGCTATTTTGCATATAAATAATTTGCGCGACATGGAGTCGGATCGCAGTGCCGGAATTCGTACGTTGGCAATGTTGGCCGGACGGCGCCGGGCGGCGTATATGTATTGCGTTGAGATTTTTTTGCCTTTTGTTTGGATTGTAGGAATGGTGGCGTTGGGTGAGCTGCCTCTGTGGTCGCTCATCGTGTTGCTTGCAACCGTTCCGGCTCTCAAGGCGGCAAAAAAGGCGTTGCGTTCACGCGAGGAAGGGAAGTCAGTGGTAGTCGGGTTAGATGAGCGGACTGCTCAACTGCAATTGGTGTTTAGTTTGCTCCTGACGGTTTCATTTTTGGTTGGAGGAGTCGTGAAATGAAGCGTTTGATTTTTACGATTTTGCTGGCGGCGGTTTTGTGGACGGTTATGTTCAGCCCGTGGACAGCGCCGCATGTGAATTTTTGGTGGATGATGACCGGCTCGGCGTGTGTGTTGTCGATTTTTGCCACGTTGTTTGAGCCCGGTTGGTGGAAACGGGTTAATATAACGGTATCGCAGGTGGCGCTGGGATTGCTGATTGCGGTTGCTTTGTGGAGCGTGTTTTGGGTTGGCGATAAGCTGTCGCAGTTGATGTTTGATTTCGCTCGCCCACAGGTTGATACGATTTATGGCATGAAGGACGGTGAGTCGCCGTGGCTGCTGACCGGGTTAATGCTCTTCTTGATAGGTCCGGCAGAAGAAATTTTTTGGCGAGGATATGTTCAGGACAAGCTTTCGCATCGTTGGGGCGCAAACCTCGGTTTTGTGGTGACAACGACTATATATGCCATTGTGCATGCAGGCTCGTTTAATTTCATGTTGACAATGGCGGCATTGGTTGCCGGCGCAGCATGGGGTTTGCTCTATCGGTTTTTTCCGCAGAAGTTTGCCGCGATTATCATATCGCATGCGGTTTGGGACGTTGCAGTGTTTATCTGGTTCCCTATAATGTAAGATTAACGGGAGGCATCGGTGGGTTGCCATGTGCCTTCTTTGATGTTGAGGTTGAAACTTTCGATATATTCAAATTGGCAGTTTCCGTCAGAAAAGTCGATTGGCAGTATTATTGTTTTGGATTCCGGCAGTCCGGGGTCCATCCATCGATCTCCGACGTAGAGATATGTGGTGTCAGATGTCCCTCCTATTTTCAGGATAGATGCCGGTTGGGAGTCGAAGGCGTTGTGGTTGCCAATTTGGCGGAGTTCGCTCCACCCTTCGGAGAGGGAGTCGGATTGGGAAAGTTTGCATGGGCTTGGTTCCCAACCGGTGCACGCTGAGGATAGCATGTGGTAGGTATTTTTAATCTTGACAATAGCCGGAGCTTCGCGTCGCTGCCATTTGAACAGTTCGGTGCATTCGACGGCGGAGAGGTAGTCGTCGGATAGTTTGAATAGTCCCAGATGCTGATTTTCTTCAATGGTTGAGATGAAGTATGCGGTGTCGTCATCGTCGACGAAAACGTTGCAGTCGCGTGATTTAATTCCGAGAGGCCGTCCGCTCCAATGATATTTGTAAGGTCCGGTGATTGAGTCGCTGACGAATACTGCGGCTTCAGATGCGCCGTAGTTGCGGCTCTCCCAGTGGCACCAAATGACGAATTTCCCGGTTTTTTTGCAGTGAAGGAGTTTGGGCCTTTCAATCATGCGCTCGGAGCCCAAGTCGGGGTGTGAGACTCCGTTTTTGATTATTTTACCTTCGAATTTCCACGTTTTGAGGTCTTTTGATGAGTACATGTTGACGTCGGGGTGCCATCGGTCAGTTCTGTCTTCGCCAATCATATACCACGTGTCGTTTAGGTTTAAAAAGCCTGCGCCGTGGGCTTGCACCTCGTTTCCGTCGGTGTCGGTCCACATCTGACCGTTGACGATGGTTACCCATTGAGCATGAGTCGAGAATATTGTGGCGAGCAAGGTGCAAACTGTGCAAAAAGATGATTTGAGAATATTCATATTGCAAAGATAGAAAAAAATTTTTGCTAAGGATAGGCATTTTTATTTGGAGGTTAGAGGAAAGGTTGTTATATTTGCAGTGCTAATTTAGCGAAATGATTTAAATCACTTATTTTCCAACATTCTTAAACTATTATTAGACAATGGCTTACGTAATTACTGACAAGTGCGTTGCATGCGGCACCTGTCTTCCCGAATGCCCCGTTAGCGCTATCTCAGAAGGCGACATCTACGTTATCGACCCCGATACTTGCATCAGCTGCGGAACTTGTGCTGCAGTATGTCCCTCAGAAGCTATTATCGAAGGCTAATTCTTCAAAGGATGAAAAGAACAAAAGAGAGTACGGCACTTTGCACGGCTCTCTTTTTTGGATTAATTTTGTAATCATTTTTTACGGATAGAAATACTTAACAAAATCAAGTTCATATATGAAGCAGGATATGATTGTTATTTTAGACTTGGGTAGTCATGAGAACACGGTAGTGGCGCGTGCTATCCGAGCCCTCGGAGTTTATAGTGAGATTTATCCTCATGATATTACGGCTGAGGAATTGAAGGCGTTGCCTAACGTGAAGGGCATTATTATCAATGGCGGCCCGAATAACGTGATAGACGGAGTGGCCATTGATGTGAATCCGGAAATTTATACAGTTGGCATTCCCGTTATCGCTGCCGGTCATGATAAGGCGCTTTGTGAGGTGAAGCTTGCTCAGTTTGAGAACGATGAGGAAGCAATCAAGGCTGCGCTGAAATCGTTTGTCTTTGACACTTGCAAGGCAGAGGCCAATTGGAATATGACGAACTTTGTGAACGATCAGATTGAGCTGGTGCGCCGTCAGGTTGGCGACAAGAAGGTGCTCTTGGCACTTTCGGGTGGAGTTGACAGCTCGGTGGTTGCAGCATTGTTACTGAAGGCTATCGGAGATAATTTGGTATGCGTTCACGTTAATCATGGATTGATGCGCAAGGGTGAGTCAGAGAATGTAATTGAGGTGTTCCGCAATCAGCTGAATGCTAACTTGGTATATGTTGATGCTACGGAGCGTTTCCTCGGCAAACTTGCCGGAGTTGAGGACCCCGAGCAGAAGCGCAAAATCATAGGCGGCGAGTTTATTCGCGTGTTTGAAGAAGAAGCTCGCAAACTTGACGGAATTGATTTCCTTGGTCAAGGTACAATTTATCCTGACATCGTTGAAAGCGGCACTAAGACAGCCAAGATGGTGAAGTCTCACCATAACGTAGGCGGTTTGCCTGAGGATCTTCAGTTTGAACTTGTAGAACCTCTGAAGCAACTCTTTAAGGACGAGGTTCGCGCTTGTGGCGTAGAGCTCGGTTTGCCCTATGACATGGTTTATCGTCAGCCGTTCCCCGGTCCCGGTTTGGGCGTGCGCTGTTTGGGTGAAATCACTCGTGAACGCCTTGAAGCGGTGAGAGAGTCAGATGCAATATTGCGTGAAGAATTCAAACTTGCCGGTTTGGACAAGAAGGTTTGGCAGTATTTCACAATTGTTCCCGACTTCAAGTCAGTCGGAGTGCGCAATAATGCCCGTTCCTATGAATATCCTGTGATTATACGTGCGGTGAATACTATTGATGCGATGACAGCGACGATTGAGCATATTGATTGGGCAATACTCGATAAGATTACCGCTCGCATTCTTGCAGAGGTTCCCAACGTGAATCGCGTATGTTACGACATGTCACCGAAGCCCAATGCTACGATCGAATGGGAATAAGGTAAGCAAGCGTTCTATATTTAGTTAAGATATAAGTAGTCCCGGCCGCATGTGTGTGTGGTCGGGACTGTTGTTTTCAGTCGTGTTTGGTCAGAAAAAAGAGGAGCTGCCTTTATGGGGCAGCTCCAAGTTTTGTCGGTTAATCCGTAGGGAGGATTAGCCGTTGTATTTCTTCATAACGGCGATGAGATCGAGCACTTTGTTAGAGTAGCCGATTTCGTTGTCGTACCAGCTAACAACCTTCACGAAAGTGTCGGTCAAAGCGATACCAGCCTTAGCGTCGAAGATAGAAGTGCGGGTGTCACCGAGGAAGTCGCTTGAAACAACTTGGTCTTCAGTGTAGCCGAGGATTCCTTTGAGTTCGCCTTCGCTTGCTTCCTTCATAGCAGCGCAGATTTCAGCGTAAGTAGCGGGCTTAGCGAGGTTAACGGTGAGGTCCACAACAGAAACGTCGAGAGTGGGTACGCGCATAGCCATACCGGTGAGTTTGCCGTTGAGTTCGGGGATAACTTTGCCTACAGCCTTAGCAGCACCGGTGCTTGAGGGGATGATGTTGCCGGCAGCAGCACGGCCACCACGCCAGTCCTTCATAGAGGGACCGTCAACGGTTTTCTGAGTAGCAGTAGTAGAGTGAACAGTTGTCATGAGGCCATCGGTGATGCCGAACTTGTCGTTGAGGACTTTAGCGATGGGAGCAAGACAGTTAGTGGTGCAAGAAGCGTTAGAAACGAAAGTTTGACCGGCGTAGGTCTTGTCGTTAACACCGCAAACGAACATGGGAGTAGCGTCCTTAGAGGGAGCAGACATCACCACGTATTTAGCACCAGCATCGATGTGAGCCTGAGCCTTTTCTTCGGTGAGGAAGAGACCGGTAGATTCAACTACGTATTCAGCACCTACAGCACCCCAAGCGATTTCTTTGGGGTCGCGGCATGCAGTTACGCGGATGCTCTTGCCGTTAACGATGAGTTCGCTTTTTTCAACGTTGTAGTCAACAGTACCGTCGAAGATGCCGTGCATGGTGTCATACTTGAGCATGTAAGCCATGTAATCTACGGGGAGAAGGTCGTTGATTGCAACAACTTCGATGTCGTCACGCTTGATAGAAGCACGGAAAACGAAGCGACCGATACGGCCAAAGCCGTTGATACCAATCTTTGTCATAGTTAGATAAAAAAGTTAATTATTAGTTGGTGTTTTTGAATAATATAAGTTCACTTTTAAGCAACTGCAAAGTTACAATATATTTTTGATAAAAGCAAAAATTTTTTTAGTGGAGAGTGTGGGCGAGTAAAATAAACAATAGGCGGCCCGATGGGGTCGCCTATTGTTTTATTGAGGGGGTGAAGGATTATTTCACGAGGACTTTGCGGCCGTTGATGATGTTGATGCCGCGAACGGGGGCATTGAGCTTGCGGCCTTGGAGGTCGTAGATTGCTGCTTTGCCGTTGGTTTCGGTAGTGATTTCGTTGATGCCGTCGGTTGCGGGTGTGATTTCGATGGGGAAGAGTTGAGCGTCTTCGCCAAATACTGCACCGATGCCGAGGATGTTGACGTTAGTGGCGTCAGTTACGCCGATAGCAAAGCGGTCGAAGAGGATTCGGCTACCGGAAGCGTCGGAAACGGTGATTGTGGTTTTGTTGTCGGCGGTTACAGAGGTGATGGTTGCATTTTTGATCATCACGAAGTCAGCGGGTTGAACAGTGGCCAGAGTGGTTTCCACGGGCTGAACGGCAGTGCCGGGGGTGGGCTCGCCGAATGAGTCGGCCTGAGGAGTTAACTGAGGCATGTTTTGGTAGTAGCTGAATTTGCCGATGATTCCGGTGAGTTGGTCACCGTTAACATAAGCGTAAGGCAGACCGCCGCCGGCGTAAACTTCGAGGTTAGTGGTTCCGTCGGTGATGAAGGTGTACTTCTTGTCAGGGCTCTGATAGTAAACGGTTACGGTGCCGGTGATTTTGGTGTTAACGCTGAATTGTTCTTCAACGAAAGTGGTCAGAGATTCGGTTTCGCCAACGGGTAGGGGAGCGAGTCCGCCAACGATGGTGTAGTTGGTGGTGTTCTTCACGCCGGTTACGCCGCAATATTTGATGAGGTCACCGCATACGCTGACTTCCTTGCCGAGGTTTCCGGGGCGGTCAACGAGGTTGAGGTCTTCGCGGATTTTGCCGGCAGGGAGTTGTACGGCCACGATGTTTGTGCCGAAGTCTTCGGTGGTAGATGCGATAACGATGTTGGAGTTAGTGGTTAATTCAGTTGCAGAGAACACGTTGCCGGTGCCTTCAACGTAGTTCATAACGCCGACGATCATACCGGTTACCCATTGAGCGGTTGTGCCGGGGTTGCCGAGGGCGATGGCTTCTTCAACGGTGTAGGGGTTGTTTTCCTGCCCTTTAGCGTTGGGATCAACGGGGTCTTCACCGCCTTGTTCGCCGCCGTTAACGCTGACGATATAGAGTTGCTTGTTGGAGTTGAAAACAGCACCGATAGCCACGATAGTAGCGTTTTCGGTAGCGGTCAGGGTAATAGCGAAACGGTCATAAGCTGCGATTGAGTTAGTGCCATCGGTGATGGTTGCGTTTTTGCCGCTTACTTCAGTAATGTTGACACCGGTGAGGGTTACGTAGTCGCAAGGAGCGATTTCTTCAGCGAGGGTAACAGTCTTGGGCTCAACGGGAGTGCCTACAGTTGCAGTTCCGAAAGAAGCAACGTCGGGAACCATTTGCGACATGCCACCATAAGCACCCATAGTGCCAACGATTCCGGTGAGTTGGTCACCATTGTTGTAGGCGTTGGTCAATGAGCCGTAAACTTGGAGATTTGAGGTCCCGTCGGTGATGAAAGTGTACTTCTTGTCGGGGCTCTGGTAGTAAACGGTAACAGTGCCGGTGATTTTGGTGTTGGTGGTGGGAGCTGCTGCGATGAAGTCAGTCAGAGACGCCACAGTGGGGAGCTCGCCGCCGTCGCCACCGGTTCCGGGGTCTTCACCGCCTTGTTCGCCGCCGTTAACGCTGACGATGTAGAGCTGCTTGTTGGAGTTGTAAACAGCACCGATAGCCACGATAGTAGCGTTTTCGGTAGCGGTCAGGGTAATAGCGAAACGGTCATAAGCTGCGATTGAGTTAGTGCCATCGGTGATGGTTGCATTTTTGCCGCTTACTTCAGTAATGTTGACACCGGTGAGGGTTACGTAGTCGCAAGGAGCGATTTCTTCAGCGAGGGTAACAGTCTTGGGCTCAACGGGAGTGCCTGCAGTTGCAGTTCCGAAAGAAGCAACGTCGGGAACCATTTGCGACATGCCACCGTAAGCACTCATAGTGCCAACGATTCCGGTGAGTTGGTCGCCATTGTTGTAGGCGTTGGTCAATGAGCCGTAAACTTGGAGATTTGAGGTTCCGTCGGTGATGAATGTGTAACGCTTGTCGGGGCTCTGGTAGTAAACGGTAACAGTGCCGGTGATTTTGGTGTTGGTGGTGGGAGCTGCTGCGATGAAGTCAGTCAGAGACGCCACAGTGGGGAGCTCGGTGTCATCGCCGCCGTCGCCGCCGTCGCCGCCGGTTCCGGGTTCTTCGCCGCCTTCAACTTCTCCATCAGCCAAAGTGACGGTCATGGTGCCAATCGCTTGGTTTTTTGAAGTTGCAGTATAATAGAAGCAAACAGAGTTTGCCTCGCCTGTCCATGTGCCATCGGTGAGATTAGAAGATGCATCGGCTGAAGTGCCAATATTAGCAACCGTTCCGGTTCCTTTTGCACCGGTCATGGTAATCTTGGCGATGTGCTTGCCTTCGGGAGCAGCAATTGTGATAGTGCCTCCTTTGTAGAAGCGCAGACCATCGGACCACAAGCGCACGCCGCTTGCGTTGGTTGCATCGCTGAGGTTGTTCTTTAGTGTAGCGATGATTCCTCCATTTTCGGTGAGGGCAGTGCCGTCAGCAACATACTCAGATGTGTTGCCGGAGAGGCGAGTCAGGCCGTAAGTCTCATTGACAAAGTCATATGTAACTTCTTGAGCCTGCATCAGAACTGTGGATAAAATCACAGTTAAGAAAGAGAGTAAAAGTTTTTTCATAAAATGTGATTATGTTGGTTAGTGAATAAATTTATTGCCAAAGTTAGGGATTTTTTTTGAATCGGGCAAATTAGATTTTTTTACTGCGGATAGTGCATTTGCTCGGGAGGTAGGTTTGCAAGCAGGTCGGCAAATCGAGCTGCGAGAGTACGAGCCGCAGAGAGGTCGTTGAACAAGTAGTTGCCGCAGTCGCGAGCCGTTGCGCCGGGAATTTCGCCGTCAAAATCGGCTATGAACTGAAACATTTCGCGCATCAGCGGTAGAATGTCTTCGGGTTCGAGCCGGCCTTGCATGATGAGGTAAGAACCGGTACAGCAGCCCATTGGCCCCCAATAGACTACTTGATCTTTCCACTGAGGATGGTTGCGCAGAAATGTTGCAGCAAGGTGTTCGATGGTATGGAGCGCATCGGGCGCGGCAGCCGGTTCGAAATTCGGACGTGTCATGCGGATATCAAACGTGGTCAAGACGTCGCCCGCCGGAGTGGTGTCGCGTCGGCTGACGTATATTCCCGGGAGCAGGGTGAGGTGGTTAATCGTGAATGAGGGTATTTTTTTCATTTAGGAGGTCTTTAATTATTTCGAAAGTTTTTTGAGGCGCTGCGTTCCAGAAAGATGCATATTGAGCACCGTTGTCGGCTACTTCTCCGGGGGTGTCGGAGATAACACGCAAGCAAGAGAACGGCACGGAGAAGCGCAGGCATGTTTGAGCAATGGCGCCGCTTTCCATATCTACGCCAACGGCATCGGGATATAGGTTCAGGACGTGGTCGACGACGCTGCGCGAGTCAACAAAGATGTCGCCGGAAGCCACAACTCCGAATTTTACGGATGGGTTGCTCTTAATGCTCTCGGCGTTAAGTACTTGCATGGCGCAGGGCATACGCAGAGGGCAGCCGGCGGCCTGTCCCCATTGAGTTCCGGGACCACACCAAACGTCATGGTAGCCAATTGCGGTGGCCGCAACGACGTCGAGCACTTTGGCAGAGCCTCCGGTTCCACCGGCAACTCCGGAATTGATTATAAGATCCGGAGCAAAGTCTTGAATCAGTGCGCGAGCTCCCAAGGCGGCGTTTACTTTTCCGATTCCACACTTCATGATGCAGACTTCGGCGGCAGCTATAACGCCCATATTCAGTTCAAACCCATCTACACTGCGAGTCTCGGATTGGTCAAGCAATGGGAGCAAAAGCTGTAATTCCTTGTCCATTGCTACGATAATGCCTATTTTCATGTTTATGTTTAAATTACAAAAGGTTGGTTTTAAGGAGGTTTCGTTTTAATCCGTCTAATTTGGTTCGTTTGATGGCAGAGTGACGGAAAAGTTCTGAGAAGCGTTCGGGAGTCATGTTAGCCACCTCAATTGCTGATAATAAGGAAAGTTGCGGAGAGGGGTGAAAGTCGGAAATCGGAGTGGGGCGGCAATCACGATTATAGGGGCAGATGCGTTGACAAACATCGCACCCGTAGAGCGTGGGGAGGCGTAAGTCGTCGGGTAGAGGTCCGCGGTGTTCAATGGTCAGATAGCTCAAACATTTACGCGCATCGATTGCTGCACCGTTTGGGGAGATACACTTGCCAGGGCAAGAGTCGATGCACAATCGGCAATCTCCGCAACCGTTTGAGTCGCTTTTTGAATTAGACGTTTCCGGTAGCTCAGCTGTGGTAAGAATAAATCCCAAGAAGAAGTATGACCCAAATCCGGGAATGATGAGTTGGTTGTTTTTCCCGATAAATCCGAGTCCGGAGCGTGCCGCCCAATATCGTTCGCGCAATGGGGCTGTGTCAACGCATATTCTTGTGTTTCCGGGCGGCAGAAGTTCGGCATAATTCGTCAGGAGCTCGCGCACTACTTCATGATAGTCTCGTCCTCGTGCATAGAGCGATATGGGTAGCCTAATCGGCTCTTCGGAGAAATAGGGGAAGGCCACGCACACCATTGAACGAGCTCCGTCGAGAAGCATTTTGGGGTCACTGCGCACGTCGGGAAATTTTTCCAAATACGTCATTGAGCCATGATTGCCGTCACCGAGCCATGATTGCAACTGCTTGACGGCATTCTGCTCAACTACTTTGTTGCTGAGACTTATCGACGCCCAAGGGAAGTCAACATTGGAGCGGAAGGAGTTCAAAACCATTGGATTGAAGCCATTTGATGGCGCGGGGGAGTGCCGGTATGGTGTTGTGGTGAGATTTCAGCGAGTCATGGAACACAATAATAGAGCCGTTGCGGGAGAAGCGCATTACGTTGTCGACGACTTCATCGGGAGTTATGTGGATGGCGTAGTCGCGCGTGACGACATCATACATAATCAGGTTGTAGTGTTTCCGGATTATGCGACTTTGACTCCAACGGAGCCATCCGTGAGGTGGGCGAAACATTGTGGAGTGCAGCAATGAGTCTGCTTCAAGAACATCGCGCAGGTAGGTGCGTCCGTGGGTTTTATATCCGCGCAAATGGTGCATTGTGTGGTTGCCGATTGCATGTCCCCGAGCACGAATTTCTTCTACTAATTGGGGATTACGGGCGGCATTGTCACCGACGATGAAAAACGAGGCTTTAACTCCGAAGTCATCGAGAATCTCAAGGATTCTCGGGGTGACTTCGGGTATAGGTCCATCGTCGAAAGTGAGGTATGCCACTTTCTTTCCGGGTTGCTTCACTCTCCATATCGCTTCCGGGAATAGGATTCGGAAGAATAGCGGAGGTTGAACGACCCAACGTTTCAGTGAGAATACAGACACAGTGCTTTGGTTTCCGAAAGGAAGTCGCTTAAGTATAAGTATTGCATACGTCGACCAATATTGTCGGCTTCGGCAATTGCGTGTTCATATTCGGCGATAAATTCCCTGTAAAGAGATTTATCCGAGGGACTCAGAGATTCGTAATCGTAAGAGAAGATAGAAGCCGGATAGCTGCCATAGAGATTATTGAGTTTATCAATGCTCTTGGCTTTGATCGCATCGGCTCGTTTGACGTATTCATCGGCTAATGCGTGGAACACTTCGAAGAACTGCAAGTAGTCGAATCCGTATTTTTCGCTTAGAGAAATCAGGAAATCAGTGAGTTCCTCATTTGTGTCACATAAGGCAGCGTAATCGTAGACTGCATTGATGAATAATGACTCCGGAGTTGCGGTCTCTTCCGTCATACGGAAGGTTTCGGGGTAGTAAAGCACCACTCGGTCGCTTAATGACAAGGAGTTGAACTCATTGGGCGTCAGATTTGCCAACCATGGTAGCATAGAAGCATAGTATGACAGTTCTTCGGCATAGAGACGTTTGCCTTCTTCGATGATGGCAGGATTGTTTAGTTTCTCTCCGATAGATAGGTAGATACGTCCCATCTGAGACCCGAACTGAATGCCTAACGGAGTGTTTTCGGTTGGAAGTTTTTCTCTCATCAGGTTCAGGAGGTCCAATGCAAGTTCATATTCGCCGTCGGAGTAGAGGTTCTCAATAGTGGTCATCACCGACAAACGAGTTGATGATACCATTCGCTGCACGGTTTCATCAAGGTAGACATTTTCTCCGTTTTCAGCGTCGAGTCCTCCCCAACGGAAGTTTCGAGCAATATTATCGTAAGCTTTGAGGTTCAAATCGGCTGAATGTTTGGCTTTCGGTATTACTTTTTGAGCCATGCCGGTATTTTGCATGTAGGGTTTGAAGCCGAGATAATATTCTTCGGGTACGGTGTTGGCAAAATAGATAGGTCTGTCCCATCCGTTGGCTGCGGAGGTGGCAATTATGTCTAAAACGAGAGCATCGGAAAGGGCAATCATGGGTTGTCCGCCCCATTTTGCCGAGAGTGCATCGGAGAGGTTGATTTTTATGGAATCCTCGTTTTCGTTAGATGCAGGGATAACAATAGTGCCGACTTCGCCAATCGGGGCGTTGATTCCGAACTCTCTATATTTGTTTTTGGAGAGCAAGTCGGCGTTGTCGCTGTAATATTCCTCAAGGAATTGGAGTGCGGTTTTGGCGGAGTCGTTGTTGATTATAAATCCTTGGCTTCGGCGATTTTGTCCGAATATTTGAGGATTTGCCATCATGCTGACGGCCTTGGCATCGTAAGAGGGAAGCAATTGCTGAGCTGCATACCAATCAGTTCCGAGATAGCTGAGATTGATTACTCTGACGTCAGTGCGGTAGCCTTCGACTTCTTGTGCATACCAAAGGGGGAACGTGTCGTTATCTCCATTGGTGAAGATAATGGCGTTGGGTTCCAAAGAACTGAGGTAGTTCATGCCGAAGTCGCGCGCAGTATATCTACCGGAGCGATCATGGTCGTCCCAAGTTTGGGATACCATTTGGAGCGGTACGCAAAGCCCGATAAAGGCGGCGGCGATTGATGCGGGAACGCCAAGAGTTTTATTTTTCATCAATTTAGAGATGCCGGAGGCTATTGCACCCACACCGAGTCCAATCCAAATTGCAAACGCGTAGAAAGAACCTGCGAAAGCATAATCGCGTTCACGCGGTTGTCCGGGCGTTTGATTCAAATAGAGTACAATGGCAATTCCGGTCATGAAGAATAAGAAGAATATTACCCAGAATTGTCGAATGCCGGAGTCTCCCTTAAGGGATTGCCAAATCAATCCCACTAACCCCAGAATAAGGGGCAACATGAAGAATACATTGTGACCCTTATTGCCTGTGCCGTATTCTTCGGGCAGTAGAGATTGGTCACCTAAACGGGCATTGTCGATTACGGGAATGCCGGCAATCCAGTTACCGCGATTTATTTCACCATTGCCTTGCAGGTCGTTTTGGCGTCCGGCAAAGTTCCACATGAAGTAGCGGAAATACATGTGTACCAATTGGTAGTTGACAAAGTAGCTTATGTTTTGTCCAAAGGTTGGGCAGAGAGCGGTTTGCCATGTTTCGGCGTTGGCTTCGTGGCTGAAATTCTTAAACCGGACTTGTTTCATGTCGGCCTCGGAAAATCCGCCCCAGCGCATATAGCCGGAGGCATGGCGCGAGTCATACATTCTGGGGAAGAGAGTGCATAGTTCGGAAACGTATTCGTAGTCCGGCGCTCCCGGAACCTTGTCGTAATGCGGCTTATAGGAACCGTCGGCATTAGGCACGGCTTTCATACGGGTGAATGTCTCCGAAGATATGCTGCGACCTCTTTTGTCGTATTTCACTTCTGCTTTAAAAGTTGTTCCGTAGAGCAAAGGCGATTCTCCGTATTGTTCACGATTGAGGTATGAGGCAAGGGAGAATACGTTGTCGGGCGCATTTTGGTTTACGGGAGTATCTGCCGATGAGCGAATAAGCAGCAGAGCGTAGCTTGAATATCCGATAAAGATTACAAAAATACTCAAAGTCACAATGTTAAGTATGCGAATTTGCAGTTTTTTTGCCACTTGGAGCCATACGAGTAAGGCTGTCATGACCAATACCGGAATCCAAAGAGAAGATCCGATGAAGGGGATGCCACTCATCAAAATAGATAGCGCAAATGAAATCTTGATGCGCGTAGCGGATTCTTGGCGATATAGTTCGGATATGGTCCAAATGAAGCAAGCAACGGTGAGTATGGCATAGATGAGAACACCGATATTGTAGTTCATGCCAAGAACATTGACAAAGAACAGTTCGGAGTACTGAGCCACTTCGATAAATCCGGGCACGAGACCATAGAGTATCAGGGCAACAATCACGAAGCTGACAAGTAGGGCGAGAATAGACCCCTTGGCGTTGGTGTTGCTGAATTTACGGTAATAGAAAACCAAAACAATGGCCGGAATGCACAAGAGGTTAAGGAGATGGACTGCGATGCTTACGCCGATTACGTATGCAATCAGAATCAGGTATCGGTCAGAGTGGGGCATGTCGGCGCGGTTTTCCCATTTCAGTATCAGCCAGAAAACTAATGCTGTGCAGAAAGATGAGAACGCATAAACTTCGCCCTCAACGGCAGAGTACCAGAAAGTGTCGCTCCAAGCGTAAGCAAGAGCACCTGTGAGGCCTGAGGCAAAGATTACAATCTGCTGAGCAACAGAGAGTTCTTCAAGCGGTTTGTAGCCGTTGAGAAGTCTGCGCATCAAGTGGGTGATGGTCCAGAACAGCAGCAAGATAGTTGCGGCACTCAGCAGGGCATTCATTGCATTGACCGCCCAAGCCACTGCTCCCGGGTCGCTTCCGACGAAGTTGATGAAGAAGCGTGCAGTGAGCATGAAAATCGGGTTGCCCGGTGGGTGACCTACTTCAAGTTTGTAGCCTTGAGTTATAAATTCGGGACAATCCCAGAATGATGCGGTTGGCTCGAGAGTGAGCAAATAGCTCACGGCTGCTATGATGAAACATAGCCAGCCGAGAGCATTGTTGAAAAGGTTGTAACGTCTTGTGGGAGTCATTTACTTGAGGACCTTTTGGCCATTGATGATATAGAGCCCGTGAGTCGGGTTAAGAACTCGGCGACCTTGTAGGTCAAAGATAATTTCACGGTCAGAGTCGGGTGTGGTAATTTCGGTTATGCCGCTTTCTTCTTCCTCTAATGATACGATGACAAATTCGAAAGCGTCGGCGAGGTTGCGGCTTTCGTTGGTCATGCCGCCGTCTTCGGTTATAATCCAGAAGTTATTTCCGGCTTCACCGCCATTTTGGATTGCCCATTTGCCGTTGCGCTCATAGAGCTTGTAGGAGTTCCAAGATGAGTAGTATTCGTTGGTGCTGATTACTGGTTTTTCGTTGACAAAGCGACTGCCCTGACTGATTTTCATTCGGTTGCTTTCGGAGTCAACGGTGATGGTCCACTTTTGGGTGGATTTTATCTTTGCACCTGTTGTGCTTGGGTTTTTGAATTCAAGGGTGTTGTCGGTGTTGCGAGTCATGTACTGACCTTGTGCGTTTTTGATTACGTAGTCGCCTTCGGTGAACACGGTCTCGGGTGCTTCTGGAATTTCGCTACCTGCGGGCACCAAGAGGAATACGAAGTTCTTCGGGTTATAGTCCGTATTAGAGCCTTTTTCTACTCGGGCTCCGCTGATTTGCCAGAAAGAGTTGCCGCTGCGTCCGGCATTTTGGATTGCCCACATTCCGCCTAACGGAGTGAATAAGTAGGTGTTCCAGTCGTCAGAGTATGGGTTTACACCGAAGTCTCCGAGTTCGTTGACATAGCGACCGTCTTCGGCAGAGTGGATAGAGTAGCGTCCGGTTTCGGGCACGTAGCGAATGTTCCAAACTTGACGGTTGGGGTTGATATTGTCGATGTCTTTAACCCATGTGGGGTTCGAAGATCCGTTGCGGTTTGTGAGGTATCGACCGTTGTACATTATGTGGTAAGCACCGCTTTCGAGAACGCGCGCCGGGAAGAGTCCGTCGGGATAGTCGATGCCGAGTTTCTTGAAATCTTCGATGAGATATTCAACTGTGTTGGTTATAAAGGGTTCAACGTATTGCGAACCGCAGAAAGGTTTCATCCAGCGCAGTGATCCGTCGAAGTAGCGGCTGAGCAGGGCATCGGCGGTCTTGGTGTAGTCGGCATAGGCGGTGTAGCTGCTGAGGAACGCTTCGCCATTTTGCTCTGATATGGCTTTTTGCATTTCAGTCAGAGCAATGCCGCGGCGAGCTTGGAGCTCGAAGTTTTCCATCCATTCGGTGAGCTCAACGACGAGACGATTGTTGGTCAAAGCGCGCAGTTCAACGGCGGCATCGAGCTGCTTTTGGAAGTAAGCAGCGTAGTCGGCAGCATTTTCTGCGTTAAACGTTTTTTCGTCAATCAGGGCTTTGAACTCGGGCGTTTCGCCGTAGATTATGGGACCACCGTGGGTCTTTGGAGCTGGATAGTTGAAGTGGCTGTAGCAGAATGTGCGGAATGCGTCGGCATTGTCGGGCATAATGAACTGCACGGATTCTTCCCATGATTCCCACGGGTCATATTTAGCCGGGTTCCAAGCGAAGTCAGCCATGCCGTAGAGTCCAACTTTAGAGGCTTCGTAGAACTCCATCGGGTTGGCGGTGAAGCCTGAAATTTTGGTGTAGAGGTCGGCATCGGCGGGTTCGTAGGGGCACATGAGCAGGGGGCGGCTGCCATAGTCCGAGCAGGGGTAGTTATGCCAGATGAAGGGCTTGCGACCCGTTTTGTTTGTGAACCAGTCGCAGGACGGTCCGAGCTGCATATCTACGACTTGCCAGCCGGTCCACATGATGTCGATGTCGCTGTCGAGCCCGGCACCGAGGCTGTTGAGATATGTGCTTGAGGTGTTCGCTCCGCCGGCAAAGCTGATGCAGTATTCGGAGGGACACATGATCAGCCCCTTGATGTCGCTTTTAGCTTTTACCACTTCTGCATTAAGATAGTTCAGGAAGTCGATTTGTTTTTGAACGCTATTGGCTGTGATGTCGTCGAAGAATACAGCAAAGCGACGGAAGCCGAGTTCATACATGGCTTCGAGTTTGGCTTTTGCTTTTGCAAGGTTGTCGCCGTCGTTGTTGTTGCCAGGGTGCATTGCCCAAACGATGTCAACCTTGTGAGCAGCGGCTTCTTGCACGAGTTGGCGAAGGTTTTCGGCTTGATCTTCAGGGTAGGGGGTAAAGACTCCGCTGCCATGATGATATGAGTCATTTTTCGGGCCATAGATGAAGGTGTTCATCTTGTTTTGGTCGAAGTAGGTGCACATGTCAATGCAGTCTTCATGGCTCCAAGGGTTGCCGTAGTAGCCCTCGATTACGCCGCGCACTTCAGTTGTGGGCCAGTCACGCACTTCGATGGTGGGGACTTCGGGCTGAGAGGTCAGTTGGAGGAATGATTGCACGCCATAGTATGTTCCTGCGTCGTCGGTGCCTGCAATATATACCTTGTCGGCTTCCACTTTAAGGTAGTAGCCTTGAGGGTTTGACGGGATTTTTGCGCTGACGGTGCTAACGGCTGCATCTCCGTTTTCGCCGATGATGATTTCAATGGTGCCGGCAGCGTTGAGGGCGAGCTTGGCGCTGAGCGCGGCCACGGCTTGAGGGTCGGCTGTTTCGGCACCAGTTAAGCGGTATGTGGCTTCAGATGAGGAGAACGCAGTGGCGCCAACAGTTTCTTCTTGAGGATTCGGGAAGATGACCGAGGGTGTAGCGGCTGCTGAGAGTGCTGCAGCCATAGCAAATGATGCTAAATATATTTTTAAGTTCATGGTGTTGATTATTTGGTTACGGGAATGAATTCAAATACGTAGCGAGCGTTAGCGGGAGCTCCGGGTGCGATAACATCGCCGTTTACGCCCCAGTAAGCGTCGCCGCCGCTGCCAGCATTTTGTATTGCAAACTTGCCTTCATCATTTTTGGTGATGATGTAGGTGTTCCAGTCGGCAGAGTATGGGTTTACACCGAAGTTGCAGAGTTCGTTGATATAGCGGTCGTCTTTTGAGTTGCGGATTTCATAGCGACCGGTAACGGCATCGAGTTTCAGAACCCACTCTTGGCGGTTGGGGTTGATGTCGTCGATTTCGGCTTGGAACACGGGTTTGCCGCCGCGACCGCCGGCATTCGGGTTGCCGAGAATCAAGCCGTTGTATTTGATATAGTAAGATCCGTTTTCAAGGAGTTGTTTCGGGAAGAGGTCTTCGGGATATTCGACTCCGGATTTCTTGAAGGCGTCGGCCAATTCGGCAGCTGTGTTTTTAATCCAAGGAGCAACGTAGAGAGTGCCGGTTTGAACTCTTACGCTCTGAATTGAGCCGGGGAAGTCGCGCGAAACGTTGTTGAACGCTTTTTCGGTCCAATCGGTATAGCTGCGGTATGCGTCGATGAATTGCTGAGTGTTGCCGTTGGTCAGGGCCTCAGCCATTTTGCAGAGATCCAAGCCCTGATAGCCTTGAATAGCGAGCGCGGAGATCCATTCGCGAATTTCGGTGAGCAGCAGGTTTCCGCTGTCGGCGGCATCGAGGAGCTCTTGAGCGGCGTCAACGCGGCTTTGGAAGTAGCGCTCGTAAGACGTGATGGCACCCATGGTTTTGAATATGTCGGCAGGATCGTTGGAGTAGAGCGTGGGGAGGCTTTCGTTAAGTGATTTGAAGTCGGGGGTTTCACCGTAGAAACGCAGTCCGTGGACGCTTACGCCGACGTCAACATTGTTGAGGCAGAAAGTGCGGAATGCGTCAACGTGGTCGGGCATCAATGAAGCAAGGGAGCGTTCCCATACGGCTTGAGCATCGAAGTTGTCGGGATCCCAAGCGAAGTCGGCAAGAGAGTAGAGGGCAACTTTTGACGCCTCGGCATATTGCATGGGGTTGGAGCAGAATGCACTGACTTTCTTGGCCAATTTAGGGTCGTTGCCCACCACGGGGCCGAGCAGCTGATTATGCAGACCGTAGTCGTTTACGGGGTAGTTGAGCCAAATGAAAGGCAGGCGTCCGGTTTGTTCGCTGAACCAATCGCAGTCGGCTTCGTCAATCATGTCGCAAACGCTGTTGCCGGTCCACATGATTTTGATGTCCGGGTTAAGACCTTTGCCCATAGTGTCGAGGTAGTTGCCGCTGTTCCAAGCGCGGTTATAGATTGTTGGGCAGACAACGAGAGACTCTACGTCGGAGTGTTTCTTCACGAATTCGCGGTCCAAGAAGTTGAGGTAGTCAACTTGAGTGTCAACGCTTTTTGCGCTGATGTCGTCGAAGAAAATGGCAAAGGAGCGCACGCCGAGGTCATACATGAGTTGGAATTTTTTCAGTGCCTTTGCGCGATCCTCGTCCGTTTCGATTGAGTTAGACGGGTGCATGGCCCATGTGAACTTAACCTTATTTTTAGCGGCATATTTCACCAGTTCTGCCAGCTCTGCCGCTTTGTCGGTGGGATAGGGTTCATACCAGCGAGAATGATGATAGGGGTCGTCTTTCGGTCCATAGACATAGACGTTCATTTTGTTCTCACCATAGAATTTAAGCTGGCTCATGCGGTTTTCAAAGCTCCAAGGATTACCATAGAAGCCCTCGATTACGCCGCGAAGAGCAATTGCCGGAGCCTCTGAACTCTCGGTAACGGCTTGCTTATCTGCCATCTGTAGGAATTGCTGCACGCCATAGAATGTGCCGGCACCATCGCGTCCGGCAATGACAACCTTTGAGGGCGAGGTCAACAAATAGAAGCCCTCGGCAGTGGTCGGAATGAGATTGGCATACTGTTTCACTGCTTTGTCACCGGCCTCGCCGATGATGATTTCAACAGAGCCATTCTTGGCAATGGGTAATGCTTGCTCAAGACAAGCAACAGCATCTGCATCAGCCTTATCGGCTCCGCGAAGCTTGTAAGTTACAGTTTGGGCATTCACAGCAATGCTGCTCACTAATGCCACTGCGGCAACAAGTGCCTTCGATTTAAGGGTCATAATGAGAAACGTATTGTAAATTAGATATTATGTGCAAATTTACAAATAATTTTCCAATATCCCATTAAAATCCTTTGCAGTAGGGTGAAGAGTTACGCTATAACGGAAAATAAAAACCACTCGGCTCGCTCCTTGTGAGAGTCAAACCAAGAATTAAAGGCACATCATTGTATGTCAATAGGGAAAGAGAATAACAGAAAACGGTTACTTGCCAAGTGCCTAAAAAGCAACCCCGAAGCATCGCTCCGAGGTCTGAATGTTATATGTTACAAATATGAGTATTTTAAATATCATCCATATCACTTTGAATTTTAGCCTCTACATTTTGAGTGTCGCTATAACGGATAACGACTATTCCCTCGAAAGCTTCACTTGATTTCTCAATTGAAATTTCAATAGTTCCGCCTTTTGTTTCCCAAGCACTGCCCCAAACAACAGTACCTTGATGAACTTCTGCCATTTTTAACGCATTTGAGTCTGTATATGCAGGATTCTTTTCTATTGAAATTTTTGGTTCTCCATACTTACGAGTATATAACTTTTTGTAATAATCGTAGGTATTTTCCAAAGTATTCCATTCTCCAGAAGGGTCGAATAAAACACCAACCCTAAATACATTTTTACCGTCATCTGTTGCAACAACACCAACCGTCGCGGTTTCGCCGGTGAAATCGCCGGTGAATAATGTGATGTTGTTATCACTATCAATCTGAGTAAAACCTTTATCCTTTAGTTGTTGGCAAAATGATGTCATAGTGCCTGTGATAGGAATACCTTTGAATGAAAGGTGGTCTTGAGTTTGTGCCATACTGCAAACAGTAATACAAACTGCGATGAGTGTAGAAAGTAAATTTTTCATATAAATATAACGTGAGTTCGATGAAATATAAGTAGTTGAAAATTTGGTGATTAGCGATAAAAGTATTAACTTTAAAGTGCTAAAAATAAGGCAAATACAATTATCGCTATGCTCACCGACGACAAAGTTACAGAAATTTTCGTAATGGCAGATGAATTCTGCAAAGTTTTTAATCAAATGCAGAAACGCAGAGGCTTGAATCCCTCCAATACCGGGAAACGCCATAATTTTCGCTCAAACCGCATGAGTGACGCTGAGATAATGACCATACTTATTATCTTTCACATGTCTAACCACAAGTGCTTCAAGCATTTCTATCTCAATGAGATATGCATAAACAAGCGTCATCTTTTACCTAATGTTGTGTCTTACAATCGGTTTACTGAATTTCGTGTGTGGTTTTCGCTGGTGGGCCGTAAAGAAACAGGCTGCAACGTCCCACAAGTTGCAGCCTGCTTTTACTATTATCAGCTATCTCGGATTATTCTTCGATGGCAGCCTGAGCAGCTGTAATTTCGGTCTGCCTTTCAGCGAGTTATAAAATGTCGTACAACAATGTGTCAGCACTGTTATTTTATCAATTCATCTACGCTTCTAACCTCTTTTTTCCACTTATCTAAATAATAATCATCATCAATCATCATATATCGTCCGTTGAGGGCGAACAGAAACGCCACAATCAACGCGAGTACGAAAAACAATATTTTCATTACTTCCGATATAGTAATGCGTGTATTCGGTCTATTCATCTTTACAGAACTCATCAAGGTAATGAATAAATCGTTTCATATATTTTTCCGGTCTTTTACCGTATTTTGTAAATCCGGGATATTCAACGTCCGCTGTTTGCATTTCTTTAAGCATTGGTATATTAGGACTAAAGAAATACACTAAATGTAGAAACTCATCTTTGATGTCTTCTATTCTCTGCCAATCAAATGAGGCGTTATCTTTATTTTCTATGTATTCATTCAGCAGTTTTTCTGCTTTTTCCTTACACTCGGCTACTGTCATAATCATTTATTCAATATCTGAATTACTTTGTCCTTTAATCCCATTTTGATAAACTCGTCCTGCGTAACGTCAAGTTCGACTACAACTTTGGTGGACTTCCTTTGATTGTCCAATAAAGTTTGCAGACGTTTAATCTCACGTTCATACATATTCAAGTTCTCTTCATCAACGGTGCTATCACCGCCGAAGAAGATACTCGGACTTACCCCCAACACTTTTGCAAGGCTTTCAATGGTCGAAATCTTAATATCAGCACCATTGAGGGCGTTATCGAGTGTTGTTCTCGAAATTTCTGCCATTTCCGCTATCTGAGCCTTGCCCATTTTACTTTCACTTACAAGTTTATTTAACAGTCTGAAATCCATAGAGTTACGTATTTAATGTTCAAAAAAGTTTCATTTTCTTGAAAAATAATGTCCATAAAACTTGCAGGATTGTTCAATAAACACTACATTTGCACCATAAAGTTAAACATTAAACTTCAAATGACCGAAAAAATGGCTAAAAAAAAGACTATTACAGGCGAATTAGAGCCTATGAAAATCGGAGAGCGCAAGGAGTTCCCTGCATCACTCTGCACCACAGCAAGAAGTATGGCGAGTATGCTCGGTTTCAAGTGGAACAGAACATACAAGACCGAGACAGACCGTGAAAGACGTGTCGTAGTAGTAACCCGAATTGCATAACGCTATGATTAGAAGAAGAACTCCAAAGGTTTCAAGGGAACGTGCTATTACAATAGCAATGAACCACAACTGCGTACCTCGTGGCATTGCCGAGAGATACACCGACAGCGAACTGAAAGAAGTATTAAGACAACTCAAATTAAAAGCAGATTTCTAATATGAATAAGGCAAGAAGAAAACAACTCGAAAAGGTTGTAGAAGTGCTTACAGCACAGATGGAAGAATTGGAAACTATCAAAGATGAAGAACAGGAAGCGTTTGACAATCTTCCCGAGGGTATCCAATGCACAGAGAGAGGCGAGACGATGGAAGAGAATGTAGATGAACTTGATAGCATTATTACTGACCTTGAGAACGTGATTGATAGTATTAACGAAGTAATTGAGAAGTGATATGGATAAGTTTATGAGCCTCAGCCAACTTGCGATGTCAGTCTTTATGTTCCTCGGAACAATCACTTGGGGCATTGCTCACCTCATCAAAGGCACAATCGGTTTATTCGGTCTCCTCGTAGTTCT
>SUXJ01000002.1 GCA_015061005.1 Bacteroidales bacterium
CGATAAATTCTTTGCCGCAAAACTGACAAACTTTTTTAACTTCAATCTTGCTCATATTAGCGATATTTGGGAGGTGTCCACAACCTAGGCGAAATAACCGGCGAAATTTTCACTGACGATGTCCTAGATGGGATAAATGATACTTTCGTGTAGAATGTAGAATTTATTTCGCCATTTCATTGCAGCCCATTGCACTCCATTGCACCTCGTTGCACTTCATTGCAAAATCCGCTCAATCAAGCACTTAAAATTTTCTTGAATGATGACATTGGACATTGGGGGTGAAATAGGGCGAAGAAATATTGCGTAACGATGATAAACAGTGATAAACCACTTAATCACTATACACAAAAAAAGCGCTCAAAATGAGCGCTTTGTGATAAAATGTTTTATCATCGTTTGTTATTGGTATGCAAATTTACTTGCCGATGCAGAAGTTGGCGAAGATGTGATTGAGGAGGTCGGGAGTGGTTACGGGGGCTGTGATTGAGGAGAGGTGGAATGCGGTTTCACGTAAATCTTGAGCGAGAAGGTCGCCGGGCAGATTGGACATGAGTCCGTTGATGGCTCTTGATGTAGATTCCGATGCTCGTGTCAATGCTTCGTAGTGACGAGCGTTAGTGATGGTTAATTCAGGGGTGAAGTCTGTGGGAGCTACTAATTCTACGATTTTATTGATTAGTGGATTGATGTTTGAGTCATAGAGGGCAGATAACTTAATGGTTGCGGAAATTCTATCGGGTAGGATAGGGCAGTCTTGGGTTTTATCTGTTTTGTTAAGTACGGCAATCAATGGTACGTTTTCACCGATATTGGCGGAAAGTTCTTGCCACGTTTCATTGATATTTTTATAATCCGATGTGTCTATTACCCAGATAATCAATGATGCAATATTTGCAGATTTCAGACTGCGTTCAATGCCAATTTTTTCTATGGCATCTGTGGTCGCTCGTAGTCCGGCGGTGTCAATAAATCGGAATAGGGTGCCTGAGAGTTCAATGGTGTCTTCTATGGTGTCGCGAGTGGTGCCGTGTATGTCACTAACAATGGCTTTGTCTTCGCCGAGAATTCGGTTAAGCAATGTGGATTTTCCGGCGTTTGTTGCGCCAACTATTGCTATGGGTATGCCGTTCTTAATGGCTTGACCCGTGGAGAAAGATGTAGCTAACGAGTCAACTTTTTCTTTTATCTCATTTGCCAAGGTTAAAAGGTGGCTTCGATTGGCAAATTCAACGTCTTCTTCACTGAAATCCAATTCGAGTTCTACGAGAGCTGAAAGTTCAAGGAGTTTGGTGCGAAGACTTTCTAAATGTGCTGAATAATGGCCTTTCATGTGCGACATGGCAATTCTCTGAATTGCTCTTGAAGAACTTGAGATCATATCGGCAACGGCCTCTGCTTCTGCTAAATCAAGTTTCCCATTTGCGACGGCTCTACGCGTAAATTCGCCTCTGTCGGCCATAGTGGCGCCTTGTCGAATTAGTAGGTTGATGAGTTCACGTTGAATCCAGCGTGAACCATGAACGCTTAGTTCAACAACGGTTTCTCCGGTGAATGAATTCGGCGCAAAGAATAGGGTGGCAACACCGGTATCTAAGTCTTCCCCGGAGGTCGGGTCATAGATTGTGCCATAGTGAGCGGAATGGCTTTTGCATTCAGTGAGCGGCTTGCCTCGCCAAATGCTCTGCGCTATTTTTATTGCTTCGGGTCCGGATATCCGTGCTGTTGCAATTCCTCCAACGCCGGGTGGAGTGGATATTGCACATATTGTTGATGTATATGAATTCATTGTGGTTTCAGTGTACTCCAATAGTGGAAACGGCATTCTGATTCTATGGCATTTTCAATACTGTCGGGCAGTTCATAGAAGAAATCATGCCCGGACGCGGCCTCTACTTCATCAATGGTAGCAGCTGCTTTTTGTAATCCTCCTGCCACTTTGCCGTTTGGCATGATGAAGCCGATGCCGCGAGGCGGTTTAGAGTATGGAGAGCAGATGACTTTGAAGAATGCCTTGGGGACTGCAACTTGATTTTGTCCGATATATTCATCCGGTTTGGGCTCGAATATCGGACCGCATACGATTACGATTGCGCTATCAACTTGCGCCCATAAGCGGCATTTTTCTTCCAATTTTTTCCAGCTGCCACTATTGAGTGAATGTGATTGCGGACAAATATTGGTCATGTAGAAGCATGAATTCATGGCGTCATCACTCCATTTCATATCGGCGGCAGGCACCATGTGTCCACGGTCATAGCCGCTTTTGGTGTAATCTTTAGAGTTGGCACACCCTTTGACCCTTTCATCTGTTTGAAAGTTTCCGCGCTCTTCTTCCCCTGACGTTTCAGCGGCAGTGAGTTCCCAACACACCCAGTTGGGGATATGGGCCTCGGCATTAAAATTTACATGAAAATAGTCATAATCAAGTATTTCTCCGCAAAGATTAGGATTGCTTTTCACTAAGAGTAAGTTCCCAATCGGCTCATTTGTTCCCGAGGGGCTATGAGAATTGTCTTGTGCATCAATCTGACGGTATGCGGTAAAAATACAAAACAATAGAACCAAGGAAACTCCTATGAGAAGTATGGTTCTAAACCATGATATTTTATCCGAGTATCTGCGCCGTTGTTTGTGAGACATTTCGTTTATCTTTTTGTGACTTCAACCTTTTTAGTCGGTGGCAGTTCTTTATTTCTGCGATTAACTTCATCGCGAACAGCTCCTGCCAACTGAAGGAATGCCGCCCCTTCAATGTTGTCGGATAACGCTATTGGTGCTCCGGAATCTGCATGGCTGCAAATGTCTTCAACCAACGGGATTTGAGCCAAGAGGGTGACGCCAAGTTCTTCTGCCAAATGTTTCGCACCATTTTTCCCGAATAAGAAATATTTTTCATCGGGATGGCGGAGAGGGGTAAACCATGCCATATTTTCAACAAGACCCAATACCGGGACGTTGACTTTCGGGTCCATAAACATGGCTATACCTTTTCGGGCATCGGCTAAAGCAACTTCTTGCGGTGTGCTAACGACTACGACTCCGGTAATTCCGAGTGTTTGTACTAACGTTAGATGAATATCACTGGTGCCCGGCGGCATATCAATGATGAAATAGTCCAATTCGCCCCAATCTCCTTGGGTTATAAGTTGATTCAATGCGTTTGAAGCCATGGAGCCGCGCCATAAAACCGGTTTATTTCTATCGACCATGAATCCGATAGATAATAGTTTAACACCAAAATTTTCAGCCGGAACGATGAGGTCTTGGCCATCGACTTCATGCATATACAGTTGTTGATCTTCCACTCCAAACATCTTGGGCATTGACGGACCGAAGATGTCTGCATCAAGAAGTCCAACTTTAAAACCGAGTCTTGCAAGTGAAACTGCCAGATTGGCTGCAATTGTGCTTTTGCCAACTCCGCCTTTCCCTGAGCTTACTCCGATGATGTTTTTCACTCCGGGCAAGACTTTTGCCACCGGTTTCTGGGGGATTTCTTTTATCGTTTGAACCTTAATGTTTCCTTTAATGTCAATGTCTGAAGCCACATGCGTTAATATTGCCGCTTCAGCGCTTTTAACCACCGATTTTATAAACGGATCGGTTGGCTTTTCAAATATTAATGAGAACTCAACCCGGCGTCCGTTGATACGCATATCATCGGCAATCATGTTAAGTTCCACAATATTTTTTCCATTGCCGGGATAACGCACTGTCCTCAGTGCATCAATTATTAAATTCGGATATAAAGTTTGCTGTGTCATTATCTTTTGGTTCATTATAGTTTCTGCCGTAGCTGCGATAGGTGTCAAATTCTATATCGTCGGCAAAAGGTTCAATTAATGGTTTGTTTTCGGGAAGATTAAACGCAATATATTTTATAGTTAAGCCACGCGAAAGCCATTGTTTCTCATAATGAGTTCTGATATTCAGAATTCTGTCAACCGCATTTGGTTCGGCATACACATCTGATAATTTCTTACAAACAGGAAGTGAATTTTCGGCAACGACTCTTGATGTGTATTCAAATAAAAAGGGGCTATCCGTTTTGAGGTTAATCACGCCATTGTTGCACAAAATTTTCCGATACATTTCAAGGAAGTTGGTTGCAGTCAATCGCTTGCGCGTTTTTTTCATCTGAGGATCAGGAAATGTTATCCAAATCTCAGCAACTTCTCCCGTGGCAAAGAAATGAGACAGAAGTTCAATGTTTGTTCGCAAAAAACCTACATTGGTCATATTATTGAGATGAGCCTCTTTTGCTCCGGCCCACATTCTTGCTCCTTTGATGTCAATGCCTATGAAATTTTTGTCAGGAAATTCGCGCGCTAATCCCACGGTGTATTCTCCACGTCCGCATCCTAATTCCAAAACGATAGGATTATCATTGCCAAAGAAGTCGGAGTGCCATTTCCCTTTCATGGGGAACCCCTCATCTTTAATTTTTGAGAAGGGGAATTGGAGCACTCTTGGCAACTGCTCCATTTCAGCGAATTTGCGTAATTTGTTTTTACCCATAGATAGTTAGATTGACACTTTAGCTACGCCCTTTGATGTCACAATCAAATAAACACCCGGAGTCCAATTGGCGATATTGAACTTTGCGGTGTTTTCGGCTACTGAAGTTGCAATGCGGTTTCCACTTACGTTATATATGCTGACAACTCCGAGATATGAATTCTCAGCGGTTACATATAGTTCACTATTCGTGAGTTTTACGCTCAAGCGGCTTTCATTAATTTCTGAACTGATGTTTTGAGTAGAACTTTGCCATTCGTCTTTCGATATTATGTTGAACTCATTCCATTGTTCAGCGGCTTTATAGTCATCGGTTTGATTGTTAGGCGTTACCAAAGTAACCGAGCTTTTATCCATTCTACCCCAAACGTTCTCTCCGAGCTCCGGAACGGCAATGACGTCTGACGCATTCAACGTGTTGAGTGCGGACATTGCCGTCATAGCGTTATTGCCGATATAAGAAACCGATTCCGGTAATTTTAACAATTTGATTCCGGATGCGCCATATAACGCAGCGTCATTAATAATTTGAGAGTTTTGAGGTAAAACGAGAGTTTCCAATCCCATGCATTCAGCTAAAGCCCATGGACCGATTTCCGTACATTGTGCTAAATATTCAAGGCTGATATCTTGTAATCCGCCGCATGCCTCAAAAAGACCTTCGGGAATCGATTGTAGAGTGGCTGAAATGGTAACTGTTTTTAACTCGGGGCAATAAGCAAATGCGCGTTCCCCTAAAGACGTTACGCTCTCGGGGATTTCAATGCTCTCCAAGTTTGCGCAGCGCATGAAGGCGTAGTCTTCTATTGTTGTTACTTTATTGGGAACACTCAACACTGTTATTCCTGTACCGCTCAACGAGCCTTTCCCGATGCCCTGAAGATTGGTTGGCAAAGTAATCGAAGATAAATTAGTCAGCCCGGTTAATGAGTAGGCGGGTAGGGTATTTGCCGGCGATGATGATAGTCCGGTATAATTCAGCGGTTTCCCGGAGTATGCGATGATTTCAACTTCAGATATGTTTAATTCTGTCAGTTCATTGAGATTATCAAAAATATAAAAGAAGTCGGAGGCATCCATTTGGCCGGATACTTTCAGTGTAGTCTCCTTTTCGGATATGCCGGCATCTTTCAGAGTGCCTGCTTTTAAGTTTTTGATGTCGGCTGCATTTACTGAGAATGCCAAGAACAGAGAGCCGATTAATGTGAAATGAGTCAGTTTATTCTTCATAATCTTATATTGGTTTCAAGAGGTTGCTGTAAAGTTTATAATCGTGTCAACTTTGTAAAGCCCTATAATTTTATCTTTCCGGACTTCGATGTCATCATAATCAGGGTTATCACTATGGAGAATGATTTTGGTAGAATCTGCATGTCGCCTGATAATTTTCACCATACGATAATCGTCTAAAACAATAACGTAGGCCTGTCCCCAAAATATTGTGTCGCATTGAACCTCACGAATGGCAATATAGCTCCCATCCGGAATTGATGGTTCCATACTATTGCCACTAACGCGCACAATGCGTTCATTGTCTGAATTATTTAAAAAGGGTAAAGACATATACCCCGTAATGCTGTCCTCTGTAAAACATCTCTCAAGGGAGCCGAATCCGGCAGTGACGTCTATGTCATAAACCGGAATACCTTGTTTGGTTAATTTGCCTTCGGTTTCGTGCAGATTATCACCTTCGCTTTTGGCAAAAGGCATATCTTCTCCTTTCAGTAGCCATTGGCGAGCAACGCCGTAATCCAAACAAATCCGATTGATGAGCCCATGAGTGACGGGGAGTTTGCCGCTGAGGTGTTTTGACATATTTGCGGCACTTATCCCTAAAAAGTTGGCAAATCGACTCTGCGACACTCCTAACAGTGCAATCAATTGCCGTATTCGTTCTCTGATTTCTTGTTGATGTTCAGTTGGTATTTGCGCCATAGGAATCACTCATTTCTTACATTGACTTTAATCGGTTTATTAGTGCCGTTTGCTGTAATGATATAAATCCCGTTGGGTAACTCAATAATATCATTATTATGAACTTCCTGAATGGTACGAACACAACGACCGGTAGGCTCAAATATGCGAACATTTTGAAGTGTTTCAGAGCATGTAATTATAATACCGCCCGGATACGCATTGTATCCAAATGCCGGAATGCTTTCCACTCCGGTAATTGAAGCCGGAGAAACAGTGATGCTATTACTTTCAGGAGAATATATCCCCAATCGAACGCTCTGCACCGTATAGCTTTCCGAGCCCGAGAAGTCTTCAATTTGCAAATATGTATCTTCGGCTGGCAGTTGTTCGGTTGTTGCACCCCCATTTGAATAACGAGTGCGGTTCACTATGTAATAGTCAACTTCTTCTCCTTCTGCCGGTGTCCAGTTGGCAACGTATGAAGTCGTGGTTATATTCGTGGCTGCGGTAGCCGTCGGGGCGGATAACTTTGGCATCGGCAGGCACTCTCCCCTAAGCCCTATACCGACACTGCCCGTAATGCCTCCCCCCGAAACCACTAACCGTGTGGAGTGAGTCCCGAGAGTTGTTGGCTCATATTGTATAGTTATCCACACTCCTTCGGGTGAATTTGCTGCAGATGCAGAGACTGACGTTTGCTTGCCCCCGTCCATACTGAAGTATTCCGCATCGGTAGTTTCAGAATTATCATAAATGGTTAGGCGTAGGTTGGAGTTTTCTTTTAAGTTTTCGCCATGAACCAATAACTTTGCAGAGGAAGATGTGCCCATGGCAACCTCGCCGAAGTCAAGGTTTGTTCCTTGAGTCGGGTTTATAAGTGTCGGGTCTCCAACCGGGATATATCCGTTTATGTGTTCGCTGAGAATAAAAGCTTCGCCCATTTTATCTCCCCATATATAGTTTGCGAGTTCCGGAAAATCGATAAATGGGTTGCGATTATTCTGATATCCCCAAATTTCTTCGTTTCTGTCGATTTCTTTTTGACTCACAGGGTCTTGTTTGTGCCATTTCAACAGCAAGTCGCGACTCCATGAATTCAGTGTCGGATAACTCCCGTTGATGAGCATATAGAGTGTTGTGAAGGATAGATTTTGGTAGCACGTCACCATATAGAAATATGTGCGGGCAAAATCTCCCTTATATTCGTCTGCCGGTTCAAACACATAGGCACATCCTCCGCCTTGACCTGTGACCGGAGTGCCGACCAGGGTAACCCCATTGTCAAACTTCGGTGTTTTTGTTTTGTCAACTATGCCGAGCGGATAGTTACTCTTAGCAGAGTTGGCGTGCATATCGGAGGGGTAGAGGTGGTTCAAATCAATGTATGCAGGAATATCAGTGTCGCCGCCCCACCAACTTTTCGGAAACGAGTGCTCGCGATTCAACCCCGAGAAACTCGGTGCATATCGAGGAATGTCGCTATACATATCCCACCATCTTCTGCTATCCGGATAAACGTCAGTGTATTCAAAATATCTTGGCAGATTACTATAACTGCTGATTTCCGTGTGTGGGTTGATAATCAAATGCAGAGCTGTCTTTAAAGTAGATGTGCTTTTTCCGTCAATTGAGGAATAATACCCGGCGGGAATATTCCTTCCCGACATGGTAATATTCATGCCGAGAGCAATAAGGACAACGAAAAGTAAACGACGCAAATTCATTTGATTATATAGTCTAATATTTTGCAAAATTACAACTTTTTTAAGAGATAATTATAATCAAATAACACATTTTTTCTCGCAAATGTTTTCACATTGGGAAATGTATCATATCTTGAAATAATCTTAACAAAGATTAACAAATGGGGGGGGTAATTGTGAAATTCAGATGTTGATGAAGTTCTGGAGAGAAAAATATTCGATGCACTCCTATACTCGGATATGGTTCAGGTAGAGGGCGGCACATTTACCATGGGCGCCACAGCTGATCAATGAACTTCCGATTCCGACGAATATCCTACCCATGAGGTTACTCTGAGAGATTATTATATTGGTAAGTATGTTGCCGCTTTGAACGTGCAGGATTGTCGAGTTTCGCATCGTAACAAGTACATTCCCGACTTCGGCTACAGCTGCCTCGGCTTCCGCTTGGCTTGCAGTCAGTTTTAGCATCCTTCGAACCGATTTCCCTCCTACCTCGTAGCATACGAAACGGCGTTAGCCGTAGGGTAGATTGACCCCGGGTGCAAACCCAAGGTCATCGCAAACAAGCTGCATAGCAGCCAAAAGCAGCAGCGCGAAGATACCCTCGCCGCGCTAACATATAACCTTTAAATATAACGAGGGTGCCTCAAAAAGAGACACCCTCATTATTTAATAGACTTATTTTAATTTCTTACAATAACTTTAATAGGTTTGGCAACTCCTGATGCAGACACAATGTAAATACCGTTGCGCAGTTCGATTACATCGTTGTCTTTAACGTCAGTGGCGGTCAGTATATTGCGTCCGCTCATGTCGCAAACCTTTAATACGGGGATTACATCAGACGTCGTTATTAAAATACCGTCGGCATGAGGGTTAACTCCGAAATGAATGTCTGTTTCTACCTTTGTGATTCCTCCCGGCATTACGCTGATGCTTTGGCTTTCCGGTGAATAAACGCCCAAGCGTACGCTTTGAACCGTGTAACTTTCAGAGCCACAAAAGTCAGTAACGGTATAGCTCATTTCATCATGCACTTCAATCTGTTCGGTTTCTGCGCTGCCTGCAATGTATTTAGTGCGATTAACAATAAAATAATCCACCTCTTCATCAGTCACGAGCTCCCAATTGGCAGTATATGAAGTCTCGGTTATATCAGTTGCCGGCAGTGCTCTCGGCGCAGTCAATTCGGGAAACTCAACGCAAGTGCCGTGTAATGCAATGCCGATAGAGCCCGTCAAGCCTCCACGCGAAATGACCAAACGCGATTCATGTTCACCAATGCTCGTAGGTTTATAGTCAATTCGTACGCTTAAGCCGGCAGCTGTATTTGCCACTGTGGTCGAAACGGTTTGAGTGTATCCTCCGTCAATCGTAAAGAGTGCGGCATCGTCAGTTGACGAATTATCGTAAACCGCCAATCTGAGGCTCGAACTTTCGTCCAGATTTTCACCCTTAATGAGAAGTTGAGCGGAGCCTTCTTGACCATAAGCCACTTCGCCAAACTCAAGAACAAAGTTTTGTGACGGGCTGATCAGCTTTGCTTCCTCTTCGGGTTCGGGCGTGACTGTGCCGGAGCCTCCTCCCATGTGTTCCGCAAGCACGAACTTTTCGCCCATTTTATTTCCCCAAATATATTCGGCCAATTCGGGAAAATCAATGAATGGGTTGCGGTTCCCTTGATGGGTATAGACTGCTTCATTTCGGTCTATTTCTTTTTGGCTTACTGGGTCTTCGCGACTCCAACGCAGAAGCATTTCAACGCTCCATGAATTCAAGGTGGGGTAGGTGCCGTTTTGCACCATATAAGTGGTTTCCCAACTATAATCTTGATAACATGTCACAACGTAAAAATAAGCACGTGCAAGGTCGCCTTTATATCGGTCATCGGGCTCAAAGACATATTTTGCACCGCCGCCTTGACCGCTGACGGGATAGCCAACCATTGAACACCCGTTATTAAAGTTGACTGATTTTGTCCTGTCAACTTCTCCGAGCGGGTGGTTGCTCTTGGCTGAATTCGCTTGTATTTCTGACGGATAAAGGTGATTTAAGTCTGAGTATGCCTCATTCTTTGTACCTCCCCACCAGCTTTTGGGAAACGAGTGTTCCTTATTCATGCCGGTATTGCCATTGCTGACGTATCTAATGTCATTACTGTACATGTCCCACCACTGAGTCCCTCCGGGATATACGTCAGTGTATTCGAAATATGTCCACAATGAACTATAGGAATGTTTTGTGTGAGGGGAAATAGCGTTATGTGCAGCCGTTTTCAGAGCCGACGTGGTTTTCCCATCCAATCCGTTATAATAATTCTGAGGGATTGACCTTTCAGCTGCGCTTAGCTCAAAAGTCAGACATAGTGCAAGACCGGTAATAAAGTACTTGTAGTTCATCTTAAAAATTCGTTAAATACTGACCACAAAATTACGATTTTTTAATCACTATGCCAAATAAATTGTTAACTTTGCAGTTATAAACAATAGCGCATAATAACTATGACGTATAAATATGATTTTCTCGTAATAGGGTCCGGAATTGCCGGAATGAGTTTTGCACTGAAAGTGGCTCATAAAGGTCGAGTCGCCCTTGTGTGTAAGTCAACTCTTGATGAGGCAAACACAGCACTTGCGCAAGGCGGAGTGGCGTCGGTTACCAATTTGGAAATTGATAATTTTGAAAAGCATATTCAAGATACGATGGTGGCCGGTGATTATCTGTCGGATATTGATGCCGTACGTAAGGTAGTTACCGAAGCTCCGGCTCAAATTCAAGAACTTGTGAATTGGGGTGTTGAATTTGATAAAACTACGAATGGAAGTTATGACTTACATCGCGAAGGCGGCCATAGTGAGTTTCGTATTCTTCATCATGCAGACAATACCGGCTATGAGATTCAACAAAAGTTGATCAAACAGGTAAAAACTCATCCGAATATTGACGTTTACGAAAACTATTTTGCAATAGAAATTTTAACCCAACATCATCTGGGTAAGTTCGTAACGCGCAGAACTGCGGATATTACCTGTTATGGCGCCTATGTTTTAAATTGTGAAACCGGTGCTGTTGATACGTTTTTGGCTAAAACCACGCTTATGGCAACGGGTGGGGTAGGTGCCGTTTATCAGACAACCACGAATCCGCTTGTTGCAACCGGCGATGGCATTGCTATGGTTTATCGAGCTAAAGGCACTGTTGCCGACATGGAATTCATTCAATTTCACCCAACGGCATTGTATAATCCGGGCGACAGACCGAATTTCTTGATCACAGAGGCAATGCGCGGCTATGGTGCAGTACTTAGAAATGGCAACGGCGAAGAATTTATGCACAAGTACGATTCTCGTTTGTCATTGGCCCCGCGTGACATAGTGGCTCGAGCTATCGACTCGGAAATGAAACTACTGGGTCATGACCATGTGTATCTTGATGTTACCCATAAAGATGCCGAAGAAACAAAAAAGCATTTCCCCAACATTTATCAGCATTGTTTGGAACTTGATATAGATATTACAAAAGATTATATCCCCGTAGCACCTGCGGCACACTATTTATGCGGAGGTATTAAGGTGGATATTGACGGTCAATCAAGTATTCGCAGACTTTATGCAGTTGGTGAATGTAGCTGCACGGGCTTACATGGAGGAAATCGTTTGGCGTCAAATTCCTTGATTGAAGCGGTTGTTTATGCCGACGCTGCAGCTAAACATGCTCTTGCTCACTTTGAACATTATGACTTTCGTGAGGATATTCCTGCATGGAATGACGAAGGAACCAAGCATACGGAGGAAATGGTGCTTATTACTCAGAGCATAAAAGAGGTGAATCAGATCATGGGTGCTTACGTAGGTATTGTCCGTAGTAATTTGCGTCTAGACAGAGCTTGGAATCGTCTTGACATTCTCTATGAAGAAACAGAGAAATTATTCAAGAGTTCTCATGCCTCACGACGTATTTGCGAATTACGAAATATGATTAATGTGGGTTATTTGATAATGCGTCAAGCCAAAGAACGAAAAGAAAGCCGCGGACTGCATTATACGCTTGATTATCCTCCTAAAGAACTCAAAAATTAATGTGGCGCAAGGTCATTGCCATATTTATTCTGTGTGTATTAATCTCGGAGACGCGAATAAGCGCGCAAGATGCCGTGCCCGTAATCAAACCTAACTATATAAGGGGTTCGTTTACTGACATTACGGCGGAGGGTGACACTAATTTCCGTATTGTTTTAATGCCGATAACTGTGTTTCCGAAACTTAAATTTAAGAAAAAGAAACAAGAAGAGTTTTATTGGCGTACGGTTCGAGATGTGAAGAAAGCTTTGCCTTATGCAAAATTGATTTGCAGAACCTTGACCGAGACTTATGAATACATTGAAACCTTGCCTGATACAGAGGCTCGAGAACAGCATCTGAAAGACATGGAAAGCGAAGTGTTCAATCAATACAAACCCGTTTTAAAGAAATTTACCAAGTCTCAGGCAAATCTGTTAGTGAAACTCATTCAGCGTGAAACCAATCAAAGTGGATATGAAATATTAAAAGCATTTCTTGGTTCTTTCAGAGCTACATTTTGGCAAGGATTTGGCAAATTGTTTGGCGTAAGTTTGAAGAATAAATATGAGCCTGAAACCAATGAGAATGATGCTATAATAGAGCGTGTGTGTATTGAAGTGGAAGAAGGGCATTTATGAAAGGGACGTTGAAACAATATCTGTCTGATTATCAGCAAATCATACGTCTTGGCCTGCCGATTATTGTTGGTCAAGCCGGTATGATTGTTGTTGGCTTTGCAGATAGCATCATGGTCGGGAATTATGGCACGAATGAATTATCATCGGCATCGTTTGTCAACAATGTATTCAATATGGCAAACCTTGCATGTATGGGCTTTTCTTATGGTATCACTCCCCTCGTAGGAGCCTTATTTTCCAAGGGGAAGCATTCTGAAATTGGTGAACTGATGAGAAATGCATTAGTGCTCAATGTGCTATACACATTATTAATCATTTCAGTAATGTGTTTGTTATATTTCAATATTGATAGTCTTGGCCAACCCGAAGAATTGATGCCATTGATTAAACCATACTACATCCTCATATTGTGTGGGTTATTGCCAACAGCATTGTTTAATGTGTTTGCTCAGTGCTCTTATGGAATGAAGGGAACGTCAATGCCGATGTGGATAATTTTGATATCAAATGCCATCAATATTGTAGGGAATTATTTGCTGATTTATGGACATTTTGGTGCTCCCGAACTCGGACTTTATGGTGCCGGATTATCCACTTTGTTTTCGCGACTGTTTTCTGTCGCTTGCATTCTCGGAATTTTTATGATGAGCAAGCAATATCGTATAGTTCGCAATGCACTGCTTGAAACTCGATGCACCAAGTCTGAATTATCACGCCTTTTTACCACTTCATTGCCGATTTCTCTGCAATTGGTATTTGAAACGGCGGCATTCTCTGTTGCAGCAATCTTTGTTGGGTGGATTGGCAAAATTGAATTGGCCGCTTTTCAGGTGATGTTGAGTATAGGAACGCTTGGTTTTTGCTTTTATTATAGTCTGGGATCAGCCACGTCTGTTCTCGTAGCCAATGCTTCAGGTCGCCGAGACATTAAGGCGATGCGTCGTATTGGTTTCGCAGGCTATCATCTAACGTTGGTTATGGCATTAGGTGCATCATTGATATTTATTTTTGCCGGAGAGTTTTTGATTAAGATATTTACTCCGGACGTAAACGTCGTTAATGCGTGTCTGATGGTTATTCTCCCCATGGTTTGTTATCAACTTGGTGATGCCACTCAAGTTAACTTTGCAAATGCTTTACGTGGCACTGCATCGGTTATGCCAATGCTTTGGATTGCGTTTTTTAGTTATCTTGTCGTCGGATTGCCGACTACATATCTTTTTGGCTTTACACTCTCCGGCGGATTAGTCGGTATTTACTATAGTTTTTCAGTAAGTCTGTTTTTGGCAGGATTACTATTCCTAAAATTCTTCTTAAAATACACTCGATCTTCGTGAATAATCTTAAATTTCTTCCATTTGCGGGCACTGCTGCATTGATGTTGTTGGCTGCATGCGCGAGTATCGGTCGCCCTGAAGGCGGCCCACGCGATATTACTCCACCTCACTATGTGTCTTCAAATCCTGCGCCCGGATCCCTCAACTTTAAGGGCAATAAAATTTCCATTTTCTTCGATGAGAATGTTCAACTCGACAATCCGGCATCAAAGGTGGCAATTTCTCCGGCGCAAACTCAGCAGCCTAACATGACAGCAAACGGAAAGAAGGTAGAGATTGAACTCAAAGATAGCCTTTTGCCCAATACAACGTATACAATCGATTTGGCAGATGCCGTGAAAGACTTAAATGAAGGCAATATTCTCGACGGATTTGCTATTGACTTTTCTACCGGCTCGGAGATTGATACACTCGCAATTTCAGGTATTGTTCTTCAAGCGCGAAATCTTGAGCCGGCTCAAGGTATGCTTGTCGGTGTTTATAGCGGTAATGCCGATTCTGCAATACATACTCTTCCTTTTGAGCGCATAGCGCGAACCAATCAACTCGGTCAATTCACGATTAGAAACCTTAAGCCCGGCGAATATCAAGTTTTTGCTCTTACGGATAATAATCGTGATCTTCATTGGGACAGAACGGAAGATGTTGCTTTTCATGGCCGTTTGATTTCTCCATCTATTGGCATAATGGAGGTCTCAGACACTATTGCACCGGATTCTGTGGTTAGTCGCAATCTCACGCGTTATTTGCCCGATAACTTATTGTTGACGTGGTTTAATGAGGAATATAAAGCTCAGTACCTCCAGACTTACAAGCGTGATAAACGCAATATTATACATATAGAAATGGCGGCGCCATCCGATTCTTTGCCGGAACTGACCATTGTTACTATCGGTTCGCAAACCAATCTGCGTAAGCCGCTACTTGACGTGGCAGTATTGGAACGAAATGCTACTGCCGATACTCTTGACTATTGGATTTATGACCGGTCCATTATAAATTCAGATACGTTGCTGATCGAAACACGATATAGACGAGTTGATACATTAGATAATTTGGTCTGGCAAACAGATACGCTTAAGTTCAATATGCGTAGTCAAAAGGGGAAAGCATCGATTTATAAGGCCAAGTCTCTACAAGAAAAAATTGATTCTGTGAGAGCCAAATCCGATACTATCCCTATTGACACATTTGCTCTCATGCAGCCTGAAACGTGGTTGGATCTACAACTGATCACTGAAAGCCAGCATCTCAATGAGCCGTTATTGTTTACAATCGACAAGCCGCTTGATAAAACTGTTGAAAATGGTCTGCGACTTGAACTGTGCGTTGACTCGGTTTGGTCCGTTGTGGAGCCTCAACCGATAATCATGAAAGTCGACAGTTTTTCAAGGATGCACTACAAGATGGATGTAAATTGGATCTCCGGCGGTGAGTATAGACTTGTTGTTGATTCAATGGCGGTAGTGGATATTTATGGAAACTACACCAAACCTGATATAATGGAGTTTACGGCAAAGAAAATTGAAGATTACGCGGCGATAAACTTTAATATCAGCGGTGCGCCGGATTCTGTACCGGCATTTGTTGAATTGCTTAACGGGTCAGATGATCCGGTGAGAACAAAGCCGGTTATCAATGGGACCGTTAGATTTGATTATCTTGTGCCGGGCACATACTATGCCAGACTCTTTTTAGATTCGAATAATGATGGACAGTGGACCAATGGTGACATGCGTTTACGTAGGCAGCCTGAAGATATTTATTATTTCACAAAGAAACTTGCGATGAAAAAAAATTGGGACAGGTCTGAATCGTGGGATATAAACGCTTTGTCAATTGAACTGCAAAAGCCGGATGATATAAAAACCAATAAACCAAAACCCAAGGCCGGAGAAGTCCCACTTAAGCCTGATGATGAGTCAGAAGAAGATTATTACGACGAATTTGGGAGTGATAGTTTTGGTTCAAATATTTATAATAATCAACAATCAAGATATTAGTCTATGGATAATTTTTCATTTTGTACGCCCACTGAATATGTTTTCGGGCGCGGAGTAGAGTCTCAAGTAGGAGAATATTCAGTAAAATATCTTGGCACGAAAGTGTTAATCGTTTCAGGAAATAATTCTGCTGAAAGGTCCGGATTGCTTAACGTGGTGCGCCAATCATTGAATGCTCGGAGTATTATTTATGTTGAACTGAACGGAATCAATCCTAATCCTACCGATGATAAAGTCTATGAAGGAATAAAAATCTGTCGGGAAAAGGGAGTAACCGGAGTCCTTGCTGTTGGAGGCGGTTCTGTTATTGATACGGCAAAGGCTATAGCGGGAGGAGTTCCCTATGCCGGAGATTTCTGGGATTTCTGGTCCGGAAAATCCGTTATGGTCGAGGCTTTGCCTATCGGCACTATTTTAACTATTGCAGCTGCCGGTAGCGAGGGCTCGGGAAACTCTGTTATAACAAGCCTGAAGACTCGACAGAAAATATCGATAAGGACAAATGTGTTGCGCCCTAAGTTTTCATTACTCAATCCCGAGTTGACAATGACTTTGCCTCCGTATCAAACGGCTTGTGGCATTGTGGATATGATGGCACATATAATGGAACGATATTTCAGCAACACCCCGGATTGCGAGGTAACGGATAGAATGTGTGAATCACTCCTGACTGCAATCATTGCCTCAGCCCCGACAGTAATTTCTGACCCTGAGAATTATCAGGCTCGAGCAAATCTTATGTGGGCAGGAACTATGGCTCACAATGGTGTGTGTGGAGTGGGGCGTGCGGAGGATTGGACCTCTCACGGTATGGAACATGAACTATCTGCACTATATGGTGTGGCTCATGGTGCAGGTCTTTCTGTCGTCTTTTCTGCCTGGCTCTCGTATGTTTCGAAATTCAATCCGGCAAAAGTCGAGCAGTTTGGCCGGCGAGTTTTTGGCGTACATACTGCCGGTGAAGCAATAAATGAGCTGAAGAAGTTCAATTCTTCCATCGGAATGCCTGTTACTTTAAGTGAGTTGGGCATCGCATCTCCCGATATCCCCCTGTTGGTTAGTAACCTTCATAAAACCAAAGGTTCGATAATTGGAAGTTATTACCCAACCAATGCAGAGGCGTCGTATGAGATTTATCAGTTGATGCTTTAACTCATTATGAGTAGAATCATGATGAGCAACAATGATCGATTACTCTCTTTAGACGTTTTACGAGGGTTTGACCTATTAATGTTGGTTGGTTTGCAGCCGATATTGAGGGTATTATTGATTGAGATTGATAATGCCGTATTAAATGATACTTTACTATATCAACTTGATCATGCACAATGGGAGTGGCTTCGAGTTTGGGATCTTGTGATGCCTCTTTTCTTATTCATGTCAGGCGTTACAATGCCATATTCTTTGCCAAAATATAAAACTCAAAACGGCAACAAAAAAGTTTGGGCAAGAGTTATAAAGCGTTTCATTTTGTTGTATGGATTGGGCGTTTTCGTTCAAGGGAATATATTGGCACTCGATCCGGATAGAATATATCTGTTTAGTAACACACTTCAAGCCATCGCTGTTGGATATTTATTGACGGCGCCAATGGTGCTATATCTCTCACCGCGAAAACAATTAATGGCAGTTGTCGGGTTATTGATATTTTACTCAATCCCCATGCATCTATGCGGAGATTGGACTCCAAACGGCAATTTCGCATGTATGGTTGATAAAGCTTTGTTGGGTAGATTTAGGGACGGAACCGTGCTTGCCGCTGATGGCTCAGTTGTGTTCGCCGATTGGTATGATTATTCTTGGATTTGGAGTAGTTTGACTTTTTGTGCGACCGTGGCATTAGGTGCCTATGCCGGTCATTTAACGAAATGCGATAATCGAAATCGCAAGGCAACAGCAGTAAAGTTAGTTATTGCCGGAGCGATATGTTTGGTTAGCGGTATAGCTTTATCTCCCGTTCAACCCATAATTAAGCGCATTTGGACCGCAAGCATGGTATTGTATAGTGCGGGATGGTGCTTTATGCTTTTGGCTTTATTTTATTGGTGGATTGATGTCAAAGGACATAAAACCGGGTGGAACATTTTCTTATATTATGGCTGTAATGCCATTACAGCATATGTGATTGGTGAAGTTATAAATTTTAGAGGAGTGGCAGATTCAATACTATACGGAACCGCACAATATCTGGGCGATTGGTATTCGGTTTTGTTAACCGTTTGCAATAGTTTGTTTGTGTTTTTTATCCTCAGATTTATGTATAAACATAAAATCTTTTTGAAGGTATAAGAAAGGCAACTTTTATTGGCTATATGCAACAAACTGTGCCAAAATTTGCATTTTGACACAGTAAATTGCTTGCTATATGATTATGTTGTTTGAGATAATCGAAAACTAATACGATGAGCGTAGTTTAATATTCGTCTTCGTTGAAGAAGAAGTCTTCTTTTGAGGGATAGTCAGGCCAAATATCTTCGATGCTTTCGTATGTTTCACCTTCATCTTCAATTTCTTGGAGATTTTCGATTACTTCAAGGGGTGCACCGGAGCGCATCGCATAATCAATGAGTTCTTCACGTGTTGCAGGCCAAGGTGCATCTTCAAGTTTCGATGCGAGTTCAAGTGTCCAATACATATTTTTGCTTGTTATTTTTTGTGTTTAGTGATTTGGAGCGCAAAGTTAGATATTATTCCGGAATTATCAAATAGGTTTTTGCCAAAAATGCTCTGATATTCCGGCATTATAATTAATTAGACGTGCAAATACGTATAGCCAATCGCTTAGACGATTCATGTAGGTCAATATGATTGCCGGAGTGTTGATTGCCGGCGTGACTGATATGATACGACGTTCAGCTCGCCTACATACTGCGCGTGCAACGTGTGCTTGTGCTGCCAATACGCACCCACCCGGGAGGATGAAGTTTCGCAATGGAGGCAGGAGTGCATCCATCCTGTCGATGTCGGCTTCCACCGCGGTTATATCTTCGTCTTTAATTCCCGGTTCCGGTATTCCTGCAAGAAACGAGCCAATATTGAACAGCTGATTCTGAATGCGTAGTAATAATGCGCGACTTTCATTTGGTGTGTCGGAGGCTGTTGACAATGTTCCAAGTATGGAGTTCAATTCGTCAACTGTACCGTATGCTTCAATGCGAGGCGCATCTTTGCTAATTCTCGTTCCACCACAGATTGATGTTTGTCCGGCATCGCCGGTCTTTGTGTATATTTTCATTCTCTGGAAAGGATTTCAAATTTATCCGTAACAATTTCTGTTACGGTGTGTTTAATAGTTGCTCTGTCTTCCCACGTTCTGGTTCTCAGGCGTCCTTCAATGAACAGTCGAGTACCTTTGCGAATATATTTTTCAGCAAATTCGGCTTGAGCGTCCCACATAATAATTTGGTGCCATTCAACTCGTTTCAGCGGTTCGCCACCTGCCGGGTTAGCGAATGTTTCAGTCGTTGCAAGTGAGAATGAAGCAACTGCTCGCTTTTCAACATAGCGAATTGAAGGGTCTTTACCGACGTTGCCTAAAAGAATTACTTTTTGGTATGACATAATTGAAAAGTGGTATTGAACTATATTGCAAATTTACATAATCTTTGATGAAGATGCAATGATGATATGATTTTATTTGGAGATAATCAGGCATATAAATTTTGTTAACATATTCATTATTTGCATTTCAGCTTAAAAATGAGTAAATTTGTGGTGAATAATTCATGATAGAATCAGCATTATATCTATTTCCGGTCGGCTTGAGCGCAACGCCTCCTGACCAAGTATTGCCTCAGACAAATCTTGATTTGCTGAGGCAAGTGAGGTATTTTGTGGTTGAGAATTTGCGTTCGGCGCGACGCTTTCTGAAGAGTGTCGATAAGACTATTGACATAGATTCGTTGAAGTTCGTTGAGCTCAGTGAGCATACTCCGATATCGGCTGTACCGTCAATGCTTGATCCTTTGGAACGAGGAGAAGCAATTGGTGTGATTTCTGAGGCCGGTTGTCCGGCAGTGGCAGATCCCGGTGCAGACATAGTTGCTGTTGCTCAACGGAGAGGTTTTAAGGTTATTCCGCTCGTAGGTCCCTCAAGTATTCTTTTGTCGCTGATGGGATCAGGCTTCAATGGTCAGCGGTTTGCTTTTGAGGGTTACTTGCCTATAGATGATGCCTCACGAAATAAGCGACTCAAAGAAATGCAGCTACGCATTCAGCGAGAACGTCAGACTCAAATTTTTATTGAGACGCCTTATCGCAACAATAAGTTAATCAGTGAACTGTGTGCAAAGTTGCCCGGGAATTTGCTACTATGTGTGGCGTCAGATATTACCGGCCCTAACCAATCAATAAGAACGCTTGAGCTTTCTAAATGGAAGAATGAACGTTTTGATTATAAAAAGATTCCCACTATTTTTCTGCTATTCAGTTAAATACATTATTTAGATGGCTTTCCGCAAAACATCAATACAACAAGATTCTCCGAATTTGTTTTCTGAAGAGATGCTCAGTGAGACGCAGCTCTTGCCGGACTTGTCTGAAGATTCACTACAAGTTTCCGACAGGGAAGATGCGTTTATATTTATGAGTTTCGGCAGTGGTTCAAGCGGAAATTGTTCGTATGTGGGTGATGCAGATGGTGGTTTTTTGGTAGATGCGGGGGTTGACCTTGTGAATGTTGAAAAAGGATTGAAAGATAAAGGTTTGTCGATGAATAAGGTGCGAGGAGTTATTCTTACGCATGACCACGGCGACCATGTGCGTTATATTTATACCTTTCTTAGAAATTATCGTCATCTGTTGGTATATTGTACGCCAAAGATGCTTAACGGTATTTTAAGGCGTCATTCGATTTCTCGTCGTATAAAAGATTATCACAGGGCAATTTACAAGGAATTTGAATTTAATATAGGCAACTTTACGATTACTCCTTTTGAGGTAAGCCATGACGGCACGGATAATTGCGGTTTTTTTATCGTGCATGGGACTTCAACGATGGCTATAGCAACTGATATGGGCTGCATAACCGAGCGTGCCGAGTACTACATGAGTAGGGTTAATTTTTTGATGATAGAAAGTAATTATGACCATACCATGTTAGTCGAAGGTGCATATCATGATCATCTGAAGGCTCGAATCATAGCCGATATCGGTCATTTGGACAATAAGGTTTCGGCAGAATTTGTGACTCGTATTTGGCGACCCGAGTTATCTCACGTGTTTTTGTGTCATTTGAGCCATGATAATAATCGACCGGAAATTGCCTATCTTACGTATAAAAAGACATTAACAGAGCGTTTCCCGTCAATCAAGATTGGCGACGGCCGACAAGAGCATCTAAGCGATTTGCAATTAGTCGTGTTGCCACGTTATGATGTTACTCCGGTATATTATTTAAAAGCTAAGGAAGTCTGAAGCAAGGCTTAAATGCCGGTGCGGGTTTCAGCAGTTGATTTATTTTGCCGAGTTGAGAGCCGTCGGAGGTGAGTGTGACTGTCATTTGTGGAGCACCTTCTGTGAGATTTACGTCTTGAAGGTCAATCCACACGACTGCAGGGCTTGCAGATAGCTGAAAATAATAGACTCGGTCTGTTTGGTCACAAAGTGAGAACCACTGAGTTGTGGATATTTCAGGTTGGTTTGGAACTTCGATACCGGCTGGAACAGCACAATTGCGAATCACACTGAATACTCCTGCAAGGCCCGAGCGGTGGCTAAGGGTAGGGGACAGAAGTGAACTATAATATGATGCGCGAGCAAACCGATCTGATGATCGATTCGTTCCCGGAAGCATCCGGCTTCCGCCAACTTCCTCCCAATATGAATTAATGGCCAATTGCTCGGCAAAGAATGGTGCGTTGGTTAGGACGTTATATTCTCGGCCATGAGTGATTTGCAATTGTCCGTTGTTATATTCAATGACCGCACAGTCGCCGGTGGCATCGCTCAATCCCATGTGGAGTGTGGCTGCTGAGCCATCCGGCATTTTGGGCGCATCAAGGTAGAACTCGTCTTTGCTCAGAGTCGCAATGGCTTCTTTCACAGTGGCAAAGTTATCGAGAATATATAGGGGCCAAACAGACGTTGACATTTTTTTTCGATGTTCGTTGTCGTTTCCTAAAGAATAGACGGAGCCCGGCAGATACAGCACGTTTGCTGCCAATCCCTTTTCGTTCATGCCTTCGGCAATACCCATGTCGTAGCTGATTGCAGTGACCGAGCCGTATTTTGAGACCCAAGTGAGGTTTTCTGCCGGATTGTCATAGCTGATGTGGTGTTCGCCGCGCGGAAATACCCTCAATGATGTGGGTATCGGGGTGCGCCAATCAAGTGAACGCCCGGTTGCGACCACGCTGTCGCCGGCATAAACCACACGGGTGCAAGCATTTGCCTCGTTGTTATGACAAAGTAAAAAACCAATAATTACGGATAATCCGATGAGTCTGAGTTTCATATTATGGCAATAAGAGTGTTGATTTCGTGTTTCTTGTGAAATAACACTTCTATCGCCTTATCGGTTCGAACTATTATGGAACTTTGACGCCGGATGGAATGGTTAATATAGGTCGTAGTTTAAGCTATCAAGTTGCACCCTTTGGCGGTAATTCATCTTTGAATGAAGTAACAATTGGCGGCAAAGTCACTTCAATGGGTAGTGCCATGTTTGACAGTTGTGAAAATATTAATATCTTATGTCTGATTCCAATTTAGCCGGAGGCGCGGGCTTAGCCACATGGTGAATCCGTTTTTCAGGTCCACGATATCGCAGGAACTGTAGCCTTTTTCTTCGCATACGCCTAAGTATTCATCGAAATACAGCATTACGTCGTCAACATCTGTAATATTGAAGATGTCGGCGGTGTGTTTTTGCCATTCTATGTCACTTCGGATTGTTGTGATGGCTTGGTCAAAGGTGGCGGGTTTGATTATTTCAGCCACTACCGTTTCGGGTTGCGATGGCTGAGGAATTGCACATGGGCGGTTCTTTTTGGGTTTCGGCATACGTTCGGCGCGGAGCAGTTCGCAGTAAAACATGGCGCTGTCGTTGCCGTCGGTGAACTCGAAGAGTCCGTAATTTTCCACTACGTCACGCACATCGTCTTCCGACAGTCCGAAACGGAAGGCGATTACGTCATATTCTTTCGGTAGCATTGCGGTTGACTCATCGAATAGGGCTTCAAGCAGACACATGTATATACCCAATCCGGTGCAGCCTTTTTGCATACGTAGTTTGGTCAGTAGATGAGATGACTTGGCATACATTGTCTCGCAGAATGTTGATTTTTTCATAGCTTTACGAAATACTTTTTTTCTGCAAAGGTAATGATAGCGGCGATGGTGCAAGCGTAGATTTTCGGCTGTGGGAGGCGAATTTAATTCGAGAGGGATATGGAGAGATTAGCGACGCCAGAATGAGGGGGACAGAATGACGAGGATAGTCATGATTTCAAGACGTCCGATAAGCATGAGGGCAGATAGGATATAGTTGGCCGCCGGGGAGAGAGCTTCGGTGGGTGGATTGCTGATTGAGAGTCCGGAGTTGCCAATGGCTGCAAGGGAGGAGGATAGAGCCGTGTCGATTGATATGCCTGTGGCATTGAGCAATAATCCACCTACTAATATGATAAGAATATAGAAGAGGAGGAAAGCCAAGACTTTGTTGATGGCTTGGGTTGGCATAACGCGGTTGCTGATTCGAACGGGGAGAACCGAGTTTGGGCGCATTGTTTTGCGAATTTCGTTGCGAAGGAATTTGCCGGCATAAAGGAGTCGGTCGATTTTTGCGCCGCCGGATGTGGAGCCTGCGCAGCCTCCTATGAAGATAAGGATAAAGGTGATGAACATGACTTCCGAGCCCCAATTGCTAAAGTCGTCAAGGATGAATCCGGTAGAGGTGATGAATGAGACTACTTGGAAGAGGGGGTCAATGGTAAGGCTTTGCCAAGAGGTTACTGCATCGTTGAGAATGATGCATAAGATGAATATCAGAGTGGCAATGGCAATGGTTTTGCAGTAGGTCAGGAAGGGTTCATTGTTGCGAAGCGCGCGCAGCTGTCCGGTTGAGGCGCGATAGACCATGGCAAAGTTTACGCCGCCAAGGAACATGAAGATCGTTACAACAATTTTGATATAGGGAGTTGAGAATTGGTTGATTCCTACGGATGATGTTGATAATCCGCCGGTTGCCATGGTGGTCAGAGCATGGCATGCGGATTCGAACACAGACATTGGTCCGAGGCAAAGGAGTCCGAAGAGTATGGCAGTGAGCAGAATATATACACCCCAGAGTTTTCGGGCTGTATTGGATATGCGAGGACTGACTTTTTCTTGAGATATTTTGTTTTGTTCGGCATTGAACATTTGCATTCCTCCTGAGGAGTTAAGCATAGGAATCAGAGCGAGGGTGAAGATTATTATACCGAGTCCGCCAATCCATTGCGATAGGCATCGCCAGATGTGGATAGCGCGGCTTAATTGTTCTGTCGCTTCGAGGGATGAGACTCCGGTGGTTGTGAATCCACTCATTGCTTCGAGAAATGCCGAGGAGAATGAGAGTTGAGTGGCGGGGGCGAGCATGTAGGGAATCAGCCCGAAGAGCGAGAATACGATCCATACGAGTGCGGTGAGCAGTACGCTGTCATACTTACTGAGGTCTTTCCGGGCCGGTTTGATGAACAGGTAGCCCAAAAGTCCTGTTATGGCAGTAATGGCACAGCTTATGCCAAAGGCTTGCAGTGCTTCGTGTTCATGATTGCTAATTGCAACGATAATCGGCACCAACATGAATCCCGCTTCGAAGAGAATCAAGATGCACAGGGTGCGTACGAGCATTGCAAAATTGAAGGAACGCATTAGTTGAATAGTTTTTCAAACTTGTGGATAGCGCCGGTTAGGCAGAACATCATTACACGGTCGCCGCCTTGAATGATAGTGTTTCCACCAACGAGTTGACCTTTGCCGTCGCGAATGAGTCCGGCAATGGTCATGTCGTGGCTGAGTTTGAGGTCTTTGACTGCGGCTCGTGTGATTTTACTTCTTTCTTTGACTTCGATTTCGGCAACTTCAGCGTCGGCAAGAGCAAGACATTTGGAGTTAGAAGAGTCTTGGTCAAGCATTCGTTGGAATATTGCTCCGGCAGCGAGGAGTTTTTTGTTGACGATAGTGCCGATATTGAGGGTTTCGGCTTCGCTGATGTATTGAATGTTTTCAACTTCTGCCACAGTTTTGACCAGCCCGTATTCCTTTGCCATAAGGCAGGCGAGAATGTTTTGTTCGGCGCTTTCGCTTAGTGCGAGGAATGCGTCCATATCGTGAATGCCTTCTTCGACCAGAAGATCGTTATCGCGAGAGTCGGCGCATATAACATCGGCATTCGGGCAATTTGCCACGAGGTATTCGCATTCTTTTGCGTTTGGTTCAATGATTTTGATTTTATATTTGTCGGAAAGCATTGAACACAAGGGCGCGGCGATTCGACTTCCGCCGGCAATCAGTATGTTTTTGATGTGCTTTTCGTTTTTTCCGCATAGTTCACGCAGTTCGTTGGTGTGTTCTTTTTTGACGGTGAAATATACGATGTCGCCGGCAAGAATGATGTCATCGCCGGAAGGGATTATGGTGTCGTGTTTGCGTCGGATTGCCGAAACGTGGAATTTTTGTCCCAATGGACCGAATTCTTTAAGTTTCATGCCAACGAGTGCCGCTTTTTCCGTGAGTTTAACTCCAAGGAGAATGATTTCACCGTTCCACATTTCAAACCAGTGGCGCACCCATGTGTGGTTCAAGGCAATGAAGATTTCCTTTGCCGCATAATATTCCGGGTATATAACGGAGTCAACCCCTTGATGCTTGAAGAAGTCGCGTCGATCTTCGAGCATGAATTCCATGTTGTCGATGCGTGCAACCGTTTGCTTCGCTCCCATAGATTTTGCGATGGCGCAAGCAAGGACATTGTCGGTTTCATAGGGAGTTACAGCGACAAAGAGGTCGCATTTACCGGCGCCGGCTTCCATGAGGGTTTCAAATGAGGTCGGCGAACCGCATACGGTGAGTAGGTTGTTTTTGGAGTCAAGGATGTCGAGCCGCTCGGCATTGCGGTCAATCAGTACAATGTCTTGAGCTTCACGACTGAGAAGAGTTGCCAAGTGAGATCCAACTTCTCCGGCTCCGGCAATCAGGATTTTCATATTAGAGATTTCGCAGCGTTAGCGATTGAGTCCGGGTCAAGACCACATAATTTATATAGTTCGGAAGGAGTGCCGTGGGGGACGAATGAGTCTGTGCACATTCCGAGACGGATAACTCGTCGGTTAAAGGAATGGTCATTGAGCCATTCGGTTACGGCTGAGCCGAGTCCACCGTCTTTAATGCCGTCTTCAACAGTAATAATACCAACATTTTTTTCAGCAACTTCGTTCATTATGTCTTCGTCAAGAGGACGGAGGAATATCATGTCATAATGGGCAACTGAAATGTTTTCTTCGTTTAGTTTGGCAATGGCCTGCTGAACGTTTGATGAAAGCGGTCCGAGCGAAAGAATGGCGACTTGGTTGCCGTCGCATACTTTTTGGCCTCGACCAATTTGTAGAGGCGAGAATGGGGCGGTGTGATTTCCTATGGAGTTGCCTCTGGGATAACGAATTGCAAATGGGCCATCGTTATATTTAGAGGCAGTGTAAAGTAGGTTGCGCAATTGTTGAGCCGATGAAGGTGCAGAAATTATAATTCCGGCGATGCTGCGCAGATAGGTCAAGTCAAGTGCGCCATGGTGAGTGGCACCGTCTTCGCCCACAATGCCAGCGCGATCAATGCAGAATACAACCGGAAGTTTTGCTAATGCAACATCATGAAAGATTTGGTCGTATCCTCTTTGCAAAAACGAGCTGTAAATGGCAACGAAGGGTTTGAGCCCTTCTTTGGCTAATCCGCCGGCAAATGTTACGGCATGGCCTTCGGAGATCCCTACATCGAATACTCTTTCGGGGTAGGCATTTTTTAGGGTGGCGACCGAAGTGCCTGAGAGCATTGCTGCGGTTATGCCCACAATGCGAGGGTCATTTTGAGCCAATTCGGTAATTGCATCGCCAAAAACGTCTTGCCACTTCGGTTGTGAGCTATTGGTAGATAATCGTTCGCCGGTTTCCGGGTTAAAAAGTCCGGGAGCATGCCAGTTGGCGGGGTCATTAACCGCTGGTTCATATCCTGCGCCTTTTTGGGTTCGCAGATGCAACAGTTTCGGACCATCCATGTCTTTGATGTCATTAAGTACTCTGACAACTTTATGGATGTCGTTGCCATCAACCGGGCCGAAATATCTGATGTTTAATCCTTCAAAAATGTTTTGCTGACGACTGAGAAGCGATTTAATGCTATTAGTGAAGCGCATAATCGGGCCTCGGGATTGTTCGTTTACAATGCCGATAGCTCTAAGTGCACGATATAGTTTAAAGCGTAACCGATTATAGCGTTTGGAGGTGTTTATTCGGGAGAGGTATCGGCTAAGTGACCCAACGTTTTGATCGATGCTCATTTCATTATCGTTCAGTATGATGAGCACGTTGTTGTTGGTGTTTGCAACATTGTTTATGCCTTCGAAAGCCAAACCGCCAGATATTGATGCATCTCCGATAACTGCCACAATGTGTCGTTTTGGCGATTCATCTTTAAGGCGTGATGCAATGCTCATTCCAAGCGCTGCTGATATTGAATTAGAGGCATGACCTGCGGGGAATGAATCAAATTCGCTTTCAGAGGGAGTTGGGAATCCACAGAGTCCACCAAATTTACGATTTGTTGAAAATTGGTCGCGTCGTCCTGTCAGTAGTTTGTGGGCATAAGCTTGATGACCAACATCCCACACAATTCGGTCATAGGGTGTGTTAAAAACATAATGAAGGGCAACGGTAATTTCTACCGCGCCCATGCTTGATGCAAAGTGTCCGGGGTTTGTTGAGAGTTCACGAATGAGCGTGCGACGAAGTTCATCGCACACTTCCGGCAGTTGCTCGGGCTTTAGGCAGCGGAGCTGCTCCGGCGAATTCACAATAATGCTCAACGCCCTTTAATATGTTAGTTAAGAATACCGTTAGCGCGGAACACACGTTCTACGGCTTCAAGACAACGTGTAACTTGCTCTTTAGTGTGAGTAGCCATCAGTGAGAAGCGAATCAGAGTGTCATGAGGCGCAACTGCAGGAGAGACTACGGGGTTAACGAAGATGCCTTCATCGAAGAGCTCTTTTGTAATCTTGAATGTTTTGAAGTTGTCGCGAATGTAGAGTGGAATAATCGGGGTGCTTGTATTGCCGATTTCTGCACCCATATTGCGGAATCCTTCAAGGGCATATTCGGTGAGGGCCCACAAGTTTTCTTGACGTTCAGGTTCCGCTTCCATGATATCAATTGCTTTGAGCGCTGCGGCAGTACTTGCCGGAGTGATTGATGCAGTGAAGATATATGAGCGAGAATTGTGACGCAGATAGTTTGTGATTTCTTTATCAGTAGCGATGAAGCCTCCGAGAGATGCAAAGCTCTTGGAGAATGTGCCCATAATGAGGTCCACATCTTTTGTAACACCGAAATGGTCTGCTGTGCCGCGTCCACCGCGTCCGAATACGCCTATTGAGTGCGCTTCATCGACCATTACTGATGCGTTATATTGTTTTGCCAATCGTACAATTTCGGGCAGATTGGCAACGTCACCTTCCATGGAGAATACGCCATCGGTTACGATGAGTTTCACTCTGTCAGGTTCGCATTTGCGAAGCTGCTGTTCGAGTGATTCCATGTTGTTGTGCTTGTATTTCAGACTCTTACTGAAGCTCAAGCGACGTCCTTCGATAATAGATGCGTGGTCCTGTTCGTCCCAAATTATGTAGTCTTCACGTCCGGTTAAGGTGCTAACAACTCCTAAGTTTACGCCGAAGCCGGTTGAATAGATCATCACATCTTCCTTGCCGATGTATTCAGCGATGCGTGCCTCGAGCTTCTTGTGAAGGTCAAGTGTTCCGTTAAGGAATGGAGAACCGGCACAACCTGTGCCATACTTACGAGTCGCTTCGATTGCGGCTTCTTTGATACGAGGGTCGTTAACAAGTCCGGTGTAGCAGTTGGAGCCAAACATGAGTACTTTGCGACCATTGATTGTTACTTCAGGATCTTGTTCTGAGTCAATTGCGCGAAAGTAAGGATATATGCCTGCAGCTTTGGCTTGTTGAGGCACGTCATATTTGGCGAGTTTCTGTTGAAGCAACTTCATTGTGTTATAAATATGATGTGATGATTAATTCTGGATAAAAGATTATTCGGCTGTTTTGTTGGTATCGCCGGTCAAATCCGGGTCAATCAGAATGCGACCGCAATATTCGCATACGATTACCTTTTTATGCAGTCGAATTTCGGTTTGTTTTTGAGGCGGAATGCGGTTGAAGCAACCACCGCAAGCATTGCGTTGAATAGTTACGATTCCAAGACCGTTTCGAGCGTTTTTGCGAATACGTTTGAATGCGTTGAGCAAACGTTCGTCATCAAAGGCCGCCTCGAGTTTCTTGGCTTCTTCGCGAAGGTTCTCTTCGTCGCTTTTTGTTTCGCTTACGATTTCTTCGAGTTCCGCCTTTTTAGATGTGAGGATATGGTTAGAGTCCGCAAGCATTTCTTCGGTTGCACTAATTTCTGCTTTTTTTGCATCGATAATGCGAGCATATTCGGCGAGATGCTTTTCTGCTAACTCAACCTCAAGAGATTGATATTCAATTTCTTTAGATAAGATGTCGTATTCCTTATTGTTGCGAACGGTGTCGATTTGAGCTTGATATTTCTCAATCTTAGCTTTTGAATCCGCAATTTTATTTGTTTCATCAAGAGATGCTTTTTTTGTTGCATCTATTTCTGCTTTGATGTTTGAGATTCTCGTTTTCAGACCTTCGATTTGATCTTCCAGGTCTTTCACTTCGAGAGGTAATTCGCCGCGAATTGTGCGAATGCGGTCAATTTCCGTGAGAATTGTTTGGAGCTTATAGAGAGCGCTGAGGCGTTCTTCTGTGCTCATTGAGTGTTCGGGTTTCGTAGTTGCCATTTGCTTTATAGGAAAACTTACTTATAATCTATAGGGTTTGTTTCGCTTGCGCAAAACACTTGTGCAAAGTTAGGAATTTTTTGTGAAATAATGCGCTTAAAAATCTCCTTTGTGCATTTTTCGGTGTCAAAATGTGTCAAATCAATGATTAAAATGCTTGTTCCGTAATCCAAGAAGTCGTGATAGCGCACATCGGCGGTGATGATTGCTTGTGCGCCTAAAGCAATAGCATCAGGAATGAGAAAGCTGCATGCGCCACTTCCAAGAGCAATTTTAGTGATGTCGTAGGGCGCAAAGCGTGATATTCTAGCTCCTGCTGCCGAGAAATTGTTCTTTACAAGGGAAATGAGTTCTTCAGCAGTCATTGACTGTGGGAGTTCGGCGATCACGCCTGTTCCGGAAGGGGATATGGTGCTTAGAATTTGCGCATTGAGCATTTCTGCCATTTTGCAGCTAACGCCATAGGGGGAACTTGCGTTATCGAGCGAAGTGTGAGCGCAATATACCGATATGTTGGCTTTAATGGCCTCAATCATCGCTTTGCCTTGAACTGTTGAATCATTGAGTGCATGAATGCCTTTGAAAATTACGGGATGATGCGCGATAACGAGGTTGCAATTATTAGCTTTTGCTTGCGTAATGATTGCGGGAGTCACGTCTAATGCGAGCATCACTCCGGAGCATGGGTAATTTGCCGAGCCAACGAGCAAGCCGGAATTATCCCAATCTTCTTGAATGGAAAGCGGGGCGGCTTGCTCAATGGCTTTTATAATGTCGCGAATGCAAATGGTCATGCTTCGGGCAGATTTATGGCAAGGTTGAGTTCGTCTAATTGTTTTTGGTCAATGGCTGCGGGTGCATCAAGCATTACATCGCGGCCGGAATTGTTCTTGGGGAATGCAATGCAATCTCGGATGCTATCTAGTCCGGCAAAGAGGCTTACCCATCGGTCTAAACCGTAGGCGAGTCCACCGTGAGGAGGCGCACCGAACTTGAATGCGTTCATTAAGAATCCGAATTGTTCTTGTGCTTTTGCAGGAGTAAAGCCAAGAATTTCAAACATTTTGCCTTGAAGTTCGCTGTCGTGGATACGGATGGAGCCACCACCAACTTCAACTCCGTTGATTACCATATCGTAGGCATCGGCGCGCACTGCTGCCGGATTGCTGTCGAGTAGCGGAATGTCTTCATCTTTTGGGTGAGTGAACGGGTGGTGCATGGCCATGAGTCGTTGTTCTTCGTCACTCCACTCAAACATGGGGAAATCGATTACCCATAAGCATGAGAATTTATTTTTGTCACGAAGACCAAGTTGGCGTCCCATTTCAAGGCGAAGTTCGCAAAGTTGTTTGCGAGTTTTCATGATGTCGTCACCACTGAGTATTAAAATCAGGTCGCCGGGTTCTGCGTTCATGGCTTTGGCCATTTCCTGAAGCACTTCTTGGGTGTAGAATTTGTCAACGCTTGACTTGACGTTGCCATCTGCTTCAATGCGGGCATATACCATGCCTTTTGCACCAATCTGTGGGCGTTTGACGTAGTCAGTCAGGGCGTCAAGTTGTTTGCGAGTGTAGCTCGCTGCACCTTTTGCACAAATACCTCCTACGTATGCGGCGTTATCGAATACACTGAAGCCGTGGCCTTTCAAAATGTTGTCGAGTTCAACAAACTTCATGTCGAAGCGTGTATCAGGCTTGTCAGAACCATAGTATTTCATTGCATCAGCCCATGACATGCGCGGAAAAGCATCGTTCAGTTCAATGCCGCGAATTTCTTTAAACAAGAATTTTGCCATGCCTTCGAATAGGCTGATAACGTCTTCTTGTTCAACGAAACTCATTTCGCAGTCAATTTGAGTGAATTCGGGTTGACGGTCGGCACGCAAGTCCTCATCGCGGAAACATTTGACAATTTGGAAGTATCGGTCCATGCCGCTCACCATCAAGAGTTGTTTTAAGGTTTGAGGTGATTGGGGCAGGGCGTAGAATTGTCCGGGATTCATGCGTGAGGGGACTACGAAGTCACGAGCTCCTTCAGGAGTAGAGCCAACAAGCATGGGGGTTTCTATTTCCAAGAAGCCTTTGCTGTCCAAATATTGACGCACGGCCATTGTCATTTTATGACGTAGTTCAATGTTGGCACGGACGTTAGGACGGCGTAGGTCAAGGTAGCGATATTTCATTCTCAAATCATCGCCGCCGTCACTTTCTTCTTCAATAGTGAATGGGGGCGTGAGGGAGGGATTTAGTTCCTTAAGGCTATCGGCGATGATTTCAATGTCGCCTGTAGGGATATTGGGATTTTTGGCAGTGCGTTCTGCTACTGAGCCTATTACTTGAATGACAAATTCACGTCCAAGGTGGTTAGCCGTTTCGCAAAGCGCAGCATCATTTTCAATGTTGAAAACTATTTGAGTGATTCCATAGCGGTCGCGTAAGTCCACGAATGTCATACCGCCCATTTTGCGAATACGTTGTACCCAACCTGCAAGAGTTACTTTTTGACCAACGTTGTCTATGCGAAGTTCGCCGCACGTGTTACTTCTATACATTGCTCTGAAAATGCAAATAATATGTTTTTAATGATTACGCAAAGTTACAACAATTTTTTTCGGTTTGCAATACCCTGATTTTAGAAATGAGATGAGCCGTCGAAGCAGTGAGTACAGAGCTTGCATTTGGGAAGTCCGATGCTTTCCACGAGGGTTTCAATCGGATTGAATAGAAGTGTGGTAAGTCCGAAGCGTTCTCGAATTTTTTCCACTAATTTGTTGTAGCGTTCCGAGCCGGTTTTTGCGTATTCGTCGAGATGCGCATTGGGGTCTCCTTCAAGTTCTCTGATGATTTGTCGAGTAATTAACTCCATGTCGCTTTTCGATGATGTGAATCCGACATATCTGCACCCATAAATAAGAGGTGGGCATGCTATACGCATGTGCACTTCTTTTGCGCCTCCTTCATATAGTTCGGCAACGTTATCATTTAGCTGAGTGCCGCGTACGATGGAATCGTCACAAAATAGAACGCGCTTTCCTTTGAGCATCGCTTTGTTCGGTACTAATTTCATTTTTGCAACGAGGCTGCGCATTGCTTGGTTAGTCGGGGTGAATGAGCGAGGCCATGTTGGGGTATATTTGCTGATGCATCGATGATATGGGATGTTGTGGCCGGCACAATATCCGAGTGCCATACCGGTTCCTGAATCCGGGATGCCGCAAGCACAGTCAACGCAGGTTTGGTCGGTTTGGCCCATTGTGTAGCCACTTTTAAAGCGCACATCTTCAACGTTTTTACCCTCATAGGTTGACGTCGGGAATCCATAATACACCCAAAGGAAAGAGCATATTTGCATTTCTTCGCCGGGAGCGTTAAGTTGTGTGATATGGTCAGGGAATATTTCTACAATTTCTCCGGGACCGAGGTCTCGCTCATGTTGAAACCCGAGGTTAGGAAAAGCTGTGTCTTCCGATGTGATAGCATAGGCATCATCTTTTCTTCCTATTATGATAGGGGTTCTGCCTAATTTGTCGCGAGCGGCAATAATGGAGCCATTTTCCGTCAAGATAAGGAGGGAGCACGAGCCTTGAATTTTATTAAAGACGTTTTCGATACCTTCCTTGAAATTTTCACCTCTGTTGATAAGCAGAGCAATCAATTCCGTTTGGTTGGTTTCTCCGGAACTGAGCTCACCGAAATGTACACCTTGGTCAAGGAGTTCACGTTCAAGTTCTCGAAGGTTGCAAACTTTTGCAACGGTTACAATTGCAAATCTGCCAAGGTGAGAATTTATGATAATCGGTTGAGGATCAGTGTCAGAAATGATTCCAATTCCGGCGTTCCCGGTAAACTTGTCAAGTTCTTTCTCAAACTTGGTGCGGAAGTAAGAACTGTCCAGTGAGTGGATTTTACGATTAAAGCGACCTGTTTCGGCATCAAATGTTGCCATACCGGCTCGGCGAGTACCAAGGTGTGAATTATAGTCCACGCCGTAGAAGAGTTCGGTGCGACACTGTCGGCGTGCTGCAACTCCAAAGAATCCTCCCATAAGTAATGGTTAAAACGGGTTGAAATTTTTGATGAAGTGAAAATGAAATAGGGTGGCCGCCAATGCGGTCACCCTAATCGTTATTGCAAGTTTGTTAGATCCAGCGTACCCATGCGAAGTCTTGACGATGAGCCAGAGCTGCATTTTTGGGATATATGCGGAATGAGTAGCGGAACATACCGGGGTTATCCATTGAATGTTTCAGAGTGTAGGTAACTAAGTTGCCCTCAGTCTTCGAAACTTCAAGAGGAGTAGTTGCATAGAACTCTTCTTGACCGTTTATAGTGCGGTATCTTACGCATTCAATGCCGAGATCCTCAGTTAAGCCGTTGGTGTCGAGCACGATTGTTGCGCCATGTTCGCTACCGGTAGCTGCAAGACCCATTGCCGAATCGGAAACGCTAACAACTTTAATGCCATCCCACTTTTCAGCCACTTTTTGTTTCCATGCGGCGATTTCGCGTGCCAATGCATAGTCATTTGCGATTAATGCAGCTGAGCGGCGAGCTTCTTTAGAGTAGAATCGGTCAATGTAGTCGTTGATCATACGTGTCATGGTGAACTCAGGGGCAATATGACCTATAGAGTTCTTGATGTACTGAACCCATTCGGGAGAATAGCCTTTGGAGTTCTTAGCGTAGTAGAGAGGTACGATTTCGTTTTCAAGCATTGAGTAGATAGTTGCTGCATCAAGCTTGTCTTGTTGACCTTGGTCAGTGTAGGTGCGTTTGTCGGTGAGTGCCCAGCCGCCTTGTTCGTCAAGTTTGTAGCCTTCGTACCACCAACCGTCAAGCACAGAGAAGTTCAATACGCCATTCATTTCGGCTTTCTCGCCTGATGTGCCTGAAGCTTCAAGCGGACGAGTGGGGGTGTTCAACCAGATGTCCACGCCGGTTACAAGGCGTTTTGCAACTACCATGTTGTAATCTTCAAGGAAGATGATTTTTCCAAGGAATTGAGGCATGCGGCTGATTTCCATGATGCGCTTGATGAGTCCTTGGCCGGCACCATCGGCGGGGTGTGCTTTACCGGAGAAGATAAATTGAACGGGGAATTGTTCGTTGTTGACAATCTTAGCTAAGCGGTCAAGGTCTGTAAACAGCAAGTGAGCACGTTTATAAGTTGCAAAGCGACGAGCAAATCCTATGGTAAGAGCGTTGGGGTTGATACGATCCAAGATGCCGAGTACTGCAGATGGGTCACGTTGGTTTGCCAACCATTTAGCTTTGAAGTCACGCTTAACGAAATTGATGAGTTTGTTCTTCATGGTAAGGCGCATCTTCCAGATTTCTTCATCGGGAACGCTGAAGATGTTTTCCCAAGCTTTGGTGTCGGCTTGATTTTGGAATACTTGCTCGCCAAGTTTTTCAGCGTAAAAAGCTTTCCATTCAGAAGCAGCCCAAGTGGGCATGTGAACGCCATTTGTTACGTATCCAACATGGCTTTCTTTCCAATCATATCCTTTCCAAACTCCGGCAAACATTTTCTTGCTCACTTCGCCGTGGAGCCAGCTAACGCCGTTTGCTTCCTGGCAGGTGTTAAGTGCGAATACGCTCATTGAGAACTTTTCGCCGCTATTGGGGTTTTCGCGACCCATATTCATGAGGTCTTGCCATGAGATGCCCAATTTGGCGGGATATTCGCTCATATATTTGCTGAAGAGTCCTTCTTCAAAGTAGTCGTGACCGGCAGGAACGGGAGTGTGAACGGTGTAGAGGCTGGATGCGCGAACGAGTTCAAGTGCAACATTGAAGTCAACGTGTTTGTCTTGAACATATTCTACGAGACGCTGCAAGTTGAGCAGTGCTGCATGGCCTTCATTTGCGTGGTAGAGGTCGGTGTTGATTCCGAGTTTGCGGAGCATCAATACGCCGCCAATGCCGAGAAGATATTCTTGCTTGATGCGGTTTTCCCAGTCGCCACCATAAAGTTGGTGAGTAATGGGACGGTCGAATTCAGAGTTCATGTCGAAGTCCGTGTCGAGCAAGTAGAGCTTCATTCGACCGACATTCACTCGCCAGATATAGCTGTAGATGATTCGTCCGGGGTAGGGCACCTCAAGAATCATCGGAGTGCCATCTTCATTGGTTACTTGCTCGATGGGAAGTTGATTAAAATTCTGAGGTTCGTAGTTGGCGATTTGTTGACCGTCAATGCTGAGGCTTTGAGTAAAGTATCCGTAGCGATACAAGAAACCAACGGCGGTCATGGGAACTCGGCTATCGCTGGCTTCTTTGATATAGTCGCCGGCAAGAACGCCGAGACCTCCGGAGTATATTTTCAGTGCATTGCACAGACCATATTCCATTGAGAAGTAAGCAATGGAAGGGAGGTCATCGCGCATGGGCACTGACATGTATTCGTTGAATTGTTTTTCCGCAATAATCAAGCGAGCCATCAAGTTTTCATCATTGATTATTTCTTGAAGACGGGCTTTGCTCAATTGTTGGAGCACAACTACGGGGTTTTCACCTGTTGAACGCCACAAATCTGGATCAAGGTCGCGGAAAAGGTTTTTTGCATTGCTGTTCCATACCCACCATAGGTTGCGTGAAATCGGCTCGAGAGCCTTGAGCTCTTTTGGGAGGGTGTTGTTGACAGTCACGTCGCGCCAAGTGGGCGCATTTGTGTTGCTGACTTGAAGTTTCATTTTAAAGTGTTATGCTAATGTTAGTATATTTTCGTAATCTACTTATAAATTTCTTTTTTTCGCTGAATCTAATGCTACAGAATATGCTGTTTGATAGTAAGTGATGAAATGTTTCCAAGCAGCAAGATCTGCGGTTTTTTCTGCTGTTTTGCGTAGTGCGGCAATTGTTTTCTCATCAAGTCTGCTCATTTGAAGAAGCTGTTGGCTGATGTCTTCAGTGAGTTGACTGAAATTTGAGTCATTGCGTTCATTGACGTGTACGGCAGAGTTGGTGAATTTCTTTTCTCCGAAAGTATTGTTTACCCATTGACCGAACCCGCTTAGAGACGTGGTAATAGTAGGTACGGCAAATGCCACGGATTCCAAAGGAGTGTAGCCCCATGGTTCGTAATATGACGGGAAAACTGTTGCGTCCAACCCGGGGAGGAGTTCGTAATATGTCAGACCGTTGAATAAACCATCTGAACCATCAAGGTAGCAAGGAACGTAAATCATCAATAATTTATCGTTCGGTGTATTGTGGAATGCAAATCGATGAATATTGTTGATGATAGGGTCTGAATCGTAATTGTTGAGATTATGAGTGATAACCGGGTCAGGTAAGCCGTGCGAGTTATTGGAGAGCTTAATGGCCTCAGACAAGTCTTGACGCACATTGCGAGCCCAACCGGGAACCATTATGAAGCAAACTACAGTTCGGTCTGATTCGGTCAGTTTATTGCGAAGAATGTTGCATGAGTTTAGGAATACATCGATGCCTTTGTTGCGATATTCCAAACGTCCTGATGTTGCAATAAGAAATGAGTCTTCAGGAACTGAACGGCCGGTAAGAGTGGATGCTACTTTGATTAAAGCGTCGCGGCTGTTTTTGCGCGCTTCGGCCATGGCTTTGGCTGTGGAGGGAACAAAGTCCTTTTCGAACCCATTGGGGGTTACGTGAGCTTGAATGTCCAATAATTGAGCGCATTCACGGGCGGTAACATCACTCACTGTGGTGAAACAATCAGCTTGGTGTGCAGCCGCTTTTTCCAATGAGTGTTTGGCTTGCATGTTCAATTCTGCCGCCATTTGGTCACCATTATATCCGCTAAAATATGCGTAGAGGTCTTTGCCGTTTCCGCAAATGCTTCGACCGATACTCGTTGCATGAGTTGTAAATACTGTAGTCGCTGCAGGGAGTGTGGCTTTTACGTGCAGCAAACCCATGCCGGTTGTCCATTCGTCAAAGTGAGCAATTACTCCTTCACCATTTGTGAATCCCATATGGCGACACAAACTTTCTATCACTAATGCTGCAGCATGACTAAATGCGCAGGCTTCAGGATAGTCACCGTAGGCGTGTAAAGAATCGACTCCATATTTTTCCCACATTTGGTAATAGAGTTCTTGATTCTTTTCATACATTGCGTTGAATTTAACCAATATGGCAATTGGACGTCCGGGAACGTTCCAACGTCCAACTCTAACGCTCACGCCTTCCGGTAACGCCGGGCTTTTACGCCATGAAGTTAATAATGAAGCTACTTCAGTAAAATATGGAGAGGGATTTTCTTCAGACCATACATCAGGTCCAACGAATATTACTTTGTTCTTATAAAGTGCTTGAAGTGTACGGGCTTTTGTAGACAAAACGGCATAAATTCCGCCCACTTTGTTGCAAACCTCCCAGCTAGTTTCAAAAAGCAGGGCAGGTGAAGTTGTGCACTGTGATGTCATATATAATGTTCTTAATTTGGAGGTGCAAAGTTACGAATATTTTCTCACATAAACAAATGAGATTTATAGAGCCAATTTATCTGAATAGTCTATAGACAAGTAGGTGGAAGGTTGATATGTTTAGTATTAACTTTTTGGTCACGTGAACTATTTGTCGTTGCTATTAAAGTGAAATTTATGTAACTTTGCGTGATTATTAATTGTAATAATATGAAGATGAAGCGAATTATTCCGGTCATTGTGTTTTGTGTGACAACTATTGGTTACATTTTAGCCCAAAATACTTTTGATAAGAGAGTTGGAAATGCGTTGAACAACAGTGAATGGTTTGAACTGCGTGATGCTTATAATGCTGGTAAGGATTCGCTTTCTCCCATGCTTAAGACTTTTGCGGAGAGTATGCTCGCATATAATTTCAATCGTAATTATGAGGCTTGTCGCGCTATTGACCATTTGGTCAGAGAGCATCAGGCTGAGATTGGAGCAGGCAATGTGATGTCAATGCTGTTTATGAAGTCTACTGTGTTGAAGCGAATGGGAAAGTATACAGAAGCAGCCGCTGTCTTGAATGCTGTGTATGAGGCTTTTGAACCATACGTTGATAGTGTGTCATTGTCGATGTATCAGGCATTCGGAAAGCAATATGAAACCCTGGCCAAATATGATGGTGTGAACGAAGTGACCGTGTCAGATGATGAAGGAGTGGTCCCGTTTCGTCTTGATTCTATTGGTCGTATCGGCAAGCGAGGTGTTGCGATGATGATACCGTCTAAAGTCAATGGAATGGAGCAGGATATTGTCTTCGACTCCGGAGCCGGAGTGAATGTTGTCAGCGTATATGCCGCTAAACGACTTGGTCTTGATACATACAGCATAGATACGCAGATGAGGGGATTTGGTATGCAGCAAGGCGCCTTTGCCGTGGCCAAAGAACTTGTTATGGGCAATGTTACGATGAAAAATGTGCCGTTTTATGTGATGGACATATCCTCAGGAGTAGACAGCATAGATGTGTATATGCAACACTTGGATATGATTTTGGGCGTTGAGTTTATCAATTCGGTGAAAGAATTTCACATTGATTTTGAACGCTCGGCTATTGTTGTACCTAAAGAAACGATAACCTTAGAGACCGGGACACTATCCAATATGTGTTATAATGGTGCGAACGGGCTTTTGGTCAATGCAAAGATTGAAGGAGAACATCATCTCATACATTTGGACACCGGGGCATCTACGGAAGTATTGACTGATAAGTTTTATGCTCTTCATAGTGATAGTATTGCTTCTAATTGCGCATCGACTACTATGCGTATGGCCGGCGCAGGTGGCATTTCAATTGAGGATGGATATGATTTAAAAAATGTCACCATAAGCATTGGAGATGTTCCTTATACATTTCCTTCTCTATTTGTGTCTATTGCCGGCATTGAGCGTGATTTAGGTTATGCTAATCTGGGTATGGACTATTTCTTGCAATTCAGTAAAGTGATATACAATACTGAAGATATGTTTGTGAAATTGGTTCCAAAGTAATTCTCAATACTGAATCTGTCTGTAAATTCGAAATGCATTTTCGTGTATAAACCGTAGAATGAAATTTTAGCGCTGAGGGTATAAATTAGTAACTTTGCAGCGTCTAATCACATTTCCGGTTATGAACATCCACATGAACAAAGGGCAGGTTGATATGCTTCATGGTTCTTTGGCTATGAAAATTATCGTCTTTGCGTTGCCGTTAATTGCCAGCGGCATTCTTCAGCAATCATTTAATGCAGTTGATGTTGCAGTAATCGGTCAATATTCCTCAAGTAATGCCATAGCAGCAGTAGGGTCTAACGGTCCGGTTATAAGTATTTTGATAAATCTGTTTTTAGGTATTGCGGTAGGCGCAAACGTGGTGCTTGCTAATTATTTAGGCCATAAAGACAAAGAGGGGGTGCGTCGCTCGATATCTACCATTGCTGTGGTTGCTATTGTTTCCGGATTTTTGTTAATGATAATTGGCATTAGTTGGGCTCGACCCATACTTGAGGCAATGAATGCACCTTCAGATGTCATTGATTTGGCAACAACGTATTTGCGTGTGTACTTTTGCGGGATGCCATTTATGATGATATATAATTTCGGGGCTGCAATAATGAGGAGTATTGGCGATACACAAAAGCCGTTTTATGCGTTGGTAGTAGCTAATATTGTTAACTTGGGGTTAGATTTGCTATTTGTGGTGGGTTTTGATATGGGAGTAGCAGGAGTGGCCTTGGCTACTGTGATTGCTAATGCATGTAATGCAGCAATGATGGTGTTCTATTTGCTCCGAGAGCCCGACCCGCTAACTTTAAGATTAAAGCAATCAAAATTTTCTACGAGTGATTTTGGGAAGATGTTGCGAATTGGTGTTCCGGCCGGATTGCAAGGTATGGTGTTTTCAATTTCAAATATATTTATCCAATCATCCATAAATAATTTTGGGAGCGATGCCATAGCCGGCTCAGCTGCTGCACTGACTTTTGAGTCTTATTGTTATTATATTGTAGTTGCATTTTGTGGGGCAACTCTCGCATTTGCCGGACAGAACTATGGTGCGGGTAATTTTGATCGCTGTCGAAAAGTGTATAAAATATGTTTGATGTATGCCGCAGTGTTTTGTTTTTTCGCCGATTTTACAATAATCATTTTTCAAGAGTATTGTATTGGAATTTTTACTTCAGATGCGAGGGTGTTTGATTATGCATCTCAGCGGTTTCATACTGTTTTGGCGTTTCAATTCATTGCATCTACTTATGAGATTGCCGGAAGCTATATGAGAGGATTGGGATTCTCATTTACTCCGATGGTGCTGACTATATTCGGAACGTGTGTGTTGCGATTGGGGTGGGTAGGTATTTTCAAAGAGATAGATAATACCTTTACCATGTTACTTACAATTTATCCGATTACGTGGATAGTTACGGGTTTGGCAGTGGTCATAGCCGCTCATATAGTAGAGCGACGAGCATTCAAGACCCACAGCATAGTCTCGAAATCTTAATCTTTTAGTGTGCGATATACCAACGCTGTCACAATGAAAGTCGGTATACAAAGAATCATCACAATGGTAAAAAACAATGGATAGCCGACTGCCATCTCAATTTCTCCTGCAACTAATCCCGGCAGCATCAGTCCAAGAGCCATTATCCCGGTGGAGAATGCATAGTGAGATGTTGCAAATGATGTTCCTTCACAGAATTTCATGAGATACATCATGTAGGCGGTAAATCCAAATCCATAGCCAAATTGTTCCACTGCTATGCCCGAGCAAATTAAAATCATGTTGTTTGGCTGAATGGCGGCAAGGTAGCAGTAGAATGCGCTTGGTATAGTCAATGCCAATGCCATGGGCCATAAACATTTTTTTAACCCGAAAATTGCGATAATTATTCCTCCAATGATACCTCCGGCAATTATGCCGATGACGCCAAAAGTGCCGTTTGCCAATCCAACTTGTTCAACGCTTAATCCTAATCCTCCTTGGGGCAATGAGTCCAAGAGAAAAGGTTGAACCATTTTTCCCAATATTGCTTCCGGAAGTCGATATAAAAGCATAAAAGATAGGGATATGATAATTTGCGGCTTTCGGAAGAAGGTAACAAACGTTTTTCCAAAATCGTTTATAACGCTATCAATTGAATTAGCTTTGTTCGGTCGGTCATTGGCCGGGCGTGGGAGTATTAGAAAATGATAAATTGCGACGATGAGGAAGAAAGCACCGGTTCCCCAGAAGATAAGTGACCATGACTGGATTGTGCCATGAGTTTTTGCGAATCTGCCGGCAAGCCACACGAGTCCGCCTGACGCAACGAGATTTGCTATACGATAGAAAAGAGATCGAAATCCAACGAACGCAGACTGCTGTTGGGGCGTGAGGGCTAACATATAGAATCCGTCGGCCGCAATATCATGAGTGGCAGAAAAGAAGGCAGTGCTCCAAAGGGCAATGAGAACTGCTGCCAACCACCATTGAGTGGGGAGTACGAACCCGATTGCACCAAGCGAGATAAAAAGTAAAAGTTGAGTGATAACTATCCATTGTCTCTTTGTTGAGAACATGTCAACGAATGGAGCCCAAAATGGTTTGATGACCCAAGGCAGATAGAGCAATGACGTATAGAATGCAACACTTCCATTGTCCAACCCCATGTTTTTGAGGAGGACAACGGCAAGCGTTACAACTATGGCATTAGGGAGTCCTTCTGCCAAGTATAGAGATGGAATCCATAGTGAACTATGGAGCCAATCTTTGAAGGAGTTACTTTTGTGCTTCAATCCACGTGCGAGCATTGATAAATGCGTCAATCCACGGAGTTACTTCGTCGTCTTTGCGGTCTTCCGGATAATATCCGCATTGCCACGGGAATATTGCGCGCTCCAAGTGGGGCATGATAGCGAGATGGCGTCCATCTGCAGAGCAAAGTGCAGCAACATTATAGTCGGACCCATTCGGATTTCCCGGATATTCAGAGTAGGAGTATTTTGCGGCAATTGAATATTCGCTCTCCGGTTTGGTGAGACGGAAGCGACCTTCTCCATGAGCTACCCAAATGCCGAATGATTGCCCGGACAGAGTCTTGAACATTACGGAGTTGTTTTCGGGAATGTCAAGACTCAAGAAAGTCGATTCAAACTTATGGGAAATATTGTGGTCCATTTTTGAGCCATCGTTTAACCCAAGAAGATCGAGTTCCATCATGAGTTGACAGCCGTTACAAACGCCGAGAGAGAGTGTGTCTTTGCGAGCGTAGAAACGTTCAAGTGTGGCGCGTGCTGTGTCGTTCCAACGGAAACCGGAAGCCCATCCTTTTGCAGAACCGAGCACATCGGAGTTGGAGAAGCCACCACAGAACACAATCATATTGATGTCTTCAAGCGTCTCTCGTCCACTCATCAAGTCAGTCATGTGGACATCTTTCACGTCAAATCCGGCAAGGTAGAGTGAATAAGCCATTTCACGGTCGCCGTTAACGCCTTTTTCACGAATTATTGCGGCTTTGATGCCTGATTTATCATGACGATATGCTATGCCGCGTGAGGCAAGAGATCCGTCGTAGTTCGGTGCAAAATTATATTTAACGGGTTGCTTTCCGTAATTTTTAGCTCTATTGTCGCCACATTCTTGTCCACTTTGGATGCAATCCAGCAGATGTGACGGCTTATACCAGCGATTCAATAGTTTGTCGGTGTCAAGCACGATGTCAACCGAACCTGTTAAGTGAATTTGTGACTTATCAGCAACGTCAACCATTGCGATATGTTGAGCCGATACGCCATGACTGTTGAGAATGCGTTCGATTGATTCTCCGTCTTCATGCAAAACTTGGATTATTACTCCGGGGTTTTCGGCAAAGAGCATTGTAATGGGATCGGAGTCACACTTGATAGTGACATTAATAGGCTTTTCGGCTGCAAACATCATTTCCAAAATTGAAGTGAGCGTACCTCCGGCGGAAATGTCGTGAATTGCAGAGATGAGACCCAAGTTGACGAGTTGCTGAACCGCGCTAAAGGCTTTGACAAATTGAGCGGGATCAGCGACGGTAGGTGCATCGGAGCCGATATGACCCATGCTTTGAAGGAGGGCAGAGCCGCCAAGGACTTTATTGCAAAAAGAGAAGTCAATTGCAATGAGAGAGGAGCGTTTGGCTTTGAGGACAGGGCTTACAATTTTTCTAACATCACCGGTTTCTGCTGCTGCTGAAATAATAACAGTGCCCGGAGCAAGAACCTTCTTCTCTCCATATTTTTGGGTCATACTCAATGAGTCCTTGCCGGTAGGGATATTTACACCAATTGCACATGCAAAATCACTTGCCGCTTTAACGGCGCGATAGAGCGCGGCGTCTTCACCTTCGTTACGGCATGGCCACATCCAGTTTGCAGACAGTGACACACCCGAGAGCCCATCGGCCAGAGGTGCGCCTACGAGGTTGGTTAATGCTTCAGCAATAGAAAGGACTGAACCTTTGGCCGAATCAATAAGCGCAGCTTGAGGTGCGTGGCCGATTGATGTTGCCATGCCTTTTGTCCCTGTGAAATCGAGAGCTACAGCTCCGCAGTCACTTAATGGCATTTGTGTTGCTCCCTGACATTGTTGGCGTGCAACTTTGCCTGTTACGGAGCGGTCGACTTTATTTGTGAGCCAGTCTTTACAGCCAACCGCTTCAAGACCAAGCACATTGCTGATGTAGGTGGGTATGTTTTCGACTGCCAGAGTCGCGTCAGCATAGCTGTGTGTGACAGTTGAGTCGGTCATTACTGTTTTGGGTGATGAACCGAACATGTCGCCCATGGCCAAGTCGATGGGACGCACTCCATCAGGCTGTTCGAATACAAAACGGTCGTCGCCGGTTGTTTCGCCAACAACATAGAATGGTGCACGTTCACGAGTTGCAATTTGGCGAACTTTATCAAGGTGTTTTGCGTCCATCACCATTCCCATGCGTTCTTGGCTTTCGTTACCAACAATTTCTTTTGCAGAGAGGGTGGGGTCGCCAACGGGCAGTGAACCAATTTCAATTTTTCCGCCGGTTTCTTCAACGAGTTCACTGAGCGCATTGAGATGACCGCCTGCACCATGATCGTGGATTGAAACAATGGGGTTTTCAGGGCTTTCTGCGAGAGCTCTAATAACGTTGGCCACACGTTTTTGCATTTCCGGATTGGCACGTTGCACGGCATTGAGCTCAATAGAGTTGTCGTATTGTCCGGTAGCAACGGAGCTAACCGCACCGCCGCCCATTCCAATACGATAGTTGTCACCGCCCATGAGTACGACTTTCTCTCCGGCAGTGGGATGCCCTTTAAGTGCGTCACGTTTGTTGGCAAAACCTACACCGCCGGCGAGCATGATGACTTTGTCATAGGCAAATGTGCGCCCTTGCTCATCGTGCTCAAATGTGAGCAATGAACCGCAAATCATTGGTTGTCCGAACTTGTTGCCAAAGTCGCTGGCTCCATTAGATGCTTTGATGAGAATTTCAGCAGGGGTTTGGTAGAGCCACACTCGGGGATCAAGCATGAGTTCCCATGGTTCTTTTGCATTTTCATGGCGAGGGTATGAGGTCATATAGACAGCAGTCCCGGCCAAAGGAAGCGATGCTTTACCTCCACCGAGACGGTCGCGAATTTCGCCACCGGAGCCGGTTGCTGCACCATTGAATGGCTCAACTGTGGTCGGGAAATTATGAGTTTCCGCTTTTAATGACAGTACGGATTCAATAGGTTTTACTTCAAAGAAGTCCGGTTTTTCAGGATTAATCGGAGCAAACTGATCAATTGTCGGACCTTCAACAAAGGCTACGTTGTCCTTGTATGCGCTAACCAACTTAGCGGGATGTTGTTGGCTCGTCTTTTTGATGAGTTTGAAGAGAGATGACGGCATTTCTTGGCCATCGATGATGAATGTGCCATTGAAAATTTTGTGGCGACAATGTTCGGAGTTCACTTGTGAGAAGCCGAACACTTCCGAGTCAGTGAGTGGACGCCCGAGTCGCTCGCTCAATTTAATTAAATATTCCTCTTCTTCAGGACTGAGTGCGAGTCCCTCTTTGAGGTTGTAGGCGTGAATGTCGGTGATGTGAACAATTTGTTCAGGAGTTACATCGATTTTGAATATATTCTCATCCAAGTTCCGGTAGATGCGTTGTAGCATTTTGTCGTGAACCGGCTGATCTGAGTTGTCAAGTGTGAATTCTTCAATACGGGTAACACCGGATAATCCCATGTTTTGTGTGATTTCAACCGCGTTGGTGCTCCAAGGAGTAATCATTTCTCGGCGCGGCCCAATGAATGTGCCCTGAAGAGTCTTTTCTGAAATTGGTTTGGCTCCTGAGAAAAGCCATGTGAATTTTTTCTCCTCGTCAATTGAGAGGACGTGGTCAGCTTCGACGGCATATACCGTTTCAGCGTTTTTCTTAAAAAAATGAATCATCTTATCTAAAGGTGAGTTGGTATATTTTAGGTGCAAAGTTAGTAAAAATACGTGGAATAATCAATGATTACGTAAAGAATAATAGTGCGTGGATTTTGGGATGTTTAAGGTGGGTTGCTAATATTAACCGAATTGGCTGCATTAGAACCTGTTATTCATTTATTGAGGCTAATTCAAGCCATTCCATTTCAGCACTTTCAAGTGAGTCACAGACTTCTTTGTAACGACTTGATTTAGCCTCAATGTCTGAGGCATTACCAGATGCGAACTCGGCTTCGAGTGCTATTTTTTCCGTTGTCAGAGTACTAATCAGGAGTTCCAGCTCTTCAAGACGGCGTTTTTCTTTAAACGAGAGTTTTTTAACTTTAGGGGTGGTTGGTTTTTGCTTTTGTTTCGTTGGGCGGTTTTCTTCATGGACTGTATTTTCGGATAGCCATTGCCTATAGTCGGAATAATTACCGGGGAAGTCTTTTATTGTGCCATTTCCGGTAAATACGAATAAATGATCGACCATGTTGTCGAGGAAATATCGATCGTGGCTTATGACTATCAAGCATCCCTTGAAGTTTATGAGATATTCTTCAAGTATACCGAGGGTTACGATGTCAAGGTCATTCGTCGGTTCATCGAGAATTAGGAAATTAGGCGATCTCATTAAAACAACAGCAAGGTGCAGCCGAGCTAATTCCCCACCACTGAGTGTGTGGATATATTTTTGTTGATCTTTCGGGGAAAACAGGAAGCGTTGAAGGAATGTCATCGGCGAATGTGTTTCCCCACCTGCAAGAACGATATCTTCTGCTATGTCAGTAACAGCGTCAATCACTTTTTTTTCTTTGGGTAGTTGAAGCCCATCTTGAGAATAGTAGCCGAAAGTCACGGTTTCGCCTATGTCGAATTTGCCACTGTTGGGGTGTATCAATCCGAGTAGCATTTTTATAAATGTAGATTTCCCAATGCCATTTGGTCCAACAATGCCAACTTTGTCGTATCGCGCAAATGTGTAAGTGAAATCGTCCAGTATGACTTTGTCGCCGAAACGTTTTGTGACACCTTCGGCTTCAAAAATTTTATTACCAATTCTGGAAGCTTTTACGGTGAGATTTATGGTGTCGGTTTGATCGGTGACTTTAGCATTAGAGCGTTGTTTGAGTTCGCGAAATGCATCTATTCGGTATTTGGCTTTGCCGGTGCGTGCCGATGGAGTTCTGTTGATCCATTCTTGCTCGCGGCGAAGTGTGTTTTTTGCTTTTGCAAGTTGTCCGGTAAGGGCTTCTATGCGTTCTTGTCGGCGTCGTAAGAATTCAGAGTAGTTTCCGTTGTATGTGAAGATTTGTGCAAGGTCAATTTCGATAATTTTATTGCAAATTCTATCAAGGAAATACCTATCGTGAGTTACTAACAGAATAGTTGCCGATGAGCGAGTCAGGCGCGTTTCAAGCCATTCGATAATGTTTACGTCGAGATGGTTTGTTGGCTCATCGAGGATTAGTACATCAGGCTCTGATAGTAATGCACGGGCAATTGCGATGCGTTTTTGTTGACCTCCTGACATGGTGGAAATCAATGAGTTGACATCTGTGATTCCGACTTGATCAAGCATTCGTTTTGCTTCATCCGGATCATAGTCTTTACAGGCTGTCAAAGGGGTGGCATTGGCGTCGTCAAAATGTGGTTTCTGTTCAATTAAGGACACTTTTAGTCCGGTGCGCCTAATGACACTGCCGGAGTCGGGGGATTCCAATCCGGCAATAATGCGCAGCATGGTGGTTTTGCCCGTGCCATTCTTAGCAATCAAGCCGATTTTGTCGCCGCGATTAATCCCGAATGTAACATCGCTGAACAGTAATCTATCACCATAACTTTTGGTGAGATTGTCGATTTGCAGATATGGAGTTGCTGCCATGTTATTTTACGGCCTCTACTTTGTATCCTTTATTTTTGAGACCTTCCAAGAGTCCGTCTTTGCCCGGTAGATGACCGCAACCGACAACGATAAATGCTGATTTTTCGGGTAGTATTGACTCAAGTTTTGATAACCATCTTTTGTTGCGGTCGGTGATAAGTCTTTTTGCAAAATCGCTCTCGTTTTGCATTTCGGCTGACATTATTTCTTCAATTTTTTGTAAATCTTGGTTCATGTATGCGTATGCAAGATTCTTGGCCGTATCAACTGCTTCAGAATCATGGCGAACTGTCTCCATTAGTTGTTGTGCTTGAACGTGGAGCGGTGAGTCAAATAAGAAGCTGAGTTGTTCTTCCAAAGACTCAAACCCATCAAGTTCTTTCCCTAAGTTATGTCCAAGATTCAAAATCTTTCCGTCAAGTTGGTCTTCTTGATTAAATTCCGGGAAGAATGTGGATGTCTGATATAGTGTCAGCATCGTTGATATCATTGCCGGTTTCAATTGTGTAAGCATTTCTGCCGTAAGTTGCCCTTGAGTATATTTTGACAAAACACAATTGAGCGAGTCAACTTGTTGTGCGGTTAATAGTAATGTTAATAAAGAGTCGGTTGGCGCCAACGCATGATTCATTGTTAACTGCTGAACCCGGTTCTGGTTGATATCTACCAGATTGACTTCGCCGATAATGGTTTGGACCGAATTTATGGCATCGTTAAAGCCTCGAATAGAGTCGGTTATGGAGTAGGGCGCGACATGATGAGTACCAAATATATAGGATTCGCTTTTGGCGTTATTGCCTGAGACTTTCCATAAGAGTTGTGCAGATGCACTGAGTGAGCAAAGTGCAAAAATGAAAGTTAATACGTAGGTTTTCATTGCTGTTGTAAAAAAAGTGAAATCAAAGGTAAATATATTTTAGAGATTGCCAAAATTTTTTATGGAAATTTGCCGAAAAATTCGTAAATTTGCACGACAAAAGAATTATTAGATACGATACTTAAATATGGTAGAAGAAGTAGAAAAAAACGGAGCGGAATATGGCGCCAGTTCCATTCAGGTGCTTGAGGGCCTTGAGGCAGTCAGAAAGCGTCCTGCGATGTATATTGGCGACATTTCAACCAAAGGGTTGCATCATCTGGTTTATGAGGTGGTTGACAACTCAATTGATGAGGCTCTGGCCGGATTTGCATCGAATATTGATGTGTTTATAAATGAAGATAATTCAATTACGGTAGTAGATAACGGACGCGGTATTCCCGTTGATATGCATGAAAAGGAGCAAAAGAGCGCATTAGAGGTTGTGCTTACAGTTCTTCATGCAGGCGGTAAATTTGATAAGGGGTCCTATAAGGTTTCCGGTGGATTGCATGGCGTTGGCGTCAGTTGCGTTAACGCTCTGTCAACCTATTTGCGAGCAGAAGTGCGTCGTAATGGTAAAATTTACATGCAGGAATATAGTTGCGGTAAACCAACTACTGAGTTGACAGTAATAGGCGAGAGTGATACCACCGGCACTTCGGTGACATTCAAGCCTGATGCTTCAATCTTCGTTGATACTGAGTACAACTATGCAACATTGGCAAACCGATTGCGCGATTTGGCATTTTTGAATGCCGGAATTACTCTGAATTTGACGGATAAGAGAGAGCTTGATGCAGACGGAAATCCGCGTAAAGAAACATTCTGCTCCAATAACGGATTGGAAGACTTTGTTCGCTATATTGATGCCAAGCGCACTCCATTGATTGAGCACGTTGTTCATCTCAACACGGAGCGACAAGGGATTCCCGTGGAAGTGGCTCTCACCTACAATACAGACTACAATGAAAATATATATTCATTTGTTAATAATATCAACACCATTGAGGGTGGAACGCATCTGACAGGTTTCAAGCGAGCAATCGGTTATACAATCAAGAAGTATGCAGAGGATAATAAGATGCTCGAAAAGTTGATTAAGGATAAAATTGAGCTTTCTTCCGGAGACTACATGCAGGGTTTGACTGCCGTGATTTCCGTTAAGGTTATGGAACCTCAGTTTGAGGGACAAACAAAGACAAAACTCGGTAATAACGAAGTTATGGGTGCCGTTCAAACGGCGGTTGCGGAAGCGATGCGTGACTACATGGAAGAGCACCCGAAAGAAGCAAAGACTATTACTGATAAAATCATACTTTCTGCAACTGCTCGTCATGCCGCACTTAAAGCTCGTACGGAAGTTTTGCGCAAGTCTCCATTAGGAGGAGCCGGACTTCCCGGTAAGTTGGCAGACTGTTCAAGCCGTATTGCTGAGGATTGTGAATTGTTTATTGTCGAAGGTGATTCAGCAGGTGGTTCTGCGAAGAAAGCACGAGATCGTCACATCCAAGCCATCCTTCCGATTCGAGGCAAGATTCTAAACGTTGAGAAAGCAACTGAGCATAAAATCTTTGAAAATCAGGAGATTACTGCTCTGTACAGAGCATTGCGTGTTACTCCCAGTCAAGAAGAAGGTAAGGAAGACGATGTGGATATCAGCAAAATAGCTTATCATAAAATTATTATTATGACGGATGCTGATGTTGATGGTTCTCATATTGACACTCTTCTGATGACATTCTTCTTCCGCAGAATGCGTGCTGTTATTGAAAACGGTTATTTGTATATTGCCTCATCACCACTATATAAGGTGAGCTTGAAGAACGGCAAAAAAGCAGAATACTGCTGGGATGACCGTCAACTTCGTGAAGCTATTGAGAAAATAGGTCCGGGAGCCCAAGTGCAGCGTTATAAAGGCTTGGGTGAAATGGACGCTAAAGAGCTAAAAGAAACGACAATGGATCCGGAAAATAGAATACTCAAGCAAGTTAATATCAGTGATGCCATTGAAGCAGACAGGATTTTCTCAATGCTGATGGGTGAAGACGTCAGCATACGCAGAGACTTCATCGAAGCAAATGCAGTTTACGCTAACATAGACGCATAATAAAACCTAAAAATATTAATTTAATGGGCTTGCTTCGGGGGATGATAAACCAAGAGGCAAGCTCATTTGTTTAAAAACGATAGTTATGGGCACTTCAAAAACATCTCGTCGAGACTCTAAACTTAACGAATTAATAAATGAGTATATAAGACAGCAGAAGAACAACACATTTAACTATAAACAGGTCTCTGCTGCAATAGGTGCTAAAACTCCTTTGAAGCAGAAGGCAGTGGCGATGCGTCTATATGAATTGTCGCTTGAAGGTGAGATTTTGGAAGTGTCGCCCGGCAAGTATAAATGTCCGAATAGGAGTAACTATATGAGTGGCACTTTTGTGCGTCGCAGTAATGGAAAGAATTCTGTTATTACAGATACCGATGGCGAAAGTATTTTTGTCGCAGAACGTAACTCCATGCATGCTTTGAATGGGGACAAAGTGCGGGTGATGATTTCTGCCGCACGCCGAGGTGCTGAGCCTGAGGCTGAAGTGGTGGAAATTACCGAAAAGGCGGATCAGGTGTTTATAGGCGTGCTGTGTGTGGAACGAGGTTATGCTACTATGCAGACCGATTCAAAGTATTTGGCAACAGATATTTTTATACCGAAGGATAAGATTCGGGGCGGAAAGACCGGAGATAAAGTGGTGGCGCGTATTGTTGATTGGCCATTACGAGCAAATATGCCTAAGGGAGAAGTAGTGGACATTTTAGGCAAGGAGGGAGAAAATAATACTGAAATACATGCAATCCTTGCCGAATTTGGGTTACCATATAAATATCCGGAAGCCGCAGAGAGAGCTGCCCGAAAAATCACAGAAGGCATTACGCCCGAAGAAGTGGCTTGTAGAGAGGATATGCGAGATGTGTTGACGATGACGATTGATCCTAAGGATGCTAAAGATTTTGATGATGCACTGTCGATACGTAAGTTGAGCAATGGTCATTATGAGGTTGGTGTTCACATCGCAGACGTTACGCACTATGTAAAACCTGATACGATAATTGAGCGTGAGGCTCAAAAACGAGCCACGTCTATATATCTCGTTGACCGAGTAATTCCAATGTTGCCCGAGCACCTTTCAAACGGAGTGTGTTCGCTGCGTCCCAATGAGGAAAAGCTGGCGTTTTCATGCATCTTTGAGATGGATTTAGATGCCAAAATATATAATCAACGCATAGTTAAAACAGTGATTAAGAGCAATCGACGTTTTGCGTATGAGGAAGCCCAAGAAATTCTGGAAAGCGGCGTTGGAGAATATGTCGATGAACTGAAGATATTAGACACAATTGCAAAATCATTACGAGCAGAACGTTTTAAAAAAGGCGCTGTTGAGTTTGATCGTGCTGAAGTGAAATTTAATTTAGATGAAACCGGGCATCCTATAGGCGTGTACTACAAGGTGTCAAAAGATGCCAATAAATTGGTTGAAGAATTAATGCTTTTGGCAAATCGCACCGTGGCTGCTTTGATAGGAAAAACAGAAACTCGAAAAAAAGCAAAGGCCTTTGTTTATAGAATACACGATATGCCATCGGAGGAACGATTGGCCGATTTATCCACTTTAGCCTCGACTTTCGGTTATAAAATTAAAACAGTGGGTTCCCCGAAGGATATTAATCGCAGTATTAATCAGATGCTTCTGGATATTCAGGGCAGAGGTGAAGAGAATTTATTGTCAACGCTTGCCGTTCGTTGTATGGCAAAAGCAGCATATTCTACTACCAACATAGGCCACTATGGATTGTGTTTTGACTATTATACGCATTTTACATCACCCATCCGGCGTTATCCGGACATGATGGTTCACCGTTTATTAGCCAAGTATCTTGATGGCGGAAGGTCGGTGAATCTGCAGAAACTTGAGGAGCAGTGTGAACACTCAAGTAAGATGGAGCAAACAGCCGTGAGCGCCGAACGAGCATCAATAAAGTATAAGCAAGTTGAGTTTATGGCAGATCACGTGGGCGAAGATTTTGCCGGAGTTATTACCGGAGTAACAGAATGGGGCTTATTTGTTGAAGTGACAGAAAATATGTGCGAAGGACTAATCTCGGTGCGCGATCTTGGAGATGACTATTACGAATTGGATGAAAAAAATTATAGGTTAATCGGCAGTCGCTCAGGACGTTCATTCCGGCTGGGAGATAAGGTGGTGGTGCGAGTGGCTCGTACTGACTTACAGCGCCGTCAACTTGATTTTATTTTAGTCGATAATGATGGAAATTCCTTAGCGTATATTCCGGAGAAGCCTCGTAAGCGTGACCATAAGAAAACCAATTTACGCCGCAAGTAGCATTGAATCCGTTCTGTTCCATCCTTGAGTGCTATTACGTAGCTGTAAGGTTAGGAGTTTACCTGCGTAATCATTCAAGGATTTATGAACATATTTCATTATTTCTTTCATCGATGTCAATCCTGAGAGAGAAACGTTAAGAAGATTTTTCCCGTTATAGTTAACGGTTATGAATAATTTGTCTGTTTTAGAAATCTGTTTCATATACTAATTCAGTTTTTTGATATTGGTAATGCAAAGTTCGTCGTTGTTAGGGCAATATATTTGCCTGAAGTCGTGAAATTATGTTAAAATGGGGGGGGTGATTATTGTTTTGTCGTTATTTTTAGTATATTTGCTGGAAATAATAAGTCACTATGATTAGCATTAGCAGCGCACACACTTTAATATTAGGTGCAACAATTGTGTTTTTAGTGAGTATAGTACTCACCGGTATAATTATACCCAAGATTCTTCTGATTGCATATCGTAAGAATCTGTTTGATGAGCCTGATGAACGAAAAATTCATAAGGGAGCAATTCCTCGACTTGGCGGCATTGCATTTGTTCCCGCTTTGATTTTTTCAGTGTGTTTTACCATTGGAATTTTCTGCTTGCCTTTTGTGCATGTGGACTGCTTGGTCTGCGATTCAGATAATGGTATAGGAATTTGTTTCGGACTTTGCGGGTTGGTATTGTTATACTTAGTCGGTATTGCCGATGACTTGGTAGGCGTACAGTATAGAGCAAAGTTTGTTATTCAGATTATTTCCGCAGTATTGTTGATAATGGGAGGAATTTGGATTGATAATCTGAATGGCTTTTGTGGCGTTTATAGCTGGTCGCCCATCCTTGGATGTCTATTGACAGTTCTTGTTACTGTGTTCTTCGTTAATGCGATAAACCTAATTGATGGAATTGATGGTCTTGCATCAGGCTTAAGTGCAGTAGCGTTAGTGTCTTATGGCATTTTGTTTCTTTATGTGGATGATTTGCTTAATGCGTTAATCTCATTTGCATTGCTTGGAGCATTACTTCAATTCTTCTACTATAATGTTTTCGGGAACGCAAAGAAGGGCAAGAAGATTTTCATGGGAGATACAGGAGCATTGTGCGTAGGTTTTGTTCTAACATATCTCTCGGTGTCATTAAGTCGCTTTCCGTCAATCGGTACTACTCCGCTGAATCCTTTAGTGGTTGCCTTTTCGCCGATGATTTTACCATGTTTTGATGTATTGCGAGTCTTCTTCGGTCGTATCAGAGCCGGAAAAAGCCCGTTTTTACCTGACCGCACTCATATTCATCATAAGTTGCTAAACTTGGGCATGTCAACTCCTCGAGCCATGGTTAGTATCTTGTCGATTTCAATATTTTTTATTGGGCTAAACATGCTGCTGTCTAATTTGATTGATTCTGTTTTGATTATAGTAATTGACATTGTTTTATGGATAGTGTTTAATTTGTTTTTGAACAAAAGAATCGCCATGAAAAGGCAATCTGAATTAGAAAAATAAAAAATACGTAAAAAGAACTTGGCGACCCGAAGATTGTTATTTCTTCGGGTCGCTTATTTCGTGGAAAATTCGTAACTTTGTCCCAATTAAAGAAGGTTTATACTATAATTATGAATAATAAAATTCTGCTTGATGTCAAGGGGCTTCGAGCTTCAGTTGACGGTAAAGAAATATTAAAGGGAGTTGATTTCTGTGTTCGTCCCGGCGAGGTTCATGCTATTATGGGTCCAAATGGTTCGGGAAAATCAACTTTTTCGGCTGTTTTAGCCGGAAATCCTGCCTATGAGGTGATAGCAGGAACGGCAAAACTCAATGGTAAGGAACTGCTCGAAATGGCTCCTGAGGATCGTAGTCATGAAGGGCTGTTTTTGTCGTTTCAATATCCGGTTGAGATACCCGGTGTTTCCATGGTGAATTTTATGCGAGCAGCTATTAATGCCAAACGCAAATACTTTGGACAGGAACCAATGACCGCAGCTGCATTCCTTGCCTTGATGAAAGAGAAGCGTAAAGTTGTTGAACTTGACAGCAAACTTGCATCTCGCCCCGTTAATGAAGGATTTAGTGGCGGAGAGAAAAAGAGAAATGAGATCTTTCAGATGGCAATGTTAGAACCTCGATTGAGCATTCTTGATGAGACGGATTCCGGTCTTGATATTGATGCTCTGCGCATTGTTGCTGACGGAGTGAATAAATTGAAAACTCCGGAAACCGGGACAATAGTGATTACACATTATCAGCGTTTGCTTGATTATATCAAGCCTGATTTTGTGCATGTGTTGTATAATGGACGCATTGTAAAAAGTGGTGGTCCGGATCTTGCTCTTGTCTTGGAAGAGCGTGGTTATGATTGGATTAAAAACGAAGTAGATAATGCCTGACGTATCGCAATATCTTGATTTATATAACGAAGCCAAGTCATATTTAGGAGATAGGACTGAGGCTTATAGGCGTTTTGAGCAAATGCCATTGCTTGATGATGTTTTCATGAAAACGGATTATGGCATTAATGTTCAGCGTATTCCCATTGAGGTAGATGTGGCAAAATCATTCGGCTGTGATGTGCCGTCTGTAACCGCAGCGCCGGCCGTTGTTGTTAATGATATATTCAGTGCTCCGAAAAGGTTGGAGGAACGTTTGCCTAAAGGGGTGCGTTTTATGTCTTTACGTAGGGCAACTAAAGAGTGTCCGGAGTTGCTAAATCGGTTTGAAGGTGGACTTGATAATGGGGAGACCCGCTTGAATGACATGTTGTGGAGCGACGGCGTTTTGCTATATGTTGAAGCAGGAGTTAAGCTCTCTAAACCACTTCAATTAGTGAATATATTTTCTTCGCCTATTGATTTAATGGCTATAAGGAGGATGATAATACATATAGGAAAGGATGCTGAGGCACAATTACTTGTATGTGATCATACTCAAGACAGTCTGCGTAAATATTTATCAGCAGAATCAATACAGATTACGCTTGAAGATAATGCACGGTTTGGCTTTGATATAATTGAAGAATCATCGGCCAATACAATTCGCCGAACATCATTAAGTGCCAATGTAGGAGTAGATGCGCAGTTAGAGTGTACGGCAGCTACATTAAGTTGCGGAGATTCTAAGGTGCGTGTCCATGTCGATTTAACCGGCAGTGGTGCATGTGTGCGTCTTAATGGCTTAGTCATTGCCGATAAAGAACAAAAGGCATCATATGCTATATGTGTCAATCATCATGCTGAGCATACCGAGAGTAATCAACTTTTTAAGTTTGTGGCTGATGAACTCAGTAGTTGTTCATTTACAGGTAAAATTGTTGTCGGAGAAAAAGCGCGTTTTACTGAGGCATATCAAACGAATCGTAACTTACTTGTGTCAGACAATGCCAAGATGCATTCGGAGCCTGCATTAGAGATTTATTGTGATGAGGTAAAGTGTTCTCATGGAGCAACAACCGGGCAACTTGATCAGGCGGCATTGTTCTATATGCAGCAGCGAGGCATTCCGGAGGAGTTGGCACGCAGAATGCTGATGGAGGCATTTGTTGGTGATGTCATTGATACAGTGCACGTGCCCGGATTGAGAGATCGTTTGCATCATCTTGTGGAGCGCAGATTCTCCGGACTGGGTTCAGATGTTGCTTCGTGTGCTGATTGCGATTTACAGAAAATTACTACTCAGGATGCTTGATATAGCGAAAATAAGACGTGATTTTCCGGCATTGAATCGTGAACTATATGGCAAGCCAATGGTTTATTTTGACAATGTTGCAACGTCACAAACGCCGCGACAAGTAGTTTCGGCGATTGAGTATGGTTATTATAATGCCAAGGCCAACGTGCATCGTGGAGTACATACGCTCAGTCAAGAGGCGACTAATTTACAGGAATCGGCTCGAGAGCGAGTGCGTGAATGGATAAATGCAGCATTCAATGAGGAGATTATATTTACGCGTGGCACAACCGAAGCTATTAATCTTGTTGCCTCGTCGTATTGTCAATTACTCACTGAGGGCGATGAAATCATTCTAACCGTCATGGAGCATCATGCCAATATTGTGCCATGGCAGATACAAGCTAATAGATGCGGATTGAAAATAAAGGCGGTCGATATAAACGAGGATGGCTCGATAGATATTAATAAATATCAAACTCTTTTCTCATCAAAAACGAAGTTGGTGGCATTGTGTCATGTCAGCAATGTGCTTGGTACGGTTAATCCGATAAAAGAGATGACTGCAATTGCGCATAAATATGGCGCAAAAGTGCTTATTGATGGAGCGCAAGCAGTGGCACATGTGAGGCCCGATGTCAGAGATATAGATGCGGATTTTTATGCGTTTTCTTTTCATAAAATGTATGGTCCAACGGGCATCGGTGTATTATATGGCAAACGCGATATTTTGAGTTTAATGCCTCCATATCAAGGTGGAGGAGAAATGATTTCTCATGTAAGTTTTGACGGGACATCATTTGCCGACTTGCCTTATAAATTTGAGGCCGGAACACCTGATTTCGTTGGAATAGGGGCTATTACAGCCACATTGGACTATCTGAAAGAAATCGATCTTGAGTCCGTTAGTCATTATGAACACGGTTTGCTTGCAATGGCAACAGAGGAAATGATGAAAATTGACGGTTTGACGATTTATGGAACAACGGAGAATAAATCTCCTGTTATATCATTTAATCTTGCCGGAGCTCATCATTATGACGTTGGCATGTTATTAGATAAGCAAGGCGTTGAAGTGCGTACAGGCCATCATTGCGCGCAGCCATTAATGCACGCTTTGGGTATTGAAGGGACTGTTCGCATTGGTTTTGCTACTTATAATACTGCCGAGGAAGTAAAGTATTTTATATCCGCATTGACGCGTTGTGCGGCCTTGCTCATATAATTAACCGAGAATAACGTCGAGAGTCATCATCAGAACAAAGCCGATAGCGAAGCCAATCGTGCCAAGATTGGAGTGTTTACCTTCGGCTGATTCCGGAATCAATTCTTCAACAACCACATACATCATCGCTCCTGCACCGAATGCCAAAAGATATGGAAACATCGGGAGTATATGAGTGGATATAAGCATGGTTATAATGGCGGCAATCGGTTCGACAATGCCGCTTAGCGCACCAATAAAAAATGCCTTTGTCCGACCATTGCCATATTCACGTAATGGCATAGATACTATTGCCCCTTCCGGGAAGTTTTGAATTGCGAGTCCGATAGCCAGGGCCATCGCTCCTGCCATTGACATATAAAGGTCACCCTCCATGGCTCCTGCAATACCGATGCCGATTGCAATTCCTTCCGGAATATTGTGAATGGTAATGGCTAATGCAAGTTTGGATGTTTTGGACCATTTGCATGTAGGACCTTCGCTTTCATCGGTATGCAGATGTTGATGTGGGGTTATTTTGTCCAGTAATAAAAGAAAACATATTCCCAAGAGGAAACCAATTGCAGTTGGAACAATACGAAATGTTCCGTTTTCACTGCCGGCTTCCATAGAAGGAATAAGTAGAGACCACACTGAGGCTGCAACCATAACGCCGGCTGCAAAGCCAATAAGAGATTTGCGGAACAATAGTGGCATTTCGCGTTTGAGGAAGAATACGCATGCCGAGCCGGCAACTGTGCCAACTAATGGGATTGATAAAAGAGAAATTATTTGTGGAGTAGTCATATTCTTAATGTTTTAAGGGAATAACACCAATGCCCGGCAAGTTACTTAGAGTTACTTTGCCGTTTTTAATCTGTATTCCTTGGAATTTGTCGTTGGCGATTAATAGGTTTCCGTCAAGATCAACCCAATCTGCGAGAGGTGCTAATTGTGCTGCGGCGGAAATGGCGCATGATGTTTCCGTCATACAACCAATCATCACTTTTAAGCCTAAGCCTTTAGCTAATAATGCCATGCGAAATGCGTCATGCAATCCACCGCATTTCATCAGTTTAATGTTGATTCCGTCGTATGCTTCGGAGAGCAGTGGAATGTCGGCCGATGTTTGTACTGCCTCATCTGCAATTATTGGCAAAGGGGAGTGTTTTTTCAACCATTTGTGCCCCTCTACGTCATTTTTATTTAATGGCTGCTCAATGAATATTACATTTTTGTTTGAGAGCCAAATGATGTTTTCTAAGGCTTCTTCAGGTGTTTTCCAGCCTTGATTGACATCGACGCATATCGGTCGATCTGTGTGGCTGCGAATCCATTCGATTAGTTCGCGGTCTCCGGGTACTCCCATTTTTACTTTTATGATACTATAAGGCTGTGATTCTTCGAGCTTTCGCTCCAATTCATCGGGAGTGTCGTTTGAGATTGTAAAAGATGTGTGAGGGGCGTTCTCTGCATTTAGACCATAGATTCTATACCATGGTTGGCCCATTATTTTACCCGTAAGGTCGTGCAGAGCAATATCAATGGCAGCTTTTGCTGCATAATTTCCCGGAGCAATTGAATCCATATAATTATGAATGTCGTCAAAGGCGAATGGGTCTGCAAGCCTTTGTGGATCTATTTTGGACAGAAAGTTCATGACCGACTCAACGGATTCTCCTAAATACGGAGGCATTGATGCTTCACCGTATCCGGTAATTGAGTCGATAGTGATTTCAAGCTGAACTCCGGGTGTGGATGTTCGCGATAATGATGCCAAATTAAATGAATGCTTCAACTGAAGTTCATACGGATAAAATTTTAGTTTGGCATCGCTTTGAGCCAATGATGTTATTGATACAATGGCCGCCAATATTATACTCGTAATTTTTTTCATTTCCGTATCTTAACTGACTACAAATGTAATCATAATTCATTGAAAAATGAAATTAGTTGAGTAATAGTTTATAAAAATAAGCCCGAGCTTAGGTAAATTGGCTCGGGCTTTTGGGGTTTAACGGTTAAGGGTTATTTAATATAAACCTTTGAGTTTTTGGTTCCATTCAGCGTGTCGATAACAATCATGTAAATTCCGGATTGCTGTGATTGCAGTGATATGGACTCGGAGGTAGAGGTGGCATTGAAATTTTGATTGACCACGCGCAGACCTGTCGCTGAGTACACGTTGATATTTTTGATTGGAGCTTCGGTAGTTACAGTGAGAATATTATTGTTGTTCTCAATAACCGTTTCAAGTGTTGGAATAACTTCGTCAATTCCCGTTGCATCGCCTTCTTCCAAAGTAAACGAGCATACATATTGGATATAGTCGTTAACTCCTTTAATAATCTCATTGTTGGCATAGATATTAACCAAATATGTGTGACCAACTATTCCTTCATAAGGGAACGAGAATGTCAGTTGCTTGGTTTCTGCCGGTTCGACCATTGCATATTGGGATATTCCTCCACAATATTGATAGTCACCGTCAATGTTGTCCCAAGTATAAAACGTAATAGCATCTTTAAAGATGGCACCATTATTGACGAGGTTTAGGGTGAAAGACAAATTGTCTTCCTTGGCAGATGTTATTAATGGCGGTTGTGTGAAGGCCAATTTGGGGGATCCGTCTCCTGAGTAATATAACGTAGCAGTGCCAAGGACTCCGATTTGGAATATCGATTCTTCACTTGCGTCACCAAAGAGGTAGAGTACGCAAGGAGTATCAGATGAGATTGAAACGCCATCAAAAAGTGAAATCATTGAATAGTCAAATATAACATCCTTAGTTTCGCCTCCGGGGATCTGAGCCATAACCAAATCGCTGCTAGCAAGAATATTACCACTATAATCAGCAATAATGACTGCCATATCACCAAGATATTCACCACCATCATTTTTTACTTGGGTGCGTATGGTTGCTACTCGATTGGTATATAGCTTATCGTCTAATTCATATGCAGAAACGCTAAGTTTGGGGCTTGATTCAGAGTCTGAGGTGACATTTGTCGCTACTCCGTTATTAACAGTCATAGTTATGAATTCAGATGCACCTAAAAGGGTAGGGATAGATCCCCAATCATTTGAAGACGCAGACTTGCATATCAGGCTTATTTTGTATTCACCATCGGTCAATTGTGAGGAAAAATATGCTGAAGGAATTGTGATAGGGTTATAATAGTAGAGTGAGCCAAGACTTAAATCAACGAGACTTTCCGGTACAAGGTTATTGTAATCTCCGGTTTCAATTGATTCGATTTTAAATCCAAGGCTGAATGTTGATTCTACCCAGTTGCGATTGGATATTCTGGTGAGAGTTATTTCATAGCCGTTTGTTGCATCTCCGCTAACAGTGAGTCCATCGCTGTAAATGACGGTGTTGTCTGTTGGCGAGGTTTGAGCAGGTTGTACACCGATAATCATTGATTGATTATAGTTATATCCGCCTGCACCGCCACCGATGCCAAGTTCACCCGGGTTAAGCGCAGTAATTACAAAGTATCCATTAGATGTACCACCCCAACCCCAATTGAAGTGGAAGTACCCATCTTGATTATATCCGTCTATAATGAATGCATGACCGCCACCGGAGCCGGTTCCACTGTATAAAACCGGACGTTTGTTGTCAATCTCATTGATTACAATATTTTCCCAATCAGAAAGTTTGTAGTAGTCACGGTAGAGGTATTTCATGCCTCGGTCGTAATCAAAATAATTATATAGTCCGACAGCTTGCGCGATAGACGTTGCACCGCTGCCGCCATTTGCAGAAAGATTATAGTTCATATCACATGAGATGCCGCAGTCATACATTAGTTTAGCAACTGCGTTCTTCTCGATTGTGGTGCTATTTGAACCATAGGTTTCCGTCATATTATCCCAATCGTATGTAGATTGCGAAAAATCCATCGAGAGGGTTTTGCGTCCGTTTTCCCATGTGTATGTATGAGTTCCGTTGCCTTTTGCCGGCCATTTGTAGTAACGCATCACTTGTGCAGTAGCTGTTGCAACGCAGCCGGTAACGGTGCGTTCTTGGTTCCCTGATGCATTAGTTAGGGTAGGGCACAATAAGTTATAAGGATCTCCTTGATTCCAAGCTATTTGACCCAATAGGGGCGCAACATTTGAAGATTGACTATTGCGTAAAATAGCGGTAGGAGTCAGATTATTTTCGATGACATAAGCTATCTCTCTTTGATATTGCTCTATCCACCATTTGAAGTTATCAGGAATGTTCTCTGCATTATATTCACCGGTTTCGCTATAGCCTAAGACGGGTGTTTGAATGCAATCATCGGCGGCAATGATTACGAAACCATCATGTATGCCTTTATTGAATACGTATAAACAGTTTTTGTTGACATCTGTGGTTGACTTTACGGTGTGGGCAAGAGTTAATCGCTCCATCGAGCGAGCAGATGCGACAGAATTGTGTGAAGATAGAAATTTTTGCGCAAAATCATGTGCCTCATCAATGCTTATCTGCTTCGCACTCATCGTTTGTGACAAGAGAATGGTGCAAATAAGTGATGTAAATAAATTGAGATAGTGAAATTTCATATTTTTATTAATAATTGGTTTTATCATGGTTGGAATAACAAAAATGTCCAATAGTATAATACTATCAGACATATTGTGTGGTTGTCTTACCAGGACTCGAACCTAGACAGGCAGAACCAAAAACTGCAGTGCTACCATTACACCATAAGACAATCAACTTTGCTCAACAATGACTCTCTTGTCATTCCTAAAGCACTGCAAAGTTACGCATACTTTTTGGAATATGCAAATTTTATTGCATTATTTTTTTTAACAACCTTCAGGGCGGAGTTTTCGTACGGTTGCACCGGCTTGCCACATTTCACTATTTCTCAGTAATTCAAGCTCTTTTTCGAGTTTGATACGGTAATCCGGCGTAGAATTAGAATCAATTGAGCGCTGTGCTTCTTCACCGCATTCTACCGATGCGTAAAGTTTTTCCATAACCGGTTTGATTGCATCGTGGAAAGGCGTCATCCAATCGAGTGCACCGCGCTGGGCTGTAGTACTGCAGTTTGCATACATCCAATCCATGCCTTTTGCTGCAAATAGGGGCATGAGGCTTTGTGTTAGTTCTTCAATGGTTTCATTGAATGCTTCAGACGGAGTGTGACCATGTTCGCGTAAAACTTCATATTGAGCAAGGAAAAGTCCTTGTATTGCCCCCATGAGAGATCCGCGTTCGCCGGTAAGATCGCTAACTGCTTCACGGCGGAATGTAGTTTCAAAAAGATAACCGGAGCCTATACCTATACCAAGTGCCAGGGTGCGATCCAAGGCTCTGCCTGTTGCATCTTGTTCTACTGCGTATGAACTGTTTATTCCGCGACCTTCAAGAAACATGGATCTAACCGATGCCCCTGAGCCCTTAGGCGCCACCATGATAACATCTACGCCTTCCGGAAGGGTTACGCCGGTTCGTTCAGGCCAAGCAATCGCGAACCCGTGGCTGAAATATAGGGCTTTGCCCGGATTAAGATTTTGTTTAATTACCGGCCACTGCTGCAGAACTGCTGCATCAGATAATAAACACATTATGATTGACGCGCGCGCGCATGCTTCCTCAATTGAGAAAAGAGTTTCCCCCGGTATCCAACCGTCATTAATAGCTTTGTCAAAAGTTTTCCCCGGACGTTGCCCGATGATTACGTTAAATCCGTTATCTCGCAGATTCAAACTCTGTCCGGGACCTTGTACTCCATAGCCAATAATGGCAATAGTCTCATTTTTCAATACTTCACGTGCTTTTTCAATTGGGAACTCTTCGCGAGTAACAACGGTTTCTTCAACACCGCCAAAATTCATTTTAGCCATAAATAAAATAATAGTATTTAAGTTTTCAGAATGCGCAAATATACGGATTTTTCAGTAGAATAGTAAAATTAGTTTCCAAAATTAAACCTTTTGGCGCAAATGTTGTCTTATTTGTACATACATTACTATAATATCAATTAAATTTTATCCTTATGAAAAAGATTGTGTTAGCAATTATCGTTGCTTTGGGAATTGGACAGAGTGCAGATGCTCGTGACCGTTATGAACGAACTGATGAATCACTTCCTCAAGCGGCAAAACTTACTTTACAAAAGCATTTCAAAGCAAAGGTTGCCTTAGTTAAAATAGAGAAGACCATCGGCACAATTCAGGAATATGAAGTAATATTAACAGATGGCACTGATATCTCATTTGATGCGAAAGGCAATTGGGATAGCGTAGAAACTCCGATTAATAAGGTGGTCCCGTCAAAATTGATACCGAAGCCTATTGTGGACTACGTTACTGCAAACTATAAGAAAGCCGGCATAGTTTCTATTGACAAAGAAAACTATGGTTATGATGTTGAGCTAAGTAATGGTATTGAGATGAAGTTCGATAAAGCAGGTAACTTTAAACGCTTTGATTAATACCAGCGGCGATAAGCATAACCCAACATTTTAAACGCTTCTCTGTCGAGTTCTTCTCGGAATTCCGGAGCGGCAATGGAAATTAACAAGCGGGCGCGATCAATCATATTGCGCCCGCGTAAATTTACGGCGCCATATTCTGTTACAATCCAATTGGTTTGGAAGCGGGTGGTAACTACACCGGAGCCCGGAGTCAGTACCGGTTTGATTTTGCTTTCTCCTTTCGATGTTTTAGACAGCATGGCGATAAACGATTGACCGCCATCAGAGCGAGACGCTCCATAAACAAAGTCTTGTTGTCCGCCGACTCCGGAATAGATACGCGTACCTATGCTATCTGCGCAGACTTGACCGGATAAATCCACTTCAATACATGAGTTTATGGCAACCATGTTTCGATTTTGTGAGATAATGAACGGGTCGTTTACCCATGCTATATCGCGGAATATAAAATTGGAGTTATAATCAATATAGTCATATAGTCGTCGAGTCCCTATTGCAAGAGATGCAACTGAACGCCCTCTCTCAACTTGTTTCATGGAGTTGTCGATAACTCCAGATTCAATAAGAGGTACCATGGCGTCTGTTAAGGCTTCGGTATGAATCCCGAGGTGTTTATGGTCGGATAGGGCTGATAATGTGGCATTCGGGATGTTGCCCACACCCACCTGGAGAGTTGCACCGTCCGCAATATGCTCTGCTATGTATTTACCAATGCTTAATTCTTCAGGAGTAGGCTCTCCGATACGAGTTTCGGCTAATGGGTCATCGACTTGTACCATTGCATCAAGCCGAGATGTGTGTATGACGGAGTCTCCATAAGTAAAAGGCATTTGCGGATTGATTTGTGCAATTATTAGTGGTGAACACTCAACTGCCGAGGGTGTCAAATCGGCTGATACTCCGAAACTTACAAATCCGTCTTTATCAGGTAAGGAGCAATTAATCAAGGCGGCATCTAATCGAATGGTGCCATCTCGAAAGAGTTGCGGTACTTGTCCGAAAAAGCGTGGGGTAGTGGTTGCATAACCTTGGTTCACCCATCCACGCACAGCATTGCTCACAAAGAAAGAATCGATTAGAAATGAATCCTTTAAATCAATGCTACATAAAGGGGATACTCTGCGTCCCAAAGCAAAGGCGTTATATAATACAACGTTTGTCAGTTCTTTTCCACGTCGAGCGAGTGCAGCAATAAGAGCCTCGGGAATTGAACTGCTACCTTGAACAAACACGTTATAGTTGCTTTTTATCAACTTTACGGCTTCATCCGCCGTCATATATTTTGAATTCGCCGTCATAATTGCCACAAATTTACAAAGAAATTTTTATGTTTTATGTTGTAGAAACATTGATATTTATGATTTAACAAATATTTCGATATGTGTGGCGAAGCAAATCAGCAAAAAATAGGGTAGAGCAGAAAATTTGTAAAAATCAAATGTTATGTACTTTGTTTTAAGTCATTAAATGCGTAAATTTGCAATATAATTAACCGAATATTTGAAATGTTAAAAATTGGACAATATAATCGCTTGGCAATCAATAGGATGGCCGAGGTTGGCGCTTATTTGGATGCAGGCGATGGAGTAGAAATTCTTATCCCTTCAAAATATCTGCCCGAGGATTCTGCGGAAGGAGATATTCTTAATGTTTTTGTTTATACCGATACAGAAGATCGACTTATTGCTACAACTGAAATCCCCTTGATACAAGTGGGGCAATTTGCGTTCCTTCATGTAAAGGATATAAATCCCAGAGTCGGAGCGTTTCTTGATTGGGGGATTACGGCAAAAGATTTGCTGTGTCCATTTAATGAACAACGTTCGAGAATGAACATTGGCGGCATATATTGTGTATATGCGTACCTTGATGATGTGACCGGCCGAGTTGTGGCGTCATCAAAAATTGAGAAATATCTGGGTAATGTTTATCCTTCTTATCAAATTCATGAACAGGTTAATGTTTTAGTTATTAAACGTACTGATATAGGATATCAAGTTGTTGTTAATAATTTGCATTTGGGGATGATTTATTTTGATGAGTTAATCAATGAACTTGAAATCGGCGCAACCTTAACAGCATTCGTTAAAAAGGTTCGAAGTGATGGGAAACTTGATTTGACCATGAAAGATACGAATGGCAAACGAGCTCACAATATCGCTGATGATATTCTTGATATGCTTAAGTCAAAAGGTGGTACAATTTACATAACCGATAAATCGAGCCCGGATGAGATAGGTTTGGTTTTCGGGTGTAGTAAAAAGGATTTTAAGAAAGCTGTGGGTTTGTTGTATAAACAGCATCAGATTGAACTTGTGCCCGGTGAAATACGTTTATTTAAGAAATAGACTATTTTCCCATAATATATATTATGTTAACTTCTATCGTGTAACAATCATTTCCTTCGTATAATTTAGCGATTTATGGAAATAATGACTAAATTTGCAGAAAGATATTCAAATAACCCCTACAACTATAAATGGACAATAAAATAATTACCCGTACAGCCGACAATGCTCGAGTAATAATAGCTGCAATGGTAGAAAAAGCGAAATCCGGACATCCCGGTGGTGCTATGGGCGGCGCTGATTTTACTGCGGCACTCTTTGGAAATCATTTAGTATATGACCCTCGTGATCCTCATTGGATTGCGAGAGACCGATTCTTTATGGATCCGGGTCACATGTCTCCTATGCTTTATAGCATTCTCGCCATGACCGGCAAATACACGCTCGATGAATTGAAAGATTTTCGTCAATGGGGCTCTGTAACTCCGGGCCATCCTGAGCTTGATGTTAATCGCGGGGTTGAAAACTCATCCGGACCTCTTGGTCAAGGTCATGTTATGGCTGTAGGTTGTGCAATCGCTGAACGTATGCTTGTTGCGCAGTTCGGAGAAGTTGTGGCGCATAAAACGTATGCTTACATTTCTGATGGTGGTATCCAAGAAGAAATTTCGCAAGGAGCCGGTCGTATAGCAGGCTATTTAGGCTTAAAGAACTTGATTATGTTCTATGATGCCAATGAGGTTCAGCTCTCGACCAAGGTTGACGAAGTTACTGATGAAGATACTGCTGCGAAATATCGTGCATGGAATTGGAATGTCATTTCGATAGATGGCTCAGATCCCAAGGCTCTTAATGACGCTCTCGAATTGGCGCGTAAGGAAGAGTGCCGCCCTACCCTCATTATTGGTAAAACAATTATGGCTAAGGGCGTTATTGCAACAGATGGAAGCAGCCTTGAGGGTGCAGTTAGCACTCATGGTCAGCCACTTAGCAAAGCCGGAGCAGACGTAGATGCAACTATTCGCAATCTTGGAGGCAATCCTGAATCTCCTTTTGAGATTTGGGATGATGTTGCGGAAGCCTTTGAGCAACGAAAGCATGACCTCATAAAGATTACAGACGAGCGCCATTCTGCTGAGAAAGTTTGGGCCGCTGCAAACCCGGAATTAGCAAAAAAACTGCAAGATTATATAGCATATAAATTGCCCGAAATTGATTGGGATGAGATTCTTAAATCAGTAAAACCTAATTCGGCAAGTCGTAATGCTTCTGCAGCAGTACTTAGCGTGCTTGGAGAGAAAGTTGGAAACATGATGGTAAGTTCTGCTGACCTCGCTAATAGTGATAAAACAGATGGTTTCTTAAAGAAAACTCGAGCAATGTCTGCCAATGATTTTGGAGGCAGATTCCTACAGAGCGGTGTGGCGGAATTAACAATGGCATCTATATGTAATGGTGTTGCTTTACATGGTGGAATGTTTGCTGCGTGTGGCACTTTCTTTGTGTTCTCTGATTATATCAAGCCCGCATTACGCATGTCTGCACTCATGGGTCTCCCCGTGAAGTATGTATTCAGTCATGATGCATTCCGTGTTGGCGAAGACGGCCCTACTCATCAGCCTGTTGAACACGAAGCTCAAATGCGTTTGCTTGAACAGATGGATAATCTTGAAGGTCAGCCGAGCACGTTAGTTCTTCGTCCCGCAGATTCAGCTGAAGCAATTGTGTGTTGGAAAATGGCGATGGAGAATATGCACTCTCCGACAGTTCTGATTAATTCCCGCCAAGATTTAAATGACATTCCTGCAATGCAAGGCGATCGCATGAAAGAAGCTAATATGGCAGTTCATGGCGGTTACTTAGTGAAGAAAGTAAATGGAACTCCGGATATTACGCTTGTCGCTAATGGTTCTGAGGTTTCATTGCTCGTTGAAGTTGCCGATGCATTAGGTCAAAAAGGATATAAAGTAAATGTTGCATCAATTCCTTCAGTTGGATTGTTCCTACATCAAGACGCCGAGTATCGCAATAGCGTTTTGCCTGAGAATTCAGTTAGATTTGGCTTAACAGCAGGTTTGCCGTCAGTCCTTTATCCCTTGATGATGAATGCAAGAAAATGGGAGGTGTATGGATTGGAACGCTTCGGAGCATCAGCTCCGTATAAGGTTCTTGACCAAAAATTCGGCTATACTGTTGAAAATATTACCGCGAGAGTAGAAAAATTACTCGCATAAAGCGATTTTGACAAAATGATGAGCGGAGGGACACTCAGTGATCTCTCCGTTCACTATTATATGACGGTTTGCCATTGATGCGACTCTTGTAATTTCATGTGTGACCATTAGTATTGTGGTTCGTTCTGCGAGTTTGGCAATTATGTTGTATATCTTATTTTCAAATTGCTTATCAACATAGCTTAATGGCTCATCAAGTATCAGCAATTCCGGATCGCTTATAATGGCACGTGCGAGTAATGTGCGCTGTTGTTGCCCACCCGAGAGCGCTCCTATTGGTTTATTTGCATGGTCAGTAAGTTCCAATAATTCAATTATTTCCTCTACCCTATCGGTTGCGTTGTGAGTAGCGAAGTTGGCGAGCAAACCGGACGCGATAACTTCACGAACAATTATTGGATAAGAATAATCAATGCTGCTCTTTTGGGGAAGATAACTTGTTCGCAAACCTTTTTGGATATATTCAACCTTACCTGATGTTGGTTTTAATAAATTTAAAATAATGCGAATCAACGTAGTTTTGCCCCCTCCGTTGGGTCCGGTGATTGCTAAAAAATCGCCTCTGCGTATAGTCAAATTAACGTTATTCAACACATTTCTTCGCCCGCGTTGCATCCGAATGTTATGTAATTTCAGAATAGTTGGGCGCAAATCACTTTCCGGCAATTGCTGTTGCTGTGTGCACAAGTTCCTTATCCCATTCATAGTTAAGGGGGGTGATGGTTGATATTTCTAATGAGGGAATTTCGGTTGCAATTAATTCTGTTCGTTTGACGTTGCCTTTTCCCTCAACGAGAAAGACAGTCGCTCCTTCTTGTTGGATGATGTTAATAATATTTCGCGTTTCGCTCACGCTGAGTTCTTTTCCTTCGAAACCTACAGCAATTTGCTTTAGATTATAGTCACGTGCAAAGTAGGTTAAGGACGGATGCCAAACAATGAAAGAGCGGTTTTTTGCGGTCGTTAGCACTTGCATGCATAGTGAATCTATCGAGTCAATCAGATTAATTAATTGTTTGAAGTTGGATTGATAGTATTCTGTGTGAGTGGAATCTAATTGCACTACATTTTTATACATGTTATTAGCAATGATGCGAGCATTTTTTGCTGAGTTCCAAATGTGAGGGTCTATTCCATGCTCATGCACACCATTACAGTGCTCATGATTGTGCTCAATGATTAATGATACGGAATCGGATGTGTTGATAATCGGTATATCTGTGTGATTTTGTGTAATTCTTTCTATAATTGCATCTTCAAAGCTAAAGTGCCCAATTTTCATATAGCAACTGCTTTGTTCCAGCAATTTCATGTTTGTGATTGATGGCTCAAAATTCTCAGGGTCTGCTCCGGTAGATAAAATTGAATTGACATTCATTTTATCTCCGACAATGCGTTCCAAAAACCATTTTTGAGGTTCTATGCTGACTGTGATGGTCGGCTTGGCGGGTTTTGATGAAGATGTGCAGCTGCTCGACACGAGGCCGGCAGCTGCACAGAGTGCTGCTATTAAGAGTGTTTTATTCAAATTCAATCAAGTTAGCTTCAAGTCCAACAACATCTCCGGGTATTACAAAGATTCGTTTGACAACTGCAGGTTCTTCGGCTTCTACTTCATTTTCCATTTTCATAGCTTCATATACCAACAGCAAATCTCCGGGTGCAACTTTATCTCCTTCTTTAACGTTAACCGACAGGATTGTTCCACCCATAGGTGCTTGGATTACCGGACCGGTGATTGGTTCTTCTTCGGGCTCAGCCGCTTTTCGAGCTGCTTCTTCGGCAGCGGCAGCTTCAGCCGCAGCTTGCATGGCGGCTTGATATTCTTCTGTGCGACGCTTGCGAAGGAAACCCGTGGCAACAGCAGGAAGCAATTCGAGTAACAAATATTCTTCGGTATTTTGAGCAAGCTTAACCCCTCCAAGTTCCGGCAATTCCGGGTTTTCAGGTGCGCTATATTTTGATGTGTCGTAAGCAATTTCTTCCGGAGAACCCGTGATTTGACAACGGAATTCAGGGTCAATAGCCACCGGTGTATGTCCGTACTCACCTTTTACTAAGGAAATGAATTGAACAGACGGAGTGGAATAATCTGGTTTCCCTTTCTTCCTATCAAGTGCGAGGCTTACAGCCTGTGAGCCGACGATTTGGGAGGTAGGTGTAACCAACGGGATTAGTCCGGCATCTCTACGCACTTTTGGAATCAGTTTCATTGCTTCATCCAGCAAGTCGCTTGCTTGCAGTTGCTTTAGTTGAGCGACCATGTTTGAATACATACCGCCGGGCACTTCTGCATTCCTAACCAATTCATTCGGCTTGGGGAAACCGAAATAGTCTTCAATTTGATGGCACAAATCAAGCAGTAATTCTTGATTTTTTGCATTTGCTGCGTCAATAGCCTTATCAAACAAAGCATCAATTTCTGATGGGAGTGCATTCGGATCAAGAGGATTAAAGTCGCGTGGGAACTTGTCTTTGTGTAAATCAAATGCAGCGAGGTTACGGCGCACATTGGCAAGCTGCTCACGAATCTTTCCTACCGCTTCCATATTCGCTTCAACTTCGATACCCAATTTCTTACAGAATACGTAAATAAGTTCAATTGCCGGGGCAGCCGATCCTCCACCAAAGTACCAAATGTTGGTGTCAAGAATATCTACTCCATTAATGATAGCCATCAATGAAGAAGCTAAGCCATAACCGGGGGTGCAGTGTGTGTGGAAATCAATGGGAACGGAAATGTTTGCTTTCAGAGCTGAGATGATAGAGGCGGCTCTAAGCGGATTAACCAAGCCCGCCATATCTTTCACAGTGATAATCTTAGCTCCGAGAGCCTCCATTTGTTTTGCTTTGTCAACGAAATATTCGTCGGTGAAAATCTGTTTGGGCTTGGAACCGAATAATTTGGCAAAGAATGAACGTTGAGTGTCATCTTTCGGATCTACCGTGTAGCATACAGCGCCATCGGCAATGCCACCAAGCTCATTAATCATCTTGATAGAGTCGCGCACATTATCGATGTCGTTTAGAGCATCAAAAATGCGCATTATGTTCAGCCCGTTGGCAATAGCTTCTTTATAGAAGCCTTCAAGAACACTGTTGGGATAAGGTACATAGCCAAACAAGTTGCGTCCGCGGCTGAGTGCCGACAGTTGGGACTTCCCGTTCATGGCTTTAGAGATTGTGCGCAGACGATTCCACGGACTTTCATCCAAGTAGCGCATAACGGAGTCGGGTACTGCCCCACCCCATACTTCCATAATATAGAATCCCGCATCTTGATAAAGTGGGAGGAGTTTATCAACTTCAGCCTGCGGCATTCTGGTTGCAAAAAGCGACTGCTGGCCATCGCGGAGAGTTAAATCTCTGATTTTAAGTTTACGTGTCATACTATGATTTAGTGTAGGTTAATCTATCTGCAAATATACAAAGAACTCGTGAATTTATTGCAGATTTTATGAAAAATAAATTTTATTCATTTTCGTACCTAAAAAAGGAGGACTCTTCGTTTTGAGAGGCCTCCTGTATGTAATATATGTAATGGGTAAAATGACTGCGAAATTGTTTAATAGGCAGGCTTTTGGTGTATGGTGATGGGATAAATCAAGCTGACTGAATTGTCGGCATTGGCAAATCGGAGTTCAATGGTGCTGCGTTTCTCAATAGAGGTGTGGTTGGCTGAGTAGTAAACCGATAGAGTGCAAGAATTATCTCCGGTTACGTCAAATTCAATGGGATCATACTTTGCGGTAGCAGACTTTAAGGTGAGTGGCGGCAAGTTTTCATGCCAAAAGATCACAGGGGTTATATCAAAGTAACACGAACCTGAATGGCTCTCAACATAATACTTAATGTGTTCCCCTACCCTTTCTTTTGAGATTTGTCCGCTTGTTTCAATCAATGCAGAGGCTTGAGGAGATGTTTGTCGTGTAAACCTAAAGTATGCATCGTCATCACCGAGGTCGGTTATGAAATAGTCATCAGTGATACTTTGAAGTTGGAATGACCAATCCTCATCATAAAGATTTACATGGACGGTTTGATCTTCTTCATTGTATGTATAAGATACAAATTCCCCGAAGTCATCAAGGCGACTCAAGTCGATTTTCCCGTCTGCCATCAATCCTGTTCCATCTTCGCGAAACACTACCCAAGTGGACCATCCTTCTCCAACGTCATTCGATCGCCATGTGCCGACAATTGGGCTGTTTGGAGTTTCGGGTTCATCATCACCGCAGGAGGTAAGAACCGTTGCCATTGGCACCATTGTTACCATAAGTAACACGTAAGAAATAATTTTTTTCATTGTAATTTTTGCGGTTTTACAGCCCTATCAACCGCCATATTCTAATGGATTAAAGATAAAGGAACGTGGACTGAATCTGCCACATCCATTGAGAAGGTCGTAGGAAACCGATGATGAAGATGATGAGATAGCAGCCCACGCTATAGCATGGGAACCGCTTTGTTATCCTCTCATCATTGCGAAAATTTCCTACGTTTTCTCAATAAGAGATAAGCAAAACGCTCCTTTTTTAATACGTATGTCGTGCCATTGTTATGAATGACGCCGCAAAGGTACGACAAATTTTGTTTTTTGCCAAACAAAAAAAGCGACCTTGACGGGTCGCTTTTTTGTGACTCCTACAGGATTCAAACCTGTAACCTTCTGATCCGTAGTCAGATGCTCTATTCAGTTGAGCTAAGGAGCCATTGTCCTATCGTTTTTGAACACTGCAAAGTTACGACGATATTTTGAGTTGTGCAAATTTTTTTTGATGTTTTTTCAATAAAAATTACACTTAAATTTTAAGTTGCAGATAATCAGAACGATATGGTCTGGTTTATTCATCCAAGGTCATCTCGTCGAAACCTCCTGCTTCAAATTCATCATCACTATAGGAATCAGTGCCATAGAACTCTTCATCAAAGTCCTCCATTCCTTTTGCATTGGTCTTGCCTGCTTTAGGCTCAGGGATTTCCAATTCGCTTTCTTGCTTTGGAGCATTGCCCATTGAACTTGCTACGAGGGCATCGATTAGTGACCTGCCCGGTACCAATGATTTCATTTCTATGTAGAACGAACGATCATTGAGGTAGTCAAAAGTTAGCATCAAGCGCTGACCTTCATCTTCAATTTCATCACTCAGGATTGTATCTTCCATTATATAGGCATCTTCTGATGCGTCAAGCCCCATATCCTCCAATGTGATTTCACGTTTTCGTTCCCAATCTTGATCACATATAAAGAATGAGCACATCTGATTTTTATCGTAGCCTACACTTTCATATATAGCATTACGCAAGTCGAGGAACGATGCATCTGCGTCAATTTGAATATCGCGGCGGAAGTTATCGACTTCATCTGACACCACTCTAAAGTTGAAAATCATACAATTATAATTATTCTTTATGTTATTTCTGTTTGTTTGTGCGGTGCTAATTTAGTAATAGTTTCTGTATTCACACAATTTTTTTTCGCTTTTTTCAAACTTTCCTTATATTTGTTGTTGTTATTCAACTCAATTGCATCGATTTTAAGTGCTTTTATTTAAAAAAGCATAGTTGAAAACGAATCATACGGATAAAACATTTTTAATCGTTGTTGTGTAGTAATTTCGTGATTTTTTAGTAAATTTGCATAGTTGGTTTCTGCCATATGCGTAAGAAGGTATATTATAGATATAATTCGCAAACTGAGAATTATGAACGTGTTTTTCCGTCGCGTTCCAGTCGTATTTGGTCTGTATTGTGGCAATTGCTCATTGCTGTATTGGTAGGTATAGGCTCTTTCTTTGTCTTGGATGGTTTCATTGAGATGCCAAAAGATAAGGCGTTGAAATCTGAGAATGTCAGACTAATCTCAGAACTTCAGATATTGCGAAGCCGTATGGATGATGTTCAGGCGGTTTTGACCGATTTAGCCGAGCGTGACAATAATTTTTACCGCGTGATGCTGCAGACCAATCCAATTTCGCAAGCACATCGTTATGCGGGAATTGAGCGCACTAAGCTCTCGTCAGTCACAGATAATGAGTTAGTGAGCATGCTTAACGCTAAGATGGCAATGCTTGAGAGGGAGATCGTTGTGCAAAGTCGCAGTTTTGATGAATTACGTGATTTGGCGAAGAAAAGCTCTGACCGACTTTCGCATATCCCTGCTATTCAACCTATTTCAGGAAATAACCTGAAAAAGATGGCAAGCGGATATGGCAGACGTACAGATCCTATCTATGGGACAGTCAAGATGCATGAAGGAATGGATTTTGCTTGCGATACAGGGACTCCTGTGTATGCCACCGGAGATGGGACAATCAAGTCAGCCAAGTGGCATAGCGGCTATGGCAATGTGATTGAGATTGATCATGGATTCGGCTATACCACCCGTTACGCACATATGTCAAAATTTCAGGTATCAACTGCGCAGAAGGTTAAACGCGGCGACTTGATAGGGTATTCAGGTAATACGGGTAAATCAACCGGCCCTCATCTGCATTATGAAGTTAGACTGCGCGGTGTGCCTCAAAATCCCGTTAACTATTATTTCTATGATCTCAGTCCTGAAGAATATGATGCCATGATTGCTCAGTCAGAGAATACGGGCAATGCTATGGACTAAACACACATTAATAATATGGAGCTTACCAAGAAATATTATCGAATAGCAGAAGTATGTGAACTTGTCAATGAGCCGGCGAGCACGTTGCGCTATTGGGAAACCGTCTTTCCACAGTTGAAAGTGAAAAGAAATGATAAAGGGACTCGATATTACACCCCTGCAAATATCGATACTATTCTCCAAATCAAATATTTGCTCAATGATAGAGGGCTGAAAATTGATGCTGCAGCAACGCAAATGAAGGTGGCAAATGATTCGATTGCAGCTAAACAAAAAGCAATCGAGCGCCTTCAGGAAATCCGAAAAGCGCTCGTTGAGATGCGAGATGCATTACACTCGCTAAGATAGTCTTAGAAACGAATTACGAGTTCTGCAGTTACTAAATCCGGGCTTTTACCGTTTTCTTTGTAACCAAAGTATTTCTCATAATTCACGCGTATATCGGCGTGGACAATTTTGTACTTGTAAGTTAAAGTTGTGCCGATTGTGGCTCGATTACGCTCGCCTTCAATTAGGTTTTGGGTCATATTGCCGTGGTCAGTCATACCATCAAATCGAGCTTGGATTGACCATTGGTTGAATATGCCGCAATTCACCGGTTTATGCCAATCTACGAATACAACGTATGAATGATTGTCATCATAGCGATTATTACGATAATGCTTAAACATGTATTCCGCAGCAATCAGCAAATTGTTGTTTTGCCATTGCAGACAAGCGTCGATTAGATTGGCTCTCACGTCTCCGGGTTTAATTGAGGCGTAGCCTGCAGAAAGACTAAAGCCTTCCGGCAATTTATATAGTGCTTTACCTGAAAAGTTTACGGTTCGATTCCATGAGGTATGATCTCCAATCGCTTTTGGGTTAAACACGCCAAATTCAAGCGTCAAGGGAGTTTTGGGGAGTGTGTAGCCTATTTTCCCACCAACTGCTCGGTAGTTCATGACTTGTTTACCCATGAAGGAGCGATTGGCGAAGATATAGTTGGTGGGGCTATAGAACGTTTCTACGCCGAAAGGCATTCGAAATTGACCTGCTTGAATGAATAAACCTTTTACGATCTCAAAGCGCCCATATGCATCCAGAATCTTCATTGTGCCGCGATCGCAAAGATCGGTTTGAAAGAAATAGCTGATAGATGGTGCTAATTTGCCGGCCATGGATAGACGAGCATTTCGCACTTGAAAACGTTGGTCGCCAGTGTTTGTTTGTACTTCCCAACGACCACGGAAGGCACCGTGAAACTCAGGTATAAAGCTAAACCCTTTATCATCGGCAGTTGCACGAAATGCAACTGCCGACATAAGGGTGACCATAAATATTGACTTAAAATATGCCATATTTTCCGGCAAAAATGAGAACTGTATAACCAAGTAGCAAACCTGCCAATCCCATGATTATACCGGTTTTAACCATATCCTTTTGTTTAATCATACCGGTTGCATCTGCAAGGGCATTCGGTGGGGTGGAAATAGGCAGAAGCATTGCAACTGATGAACCGACGGCAACACCGATGAGCAATGTGCTTACTCCGCCAAAATCTCCAAGGGCTTCCATGTTCTGTCCGACAACGGCAAGAATCGGAACGAAGAGTGCTGCAGTAGCAGTGTGAGAAATAAAGTTAGCCATGAGATAACAGATAAGACCTGAGCCAATGATAACCAATAGCGGGGACCAATCTGCAAACGGAATTGATTCAATTAAATGAGTGGCCAGTCCGGTTTGCTTCATTGCTACTCCAAGCGCAAATGCACCTGCTATCATCCATAAGATGCTCCAAGAAATTTCTTCAAGGTCACGTTTTGTAATCACACCGGCAATGGCGAGTACACCTACGGGGAGCATAGCAACAACATTTGCGTTGACCCCTGTGATTGTATCGGTTAGCCAAAGGCCGATTGTTACAGCAAATGTAACATATACGACATAATTACGCCAGTCTGATTTAATGTGCTTATCGTCAATTTCCAAAACAATGGTTTTTTGCTTGAAGGGGAACAAGAAACGAAGCACGAACCATGCAATTAACAACAATATGATTGTGAGAGGAGCCATTACCATCATCCATTCACCGAAACCTACTGCCATACCTTGCTCTGACAGATATTTAAGAGCGATTGCATTTGGCGGGGTGCCAATGGGAGTTCCCATGCCGCCGATATTTGCACCAATGGGAATTGCCAATGCCAAGCCAATTTTGCCTTTACCATCTGCCGGAAGTGCTCGAAGCACGGGAGTGAGGAATGTCAGCATCATAGCTGCTGTTGCAGTATTTGAAATGAACATTGAGAAGAGTCCGGTTACCAAGAGGAAGCCTAATAGCACGTTTTCGCTTTTAGTGCCGAAGGGTTTAAGAAGCACCTTTGCCAACTTAACGTCAAGGCCACTCTTTGTAGCTGCAATTGCGATAATGAATCCACCAATAAACAGCATGATTGTCGGATCCGCAAAGCAAGCGAGAATTGCTTTGTAGCTCACTAAGTTTTCATACTTTACACCATCAGCTCCGGATTGCAGGAACCACAATCCGCTATCAGATGTGGAAAATAATAGCAGTACGACAACCATCAATGACGTGGTCCAAGCCGGTACTGCATCAAACAGCCACATTAGCGCGGCAAAGGCAAAAATTGCAATAACTCGTTGCTCAATAGGGTTTAAGCCGGGTAATCCATAGACAGATGAAGGGATAAACCATAGCAACAGTGTTAGAATAGCCACGAAAGAAACCTTGAGGAAGCGTTTGCTCAACGGATTCTTTTTCGCACGATTTTGTTTCTTCCACTCACTATACTGTTCGAGTAGATTGAAACCATAGAAATTTTTAAACATAATGTAAAATTGTGATAATGTTTGCTTATATCTGTTGCAAAGTTACGAATTTTAATTACAATGCGCCAAATTTACATTTTACCAATTGATTATTTCTTTTTTTTTCTTACCTTTGCACAAAAGTTTTTAATGCCCCTTTCTTACAAGTTTTATGCAACGTAAAAACTTAGTTTCGATAGATGACCTCTCCAAGGATGAGATCATGAAGATATTGCGTACAGCTCAGTATTTTGAGGAAAATCCAAATCAGAAAATTCTCGATGGGAAAATAGTTGCTACGCTTTTCTTTGAACCATCAACACGTACCAGACTTAGTTTTGAAACGGCTGTTCAGCGATTGGGTGGCAGGATAATAGGATTCTCAGATCCGGCTGCTACTTCAACCTCAAAAGGTGAATCACTGAAAGATACGATTAAAATGGTTAGCAATTACGCAGATTTGATTGTGATGCGCCATTATCTTGAAGGAGCAGCTCAGTATGCCACTGAGGTGACTGATATTCCGATTGTAAATGCCGGAGATGGTGCAAATCAACATCCTTCGCAGACTCTTTTGGATTTGTATTCAATTTATAAAACTCAAGGAACGCTTGAAAACTTGACGATAACAATGGTAGGAGATTTAAAGTATGGAAGGACCGTACATTCGCTACTAATTGCTATGCGACATTTTAACCCGACATTCAGATTTATAGCGTGTCAGGAGCTTCAAATGCCTGAGGTGTATAAAAAATTCTGTGAAAAAGAGGGTATTTCATACACGGAACATACCGATTTTAATCAAGCAGTGATTGATACGAGTGATATTATTTATATGACTCGAGTACAGAGAGAGCGGTTTACTGATATCATGGAGTATGAAAAAGTGAAGGATTTATACAGACTCAGAAATTGCATGCTTGATTCTGCGCGTTCTAACTTGAAGATATTGCATCCGCTTCCTCGAGTAAATGAAATTGATCGAGATGTAGATGATAATCCTATGGCATATTATTTCCAGCAAGCCGGGAATGGACTATATGCACGTCAGGCCATAATATGTCGTGCACTTGGTGTGACTCTCCCGGTTGAATAATACTCTCCATTATTAATTATGAAAACTCAGAAAAAAGAATTAGCAGTTGCTGCACTTAAGGCAGGCACGGTAATAGATCATATACCCGCCGATGTGTTGTTCAAGGTGGCTCAGTTACTTGATGTAGAAAATAGTGAGATGCAACTGACTATCGGAAATAACCTTCCGAGCAAGAGTTTAGGCAAGAAGGGTATTATAAAAGTAGCCGATACTACATTCCCTCAATCAGTTCTAAATCGTATTGCATTGTTGGCTCCTGAAGCCAATGTCAATATTATTGAGAATTATGAGGTGATAGAGAAGCATAGAGTCGAATTGCCCGATGTGTTGGTGGATGTTGTTAAATGCAATAATCCAAAGTGCATCAGCAATAATGAGCCGATGAGTACTCGTTTTATAGTAGTTGATCGAAATCCTGTAACTATACGCTGCAGTTATTGCGGCCATATACGCCGATGAAGCAACAATGGCGTCCCGGGACGATGGTTTATCCGCTGCCGGCCGTATTGGTGAGCTGTGGTGGTTCTGTCGAACAAAGCAATCTTTTTACTGTTGCTTGGACGGGTACGATATGCTCAGATCCCGCCATGCTTTATATCTCCGTAAGACCGGAACGATTTTCTTATGATTTGATTCGGCAACACATGGAATTTACCATTAATCTTACTACTGAATCAATGGCGGTTGCAACTGATAAATGCGGTGTTGTTTCGGGGCGTGAGCATGACAAATGGAAGGAAAACAATTTAACCCCTATGCCCGGAATAAAGGTTAAATGTCCTTATGTTGAGGAGTCTCCCCTATCCATAGAATGCCGTGTTAAAAGTGTTCTACCTTTAGGAACTCATCACATGTTTATTGCTGAAGTAGTAAATGTCCTCGCGGATGAGAAATTTATTGATTCAAAAACCGGAGCGTTTGACTTGGCAGCATCAGGGATAATGGCATATTCTCACGGTGGATATTACTCGCTCGGAGAGAAATTAGGTAAATTCGGGTTCTCTGTTCAGAAAAATAAAAGGAAAAATTAAATTAATATTGTAATATACACTTAAAGTATGAAAAAAGACGTTGAAATTTTCAACATTATCGAACAAGAAAGCATTCGTCAACACAAGGGCATCGAATTAATTGCTTCTGAAAATTTTGTGAGTGAACAAGTAATGCAAGCAATGGGTTCTTGCCTAACCAATAAATATGCTGAAGGCTATCCGGGTCATAGATATTATGGTGGCTGTGAAGTGGTAGATATGGCTGAGCAAGTTGCGATTGATCGCGTTTGCAAGCTTTTTGGTGCTGAATATGCCAATGTTCAACCACATTCAGGTGCACAAGCAAATATGGCAGTATTTATGACTTGCTTAAATCCCGGTGATAAGTTTTTAGGGCTTAATCTGAGTCATGGCGGACACTTAAGCCATGGCAGCCCCGTTAACTTTAGTGGATTGATGTATCAAGCGCTTGAGTACAATGTTAAGGCTGAAGACGGGTTGATTGATTACGATCAAATGGAAGAAGTGGCACGTCGAGAACGTCCGAAATTGATTGTTGGTGGAGCTTCAGCCTATTGTCGCGAATGGGACTATGCCCGTATGCGCAAACTTGCAGATGAAATTGGAGCAATCTTGATGGTTGACATGGCTCACCCTGCCGGTCTGATTGCTGCAGGAGAGCTGGATAACCCCGTTAAGTATGCTCACATTGTTACGTCAACCACTCATAAAACTTTGCGTGGTCCTCGTGGCGGTTTGATCCTTATGGGAAAAGACTTTCCGAATCCATGGGGTAAAACAACTCCGAAAGGTGAAGTGAAAATGATGTCGGCTTTGCTGAATAGTGCTGTATTCCCCGGAGCGCAGGGTGGTCCATTGGAACACGTTATTGCGGCAAAAGCTGTTGCGTTCGGTGAAGCACTTACTCCGGAATTTAAGGAATATGCTCGTCAGGTTCGCAAAAATGCAAAGGTCATGGCAGATGAATTGGTTAAGCGTGGTTATTCACTTATTTCCGGTGGCACAGATAATCATTGCATACTTATTGACTTGCGTACCAAGTTCCCGGAATTAACCGGTAAGGTTGCTGAAAAAGTGCTTGTTGATGCAGACATTACGGCTAATAAAAATATGGTGCCTTTTGACTCTCGCTCACCGTTTCAGACATCGGGTATTAGATTAGGAACAGCTGCGATTACAACTCGCGGTGTTAAGGAGGATATGATGCCAGTAATCGTGGAACTGATTGACAAAGTGCTGAGCAATGTGGATAATCCGGCTGTGATTTCAGAGGTTCGTGCGAAAGTAAATGAAATGATGTCATCATATCCTATATTTAGTATGTAAATCATTGCGTAAAATAGCGGGCAGATTATGCAACTTTGGGATTATCTCCAACAACCTTGGCTTTATGTTACCCTAACGGCCACATATGCATTATCTGTTATTACAGTTATAGTAGTAATTGTAGGAGAGAATCGTAATCCTGTCAAATCGTTGGCATGGGTTACGATTCTTTTGCTTTTCCCCGCAGTCGGCCTGATATTATACTTTTTCTTTGGAAGAAGTATAAAAAACAAGCGCATGATAACGAAGCGGAAGAAGAAGAGGTTGAGAAAAAGTGTTGAACAACCTGAATATACGAAGAATCCCAAAGGTTTGTCATTAAATGCCGAACGATTATCTACGTTAGCTAATTCATTAACAGATGCTCCGGTATATTCGGGCAATCATGTAGATATATTTAGTGACGGACAATCTAAATTTGCAGCGCTAAAGGCCGATTTATTAGCTGCACAAAGGTTTATAAACATTCAATATTATATTTTTGAGAACGATTCTCTCGGAAATGAAATTGCTGAAATTCTGAAAGATAAGGTTAAACAGGGAGTAAAAGTACGTGTTATTTATGACCACGTAGGCTCATTCCATGTTAACAGTAATTTCTTTAAGAAATTGAGAAACGCCGGCGTTGATGCTTATCCATTTTTCAAGGTAGCAATTGTTCCATTAGCCTCTAAAGTAAATTGGCGCAATCATAGAAAAATGGTTATTATCGATGGCAAAATTGGATATATTGGTGGCATGAATATTGCCAATCGATATTTGGACGGTGGGAGAAAATTTGAGTCATGGAGAGATTGCCATTTACGCATAATCGGTCCTGCTGTGGCATCACTTCAATATTCTTTTGCTCGCGACTGGAATTTCATGGGTCGGGAATTATTAGAAGAGACTCCACGCCCGGATGTTGCCGGCTCTTCAAATATGCAGTGTGTAACGGGTGGACCGATGAATCAGTGGAACAATTTAGCTCAGCTTTTCCTTAAGGCGATTGCGTCCGCGTCGAAACGAGTCTGGATTCAAACACCTTATTTCTTGCCACCTGAATACCTGTTAAAGGCTTTACAAAGTGCGGCATTGTCTGGCGTAGACGTTAGAATAATGATACCTAAGCGGTCAGATGCAAGGATGTTAGGGTTAGCAACTCGGAGCTACTTTACAGAGTGTTTGCGTTCGGGCATTAAATTGTATTTTTATGAAGCCGGAATGCTACACAGCAAGGTGCTGATCATTGATGATGATATTTCATCAGTTGGTTCTACTAATTTCGATTTCCGTTCTTTCGAACATAATTTTGAGGGAAATATGATAATTTATTCTGATGACGTTAATCAGAAATTGCGTGATATTTTTCTTGCTGACCAAGAAAAGTCTATGCGTATTCAGACTGACAAATGGAAATTAAGACCCCTTAATCAAAGAGTCCAAGAGTCAATATGGCGATTAATGTCGCCTATTCTCTGAACGTTGAGAGAATTCCGTCAAGGAAATTAAGATATACTCCATTCTCATACGACCAATGTTCAATCAGACCATTATATGCCGTAATGCGCTCCACCGAGGCCGGAGTGCCAAGAGATAATCTACACTCTTCCCGCGTCATACCGGTTTTGACCTTCCCATTGCAAATAGCCAGCCAGTTCTCATCTGAAATATGAGGATATAATTTTCTGGGATCTGATAGCGAAAACAAATTACTGAATATTCGGGAGGTTGAATTTCGGCCTTCAATGAGCAGCATAATAGTGTCACCGGAATCAAGAATAACCGAAATGGGATACTCGCTATTTCCTGCAATAATATCACAAACAGATACTTTATTGTATCGTTTCCCATTTGAGCCGGCACGCAGAGGCCATAGCTCCCTACCCTTCAAAATCTCTCTCGTCTTGTAAATAACTTCTGCGTCAATAGTGAATGGAATCGGCAATCGCTCACTGTTATATACTTTAGATATTGAGATATCAACCTGGTATGTTAGTTGCTGTCCGATACTGTTGTTGAATATGATATTAGTCACAGAGTCTCCGGCTATGCTTATTCCTGATGACATTGATTGAAAGTACAATGTGTCACCAGATTGCAGTTGTGCTGCAATATGCGATGGAGAAAGTGCTAATTCAATTCGACCATTAGTGATGATAAATTCTTTGCCTACGTTCCATTCTCTTGGTGACCGTGGTAAAGTTGGGATTAGAAGTAATTCTTCTTCTGATAATTTATCTAGGGCTTTGTCTGGAGTTGAATATTTAATTTTATCCGTTCCTTCAATTCCCGTGAAGCAACCCGACAGTGACAGGAGCGAGATTAACGCTGCTGCCACTGCCGGGATTATTCTTAGGTTGTTGAGTTTAGTCATTAGAAGAGGCTCCATGTCACGGTTAAGCCGGCCATAACAATAGCCACCATGCTCATGAGCTTAATCAAGATATTGAGTGAAGGACCTGATGTGTCCTTAAAGGGGTCGCCCACAGTATCACCGACCACAGTGGCTTTATGAACATCAGAGCCTTTACCGCCGAAGTTCCCTTCTTCGATATATTTTTTAGCATTGTCCCATGCACCACCTGCGTTACTCATGAATACTGCCAATACAAAACCTGCGCTGAGACCACCGCAAAGCAAACCGATAACACCGGGCACACCAAATAGTATACCGGTCAATACGGGAACGGCAATCGCAAGCAATGATGGGGTTATCATTTCACGCTGTGCACCTTTTGTAGATATTTGTACGCAACGGGCATAATCGGGTTCTGCTTCACCTGTGAGTATTCCCTTAATAGAGCGGAATTGACGTCTTACTTCCTCTACCATGTGAGAAGCAGCGCGCCCCACGGCATTCATAGTAAGTCCGCAGAATACAAAAGCCATCATTGCACCAATGAACATACCGGCAAGTACAACAGGATTCATAAGGTTGACATCATAATAAATCATAAAGTCTGAGAATGATGCCTCTTGTAGTGCTATATTGATTGGGTTGTCTTCTGTACCTATGTTAATAGTAGTAGAGCCTATACGATCAAGTCCGATTCGAATTTCTTCAATATAGCTGGCAAGTAACGCCAAACCGGTCAATGCAGCCGAACCGATAGCAAATCCTTTACCGGTTGCCGCAGTGGTGTTGCCAAGTGAATCAAGAGCATCAGTGCGTTTGCGTACGTCTTTGCCCAACCCGCTCATCTCAGCATTACCTCCGGCATTATCTGCTATTGGACCATAAGCATCAGTGGCGAGAGTAATACCAAGGGTTGAAAGCATACCAACTGCCGCAATGCCGATACCATAGAGCCCCCATGAGATGTTGCTCATATCAAATCCACTGGCGAAATAATAGCTAAGAATGATGCCAATTACTACTGCAATTACAGGGATTGCTGTTGAAATCATACCGAGACCTACACCGGATATAATTACGGTGGCTGGGCCGGTTTGACCGCTTTCTGCTAACTTCTTTGTGGGCTTGTAGGATTGTGAGGTGTAATACTCCGTAGCACGGCCAATTACAATACCAACAATAAGACCTACAACAACCGAGAGGGAGATGTATTGCCAATTAGGAATGTTAAGAGCCCATAGGATTAGGAACGTGGCGCCCACAATCAGAATAGAGCTCAAGTTTGTACCTGAGTTCAGTGAGCCAAGCAAGTCCTTTATGTTGGCGTCTTCTTTAGTTTTAACTCGGAAGATGCCAATAATAGATAATATAATACCAACAGCGGCAATCAACATGGGAGCAATTACAGCTTTTAGTTGCAATGATTCTGCTCCTGCAGCGTATGTCGCTCCATCAGCGGCGATGCCTCCGGTTGCAGCTGCGGCGCCAAGTGCAGCTGTTGCAAGAATTGACCCGCAGTAGCTTTCATAAAGGTCAGCACCCATACCGGCCACGTCGCCTACATTGTCACCAACATTATCGGCAATTGTAGCGGGATTGCGAGGGTCATCTTCAGGAATACCAGCTTCCACTTTGCCAACAAGGTCAGCGCCAACATCGGCGGCTTTGGTGTAAATACCACCGCCAACGCGTGCAAAGAGTGCTTGTGTAGATGCTCCCATGCCGAAGGTCAACATCGTTGTAGTAATCATTGTGAGTTTGTGAGTCCCCGGCTCATCTACAAACCAATCAAGCAGAATATACCAAAATGAAATATCAAGCAGTCCAAGGCCAACAACAACCAATCCCATCACAGCGCCGGAGCGGAATGCTATCCTTAATCCGGAATTAAGTGATTCGCGTGCAGCATTAGCTGTACGCGCAGATGCATAAGTGGCAGTTTTCATGCCAAGGAAGCCGCTTAGTCCGCTGAAGAAACCACCGGTGAGGAAGGCAATCGGTACCCATGGATTTTGTAAATCAAATCCATAAGCCATAATTGAAAAAATGATAACGAGACACAAGAATACGATGCTGACAATTTTATATTGTTGCTTTAAATATGACATTGCACCCTTGCGAACATGTGAGGCAATTTTTGCCATTAGGGGTGTGCCTTCGGATTCTTTTTTCATCTGTTTATAAAAGAACGCGGCAAAGCACAGCGCTAACACAGATGAGACAGGCACGAGCCAAAATAAATATTGCTCCATAGTTTTATAAAATAATTATGTATTATTAATCAGCAAGAGAATGAATAATGAGCCCGGAACGCAATTTAGGTTCAAACCACGTTGTTTTAGGGGGCATAATATTACCGGTGTCAGCGATGTCCATTAACTGTTTCATTGACACAGGATATAGTGCCAACGCGGCAACCATCTCACCGGAATCAACTCGGCGTTTCAATTCTTCAAGGCCTCGAATTCCACCAACGAAATCTATGCGCTTGGATGTTCGCAAGTCTTTTATGTCCAAAATTTCATCTAAGATCAGATTAGATGAAATGGTTACGTCAAGAACTCCAATGGGGTCGGAATCATCATATGTTCCGGTGCGAGCAGTTAATGAATACCAACATCCATCAAGATAAAGCGAGAAATTATGTAAGCTTACAGGGTGATAAATTTCTTTTCCCTTATTTTCTACAATAAAATTAGCTTCAAGCTTACTGATAAATTCCGATGGAGTAAGACCATTCAAATCCTTTACCACACGATTATAGTCAATTATCTGCAGATGCGACTGGGGGAATGCTACAGCAAGGAAATAGTTATATTCCTCGTTTCCGGTATGCGCCGGATTCTGTATTGCCTTTTCATGTCCAACCAACGCTGCTGCTGCTGACCTATGGTGACCGTCAGCAATATACATTGACGGCATTTTTGCAAATTCTTCTGTGATTGTAGAAATCTGCCCGGCATCTGAAACTACCCAAAAATGATGACCGAAGCCGTCAGGTGCTGTAAAATCATATTCAGGCGTATTTGATGTAACTTCACGTATCACTTTGTCGAGAACTTCGTTGTCATGAAAGGCGAAGAAAACGGGCTCAATGTTAGCATTATTTACCCTCACGTGCTTCATACGGTCCTCTTCTTTGTCTTTACGTGTCAACTCATGCTTTTTGATTTTAGCCGTCATATAATCTTCAACATAAGCACCTATGACTATGCCATATTGAGTGCGACCGTTCATTGTCTGAGCATAAATATAGTAATGCTCATCGGCATCTTGCACGAGCCATCCATTTTTCATGAATGTATGAAAGTTGTACACTGCCTTATCGTAAACCTTCGGGTCATGCTCATCAGTCCCGACGGGAAAGTCAATTTCCGGTTTAATGATATGATAGAGCGACATTGGATTGCCTTCAGCTTCTGCACGTGCTTCGTCAGAGTTGAGAACATCATAAGGACGAGATGCAACTTTGGTAACAAGGTCTTTCGGCGGACGAATGCCTTTAAATGGTTTTACTTTCATGATATTATGTTTTGTAAATTATTTGAAAAAGTTAGAGCGTACAATGGTTTGGGCGCGGTCGGGACCTACACTGAGTATGCTAACAGGTACTTCGAGGTATGCCTCCAAGAAACGCACATAGGCGGTGAAGGGTTCAGGGAGTTCTTCTTCCTTAGTAAATGAACTCATAGGTGTTTTCCAACCCGGAAGTTCGGTATAGATTGGTTTAATGTCAACACTTTGAATATCAAATGGTAAATCCGATGTGAGTTCACCATTAATTTCATAGGCAGTACATGCCTTGATTGTTTCAAAATCATCAAGCACATCACTCTTCATCATGATGAGATCGGTGACACCGTTTATCATCACTGCATATTTTAGAGCAACGAGGTCAATCCAGCCGCATCTGCGTTCACGACCTGTAACAGCTCCATATTCATGACCGATATCACGCATTTGCTTTCCATCTTCATCAAATAATTCAGTCGGGAAGGGACCGGAGCCAACGCGAGTGCAGTAGGCCTTAAATATTCCGAACACTCTGCCTATTTTATTAGGAGCAATGCCTAAGCCGGTGCATGCTCCGGCACAGATGGTGTTACTTGACGTTACGAAAGGATAAGAGCCGAAATCAACATCAAGCATTGTGCCTTGAGCGCCCTCACACAGGACCTTCATGTTCTCCTTTAAGGCTTCGTTTATAAAATGCTCTGAATCAATCAAATCATATTCTTTCAAATATGCAATAGCCTCAAACCATTTTTGTTCTAAATTCGCTAAGGTTGGATATTCATTAACGCCAAGCCCTTCCATCGCTGATATATGGCGCGCTTTTGCAGCATCATAACGTTTCTGAAAATCAGGCATAAGAGTGTCGCCCACTCTTAAACCATTTCGTGACGTTTTATCGGTATATGTCGGTCCTATGCCCTTACCGGTAGTGCCGATTTTACCTTCACCTTTTGATGCTTCTGTTGCCGCATCAAGAAGGCGATGCGTTGGCATAATCAAATGTGCTTTTTTTGAAATTTTCAGGACAGATTTCAGATTCACACCGCTTTCGCACAATGATTCAGCCTCTTCGCGGAATAATACCGGATCCAAAACCACTCCATTGCCTATGATGTTTACTTGTCCATGTTGGAAAATTCCCGAAGGTATTGAACGAAGCACATATTTTTTCCCTTCAAATTCAAGGGTGTGTCCGGCATTCGGACCACCTTGAAAGCGTGCCACTATGTCATATCGCGGAGTTAGTACATCGACCACTTTGCCTTTTCCTTCATCGCCCCATTGGAGGCCTAAAAGCACATCTACTTTCATTTTATCAGAATAAATATCGTTGAATTAAGGTTTAATATTTTTTGATTTTAATGATGTTTTACGTCTGCAACGCGAGCATTGCCCATACACATAAACAACTGCCGAATCCGGCTCACCGGAAAATCCACGAAAACTTTGAGACGCAACCCAGGCGGCAAGGTCCGGGGCTCTAAGGTGGTGTATTTTACCGCACACATTACAGATTAGGTGCTGCCGCGCACTTTGCATACCTCTTGAGCGAATCGATTCATATTCCACGTCGCGGTCATGTGCATTCCTGCGGAGCAACCCACATTGCACCAATAATGGCAGAGTATTAAACAGCGTGGCTCTACAGACTTTAATGCCGTGTGACTCTTGGCATAACTTCAATAACGTATTTGCGGTAAAAGGTTTGCGTTGTTCAATTGCGAGATCAAGTATAAGCAACCTCTCGGGGGTACATCTCTTACCTATACCTCCGAGAAATTCCGCAAACGCATAGCGTGCGCGAGCCTTTGCTTGCAGTTTCTCCATTACAGGCACAAATTTACCACTTCCGAGTGGGGTATGCAAATTTTTTTTGCAGAAAATTACGCCAAAAGACGTAGGTAAGTGCTCATTTGCGACGTTTTGTTTTTAAATGTTCAATTAATATAGGTCCGGGAACAAAATAAAATTCAACTCTACGATTCAATGCCCTACCCTCCCTGGTAGTGTCGGTGTTTAGAGGCTCATCATATCCCATACCATATGGTACGATACCTTGCGTTGGAATGCTGTTTGATGAAAACCAAGTCAATATTGCTTCGGCTCGTACTTGGGTAAGATGATTCAGGTAATCTTCATTTCCCGTATCATCACTATGAACAGCAATAAGTAATTTATATTTATCGGGTACTAATAAGTGCTTTTTGAATTTTGTCAGTATGCGGTCTGCATAGGGTCTCAAGGTCGTATCATTGGGGGCAAACAACTCTGCCGCAGAGATGGTTACCATTAATGCGAGACCATTGCGCTCGCTCAAATCCGTTGCAAGACCATCTCGTTCCATTTGTTCGGCAAGAACTTTCATAGCAGCCAGTGTGGCATCGATATGTTTCTTGGGAATTTCAGGCGAATTAATGTTTTCGTCGATAGATAGTTCAATTATCTCGTCGTGGTATTTATCCAAACGCGAGGACTTTGCCTGGATTGATTGCGGGAAAGCGAGTAAGGTGGCTATCAAAAGGATTGATGGAATGTGTTTTAGTGTCATATTTATTCAGTTTCTCACTGCTAAGTTACGAATTTCTGATGCTTAAGCCAATTATTTCACATCTTTTGACTAAATTTGCGCATATAAAAAATGAATTAATAAAACATGAGCAATTATGAATGTAGGAGACAGAGTACCGGATTTTTTAGGATATGATGCATTCGGAAAAGAGATCCGCTTAAGTCACTTCCCGGGTAAAAAAGTAATTTTATATTTTTATCCAAAGGATAATACTTCAGGGTGCACGGCAGAGGCATGCAGCATGCAAGTTAATCTAGAAGCACTATCGTTACAAGGATATCAAGTCATAGGCGTTAGCGTTGATTCGGCTCAGTCGCATCAGAAATTTGCCTCGAAATATGGTTTAACTTTTCCGCTAATCTCGGATGTAGACAAAAAATTGGTGAATCAAATGGGAGTATATGGGGAGAAATCTATGTATGGAAGAAAATACATGGGGACTTTTAGAACCACATTTATTATTTCTTCTGATGGCATCATAGAGAAAGTATTTCTACCCAAAGAAATCAAAACCAAAACTCACGCGGAGCAAATACTCGGTTAAATGAAGGTGAGAATTAACGAAGAGTGGCGCTCAATGCTTGCAGAGGTTTGGGATTCGCCCGAGTTTGAACGGTTAGCGCAATATATTCGGGAAGAATACTCTCGCACAACAGTATATCCCCCGGCTGCTCAAATATTTTCTGCTTTTGACGAGTGTCCGTTTTCCAATGTTAAAGTAGTTATCATTGGCCAGGATCCATACCATGGCGTTGGGCAAGCAAATGGTCTTGCATTTTCAGTAAATCCCCAGGTCGAACTCCCTCCGTCGTTAGTAAATATTTTTAAGGAGATTGAAAATGAAACCGGAAAACCGACGCCTTGCTCCGGAGATCTTACTCGATGGGCAAGACAAGGAGTGTTACTTATAAACAGTACTCTAACCGTACGAGCTCATACACCTCTTTCCCATTCACAATCCGGTTGGGAAAAAGTCACTGATGCAGCTATTTCATCTCTTTCAGCGCATCGTAAAAATATTGTTTTTCTATTGTGGGGTGCGCACGCCAGAAGAAAGGCTGCTCTAATTGACCAATCAAAACATTTAATTCTTGAAGCTCCTCATCCCTCTCCATTGAGCGCTTATCGAGGGTTCTTTGGGTGCGGTCATTTCATTAAAACTAATCAGTACCTTAATGAGCATGGTCTTACAGAAATCGATTGGTAAATATTTGCTGTTATTTCTTTTTACAGTGAATATATCTGTGTTTGCTCAAAACACTCAAACCGATATATTTGAGCCGTCATTTAAGTCTCTACAAGTCACCGATCCGAACAACTTGCTTGGTCAACCCATTATAGTGACAACGAATGCAGATTCTCGAATTAAAATCAGCTTTGATGAACTTGCAGAAGATAACAGATATTTGCGTTATCGACTTGTGCACTGCAATAGTAATTGGCAGCGCTCGGATATTTCTGAGATAGATTATATTGACGGATTCAATGAAGGGCACATACATTCGTATGAACTGTCTTATAATACATTGGCTCATTATGTGCATTATTCGTTAGAGTTACCCAATGAAGATATGATGCCATTACTTTCAGGTAATTATCTTGTTGAGATTTTTGATGAAAATGATCCAAATAGAGTATTACTCCAGGCTCGATTTATGCTATCGGAGGATAAGGCTCGCATGTCTCCGTCTGTAACGACAAGAACAGACTACGATTATAATAATAAGCATCAACAAGTTTCACTCAACGTAAATCTTGAGGGCTTGGATATTGAGAATGCATATACAGATTTACGTCTTGTAATTATTCAAAATGGCAAGGTAAATTCCGCGCATGTCATCGACACTCCTCTTCGTGTAACTCCTGATGGAGTTGTTTATGAACATCAGTCAGATTTGATTTTTCCTGCAGGCAATGAATATCGTCGATTTGATATTGCCAATGTCCGCTATCCGGGCATGAATGTTTCAAATTTTGAATATATTGATCCATATTACAATGCAATGCTTGAGTGCGACTATCCTCGCATAAGTTCACGTTATCAATATGATAGTGACCAATCAGGGCGTTTTTATGTAGATGAGTTGAATGCTACTGAACCCAACCTTCAAGCTGACTATATATTGACATTTTTTACACTAAAATGTCCTGAGTTAGATGAAGACGTTTATCTTGACGGAGACTTCGTTCTTCGCAAATTTGATTCCGATTCTAAAATGATCTATGATGATACAATTGGCGCCTATATAAAAACTCTCCTTCTGAAACAAGGAATGTATAACTATCAGTATACTACAAAATCAGATTTATTTAATCCGATAGAAGGTGATTTCTATGAAACTGCTAATGAGTATTTAATGCTGCTGTATTATCGTCCAATGGGAGCTCGTTATGATCGCCTAATTGGTACAACCGTCATTTATTCAGACAAATAATGGAAAATAGAGAAGATGTTATGTTCCAAATACAAAACACATTGGTAAGCCTCGACCTTGCAGAAGAGTTTTTCTGTTGTGACCTTGAGGCGTGTAAAGGTGAATGCTGCATTGAAGGAGATGCCGGAGCACCGGTTACTGATATGGAGTGCAATGAAATACGTAAGGTATTGCCTATTATTGAAAAAGATATGGCACCCAGAGCCATAGAACTCGTAAACGAACAAGGCGTTAGCTATGTCGATGAAGAGGGGGATTTAGTTACAACAATTTTAGATGGTAAAAATTGTGCTTTTACATGCTATGGCCCCGGTGGAATATGTTTATGTGCTTTGGAAGGGGCATATCGACGTGGCGAAACCACATGGAAGAAGCCAATCAGTTGCGCACTTTATCCTGTCAGAGTAACCGAATATGAGAAATTCACGGCAGTGAATTACCATAAATGGAATATATGCAAAGCCGCTCGTGTCAAGGGCAAGCGAGAGGGCATTAGACTTTATCAATTCTTAAAAGGACCGCTCACTGATCGATTCGGGAAAGATTGGTATGATGAGTTGGTTCTTTGTTGCGAAGCATACCTTGCCGAGCAACAAGAGTAACATTTTACCAAAACTGTTCGCTAATAAGAAGTTTGCGAGATGACTGATTTGAGGAATCATCATCTCGCTTGTCTTTATAGTTAGAATTCGCTGGAGAAGTGGAAACGGATTGTCGGAAAGTCTTGCCGAGCCATAGACAGTACGTATCCACTATCAGCGAGGAACACGTCTCTACCCTCTTTATCAACTGCCATAAACTGATACTTGCGCTTTTTGAATGCTGCAAGATCTTCGGGGTTATCACTTTCAATCCAGCATGCTTTATGAAGTGAAATTGGTTCCCAACGACATTGGGCCCCATACTCATTCAGCAATCTGTATTGTATAACCTCGAACTGAAGTTGTCCTACCGTTCCAATAATCTTGCGTCCATTGAATTGGTTTATGAATAGCTGGGCTACACCTTCGTCCATAAGTTGTTGAATACCCTTCTCCAACTGTTTACTCTTCATCGGATCAGTGTTTTCAATGTATTTAAACATTTCAGGAGAGAAGCTGGGTAGTCCTTTATAGTGCAACATCTCTCCTTCGGTCAGTGTGTCACCAATTTTAAAAGTACCGGTATCGGGTATACCTACAATATCACCGGGATATGCTTCATCAACAATGCTTTTCTTTTGAGCCATAAATGCTGTGGGGGCTGCAAATCTCAAGACTTTGCCTGAGCGGATATGCCGATACGGTGCATTTCGCTCGAATTTGCCTGAACAAACCTTGACAAATGCAATGCAGCTACGATGATTTGGGTCCATGTTTGCGTGAATCTTGAACACAAATCCGCTAAATTGCTCCTCGTATGGCTCAACAGTGCGCTCTTCAGCCGTAACCGGTTTCGGGGATGGCGCAATTTCAACGAAGCAATCCAATAGCTCTTTTACGCCAAATGTATTGAGTGCGGATCCAAAGAAAACAGGAGCGACCAAGCCGGCTCGGTAATCTTCAACATTAAATTCGGGATATACGCCTTCAATCAGTTCCAAATCATCGCGTAATTTTTGAGCATCTTTTTCGCCAACGGCATCATCTATGCGAGCATCGTTAACATTATCAATTTCAACTCGCTCACTAACTTTTTGCTTGTTTGGAGTAAATAAGTCTAGCGATTGTTCATAAATATTGTAAACACCTTTAAATTTTGCGCCAATATTGATAGGCCATGACAGCGGGCGAACCGAAATCTTTAGCTCAGCTTCCAATTCATCAAGAATTTCAAACGGGTCCCTACCCTCGCGGTCCAGCTTGTTGACGAAAATGATAACAGGGGTATTACGCATTCTGCAAACCTCCATTAAGCGACGCGTTTGTTGCTCCACGCCTTTTGCAACGTCGACAACTATAATAACAGAGTCAACTGCCGTCAACGTGCGGTAAGTGTCTTCTGCAAAGTCTTGGTGACCGGGTGTATCAAGAATGTTGATTTTATAATCGCCATAATTGAAGCCCATAACAGAAGTTGCCACAGAAATGCCACGCTGCTTTTCGATTTCCATCCAGTCAGACGTGGCTGTTTTTTTGATTTTATTGCTCTTGACGGCACCTGCTATATGAATAGCACCGCCAAAGAGCAGGAGTTTTTCTGTTAATGTTGTCTTACCCGCGTCAGGGTGTGAAATGATAGCAAATGTGCGACGACGTTTTATTTCTTCAGCTAATGAAGCCATATATTTTATTTTATTTTAGATATACATTTTTTGAGGGAGTCAATCCAGTGAGGGATATCAACTCCGTATGTAAGACGAATCTTTGAGGTATTCAGTACACTATAATGAGGTCGCGGTGCAACAGCAATATTCAGGAAGTTAGTTTCTGTAGATATCGGGATAATTTCTTTGTCATCATTTCCTGATAGCATTAATATTGCCTTTGCAAAGTCATAACGCGAACAAACGCCTGAATTGCAGTAGTGATACACGCCTTCAAACCATTGAGGCGTTGACAATATCTTAACAATCACAGAGGCTAAATCGTAAGTATATGTTGGAGATCCAATTTGATCCGCTACTACTTTTAACGGCTCGGATAGCGTTGTCTTGCTAAGAATACGGTGAACGAAATTATTCTCGCTGTCAGGTCCGTATAGCCATGAAGTACGAATTATAATGCTATCGGGAGCAAGAGCTAACAATGCTGTTTCGCCGGCACGTTTTGAAGTGCCGTAGTGAGATGCAGGGTTGACTTTATCGCTCTCGTGATATGGTTTGAATGCGTGACCGTCAAATACGTAATCGGTAGAAATATGAATAATCTTCGCGCCGTAGTTATCCGCTGCAACTGCAAGATTTTTAATGCCGTCAGTGTTTACGGCAGTGCATGTGGCTTTATCTTCTTCTGCGCGATCTACGTTGGTAAATGCAGCACAATTAACGACATGTGTTATTTCGTTATCTGCAATAAATCTCGACGTTAGTTCTGCATTTGTAATGTCAAGATCACTGTGAGCGGTAAAAAAAATGCGGGAATTCGGAAGAGAAGACGGCAATACTTGTCGTAATGCTTGTCCTAATTGTCCGTTTGCTCCTGTTACGAGAATATTCATTGGTGAGTTCTATTATTACTTATGCAAAGTTACGCTTTTTTCCTCATTAAGACAAATGGGAATAGCATCTATCGGCATCACTTGAATCGAGTCCACGTTTCTCAGTGTCAGAAAATCTTGTAAAATTAATTCATATAATTCCTTTTGCGCAACTCTTTCGGAGAGAGCCTTTAATGGTGAGTATAGCTTGCATTCGTTATCTATACGCTCAATTATTATGCCACCCGAAGGCTCGCTTATTTGATATGCTTCATGGCGTGGATATTCAATAGGTGGCGTAAAAATCAGAATTAAATTTAGGCCGACAATGAGTAGTGATGATTCATATATAAGGAATCTATTTTTATAGTGTAGGGATATTGCCAATATTATAAGCAATATACAGATGAATATCACATACCAAAGAGGTGGATAAAGTTCCGTCAAGTTAGCAATCGGTGACGAATTTACAAATTTAGCTATAAATTCAATACATGATGCAAAGAAATTTGTAGGTTCGGAAATTGAAAACGCTAATGATATAATCCCCGATATAATAAACAATGGCACCAGCGGAGCAACAAATATATTTGCAACAATAAACATAAGAGGAAATTGATGGAAATAAAATGTTGATATTACTCCGGCAAAAATCATAGCAGATATAGATAATGTGGGGAATGACACTAACCAATAAACTAATGGATGCTTTCTGCGATTTACTTGATTAATGAGAGGGAACCACAGAATTATTCCCAACACGGCTGCAAAACTCAGTTGAAAGCCCAGAGAATATAAATCGGACGGCTGAATTGCTAATATTACTATTGCAGCTAAGCATAGCGAGTTTAGAGATACTGTGTTTCGTTGTAGGATTCTTCCTCCAAGATAGATTGTAGTCATTATTACCGCGCGAGTAACTGAAGGTATAAATCCGGTAAAAGAGGCATATAGCCATAGCGTCAGTATGCTGATGATTAATCGAGTCTTCACATGTCGGCTGAAGTATAAAGGCCATAAGAGAAATGAAATTATCATTGCTATCACCCCAACGTGTAATCCACTAAGTGCAAGAATGTGAGATAAACCGGAAGCTGAGAATAGCTCTCTGCTATCGTTAGTAAGATATTCTCCTTTACCGAGTAACATCGCCGAAAGCATTTCAATGCTAAGGTCAGATAATGGCAAAGAGTGAAGATGGCTGATTACAGCAGCATTAGCCCTCTGAAGAGTCGCTATCAAACCTGCAGTGTCATCAACATAATGAATACTATCATCCGGAACTACTGCTCTAAATCTAATTCCCCTAATTCGCAGGTCTCTATTTAAATCGATAGCGTCCGGGATATCTATCTTAGGTTTGATAGTTTTAATGGCTCCCCCAAATCTGATTGTTTGACCTGCAGTGATTATCGGAGTTTCATCTAATAAGTGTAATCTCGCCTTAAATGGTTCGATTTTGATCCCGTTAATAGAGTCAATACGTGCAGTTGCGAGTCGACCGGATGTTTCAGCTTCGTGAATATCAATAATGTCGCAGCTATATATAGCATATTTATCAATTGGAAGTTCAATGTCATGGGCAATACCGGAATAATCGCTTATTATGATTATTAGGACAAGAATTGCTAAGGGAATAGCCAAAGGACATCGACCCATAAATAAGATATTAAGATATGGTATTAATAACTACAATAAGACTACTAAGACCGATTAGAATCCAAAGCAAAACAGCCAAAACAAGGGGCTTAATGCCTACAGACTTAATGTTTTTAATTGATAATGAAGCTCCTATCATGAATAAAGTTAGAGCCATTCCTTTTTTTGCCCAGTAAGCGACGTTGGACGTAAGTATTGTAGGAAGTGGTATATATGTATTTATCAAAATAGCCGCTATAAATATAAATATGAACCAAGGAATTGAAATTTTAGATGAATTATCTTTAAACGCAAACATCGTAACCACAGCTAAGGGAATTATCCATAATGCGCGAGTAAGTTTCACCAGAGTAGCAGTTTGCAGTGCAACGTCTCCGTACGAATCTGATGCACCGACAACTGATGATGTGTCATGAATTGCTATAGCCGCCCATGTGCCGAATTGAGTCTCAGACATGTTCATAATATGACCTAAAGGCGGAAATATGAAAAGAGCAAGTGCATTGAGTAAAAAGATTACACCAAGTGATACTGCCATTTCGTTGTCGTTGGCTTTAATAACAGGACCAACAGCTGCAATTGCCGAGCCTCCACAAATTGCGGTGCCCGAAGCAAGCAAATATGCTGTTTTCCGGTCAACGTGAAGCCAATATCCTAACGCAACCCCAATTAACATAACTCCGATTACGGAAATCAGGGTAAACGTCATGCCATCGGCTCCTGATTTTAATGATTCGTGCAGATTCATAGTGAAACCATATCCAACGATTGCCACTTGAAGGAGATACTTAGAAGTTTTTTTGTTAAATCTTGGATATGGATTCTTAAAGATTATTGCAAATAACAATCCGAGCAGTAATGAAATGGCTGGAGAGATTAACTCGGAATAGTTTGATATTTTACTTATGGGTAGTAAAACTATAATTACAAGAATTGTATAAATGTATTTCCCCATAGATGTTTTCATGAGAATATTGGCGGATTAAGTTTTCTGAGATTATAGTTTGATGCCATAGTTTCCCCGTATGCTCCGGCGGAGCGAAATGCGATTATATCACCTCGTTGAGTTAACGGTAACTTGATTTCGTTGCCGAATACATCAGATGATTCACATATAGGACCAACAACATCATAGGTCATCTCAGGAGTGGAATCAGAATTTGCCGATAAATTTTCGATTTGGTGATATGCTCCATATAATGCGGGCCGCAAAAGTTCACTCATGCCGGCATCTACAATCACAAATTTTTTGCGAATGCCTTCTTTAACATATATGACCCGTGAAATCAGTGTCCCACACTGTGCAACAATGCTTCGTCCCAATTCGAAATGTAAGGATTGTCCGGTACGTAATTTTAGATTGCGACGAAAGATTGAGAAATATTGCTCAAAGTCGGGAATTGAATCATAATCGGGATCATTATAATTGATTCCGAGTCCGCCTCCAACATTAATCATTTGTAATGATAACTCATTGGCGTATAGGTCTTGCAAATCGTTAATGCGATTACATAGTGCTTCGAAAGGCTCAAAATCCAAAATCTGTGAGCCTATGTGAAAATGCAACCCGACAACTTCAATGTTTTTCAATCGTTGAGCAGCATCAACTACCTGTGGAAGTTGCTCCATACTGATGCCAAACTTGTTTTCTGCAAGTCCGGTTGTAATATAATGATGTGTATGTGCATCAATATTGGGGTTTACTCTTATAGCAACATGCGCTGTATGCCCAATTTTTCCGGCAATCTCATCTATGGCTTCAAGTTCGGGTAGAGATTCGCAGTTGAAGCATCCGATTTTATATTTAAGGGCTAATGCAATTTCTGAATCTGTCTTTCCAACTCCGGCAAACACAATCTTTTCAGGAGCAATACCGGCATCTATAGCAGCTTGTACTTCACCTCCACTTACGCAGTCAGCACCAAATCCATTCAGAGCAATACGCTCAAGTATTGTAGGATTTGCATTTGCTTTAATTGCGTAATGTACCCTATAATCGTGTGCAGCTTCTTTAACCGCATCTATTGTACGTTGAAGAAGAGCCAGGTCATAATAGTAAAAAGGCGTTTCCGCCTTTTTAAATTTATCAAGAGGAAAGTTCATTATTGTTTACGAATTGAAAAGGTTTTGCTGTAGGAGGTTTAGGGCTTTAACCTTGTCGGATTGCTTTACCAAAATTGAAATGTTATAATTGCTTCCACCATAGGATATCATTCTAATGGGGATATCTCCAAGTGCATTAAGCACTTTGGTTTCAAATCCGCAATTATGCCATTCGAGGTCGCCAACGATGCAAATAATAGCCATATCGTTGTCAACTGTAACAGTACCAAACTTCTTCAAATCATCAAGTATATGATGTAGGTTTCGTTCATTATCGATAGTAACTGAGACTCCAACCTCTGACGTGGTTATCATATCAATAGATGTCTGGTAACTTTCAAAAATTTCAAACACCTTGCGTAAGAATCCATATGCTAATAGCATTCTACCGCTCTTAATCTTAATAGCTGTGATATTATCCTTTGCGGCAATTGCTTTAATAGTGTGATTAGGAGAGCAATTATAAATGAGAGTACCTTTAGCCTCAGGTTGCATCGTGTTGAGCAATCTGACCGGAATATTGTTTAATTTAGCTGGTAATACGCATGTCGGGTGCAATATCTTAGCTCCGAAATAGGCCAACTCAGCAGCTTCTTCAAAATGCAGCTCAGCAACAGGAGTTGTTCCTTCAACAAAGCGAGGGTCATTGTTGTGCATTCCATCAATATCGGTCCAAATTTCAATTTCCTCAGCCCCTACTGCTGCGCCAATAAGTGACGCTGTGTAGTCACTGCCACCTCGCTGCAGATTATCCACCTCTCCATACGCGTTACGACATATGAAACCCTGCGTAATATACAATTGAGCATCGTCATGTTTTTCTAGTAATGCAGTTAATCGGGCGCGAATGTACTGAGGGTCGGGCTCATTATTCTTATCTGTTCGCATGAAATCAAGTGCGGGTATTAGAGCGGAATTAACGCCTTGCTCATGCAAATATAGGTTCATCAGTGCTGTGCTCAGCAATTCACCTTGTGCAAGTATTTCTTTCTCTTCAAATAAGGTGAATATATCCTTTGACAATGAACGGATATAATTGAAAATGGCCTTAACCTCTCTGCGCGCATTTTCTTTTGCTTCTTCTGTAGAGAATAGCTCATTGATTACGCCCTGATATTTTACCTCCAACTGATTGACAATCTCTTTGGCACCATCTACGTTCTTCTTATACAAGTAGTCAGAAATCTCAACAAGAGTGTTGGTAGTACCTGACATTGCTGAAAGTACAATGATGTTCCGTCCTCGATTCGTTACTAATCGAGCCACGTCTTTCATTCTCAAAGGAGTACCGACGGAGGTTCCGCCAAATTTCATTACTTTCATTTGTCTGTCTGAGTGATTATTGTTTAATGTAATTTTCTAAAAATTATAAGGCAGTCAATTGCTTATTTTCACATTTATATATTTTTGCGGGGAATGATTCTGTGAAGCTGAGATTGTGAGTCGCCATTATAACGGCGGCTCCTTGTTCGGATGCAATTTTATGTAACATTTCGACTATCTGAACTGCAGTTTCAGGGTCAAGATTGCCGGTTGGCTCGTCTGCTAAAATTAGTTCAGGATCATTTAAGAGTGCACGAGCTATCGCAATTCGCTGCTGTTCACCACCGGATAACTCATGAGGCATCTTATATGATTTTTTTAGCATTCCGACTTGAGTCAGAACTTTGATTATCCTCTCTTCCTTTTGAACTTTATCCTTCCAACCGGTAGCATTCAATACAAACATCAGATTCTCATGAACTGTTCGATCTGTTAGTAGTTGAAAGTCTTGAAAAACAATGCCAATTCTCCTGCGCAGAAGGTGAATTTTACGAGCTTTAATCTTTCGCAAGTCAAATTCAAAAACTGCTGCTGACCCACTTTCAATCGGAACTTCGGCATACATGGTTTTAAGCAATGATGATTTACCGCTGCCAACTTTGCCAATGAAATATACAAATTCTCCGGAGTGAAGTGTGAAGTCAACATGCTTCAGCACAACGAGCTCTTTTCTCAGAATTTCTACATCGGAATATTGTATAATTGTATTATCCATATTTTAGTTTCCGAATTCAGATAGGAATTTTATGCGTACCAAGCGAATTTCATTTTCACTATAATCATCGCCAAGGACTTCAATTGCTTGTTTAACGTCACCTGTTTCACTTTCATTCTTGAAATAATCATATATTTCATCTTGTATATCAGGATCTATCTCTGCATCGATATAGTAGTTTATGTTGAGTTTCGTTCCCGAATATACAATTGCTTCAATTTCATCAAGAATTTCACCAAAGGTCAAGTCTTTTGAAGCGGCAAGTTCATCAAGGGGTATCTTACGGTCAATTCCTTGAATAATAGCAATTTTCTGTTTTGATTTATTGGGGACCATTCGAACTCTCAGGTCCTCCGGTCTTTCTATTTCATTTTCCTCGACATGCGCCCGGATAACAGCCAGAAACTCTTGGCCAAAACGTTTTGCTTTTCCTTGGCCAACTCCGGTAATGTTTTGCAACTCTTCCATTGTTATAGGATATGTCGTTGCCATTTGTTCTAATGATGGATCCTGAAATATTACGTATGTGGGCAATTGATGCTGCTTGGCAATTTTTTTTCTAAGATCTTTCAAAATTGAAAATAATTCAGGGTCAACTGCTGCAGTTCCGCTTGCTTTAAAGGCGGTATCATCAGGTTCATCATCAATGAATTCGTTGTCTTTTACAATCTTAAAGGATTTCGGATGCTTAATAAAATCATGTCCTTGGGGTTGGACCTTGAGTACACCGAAATTCTCAATGTCTCTACTTAGATAGCCGGCTATAACCGCTTGCCGTACCACGGTATTCAATGTGCGAGCATCGCTATTTTCTAAACAACCGAATTGCTCCAATTCCTCGTGATTATAGGCTTTAACATTTGCGGTCTTCTTTCCGAGCAATATATCAATGATTTGCTCTGATTTAAATTTTTCCTTAAGAGTTGTAACAACTTCTATAATTGCGGATAATTCTTCCTTAGCTTCCACTTGTGTTTTAGGATTTAAGCAGTTATCGCAATTACCACAGTTGCAGTTGGTATAGTTTTCACCGAAGTAATGTAACAGGGTTTTGCGACGACATACAGACGATTCGGCATAACTCGCTGTTTCAGTAAGCAGTTGCCTTCCTATTTCTTGTTCTGCCAATGGCTTTCCTTGCATAAATTTTTCCATTTTACGCAAATCCTTTGCAGAATAAAATGTTATGCATTGCCCTTCTCCGCCATCACGTCCGGCCCTTCCCGTTTCTTGATAGTAGCCTTCAAGTGATTTCGGCATATCGTAATGAATCACGAATCTGACATCAGGTTTATCAATTCCCATTCCAAAGGCAATGGTCGCGACTATAACGTCAACATCCTCCATGAGGAATGCATCTTGGTTGTCAGATCGTGTCGCAGAATCCATACCGGCATGATATGCACGAGCTTTGATGTTGTTGACAACCAAGAGCTCTGCAAGTTCTTCTACTTTCTTACGAGCGAGGCAATAAATTATGCCGCTTTTGTCTTCGTTATTTTTTATATATTTAATAATTTCACGGTCAATATTTTCAGTCTTCGGACGTATCTCATAGTAGAGATTTTCACGATTGAATGAAGATTTGAACACGCGTGCATTTGTCATCCCAAGATTCTTTTGAATATCATGTTGAACCTTCGGGGTGGCTGTTGCAGTTAATGCTATTACAGGGCGAACGCCTAATTGGTTAATTATAGGGCGTATGCGTCGATATTCCGGGCGGAAGTCATGCCCCCACTCAGAGATACAATGAGCCTCGTCAATAGCATATAAAGATATTTTTACAGACTTTAGAAATTCAATGTTTTCTTCTTTAGTAAGTTGTTCGGGCGCTACATAAAGTAATTTTGTTCTTCCGGACACAATGTCTTCTTTTACTTCATCGATAGCAGCTCGAGTCAGAGATGAATTTAAGAAGTGAGCCACACCATCATCCTCACTGAAATTACGCATCGCATCAACCTGATTCTTCATTAATGCTATCAAAGGAGAAATAACAATAGCCACACCATCCATTATGAGCGAAGGTAATTGATAGCATAATGATTTTCCACCTCCGGTAGGCATCAATACAAAGACATCCTCTCCATTGAGAAGAGCAGAGATGATTTTCTCCTGATTGCCCTTAAAGGTGTCAAATCCGAAGTGAGATTTTAAAGCTTCAACAAGTTCGGTGTGGTTGGCCATAATGAAGATGTTGGTTGTGTGGTGAGGAGATTGGTTATTTGAAGCGTAATTCTTAAACTACAGAGTCTGTTTCAAAATTTGCTTTTCTAATTTGTTCGAGTGCATATTCTCGAGTAATAGTTAACTCAGTTGTACCTGAACCGGGCAAGGAATACATTGCATCAACCATAATTGATTCAACGATAGAGCGTAAACCACGTGCACCGAGTTTATACTCAATTGCTTTATCAACTACGAGCTCCAATGCATCAGAATCAAATTTAAGCTCAACTCCGTCCATCTTCAGCATTTTCTGATATTGACGGGTAATTGCATTCTTTGGCTCAGTCAATACTCGTAGCAACGCATCACGATTCAATGGATTGAGGTGAGTGAGAATGGGCAAGCGCCCTATGATTTCCGGTATGAGTCCAAATGATTTTAAATCTTGCGGTGCAACATATTGGAGATAGTTATCGCGCTGAATTTTTTGTTTATTGGCATCTGTTGAGTAGCCAACAACATGAGTATTTAGTCTTTGTGCAATTTTACGTTCGATACCATCGAATGCACCTCCGCAGATAAACAATATGTTTTTAGTATCAACAGGAATCATCTTCTGCTCTGGGTGTTTTCGTCCTCCTTGGGGTGGCACGTTTACTATTGAGCCCTCAAGCAACTTCAGTAGCCCTTGCTGGACACCCTCACCTGATACGTCTCGAGTTATTGACGGGTTATCTCCTTTCCGAGCAATCTTGTCTATCTCGTCAATGAATACAATGCCTCGCTCAGCTTTTGTCACATCATAGTCTGCCGCTTGCAGCAAGCGTGTCAACAAGCTTTCAATATCTTCACCAACATAGCCGGCTTCGGTTAGAACTGTTGCATCAACTATGGTGAACGGAACATCCAATAATCGAGCAATTGTTTTAGCCAAAAGCGTCTTGCCGGTACCGGTAGGGCCAACTATTATGATGTTACTCTTCTCGATATCAACGTCATTTTCAGCAGAGTCATTGAGTTGAGTTAACCTTTTATAGTGATTGTAAACAGCTACTGATAGATACTTTTTTGCATCATCCTGCCCGATAACATACAGGTTCAGGAAATCGTGTATTTCACGAGGAGTAGGTACTTTATCCATAGTAACTGCATCCTTTCGTGCATTACCCTTTGATGGCTTATAATCTTCCATCAATTCATTAATTTGATTGATGCAGTCCGTACAGATACATACATTAGTGTCAAGAGGCGATGGCACAAGAGCCGCATCCGGCGATGTCGGACCGCCGCAGAATGCACAGGTATGTCCGTATTGTTGCTTTTTGGCCATTTCCTGATTATTGCTTAGCTTTCAAAAGCACCTTATCAATCATTCCATATTCAAGAGCTTCGGCAGAGGTCATCCAATAGTCACGATCACTGTCTCTCTCAACCTTTTCAAGGGGTTGTCCGGAATGGTTTGCGATAATGGTATATAATTCATTCTTAAGTTTTAAGATTTCGCGTGCGGTAATTTCAATATCGCTTGCTTGGCCTTGCGCTCCTCCCATAGGCTGGTGAATCATTACGCGAGAGTGATTAAGCGCAAAGCGTTTGCCTTTAGCTCCTGCCACCAATAAAACAGCCGCCATTGAGGCTGCCATCCCGGTGCAGATTGTTGCAACATCGCTTGAGATATACTGCATTGTATCATAGATGCCAAGCCCGGCATATACACTGCCGCCGGGAGAATTGATATAAATGCTCACATCCTTTCCGGGATCAGCACTATCCAGGTATAGTAGTTGGGCTTGAATGACGTTGGCGGAATAATCGTCAACCTGAGTGCCGAGAAAGATGATTCTGTCCATCATCAAACGAGAAAATACGTCCATCTGAGCAACATTTAATTGACGTTCTTCAATGATTGTCGGGGATATATAGCTCGATGTGATATTAAGATTTGATTTGGACATATAGCCGTCGAACACGTTAGGATTTATACCACAGTGTTTGGTGGCAAAATTTCTAAAATCTTTAGAGTTGAAATCTGTCATAAATATTTATAGTTATTTAATTCAAAAGTATATTCAAAGTTACGAATATTTTTGATATTTATAAAATTTTCTAACAAAAAAATCCTTGACTTCCCATTAGGAAAGTCAAGGATTTTTAAATCAGATATTATGGATGATTATTTGAGTTCCAATTCCGCAATGCGATTCATGTTTTCTTCATCGCCAAGGTTATAGTAAATATTCTTCAAAATAGAGAATGCTTGGCGATTGGCTTCGGGATTAATACTAATGGCTGCTTCAAGTTGCTCTGCTGCTTGTATGAACAGAGGATCAATGTTTTCCGCCTTGAAGAGATTAAACTCGTTTGTTGACATTTCAATTGTTGCAGGATCCTCACTAAGTTTATATGCTTGGTTTGCAATTACGCGACCATAGTTATAACGCGATTCGGCAGATTGAGGGTCAAGTTCAACAGACTTCTTATATAATTCTAACGCTTCTGCATTTGCTGCAGCAGCCTCTTCGGGGGTTATATTTTCGTCATTCGTGCGATTCTCAACAAGCACACCTTTAACATTATATAGCACTGCATTATTGGGATTTGCTTCAAGAGCTTTATTTACGATATCAAATGCCGTGTCATACTGACCGTTCTTAACATATACACTAACAAGAGTATAAATGTAATTCTGTGTGCCATAGATATTAAAGGCTTCGCTTGCAATTTCTTCCAAAGCTGCCATGTCGCCAAGTTCAGATGCCATAGCCAAAGCATTGTCATAGGCTACTTCTCCTTGACCAAGTCGAGCGGCTTTAGTGAACGATTTCATAGCTTCAGGCTTCATGTCGGCTTGATATGCAAAGATACCCATGTTGTAATAGGTTGTGGCAAGAATAGAGTCAGCAGGAGCTAAAGGTGCGTCTTTGCCCAATTGTGTCATTTGAGGAAGTAATGTAAAGATTTCCCATGCACGATATGCATTTTTCAAATCATTAGCTTCATACAAGAAAACACCTGCATCATAAAAGTTATTTGAGCTGGTAGATAGTGTCTTCACGATTTCCTTAGAATACTTTGTTTTTACCTTACCTTTTTCGTTAACAACAGTATCCATAGGCAGAGCTTTCACGTAGTAATCATAACCTTTTACAATTGAAAGACTCATGTTTACTTTGTCGGGAATACCACCCTGCTGAAGTAACTCCCAACCGGTTTGCCAGGTCTGAAAAGCATTTTTGCCTGCAAGGAACCAAGTTTTTACATTGTTAGCTGTAGAGGGGTCTTGCATTGCTCCTTCAAGCAATGATGCGATTCTACTGTGGTCAGGCACTTCAACCTTAAGGCCACGCTCAGCCTCCTTGAGTGCGCTTTCTTGGGCGAAACTTACGCTTGCCAGACACAGGCCGCAAGCCATTAACAAAAATTTCTTCATAATCTCAATTTTTTAGAGAAGTATTATAAATAATGTGTTTATTGATTTTCAATGTCTTGAATGTTGTCATTAACCTCTCCCTCGGGTTGTTCGATATCTTCTTCAGGATCGGTATCAACTGTGCAAACGCTGGCAATGGTGTCATTACGTTTCTCGAGGTTGATTACACGCACACCCTGGGTTGCACGACCCATGACGCGAATATCAGCCATTCTTAAACGAATCGTGATGCCACTACGGTTGATAATAACAAGGTCGTTTGCATCATCTACACTCTTAATTGCGACTAACGGACCGGTTTTATCTGTCAAGTTCAGAGTCTTAACACCCTTTCCGCCACGATTTGTGATACGGTAGTCGTCAAGTTCGGAACGCTTACCATAGCCCTTCTCCGACAACACCATTACGGTCTTTTCGCTATCTCGTTCCATGCAAATCATGCCTACGACTTCGTCGTTTTCATCATCAAGAGCCATGCCGCGAACACCGGTTGACATTCTACCCATTTCACGAACCCGACGCTCGTCAAATCTAATAGCTCTGCCATTTCGATTCGCCATAATGATCTCGCTGTCGCCATTTGTGAGTTCTACTTGTAGCAGTTCGTCATCCTCACGAATGATAATGGCATTCACGCCGATATTGCGTGGACGTGAATAAGCTTCCAACGGAGTCTTTTTTATGATACCGCGCTTTGTGCAGAATACCAAGCTATGTGTTTCTATGAACTCGCGATCTGTTAAATTACGGATTGCAATAAATGCTTTCACAGAATCGCCGCCTTCAATGCTCAGCAAGTTCTGTATCGCACGTCCTTTTTGTGCACGAGAAGCTTCGGGGATATTATAAACCTTAATCCAATAGCACTTACCGCGTTCGGTGAAGAAAAGCATATATGAGCGATTTGAGGCAGTGTAGATATGCTCAATAAAGTCTTCACTACGAGTTGAGGACCCTTTGACCCCTACTCCACCACGATTTTGAGCGCGGAATTCAGTGAGTTTGGTTCGTTTAATATAGCCCAAGTGGCTGATGGTGATTACCATTTCATCGTCACTAACGAAGGCATCATCATCAAACTCTCCGCCAACGGGATTAATTTCCGAGCGACGTTCATCGCCATATTTTGCAGCAACTTCTTCGAGTTCCGTGCGAATAAGCTGACGGCAGACTGCAGGATCATTAAGGATTGTTTTTAGACGATCTATTTCCTTCAGAATCTCCTCATAGTTGGTGCGAAGTTTATCTTGTTCGAGTCCGGTTAGCTGACGCAAACGCATTTCAACTATTGCCAATGTCTGAGCCTCGGAGAGACCAAAACGTTCGGAAAGTGTATTTCGTGCAGATTCCGTATTCGCACTTTCTTTGATAATCTTGATTACCTCATCAATGTTTTGTGATGCTATAATCAGACCTTGGAGTATGTGTGCACGCTCCTCAGCTCTACGGAGTTCAAATGTGGTACGGCGTATCACAACCTCATGACGATGATCTATGAAAGCTTGAAGAATCTCCTTAAGATTCAATGTTCGCGGGCGTCCATTCACCAACGCTACGCTGTTAACACTGAAGCTGGATTGCAGCGCACTCATCTTGAACAGCTTATTCATTACCACATTTGGGTTGGCATCAGACTTCAGTGTGATAACGATGTGCTGCTTAATGTCTTCATTAGAGAGGTCTTGAATATTTGCAATTCCTTCAAGGCGTTTCTCCGTGACCAAGGACGCAATTTGCTTAACAAGTTCAGCGCGATTCACACCATAAGGGATTTCTGATATTACAATGTTGGTGTGGTTCGCTTCGGGGACCATCTCATATCGAGCTCGAATAACTATGCGACCACGTCCGGTTTCGTATGCGTCCTTAACGCCTTGTATGCCATATATTATACCTCCGGTTGGAAAGTCCGGGGCGGGTATATATTGCATCAACTCTTCAATTGATAATTCGGGATTCTCAAGAAGAGCTATGGTGCCGGCAATTGATTCACGCAAATTATGAGTTGGCATATTTGTCGCCATACCGACTGCAATACCGGTTGCGCCATTCACGAGTAAATTCGGGAAACGGTTTGGCAATACCGTAGGCTCTTGGCGAGTATTGTCATAGTTGGGCTGCATGTCAACCGTTTCTGCATCAATATCGCGAAGCATCTCTTCGCCCATTTTTGCCAAACGTACTTCTGTGTAACGCATTGCTGCTGCACCGTCTCCATCGATAGAACCGAAGTTACCATGTCCGTCGATGAGGGTGTTTCTCATGTTCCAATCCTGTGCCAAACGAACCACGGTTCCGTAAATGGACGAATCACCATGGGGGTGATATTTACCCATTACTTCACCAACACAGTTAGCGGATTTCTTATGCGGCTTATCTGAAGTATTGCCCATTTCATTCATGCCATAAAGGACACGACGATGAACCGGTTTGAGGCCGTCGCGAACATCAGGCAAAGCACGGCTTACGATTACCGACATTGAATAGTCGATGTAAGCCGATTTCATTTCATTTTCAATGTTGATCTTCTGTATTCGATCTTGATACATATTGACGATTTTTCTTTAGATTTTTCAACCTACAAAGTTAAGAATTTTTTTCAAATAAATTACAATAAAATTGGTTAAAGAGGCTAAAACAACAATTGAAAGTCAACGTCATCAAGCCATTGGTCAAATTTCCTTGCAACTTTTCGGTAATATCCGGTCGGCAGAAAGCCAAATTCAGTGAGTAATGCCTTGCTATGATCATTATTTGCATTAACACATGCAATTAATCCGTTCAGTTTTGAATTCTTTTTACTCGTTTCAATAATTTGGCGCAGCATTTGCCTTCCTATTCCCCGCGAACAATATTGGGGGCTAATATACATTGTTACTTCGGCAACATTGTCAAATCTTGGACGCCATGAATGGATTGCACAATAACCGACCACATTTCCGGATTCTTCGGCAACAATACATGGGTAATCAGGAAATGATTCAAAAAGGCGAGAGCGCATCTGCTCGTTACTCAGTTCAATAGTTTCAAAGGTAGCGGTTGAGGTTCGTATATAGTAATTATATATCTCAGCTATTGCCACCACATCTGACTCATGTAAAGGGCGTAATGTCATGCCGTTAAGCCGATATAAAGAGATGTGATATATAATACGTAGCTGACAATCATCACGCTTCCTTCAAATCGATTGATAACTCTGTTCCCTATCCAACGCGCGAATGCAAAAAACATTAGGGACGCTCCCGTCATTACTAACAAATCAAAAAGTGCTATTGTTCCGAAATCTAACGGAGAAATGGTAGCCGACAGACCAAGAATCAAGAATATGTTGAAGATATTCGATCCAATTACATTTCCGATACAAATGCCCGGATATCCTTTTTTTGCCGCAACCACCGAAGTGGCAAGCTCAGGGAGCGATGTGCCTGCTGCGATTATTGTCAAACCGATTAACCCCTCAGACCATCCAAGGGTGCGTGCAATACCCGTCGCACCATCAACGAACCATTGTCCTCCGAATATTAAAGCACCTAATCCTCCAAATAAATAGATTAATGATTTCCAAATCGGCAATGGTTTAATCTCTTTTTCAGATTCAATACTGGGGTCTTCTTCAACATTTACTTTCTTTGCCGCGCTGATTGTGTAGCGCATAAAAATGGCAAAGAACAATAATAGGATAATGCCGCTCACTCTGGTAATCTTCATTGGTGCTCCGTCTAAAATCGGTCCCATTCCTATTACAAGGAGAACTACTGCAGAAAGAATTACCAAAGGTATATCATTGGTCAGTATTCCCGATTTAACTTTAATGGGTTTAATTACGGCAACTACGCCTATAATAATTAAGATGTTGAAAATATTAGAACCGACAACATTGCCGACAGCCATGGACGACGCATTATCCAAGGCGCTCGTAATACTGACAACGAGCTCCGGAGAACTCGTCATCAATGACACTATTGTTATGCCTATAATAAAGTCTGAAAGTCCGAATCTCTTTGCTATGGAGGCGGAGCCATCGGTAAGAAAATTTGCGCCTGCAAGAATTAAGCCAAGACCGAGCAATAAGATTAAAACATCCATAATTTGCAGTTAGGGCAGCATTGGTTTATTTTTCTCTCCAACGGTTCTTAACCGGATATTTATCAGGTCTGATTAATATACGCAATGAGGATTGGTAACTGAAGTATGCCCAGATCCAGTTTACAAGAACCGAAATCTTATTTCGCATACCAAGGATAGAAATTAAGTGGATAAACATCCAAATAAACCACGCCGGGAATCCGCTCAGGTGCATGCGACCCAAATCACAAACTGCACGATTACGGCCCACTGTTGCCATGGTCCCCTTATCATTATAAACGAATAGTTTTTGAGTTCCCTTATTCAGGTTCTTTGCCAATAGGCGAGATTGTTGGATTGCTACTTGAGCCAATTGCGGATGACCTCCGGGAAAGGCCTTGTCAACTTCAGGCATCAAGCATATATCGCCAACTGCGTATATATCGGATACTCCCTTGACAGCATTGCATCCATCAACCTCAATTCTGTTTCCTCTCACACGCTGCACGTCAGCGCCAAGTATCGGCAGAGGCAACCCCGTAACACCTGCTGTCCAAATCACCGTATCAGCGTGTATGCTTTGGCCATCTGCGAGTTTCACGATTCCTTCTTTGTAAGAATTCATGCCAACATCGGTTTTTACTTCCACAAGAAGGTGTTTTAAATATTTTTGAACATCCGCCGACGCTCTTTCACTCATTGTTGCAAGTAGCTTCGGTGCTGCCTCTACTAAGAGGATGCGAAAATCATCTTGAGGGATTGACGGGTATTCACGGGGCAATACGTAACGCTTCATTTCGCCTAATGCGCCGGCAATCTCAACGCCCGTTGGTCCACCGCCAACAACGACAAAAGTCAGCAACTTGCGGCGTTTTTCACGGTCCTTAGTGATAGCAGCTTCCTCAAGGTTATATAGAATTTGATTTCTGCATCGTATAGCTTGAGGTGCACTCTTAATAGTGAATACATCCTCAATCAATTCCGGCATATTGAAGAAATTATTACCGGTACCAATCGCGATAATAACCTTATCATAATGAATTTCTTCTTGATCGGTAATAACAACCTTACGATTAGCATCAATACATTTGGCATCACCCATTGAAAGTGACACCCCTTTGCCGTCTAATCGACGATAAAGTTCTCGACGCAAAGGGAAACAAATGCTGGAGGGGTCCAAACCGCTTGACGCAATTTGGTAAAAAAGCGGAGGAAAGCTGTGATAATTGTGGCGATCTACAAGAACAATTTCGAACTTGTTTCTATCCAAATACTTGATAAGATTCAAACCGGCGAAACCTCCGCCGATAATAACAATTTTCTCCTTTTTGCTCTCAGTTTGAGTGTTCATTTTATTAGCACTAATAATTTAAGCGCGAATTTCGGTATTTTTTCTTAAATTTGCAAGCATGAATTATAGACAAGCCAGAATTTTTTGTATTTGCGCAACCATTATCATTGTCTTACTCTGTATTAATGGGATATTATGTTGCTCACGCCCGGCCGATAACAATGAGGTTGGTGAAATTGTAACAATATCATCGGAACAAATGACAGAGATTGACAAATCGCACCAGATTATTAATCGCACGCTGAAAATTAGCTCAGTTGTCCAAAATCTAAGACATCAATTTTCAGATTTAAACGACGAGCATCTTGCTTATGCACAAAAAATTGGGATAAAGCCAATTGCAGATACCAAGGACATTTTGAATTCCTCAATACCGATCAAGGAAATCATGTCATGTGAAAACTATTTTGTCGATAAGTTATCACACTCACATCCCTTTTTGGTCTATGAGGCCGCAAATTTATTGGACACAATAGGCGCGAAATTTAATACAAAACTTGCAATACAAAACGGTGGCAAATATAGATTAAAAGTAACCTCGTTGCTTAGAACACGCGAGTCGGTGAACCGCCTACAAAGGGGCAACGTAAATTCAACGGACAATTCCGCACATCTTTACGGCACAACATTTGACATTAGTTATGCAAAATTTTATGAAACGCCCGGAAATTTGATTAAACACACTGATGAACAATTAAAAAATCTTCTTGCCGAAGTACTTATCGAGTTGAGAGATGAAGGTAAATGTTTAGTCAAATATGAGAAGAAACAGGGATGTTTCCATATAACTGCAACAGGTAAATAGATATTTATTTGAGATTTTCACTTTTTATGGTTAAATTTGCCGAATAACAAAGTAGATAATATTCATAATGCTTCTATCAATGACAGGGTTCGGGAAATCCACAGTGGAAACTCCCGATAAAAAGATAACAATAGAACTAAAATCGCTCAATAGCAAGCAGTTCGATATGCAGTCGAGAGTACCCTCTGCATACCGTGAACTTGAGTTAGAGATGCGTAGGATTTTGGCATCTCGACTTGAAAGAGGCAAAGTTGATATGATTATATCGGTTGAAACGGTAAATAGCGTGCAAACCCTTACCTCAATTGACGTTACCGCAGCTGCTGCATATAAGGACCAGATATCTCAGATGCAAAAAAGCTTGAGTCTGCCCGAGCCAACCGATTGGTATTCGTTATTACTTAGGCTACCTGATGTTCTAAAGTCAGAATCTCGATGTGAAATTGCTGAAGATGAGTCTAAAGCTGTCATGGCAGCTCTGACAGAAGCAATTGACGGCTTGATGTCATACAGGCGTACTGAAGGACTGAAGTTAGAAGAGTTCTTCCGTGACCGAATAGCCTCTATTAAGTCAATGCTTGCAGAAGTCCCAAAATGGGAAAAGGAGCGTATAGACAAAATATATGCAAAACTTGAAGAGAATTTGTTGCAATTACCACAAGTACAGATTGATAGGGGACGCCTTGAACAAGAAATGATATTCTATATCGAGAAACTTGATGTCAATGAAGAACGTCAAAGGCTTGCTCAGCATCTGACGTATTTCATGGAGACTATGGCACAATCAGTTCCCGGTCAAGGTAAAAAACTTGGATTTATCGCCCAAGAAATGGGACGCGAAATCAACACACTCGGTTCTAAGAGTAATCATGCAGCCATGCAACAATTGGTTGTGAGAATGAAGGACGAATTGGAGCAGATCAAGGAACAGGTTCTTAACGTAATGTGATTATAAAATGGCAGGTAAGGTTATTATACTCTCAGCGCCAAGCGGCAGCGGAAAATCAACAATTATTAATGCAGTGATGTCAACCGGACGGCTTAATTTGAGATTTTCCGTTTCAGCCACAAATCGTGTACCGCGAGGCGCTGAAAAAAACGGAATTGATTATCACTTTTTGGCAACTGAGGATTTTAGGAACTTGGTGGAAAATGATAAATTTCTTGAGTATGAAGAAGTATATCCCGGACGGTACTATGGCACGTTGAAATCAGAGATTAAAAGAATTTCTGATGAGGGGGCAGATGTAATTATGGATATCGATGTTAATGGAGCACTCCGCGTAAAGGAGAAGTTAGGCTCCGATGCACTTGCGGTTTTCATACTGCCACCAAGTATTGATGAACTTCGCAATCGACTTGAAGCTCGGGCTACTGATTCTGCGGAAAGTATTGATGCTCGAATTGAGAGAGCTAAATATGAAATTGCTCAAGCCGATAAATTTGATATCACTATTGTTAATGATAATCTTCAGCAGGCCATAGAAGAGACGGAATCTGCTATTAATGCCTATTTGAACGCCGATATTTGATGAAACGCATTGGGCTTTTCGGAGGATCATTTAATCCAATACATAATGGCCATATTTCTTTGGCATCATGGATGCTGAAGCATTCGTATGTTGATGAGGTATGGTTATTACTTTCTCCGAAAAATCCGCTGAAGGGAGAACATTATGGAGCTTCAGATATGCAACGCCAAGAAATGCTTAAATTGGCATGTGAAACCATCGAAGGCTTAAGACCTTGTTTCATTGAATTTGATATGCCTCGTCCATCATACACCATCAATACGCTTAAGCAATTGTCTGCTGAATATCCCAACAATAAGTTCGGCTTGATAATTGGCTCTGACAATTGGTTAATATTTGACAAATGGCGTAGTTCAAGCATAATTCTCCAAGATTACGGTGTGATGATATATCCACGACCGCACTACCCTATTCAGCTCCCATTAGATCAAAATGCTATCTACATGGCAGACGCTCCGATGATTGACGTTTCTTCTTCAGTAGTTCGCAACAACATTAGCGAGTTAATCTCAATGTTGCCTGCGAAAGTAGCAGAATATATTATAGAACATTCACTTTATGGATATAACAAATAACAATCAGTTAAGTAACAACGAGCTTTCGGTGCTTGCATTAGCCAATGAGTACTGCCGAGCAATTGAGTTGTGTGGTTCAACACAGCCTGAAGATTTTATCAACAAAATGATAAAACTCTTGCCCCGAATTTATATCGCGGTTACTGATTTGCAAAATGGCAACGCGACCGAATCATTTGAATTTTCTTTTAGTTCTACTCATCTGGATGAAGAGTATTATAATCAGATTTGTTCAAATATAGCTGCGACAATGGGTAGTAATGACTCGTATTTAGAAACATTTCATCAAGACATGAAATATTCCGACAGCCCGATTGCTGCGACGGTGAGTGAATCCCTTGCTGATATTTTTCAAGTACTCTATAATTTCATCGAAGACGTTAGAGAAGCAAGTATTGAGGAAATTTCCGAGCATTTGCAACTCTTGCGTACGGATTTTACGGAATATTGGAGTCAAATTCTTTGTAATGTGATGTGTCCGCTAAATGAGATAGTTTGCGGTCGTGGAGATGATATTAATGACGAAATGGATTTTATTTAAGATATGGTAAAGCGATCAATATTTGGTGCTATTTATGTGGCGATTATTATTGCCGGCATTCTCAATGGTAATTTTATATTTTTATTATTGTTATTGCTTTTAAGCACACTTGGAGTTAATGAATTCCTAATGATGGTTAATCCCGAACCTGAGAATCAATCAGAGGCAAGTATTAGTTTACTGCTCAGATCTCTGGATTGTATTGGAGCCGCGCTTTTAGTTGTAACAGTTTGGACCGGCTATCTCTTTATCCCCGGGATTGTAACCTACATTTTGTATTTACTAATACGCATGTGTGTTCAATTATGGATTACATCACACAATCCCTTGTACTCTATTGCAATGTCAATGATGAGTCAACTCTATGTGGCTCTACCAATCGCTTTGATGAGCATAATTTTTCATCAGTTTAATCCCGGCATCTTACTCCTTGCTTTTGTGCTCGTTTGGGTTAACGACACATTTGCATATCTAACCGGGTGTTCAATCGGTCGTCATAAACTTTGGGAAAGAATTTCACCGAAGAAGACTTGGGAAGGATTTTGGGGCGGAGCTATTATGACCGCTATTGTTGCCGGCCTTTATGGATATTTTCAGCAAATGCCTATTTTAGCGATGGCCGGACTTGGCATCACCGTTAGTGTCTTTGGAACATTAGGCGATCTTGTTGAGTCAATGATTAAACGAACGGTTGGTGTAAAAGATTCAGGTCAACTTATCCCCGGACACGGTGGGATTCTTGATCGCATTGACTCTATATTGTTTGTCATTCCAAGTATTATCATATACTTCCTCTTCATTTCATTGATTTGATAAATGTTTTTTAATATATTTCATAAATCTAAACCCATTCAGAAACTACCGTTTTTTACTGACATTCATTGTCATGTAATACCCGGAGTCGATGATGGCTCACCAAATGTTGAAACCTCAATTGATTTGCTCTCGCATATGGCGGATTGGGGTTTGACTCGCATTTTTGCAAGTCCTCATTCAACCCAAGACACGTTTGAGAACACCCCCGAGACTATAGCACAGCCTTCATCAGAACTTCGCGCTGCCATCCAACAACAGAATCTACCGATAGAGATGAATGTTCACATGGAATACCGATTGGATCGGTTTTTTATGAAACAATTCGAGGATGGCAATTTGATTGCCCTACCCGGGAACTATCTATTGGTTGAAAATGCGTTTAATATTGAAACATGGGGATTTGAATCATTGCTGCATAGAATACGCTCGGCCGGATATACACCTATTTTGGCTCACCCCGAGCGATATCGCTATTATTCAGGCAGTCACAAGTATCGTTATGCAGAATTGCATGACTATGGTTTGTATTTCCAAGTAAATCTACTGTCATTAGCCGGACATTATGGATCTCTTGAACGCGAAACGGCTCTCTATATGTTAGAACGTGGATTAGTGCAATTTGTCGGAACGGATTTACATAGGGCATCACACGTTGTCAGTATTGAGAATTACTTGAAATCCTCAAAATTCCTCAAAGATATAAAATACCTTGAAAAAATTCAAAATGATACGCTATAAATTAGCAATCTTTTTCACGTCACTTGCATTAGTAACTCATGCAGAGGACTTTACAATGAATTACTCTGCAAGTATTGATGCAAATGGTGGACCCGGGGAGTTTGCGCCATATTATATCGCGGCACTTCGCAATGGCAAATTCTCTTCAGCACGTGGAGCGACATTGAGTGTCAGTGCGATAAAGCCGTTAGACAAATCCAAGCGATTTAGCTATTCGTTTGGAGTGGAAGCATCTGCCCAAATCGCCAACAATGTAGAATATCAGCGTTTTGATGCGAAAAACTCATCTTGGTTTACACATTCTGAAAATACGCCGAGAATATGGTTGGATCAACTATGGGGTGAAGTGAAGTTTCGTGGAGTATTCCTATGGTTGGGAATGCGAGATTTCACTCCGGCACTCGTTAACCGTCGTCTTAGTTCCGGGGATCTTGTTGAAAGCGGAAATGCTCGCAATATTCCGGGATTTAGAGCCGGATTTATAGATTTTCAAAACATTCCGTTTACGAACGGATGGGTACAGATTCAAGGTGAAATTGGTTATGGCAAAGCAATGGACAATGATTGGCAAAAGAACCATTATAATTACTATAATGAACACTTGAATCTCGGCTGGTGGTACAATTATAAACGTTGCTTTTTCCGAACAAAACCAAGTCAGCCGTTCTCTATAACTGTCGGTATGCAAGCCGCGGCCCAATTTGCCGGTGAATCGTGGTGGTATCGTGACGGTGCTGCATATAGACATGAAACTAAACAACTTCAAATACGCGATTTCGTCGATATGTTAGTAATTCGCCAAGGGGACGCATATTGGAAAGGAAATCACGTTGGATCTTGGGATTTTCAGGCTCGCTATCGTCTTAAGAATGATAGTGAAATCAAAGCATATTTCCAATGGCCGTGGGAAGATGGTTCCGGCATTGGGAAATTGAATGGCATGGATGGACTTTGGGGTATTGAATGGGTTTCGTCAAAGAGCGGAGTTGTTAGAGGTGCTGTAGTTGAATTTATGTCCTATATGAATCAGAGTGGTCCAATACACTACGAGCAAAATGACCACACAGGCACTAATATGACCGGTCACGGCGCCGACGGCAGAGATAATTATTACAACAATTATTGGTATAATGGATATGCACATTATGGCATGTGTATAGGTTCCCCAATGTTTATGTCTCCAATATATAACACTAATGGTGCCACAACTACGTTTCTAAACAACCGATTTTGGGGAATCCATGCCGCTGTGGAAGGATCTATCCTTCCCGAACTGAGTTACCGTGTAATGGCAAGCTACCGTAGATACTATGGAACGTTGCAAATACCGTCAATAACTCCAAGTAATTGCATTTCAACCTTTCTGGAAGCGTCGTGGAGGGTTGCTAAATTACCCGGCTTGCAAATCAATACTCAAATCGCCTTGGATTGTGGAAATCCCGGCTTTGGACGCAATTTTGGTGCAATGCTTTCTATAAAATATTCCGGAATTTTTAACATTAAAACCCTTAAATCATCGCCATGCGTACTCTGATAATATCTCTCCTTTCCGTTATTATGATTTCCGGCTGCATGCATAATAATGGCGATATTGGCAACTACTTCGGCACATGGAAAGTGAGTACAATAAATGTTGACGGCGTTGACGACCCGGAATATAAGGAGAACATCTTCTTTCAATTTCAAAGCGACGTTTTCCGTTTAGTTCAAAATAGGACTCAAAACGACATAACGGAATATTTTGGAACGTGGTCAGAAACCTATAATATTATTTTGCTACAACTAAACTATAAGGTTAATCCCGAAAGTGAAGTATATCAAATTCCGCCTATTACGCGCTTAATCAAAGGTGATAATATTATTGCGGTAAAGCATGAACGTAATAATCGAATGATTTGGACATTCTCATCAGATGGTCAAACTATAATATATAATCTGAAGAAACAATGAAAACTGCCCTTGTTACCGGCGCCGATGGTTTTATCGGGTCTCATTTAACGGAGCATCTGTTAGCTGCCGGATATAAAGTCCGCGCTCTCAGTCAGTATAATTCATTTAATAATTGGGGTTGGCTGGAACAAGTTCGACACCGAAATTTAGAAGTAGTCTGCGGTGATGTCAGATATCCAAATTTTTGCAAAGAGATAGCCCGTGGCGTGGATGTAATTTTTCATCTTGCAGCACTCATCGCTATTCCATATAGTTACATTGCTCCTGACAGCTATGTCGATACTAATATTAAGGGAACGCTCAATATTTGCCAAGCGGCTCGAGCGTGTGAAGTAAAACGATTAATTGTCACTTCTACAAGTGAGGTCTATGGAACTGCGTTGACTGTCCCAATATCAGAGACGCATCCAAAGCAACCTCAAAGCCCATATTCGGCAACAAAAATAGGAGCAGATGCCATTGCCTTGAGTTTCTATAACTCATTTGATTTGCCCGTTGTAATTGCGCGACCATTTAACACATATGGACCTCGCCAATCTGCAAGAGCTATAATTCCAACTATCATTAGCCAAATTGCCGCAGGCGAGCGAGTCATTAAGGTTGGCGACATGCGTCCCACTCGCGATTTCAACTTTGTTAGTGACACGTGTAAGGGTTTTATTGCGATTGCTGAAACTCCGGGCTTGGAAGGAATGGAAATCAACATTGCTACAAGTAAGGAAATCTCGATGGGAAACTTGTTTAACCTGATTTCAGAACTCATGGAGGTGAATGTTACTTATGAGGTTGATTCTCAGCGTTTACGTCCGCAGGGAAGTGAAGTAATGCGATTGATGGGTGATAATACCCTAATAACAACGCGCACGTCATGGCAACCTCGGGTAGATATACGTGAAGGTCTTAAACAAACCATTGAATGGTTCACTAATCCCATGAACCTTGCGATGTATAAACCCGGAATCTACAATCAATGAATCTGCTGTTTCTTGGAGGAGCCAAACGCGTAAGCATTGCTCGAGCATTCAAAGCGTGTGAAAATGTCAAAATTTTTTCATATGAGCTTACCCCTCGAGTGCCAATAGCCGTTGAAGCTGAAGATATTATAGTTGGAAAGCGTTGGACGGATTTTAATATTGACAGCCACCTTAGGGAGGTAATATCCTCATATTACATTGATGCCGTAATTCCTTTCGTTGATGGCGCCGTAGCCGTAGCTGCACACTTATCCGATATTGTTTTTGCTCCAACATCATCTGTCGAGCTTAGCGAAATAATGTTTGATAAGGTTAAGTGTGATAATTTTTTACGTAAGTTGCAATTGCCTGTGCCCGACAAATATGACGGTTCACATCAACGCTACATCGCAAAGCCCCGATTTGGCTCGGCGTCTAAAGGATTAATTGAATTTGATGGGGAGTCCTCGTTAAGCGAATCAACGGATTACCTTGTTCAGGAATATATTAGTAATCGACTTGAGATTACCGTTGATTGTTACGTTGAGCCGATAAGCGGCAGAATTTGTGCAATTATACCACGTGAGAGATTAGAAGTAACCGGAGGAGAAGTCACACGCACTCGGACAATACATTCGAATCGTATTACCGAGTTGGTTACTCAAGTATTAACTCTGACAAAACTCCGAGGAGCCGTAACGGTACAATTAATTCATGATTTAACCACAGACAGACTGATGGTGATGGAGATTAATCCACGGTTGGGCGGTGGTGTCGTTTGCTCTATTGCTGCAGGAGCCAATATCCCTAAAATGATCCTCAACAATGCCCGAGGATTATCGGCTGATACTATTAGAGAATACCAAGATATTGAAATGGTCAGATACTCTCAGGAAGTGTTTTTTACATAAATAACCTATGGGTAAAACAATAATTATTGCGGAAGCAGGAGTAAATCATAATGGCTCGATTGAAATCGCGCGCGAGATGATTCGCGTGGCGGCAAGTGCCGGTGCTGATTATATAAAATTTCAGACAGCAATCCCCGAACTTGTGATAAGTCGCTTCGCGCCTAAGGCAGAGTATCAAAAAGCGACAACAGGAGACGCTGATAGCCAACTGGAAATGTGTAAAGCAATTCATTTACCACTTTCAGATTATCAAGAACTCTCTCGTTTATGTAAAGATGAAGGAATAGGCTTCTTGAGCACACCATTTGATTTCCCGTCAATCGAATGTTTAGAATCAATTGGTATGGATTTTTGGAAAATCCCTTCAGGTGAAATAACAAATTTGCCTTATCTCAGGCGTATTGCAAATATTAAACAGCCGGTTATCTTATCTACCGGTATGTCACAGCTTCATGAAGTTCAAGAAGCTGTTGAGATTTTATGTTCTAACGGGCTGAGTAAAGAACAAATAACACTGCTGCATTGCACGACTCAATATCCAACAAATCCATGTGATGTTAATCTCAGAGCTATGGAATCATTACGTCAAATCGGGTGTAAAGCAGTTGGCTATAGTGATCATACTGAGGGTATTGAAATATCATTAGCCGCGGTTGCATTAGGTGCGCAAGTAATTGAAAAACATTTTACTTTAGATAAAACCTTACCCGGTCCTGACCATAAAGCATCGATTGTACCAAATGAGTTAGCATCACTTGTTGAAGGAATTCGGAAAATAGAAGTTTCGCTTGGAAGTCGCATCAAGCAAGCTGCGGACGGAGAGAAAGCGAACATTGCTATTGCCAGACGCAGCATTGTTGCTGCTTGCCATATCAGCAAGGGAGAAATGCTGACTGAAAATAATTTGGAAGTGAAACGCCCCGGAACCGGTCTGTCTCCCTTGCTTTGGGATGTCGTTATCGGCACATCAGCATGTAGGGACTTCGAACCCGATGAACTCATTGAATTAGATAATTGAGAATTTGTGAATTAGCGTTTTTTTTTATAAATTTGCGAACACATTTAACCTAAAACCTTATATCTATGTTATCAGTTAAAAATCTCAAAACATGGTTAAGTGGCGCAGCACTTTGCAGTATGTGTGCAATGAACGCGTCGGAACCGGTTACGTTTTCTTTTGAGCGTTCCGGTACAACAGCCAACGATGTTTCAGTCATCGTAACGGGAGTGGAAGGTGTAACAGCCACAGTTACAAATATCTCCCATAGTCTTAAATCACTGTCAAACAGTGCCATTCTTTGTCCTGACATAAACGGCAACACCTCGCCAAACATAGAGATTGCTCTTAGTGTTACAGGTTTACCTTCTGACATGGTGTTTAATACTGCGGGATTGCATATTCACGCCCTGAACTCTACGGGTGCGTACCAGCAGAATAATGACCTAAAGACAAGAGAATGGAACGTTTCCGTTCTTATCAATGATGATGAGTTTGCGTTCTACAACAATATTGACATCGCTGCCAATGTGCCTGATTGTCACATGGTCTGGGAACAAGCGGCAGATGCCGAAATCACTGCAACATCACCGTTAACGCTGACGGTGCAAATTTCAGCCGATGCAGCGACTAATGTAGGTTGCTTCTTCGGTCTTGAGACTATCATCCTAAGCAATGCAGATTCTGTTGATCCCGACCCGGAGCCCGATCCCGATCCCGAACCTGAACCGGAGCCTGACACCACTAACTCAAAAATTTACACTATCAAGTGGAAAAACAACACGTCAAGCTACATGACCGAACAGGCAGACGGAAGTATTGCCATTGGTGAATACGGTACATTTAACAAGGTATTCTGGGAGTTTATACCGACAGATAAGGATAATTGCTTCTACATCCGCAACACTGCCACCGGAAACTATATCGGCTCATGTAATAAAACTCCCGGGTCTTCTTCTAAAGTGTACATGACAACAACCCCCGTTGAATACTATGTTCACCTCTCTGCTGCGACTTCAGGAGAAAATAGTGGCTGCTATTGGATGTCTTCAACAGACTGCACAGGCTATGATAACGAATCCTCATCAGCCCGTTGCCTTAACAAAGACGGAGCTTCATCAAGCATTATTACATGGACTACGAGCGTTTCAAATGTAGGTTCATATTGGACTCTCACGGAAACAGAGGACTTATATGAAATTAAGCCGTTTACTTCATCGGCTGCTATCGGTGAGTGTCAAGCAGCTTACCACATTATGAATCCGTCAGGAGAAGCATACTCTGTAAATGGCAATTGGGTTCCATTTGATGTAACCGCTAAAAGTCAGCAATGGTATTTTGTCGGAGTATCAAATGCAGCAGGTGGATATCAGATTGTTAATTTGGAGAGCAATCAAGTCCTGAATAACGGTGCTCAATATACCGTTGCAGCTAAAAACGGTACTGCTCCTTACAATTTCCTTGATGCTGAAGGCAACGCTTTAGATTTTGCTGCCATAACGGATATTACATTCGTAGCCGCACGCTCCGCATTTGCTATGAACAATCAGCTTTACAAGATGCCCTGCGGAACGACCGGTGAAGTTTATATTCGCAAAGCTACTATCGGCAGTGAGTTTAACTATCCGATGGGCAAATATCAAAACAAGAAAATCGTTTACTCATCTGCTTCGGTGCCGACAAATAAATATGTTATCCTATCGCGCGACATGGCAGACGTCACCCCGGCACAAGAATCCGCTCTCACATTGACTCTGAATCGAGCTCCCGGTAACTACAAAGTTTATGCGTATTTCGACTGGAACCGTGACGGTCACTTCGAGACGACTCAGGAACTTGAGTTTGTTGAAAAAGAAGTTGCAACAACATTCAATGTTCCCGCTGATGCAGTTTCCGGTAAGACTCGAGCTCGCATACGTGTGACCGACAACGGACTTAGCGAAGCTGATGATGATACGCACGGACAAGTCTTAGACCTCTTGCTCTATGTAGCAGATATGTCGGAGGAACCTATTGCTCCGATTGTTAAGGTTAATGCGGTTGACCGTGGTACTGCGGTTTGGGAAAACAACACTGCTGTAGCCACACCGAAAGGAAATGCAACTTTCCTATATTGGGCGGAAAATCACCGCATTGTGTCAGTAGATGCTGCCTTTGCAGTTGAGGCAGGTGCAAAACAACGCATCTTGACTGCATTCTTCACTCCGAAAACAGAGGAGATGGATGGTATTGATGACATCATTCTCTCAGAGACGGATTCTAAAGCAAACATAATTTGTCAAGACGGCATCATTTCTGTCAATACTGATGCCGATGTGTTGGCAATTGTAGTCTTCGCAACTAATGGGACCAAGATTGCCGGTACAACTGAGAATAAACTTTCAGTATCCGGAGTAGTTCCCGGTGTGTATATCGTTAAGGCTGTAACATCAAACGGTGTTGCATCAGCTAAATTCAAACTTTAAAATTGAACCAATCACTATGAACAATAAAATATTTTTCAGCACACTTGGAGCTGTTGCTGCAGTTGCCACTCCCGCATTGGCTCAAAACAATTCTTCAGAAAATCAACGTCCTAATATTATTTACATAATGTGTGATGATATGGGATATGGTGACCTTGGCTGCTATGGACAGCAATTGATTGCAACTCCGAATATTGACCGCATGGCAGCAGATGGTATGCGATTCACTCAGGCATACTGCGGTAGCCCGGTTTCTGCTCCTTCTCGTGCCACTTTTATGACCGGGCAACATAGTGGTCACACTCATGTGCGCGGCAATAAAGAATATTGGAGAAACTCAATGCAAGTATTCCCTGAATATAATGGGCTTTCAGACTATGCTATTGTAGGACAAGAACCCTATTCAGCAGATCACGTTATAATTCCCGAGATTTTTAAGGACAATGGTTACAATACCGGCATGTTCGGGAAATGGGCGGGTGGTTATGAAGGCTCGCATTCTCTTCCCCATTTGCGTGGCATCGATGAGTATTATGGATATGTTTGCCAATTCCAAGCGCACTTATACTATCCGAACTTTCTTCATGAGTATAGCAAATCGGCAGGAGATACAGAAACTCATCGCGTGACTTTGGAGCAAAATATTCAGCATGCAATGTATGGTGATGATTATATGAATCGCGCACAATATTCAGCCGATTTGATTCACCAAAAAGCATTAAGTTGGCTTGACAAGCAATCTGCTGATACTCCATTCCTCGGCATTTTCACATATACTCTGCCCCATGCTGAGCTGATTCAGCCCGATGACGAGATCTTACAGGCATATAAGGATAAATTCTGTGAATGCGAAGAAAAATCCTTTGGCGGCGACCGCGGAAGTTGGTATAATCCTACTCCCATTGCACATGCTCAATTTGCAGGTATGATTACGCGACTTGACCAGCAGGTAGGTGAAGTACTCACAAAACTTGAAGAGAAGGGTCTTGCTGAAAACACAGTGGTAATCTTCACCTCCGATAACGGACCTCACGAAGAAGGCGGTGCGGATCCCAACTTCTTCAATCGTGATGGACTTCTTCGCGGCACTAAACGCTCAACAACCGAAGGCGGTATCCGCGTTCCGTTCATCGTTCGTTGGCCCGCCAAGATTGCTCCCGGACAAGTTTCAGATCATCAATGTGCGTTCTATGACATGATGGCCACGTTCTGCGACATCGCAGGTATCGAAAATTACGTAGAGCGATATACAAACAAAAATCTCACTGTCGATTACTTTGACGGCATCTCAATTTACCCCACTCTGACAGGTGAAGGAGTGCAAGAGTGCCACGACGCACTCTATTGGGAATTCCATGAAACAGACATGATTGGCGTTCGTAAGGGTGATTGGAAACTTGTTGTCAAGAATGGCAACTGCCAACTTTATGATTTGGCAACCGACTTGCACGAAGACACCGACCTCGCATCAAAATATCCGGAAATTGTTGACGAACTTAAAGCGATTATACACCGTGAACACACTACTCCGGCTATTTCAAACTTCAATCTCACTATCCCCAACTAAATGGAAGCAATCGAGAAATATTTCCCGAATCTAACAGAAATGCAGCGCTCACAATTCCGAGCGCTGCACTTTCTATATTCGGAACATAATGCAAAAGTCAATGTTATTTCCCGAAAAGACATTGACAATCTTTATGTTAACCATGTGCTGCATTCACTCTCAATTGCAAAGTTTATTACTCCGGTTGACGGCACACAATTCATTGACCTTGGCTGTGGTGGTGGATTCCCCGGCATTCCGCTTGCCATTATGTGGCCTCAATGCCGTTTCCATCTCATCGATCGAGTAGGCAAAAAGGTTAATGTTGCACGTGAAATCAGTCAAGCGATAGGCTTATCAAACGTTACGTTCCAACATGGCGACTCCGGTGAATGCAGAGCAACATTTGACTATGTGGTTTCAAGGGCAGTGATGACTATGCCCGAACTTATAAAGGCGTCTCGTCATCTCGTCAGCCATAAACAGCACAACAAACTTCCTAATGGTTTGATCTGCCTTAAAGGAGGCGACCTTACCTCAGAAATTCAAGCCGCCAAGCGTGATATCCTCGATGTGCCTCTATCCGAATACTTTTCCGAAGACTATTATTCAACTAAATATCTCCTGTATCTTCCCTTATGAAACCGGCTCTGCTTACAATAGGCCTACTTGTGCTCGCCAATATTTTCATGGTTATTGCTTGGTATGGACATCTGAAACTTCAATCCGCAGGCATCGCATCCAATTGGCCGCTCTATCTTGTGATTTTATTGTCATGGGGAATTGCTCTTGCAGAATATTGCCTTCAAGTTCCGGCTAATAGAATTGGCTTTGACGGCAATGGCGGTCCCTTCTCTCTAATTCAATTAAAAGTGATGCAAGAAGTTATTACACTCGTTGTATTCACTATTTTTACCCTTATAATGTTTAAGGACACGCACTTTACAAAAAATCACCTGATTAGTTTCCTTATGCTTGTCGGTGCTGTTTATTTTGCGTTTAAAAAATGAAAATAGCCCGGTTTCAATTCAATATGTTCGGGGTGAACACATACGTTGTTTGGTCCCAAACCACTAAGGAATGCATGGTTATAGACCCCGGAATGTTTTCACCTGATGAAAACATCAGTTTTGACAATTTCATTCGTGAGGAAGGGTTAACTATAAAATACCTCGTTAACACTCACCTTCATCTTGACCATTGCTTCGGCAACAATCATGTTGCAAACAAATACGGTGTCAAAACTCTTGCTCATCCCGATGACCATTTCTTCGGTCATGGTTTATTGCAGCAACTTGCTATGTTTGGAATTAAGACTTCGAATATTTCAGACATTAATGATATTGAGCCGTTAACTGCCGATTCAGCACTAAGACTTGGTGATGAAGCAATAAGAGTTATTCATGTGCCCGGACATTCGCCGGGAGGTATTGCTCTTTATTCTCCGTTAGATGAATGGGCAATAGTTGGCGACAGCGTATTTGCCGGCGGTGGAATAGGACGAACTGACCTGCAGGGAGGGGACTACCGCACCCTGCTAAATAGTATCGAAACCCGGATATTCTCCCTACCCGATTCCGTGACATTGCTGCCCGGTCATGGCCCGGAATCCACTGTAAAAGAAGAAAAGAGCATAAATCCGTACGTATAGAGAAGCCTCTGGACTGCGCAACTTTGTTATGTGCGAAAATTTAATTATTTTTGCAGTATGAAATATATAAAGACACACACACTGAGATTTTGTCTCATTCTGATGATACTCGTTACGCAGCTCTCTTTTGTCGCAGCGCAAACGCCATTCAGTGTCGGAGTACGTGGAGGTGTAAATACATCCAATATTACCGAACAGCGTTTGTATTCAGGGTCTTTAGATCTGCACAATTCCACTTGGAAACGAGGCTTCTTTATAGGTGCTGTTGTTGATATTCCACTATCCGGCAAATTTTCTCTTAGCCCCGGATTTTTCTATGATAGGCGAACTTCTGATTTTACTTCATCTTATGTTCATAATGAATTGATAGGAGATGAGTTTATTTCTATTCCGGTCTATGCTGAAGGAACAACCACGACCAACTGGTTCCACGTTCCAATGCTTGTGTCCTTTAAATTCTTTCCAATTAAACAATTCGGCATAAATCTTGACCTTGGTCCATATATTGCCATAGGCCTTAGCGGCAAGAGTGAGTTTAAAAATATCACATATCAAAATACAGATCCAATCGTTGAGATTCCCCATGACGACCATAATTGTTTTAAAGGCGAGGACTGCATGTATTTCAACACTGACTGGGGCTTCAAAGCTGGAGGTGGTCTGGTGTTTTTCAGCCACATTTATATCGGGGCACACTATATCTTCGGTCTTAGAAATTTAGCCAAAAACAAACAATTGGTAAGCAAATCTCATACACGTGAATGGCAATTCACTGTGGGATATAATTTTTAGAATATAACTAACCTAATAACTTTATAACTCATGAATAAACCATTTAAATATCAGGAAATGTTTCCGCTTGGTCCGGACACTACTGAGTATTACCACCTTACATCTGATTACGTAAAGGTCGAAAATTGGAACGGTCACGAAATTCTTGTCGTTGACCCCGAAGCATTAACCGTTCTTACGCGTCAAGCCACTCATGATAATGCGTTCATGCTTCGCCGCGAACACAACAAAATGGTTGCAAAAATTCTCCATGACCCCGAAGCATCGGCCAACGATAAATACGTAGCTCTAACCATGCTCAGGAATGCCGATGTTGCAGCAAAGGGACAGCTCCCGTTCTGCCAAGATACCGGCACTGCAATCGTGCATGGCGAGAAAGGTCAACACGTTTGGACCGGGTGCAATGATGAAGAAAAGATCAGTCTTGGAGTATACAAAACGTATACCGAAGATAATCTTCGATACTCTCAAAATGCACCTCTAAATATGTATGACGAAGTGAATACCGGGTGCAATCTCCCTGCTCAAATCGACATTCATGCTTCTGAAGGAGATGAATATAAGTTCCTTTTCGTTGCAAAAGGCGGTGGTTCAGCCAATAAGACATATCTCTATCAGGAGACGAAAGCAATTATCAATCCGAAGACTCTCGTGCCATTCCTTGTAGAGAAAATGAAGACTCTCGGTACTGCAGCATGCCCCCCCTATCACATCGCATTCGTAATTGGAGGCACTTCTGCTGAAAAGAACCTTGAAGTCGTTAAAAAAGCATCTGTTAAATATTACGATAATCTTCCAACTGAAGGCAACGAATTCGGCCATGCATTCCGTGATATCGAACTCGAAAAAGAATTGCTTGAAGCGTCTCGCAACATCGGTCTGGGTGCTCAGTTTGGCGGTAAATATTTTGCACATGACATCAGAGTGATTCGACTGCCGCGTCATGGTGCGTCGTGCCCCATTGGTATGGGAGTTAGCTGCTCCGCCGACCGCAATATTAAGGCTAAGATTAACCGTGATGGTCTATGGATTGAAAAACTTGACACTAATCCCGGCGAACTTATTCCGGAAGAAATGCGTCAAGCGGCAGAGGGTAAGGTGGTCAACATTGACCTAAACCGCCCCATGCCCGAAATTCTTGCTGAGTTAACCAAATATCCGGTAAGCACTCGTCTGAGTCTCAAAGGCACCATTATCGTTGGCCGCGACATTGCTCACGCAAAAATCAAGGAACGCCTTGACAGCGGAGAGCCCATGCCCGAATATCTCAAAAATCATCCTATTTACTATGCCGGTCCGGCAAAAACACCTCAGGGCATGCCGAGCGGATCATTTGGTCCGACAACTGCCGGTCGCATGGACTCATACGTTGACCAATTCCAAGCAGCAGGTGGATCAATGGTGATGATAGCAAAGGGCAATCGCTCTCAGCAAGTAACCGATGCATGCAAAAAGCATGGCGGATTCTACCTCGGTTCTATCGGTGGACCCGCAGCTGTACTTGCCGCAAATTCAATTAAGAAAGTTGAACTTCTCGAATACCCTGAGCTCGGAATGGAAGCAATTTGGAAAATTGAAGTAGAGGACTTCCCCGCATTCATTCTCGTTGATGATAAAGGCAACGACTTCTTCACCGAGATCCAAGCAAAATGTAAAGGCTGCCCCATAAATAAGTAATAGTTCTGTAAATATAATTAAACGACTCGAGTCTCAGCACCCGAGTCGTTTTCTTTATTTATTCAAAATTCCAAGCATTCTTCACAGGTACGCCATCTACTTATAAATAGTATGTCGGCATATCCACCGATATGCACTGCAAAGATACGTAATTTACCCCTAAAATTCGATTAAAACGTTATATTTTTACCATGCAATTTTACCGATGTCGGACAGAACTATCAGATTATCACTAATTTATTTGTGTATATTCAGAATATTTTTTAATTTTGCACCCGAAAATATATTATTTTCTTGAACTTTTCATAGAGATGAATCGTTAGGAAGTTAAATTTCTATTTCAACTAATTAACTAACTAAAGAAGAGAACAATGAAAAATTTCAACATCTTCCTCGCAGTTATTGGCGGCGTAGTAATCGGCGCAGCTGCCGGTTTACTCTTTGCCCCTGAGAAAGGCGAAACAACTCGCGAAAATATTAAAAGTTTCCTCCGTAAGAAAGGAATCTGTCCTGCTTCTGACGAAAAACTCGATGCAATTGTTGACGAAATTGAACTTGAACTAAAGAAGTAATCAAAAATCGAATCCAATAAATCCACTTTTTTAATCCCAAATCCACCTCCTATGGCAAACAGCACCTCAGGAACAATTGGAGCATTCTTAGGCGGAGCATTGTTAGGTTTTACCGCAGCAGTATTGTTTGCGCCAATGAAAGGCTCAGATTTGCGACAGCGCATTAAAGACAAGTTGCGTGAACACAGCATAATTCTCAGCGACCTTGAAGTTGAAGAGTTGATTGCTCGCTTAGAGGCGGATGACGAAGAATTATAGTGTGAGATTTACAGTAGTAATAACATACCATGTAGTCAACGATACTATAAGTAGTATCGTTGGCATGGTTGTGTAATTCCCGGTAGAAATATATGCAACTACTATCCGACAATTCTGCGCCTAAGGTTCTTGAAGACTTTAAGAAGCTATCCGGCCTACACATAGAGAAGGTAAAGTTGCAACTTACCGAACAGTTGACCTTGATTTTATCTAAGGTTCTGTTGGCTGCAATCATATTCGTGATGATAGTAGCTGCGGTGATTTTTCTGACTATTGCGTGTGCACAGTGGTTGAAGGGGATTATGAATCCCATTGTAGCTTATAGTATCGTTGCAGTCTTCTACATGGTAGTAGCCGCAATAGTATTCATGTTCCGGCGCCAATGGATTATTGACCCCATTGCTCGTTTCCTCTCTCGCATTATTCTCGACCCACCAAGTCCGCACCGACAATCGCATACCGCATCTAACACTCCGTCAGCCCTTACTAATCGGACTCAAAGCAACCTGTAAAATGAGAACAAATCAGTTACTTAGCAAGACCGAAACTCAGTGGAAAGGAATGACTCTTGATGAACTGCGCTATGCACGTGTCATCAATGAGATGCGAATTGTTATGGCAAAGGAAAAGTTGTCAAACACCACTAACGGACTTCTCAATGAAAACGTGATGAAATCGCGTTCATCGTCCATGATAGGAAGAATGTTAGGAGCCCTTTCATGGCTTGATTACGGCTTGATTGCGCTCCGTCTATCCTCAAAACTCTCCAAAATACTAAAGCATAAGAAAAGCAAATAACCTTTATTAAACCAATTTATTAATTAATTTTATTCGTTATGACAGTAGAAATGATCGGCACCTATGCAGGTGCAGTTTGGACCGCACTTGCAGAAGGCGGCTGCGACAGCCTCAAAACCATTAAAAAAGCAACCAAGCTGAAAGAAAAAGAAATCTATGCAGCACTCGGCTGGCTCGCTCGTGAAGGCAAAGTTCAGCTCAATGAAGTAGAAGACTGCAAGGACCTCGGAGTAGCTCTCCTCTAATTCGTCAATTATCTAACTTTATTATAGCCGTTGGATTCTAATCCACGGCTATTTTTTTTGTGTAAAAATGAATTAAAAATTTTGGAACAAGAGCAATTTTCATTAACTTTGTAAGTTGAAAAAAACGATAAAATTATAAATAACTAAATATACAGATCATGAAATTTAATGTTCAGAGCAAAGTGCTTTACAGTCAAGCATCTGCAGTAAGCAAGGTCATCAATTCAAAGAACCCGATGCCCATTCTCAACAACTTTCTTCTGGAGCTTAAGGGAAATGTGTTGAGTATCACTGCAAGTGACATAGAAAATACTCTTACCGGCCGTGTACCCGTTATGGAGGCTGAGGGAGAAGGTCGTTTTTGCGTTGACGCACGCCGCTTGACAGAGCTTTTGAAATCAATGCCTGACATAGGCATAACCTTTGAAATTGATGATGCATCGCTGGCAATTCAGGTAACCTATAACAACGGTGCAGGAAAGTTTGATTTTATAGGAATTGTTGGAGATGAATACCCTACCCCTCAAGTTTCCACCAATGAGAATGCAGTTCAATTTACTGCACCGACCAACCAAATCCTTTCGGGCATAGATAACACAATATTCGCTGTTGGCAACGACACCCTCCGTCCCCAAATGATGGGTATATATTGGGATATCATGGACGATGGCATCACTTTTGTAGCGACCGATACTCGCAAACTCGTGCGTTATCGCAATAGCGTATCAGCCCCCGGAGTTACAACATCATGCATCATGCCTACCAAACCGGCTCAAGTTCTTAAAAACGTGTTGCCGCGTGACACTGACGTTCGAATCAGCATTGACGACAAACGCGCCCTTCTTGAAACAGCAGAAATCACCTTCTCATGCCAACTGCTCAAAGGTGCATTCCCTAACTATAACAGAGTAGTGCCTGAGAATAACCCATACACAATGACGGTTGACACCAATTCATTCCTTAGCGCACTGCGCCGAGTGTCTGTTTTCGGAGATCAAGGACAGAATCAGGTGAAATTACGCATTACTCATAATGAAGTAGCCGTTAAAGCAGTTGACAATAACTATTGCACAAGAGCGATTGAAAACGTGGCGTGCGATTTCGACAAAGACGAAATGATTATAGGTTTCAGTGCTCCCTACGTTATGGAAATCTTCTCGACAATTCCAACGTCCGAAGTAGTTGTCAGTTTGAGCGACCCGTCACGTCCCGGCGTTTTCCGCCCATCAGAGCAGAAAGATAACACCGATTTGTTGATGATTTTAATGCCGATGAACGTGACCGAATTCTAAAGATGGAACTGAATCTGACAAAACCCATAATTTTTTTCGATCTTGAAACGACCGGCGTCAATTTTCAAACCGATCGAATTGTTGAGGTATCATACATCAAAATACACCCTAACGGCACTGAGGAATCAAGAACGATTCGTGTAAATCCCGAGCGACCAATACCCGCAGAAGCTACTGCCGTGCATCATATCACGGATGAAGACGTGGCTAATGAACGTACATTCAAGGAAATTGCCCGTGAATTGGCGCGCATTTTTACCGGATGTGACATAGGTGGATTCAATAGTAACAAATTTGACATCCCGCTCCTCATGGAAGAGTTTATCAGAGCCGGAGTCGATGATTTTGATCCTTCGAGATGCCGTCTGATTGATGTGCAAACAATATTCCATAAAATGGAACAGCGCACCCTCGTTGCTGCATATAAGTTCTATTGCGGAAAGGATCTTGAAGATGCTCATAGTGCACAGGCTGATACGCGTGCCACTTATGAAGTACTAAAAGCTCAACTCGATCGATATCCATCACTGAAAAATGACATTGACTTCCTTTCAGATTTTTCTACTCAAAAGAAAAACGTTGACCTTGCAGGCCGCATAGTTTATAATGAACATGGTTGCGAGACGTTCAATTTCGGTAAGCACAAAGGTAAAACCGTGAACGAAGTTTTTGCAACTGATCCAAATTACTGTGATTGGATTCAAAAAAGCGATTTTGCCGAAAACACTAAACGAGTAGTTTTGCGTTTATATACTAAATTCCTACTTGATAAGAAGAATGCTTAAAGGCAAACATATCATCCTTGGAGTAACCGGAGGTATAGCAGCTTATAAGTCAGCTCAGCTTGCTCGACTATTGATTAAAGCCGGGGCTGAGGTACAGGTAATCATGACACCCTCTGCCCGAGAGTTTATTACACCTTTGACAATGTCAACTCTTACAGGGAAACCGGTCATAACTGAGTTTTTTACTGCAAACACAGGAGAATGGCATAGCCATGTTGATTTGGGGATATGGGCAGATGCCATGGTGATTGCTCCTGCCACTGCATGTACTATCGGGAAAATGGCTCATGGCGTCGCTGATAATATGTTGGTTACCACATATCTATCCGCAAAAGCCCCGGTATTTGTGGCTCCTGCCATGGACCTTGATATGATGGCACACCCATCTACTTCTGCCAATCTGTCTTTGCTACGCTCCTATGGCAATCACATTATTGAGCCCACGAGCGGCGAGCTGGCAAGCCACCTTATAGGTAAGGGAAGAATGGAAGAACCCGAACGTATTGTTCAAGTCCTTTCCGATTATTTCTCTGAGTCAAAACCCTTAAAGGGGAAAAGAGCCTTAGTTACTGCCGGACCCACCTATGAACGAATTGATCCGGTCAGATACATCGGGAACTTCTCATCCGGCAAAATGGGCTATTCTGTCGCCAACGCTCTCGCATCAGCGGGAGCTGATGTTACACTGGTAAGCGGACCGGTAAGCGGACAAAATCTTAGTAAGAATGTATGTCTCATCAAGGTAGAATCCGCGATAGAGATGCTAAACGCATGCAAAGATGTATGGCATGATGTTGATATTGCTGTTATGTCAGCCGCTGTTGCCGATTACAGGGTTGCCAATCAGTCGCAATGTAAAATAAAGCGCGAAAGAGATTCTGTTCCAAATATTGTATTGGCTAAGAATCCGGACATTGCGGCGACACTTGGAGGTACAAAGAAAGACCATCAACTATTGATAGGCTTTGCATTGGAAACTGATAATGAAGTACAAAATGCTACCGATAAGTTAAGCCGTAAGAACCTTGATGCCATTGTTCTAAACTCATTGCGTGATGCAGGCTCGGGCTTCGGAATCGATACAAATAAGATTACAATCATCGACAAGACTGGCAACATTATTGCATACCCGGTTAAATCAAAGCCCGAAGTGGCAACTGATTTGGTTAACTACATTATAGATTGTATCAGCAATAAGTGAAAAGAAATAAACAAATATTCTGTACTATTCTAATGCTCTTGACATTAAAGTGTGCTTTTAGTCAAGAGTTAAAGTGCGATGTTGACGTTAATTTTCAACAGTTGGAGAATGTACAAGCCTCAATATTCGAATCACTGAAAGAATCAGTGAACGAATATATGAATACAACTAAATTCTCAGAAGCGCAACTTGCCGCTAATGAGAAAATTGAGTGTCGTATGCTCTTCACAATTACTGAGTACACTGAAGGGCTGACAAAAGGCACGTTGCAAGTTCAATCAAGCAGACCTGTCTATAATAGTCGATATACTACTACTCTTCTTAATTTTCGTGACTCAAAAATCGATTTTAACTATGTTGAAGGAGATCAGTTAATTTTTTCCCAAAACGGTATGGAAAGTCAGTTGACTGCCATCCTGAACTTTTACGCATACTTGATTTTAGCAATGGATTTTGATAGTTTTTCTCCGCGCGGAGGTGAAGCATTTTGGGAAAGACTTAAAATGATTGTTCAAGAAGCTCAGTCAAGTGGGGAAATCGGATGGAAAGCGTTTGAGGACAACAAAAATCGTTCTGCGATACTCGATGCGTTCACTTCTCCTCAAACGGAACAGTTACGAGATTTAACCTATCGATATCATCGAACAGGATTAGATGAGATGGCGCAAAGCCCGGACAAAGGACGTGCGAATATTACCGAAGCTCTTGACATTCTTAAGAGCGTATATGATGTAGATGGTATGTCTGTTGGATTATCACTTACACGTGATGCAAAGCTCGATGAGTTAGTAAATATTTATTCTAAGTCACAGCAAACTGAACGTGAAAGAGTTTACGAAACGCTATATCCTTTATGGCCGACAGAAAGCAAGCGACTTAACGAAATTAAGAAGGGACCTCAAAAATGATTACGAAGCTACATATAGCTAATTATGCACTCATTGAGGCTCTTGACATTGATTTCACCTCCGGACTGAATATCATTACCGGTGAGACCGGTGCGGGAAAATCAATCATTCTTGGTGCTCTCTCCTTATTATTAGGCGCAAGGGCTGATAGTAAAGTCATCAAGAATGCAGAGCGCAAGTCGGTTGTGGAAGCTCATTTTGATGTAACCGGAAATGAGACATTAGCAAGCTGGGCCAACCAGAATGACATAGACTGGGATTCACAAGAGTGTATTTTGCGAAGAGAATTATCGCCTAATGGTCGCTCAAGGGCATTTATCAATGATATGCCTGTGACATTGAATATTCTTTCTGAAATCAGCGCACAAGTAATCGACGTTCACTCACAGCATCAGAATCAGCAGCTCGTATCGCCCGAGTATCAATTACGAATAATTGATAGCATAGCTAATAATGCATCACTTCTTGAAAACTACAAACGTGAATATTACGCCCTGAAGAGTGCCGAAAAAGCCCTGGCTATTGCTCAATCAGAATTAGAGAAAAATCGAGCTGATGAGGAATTTATTCGTTTTCGCTTAAATCAGTTAGTCGAAGCGAATTTAATTCCCGGAGAGCAAGAAGACTTGGAAAATGAACGCGATTTGCAGAGTAATATGACGCAAATCAAGCAAGCGTTGGCGGAAACATTGGATTTATTAACCAATAATGATGCTTCAGTTTTATCCCAATTATCAGATGCGGTAGATGCAACAGAAGAACTTGGGAATGTGTTGGATGACGCGTCTGAGTTAGCTCAACGCCTTGAGAGCGCAAGAGTTGAAATTCAAGATGTAATGGAGACCTTGGCAGAATATGACGAGAATTTGTGCGCAGACCCCAATAGCTTGGACAGAATTGAAGAACGATTAAGCGAAATATATACTTTGCAAAGTCGCCATCAAGTCGACTCGATAGAACAACTTATTCAAATCAGAGATTCTTTACGCGAAAAACTTGATTCGATAGAGTCCGGTGATTTGGCGCTTGATGAACTGAAGCAAAATGTAGATAAACTTGGTGCGTCTGCACGACACACGGCATTAGCGCTTTCTGAGAAGAGAATTAAAGCAGCTAAACAATTTGCCACAGATTTACTGGAGGTAGCAACTCCTCTTGGGATGAAAAATCTAAGATGCGACATTGTTGTTGAAAAAACAAATGAACTATCCTCGTCCGGATGTGACTCCGTTAAATTTTTATTCGCATTTAATAAGAATCAAGAACCGCAATCAGTAGCCGGAGCAGCATCAGGCGGAGAAATCTCACGTCTTATGTTGAGCATAAAATCCATAGTGGCAGGACATCTGCAGCTACCAACCATCGTCTTCGATGAAGTTGACTCAGGTGTGAGTGGAGACATCGCAAACCGAATGGGAGAAATGATGCGCAACATAGCAAAAGACATACAAGTTATAACCATAACTCACCTTCCACAAGTCGCAGCAAAGGGTCAGACACACTTTAAGGTATATAAAGAAGATGATGCTGATGCTACACATACCAACATAACACGTTTATCAGACATTGATAGAGAAAAAGAAATTGCAATGATGATTAGCGGGTCCGCTACGGATCCGGCAGCTATTGCAAATGCAAAATCTCTGCTCAGAAATTAGCACATAATTATGGAAAAATCCGACTATATTTTTGGCATTCGCGCAGTTGCAGAAGCAATTGAAGCAGGAAAAGACATTGATAAAATTCTTGTTAGCAAAGAATTAAAGGGTGATTTAATCAAGGAATTATTGGATCTGGCTCGCGAAAATCGTGTCCTTGTCAGAAGAGTCCCAAGTCAAACTATTGATCGTATAACTCGCAAAAATCATCAAGGAGTTCTGGCAATACTCAGTGCCGTTACATATTATCGACTTGACCACCTTGTACCGCAACTATATGAGGAAGGACGTTTGCCTTTTATCATCGTCCTTGATGGTATCACAGATGTGCGTAATTTCGGAGCAATTGCCAGAACTGCCGAATGTGTAGGCGCAGATGCGATTGTCATACATGAACACGGAAGCGTTAGCGTAGGTGGTGATGCAGTAAAGACATCTGCCGGGGCACTTCATCATATTCCTGTTTGTCGTGAGCGTTCTGCTGCTCATGCCGTGAAATTTCTAAAAGAGAATGGGTATAAGGTTGTTGCAGTCAGTGAAAAGGGCGCAGTTGATTATACATCCGTTGATTACACAGATCCTGTTGCCCTCGTAATGGGAGCAGAAGACGTTGGCATCTCTCCGGAGGTTCTCAAGCTTACGGAATGCTCGGCAGCTATTCCCATGTTTGGAAAAATTGGGTCACTTAATGTTTCGGTTGCTGCAGGCGTTTTAATGTATGAAGTCGTGCGCCAACGACTCGCCAATAATTTCGATATAGATTAACGATGTCGACCACTGATAAGCCCCAGGAGCTCGGTTCACGTCCCATCGGAAAGTTGCTTTTACAATATTCTGTGCCTGCAATCATTGCAAGTACGGTCACATCTCTATACAATATTATTGACTCTATTTTTATTGGTCGAGGAGTTGATGCTTTGGCAATTTCAGGACTCGCAATAACATTTCCATTAATGAATCTTGTTATTGCCTTTGTCACTCTTATTGCCGTTGGTGGCTCCACTATCTGCTCTATATTCCTTGGTCAACGAGATAGTAAAAAAGCAACAGATACTCTCCACTCCGTATTGTTGCTTAGTGTTATGCACTCTATTATTTTCGGAGGTTTATCAATCATATTTCTAGATGACATTCTAACACTTTTTGGAGCAACAGAAGCAACAATAGGCTATGCCAGTGAGTTTATGTTGATTGTTCTGTTGAGTACTCCAATTGCCTACGTTTTCATATCGCTTAATAATGTTATGAGAGCGACCGGATATCCTACGAAAGCAATGATTTCCGCCCTCGTTTCTGTTGGTGTTAATATAATTGTAGCGCCAATATTCATTTTTGTTTTTCATTGGGGAATGACAGGTGCAGCATTAGCAACGGTAGTAGGACAATCTGTAGCATTTGTGTGGGTTCTGAAGCATTTTCTATCTAAGAATAGTTACATTCACTTTAGCCGGTCTGCTAAATGGTTTTCATGGACCATCATAAAAAATATTTACGCAATTGGCATGTCGCCTTTTCTTATTAATGTATGCGCGTGCGTAGTTGTTATGTTTATAAACCAGCAATTGCTTAAGTACGGTGGCACAGATGGCGATATGGCAGTTGGTGCATACGGTATCGTCAACAGAGTAATAATGCTCTTTTTGATGATTGTCTTAGGAGTCACACAAGGAATGCAGCCAATTTTAGGGTATAATTTTGGGGCGGGAAATTGGCAAAGAGTCAAGCGCACACTTTATCTCGGTATATGGGTGGGTTCAGCAATTACAGTCTTCGGCTTTATTGTAACAGTATTGTTCCCTGATTTTGTTACCGGATTGTTCACAGATGATGAGACCCTAATTAAGCTCTCACGAAATGGATTCCGAATAATTCTTATATGTTATCCCCTTATTGGTGCAGCCATTATAATTCAAAATTTCTTCCAAAGTATTGGCAAACCACAATTGTCAATATTTCTCAGTGTAACACGCCAGATGGTCTTTCTATTGCCATTGCTTTTTATATTTCCCATTTGGTGGGGTATAAACGGTGTGTGGCTATCTATGGCGGGAAGTGATTTTATTTCATTCGTAATCACAGTAGTGACGCTTGTAGTTGTTCAGCGTCGTTTAAATAAAAAATTTTCAAATAATGCGACACGAACTTAATCTGCGCCTAACGCCTAAACAAGCACATTCAATTGACTCGCTAACTGAAATTGCGGCTAAGGAATTGAGTCTCAAACAAAATCGAATAATGGGCATCATTATTCGCAAACGTAGCATTGACGCTCGTCAGCGAAAAGTTATGATTAATGTTCATCTTCTGGTATTTGTTGATGAGAATCCTACCTCATTAATAGAATTAATGAATGCTCCGGAATTTCGCTTACTACGTCCGGATGCACCACAAGCCATAGTTGTTGGAGCCGGTCCGGCAGGCTTATTTGCTGCGCTCCAACTAATACTTGATGGCATTCGCCCAATTCTGCTCGAGCGCGGTAAGGACGTAGATTCACGACGAATTGATATGGCTGCTATTTCTCGAGATGGGATAGTAAATCCTGAAAGTAACTACTGTTTCGGCGAGGGCGGAGCCGGAGCATATTCTGATGGAAAGCTATATACCAGAAGCAAAAAACGCGGCTCTGTAGACACTATCTTAAGCATCTTAGTTCAACATGGTGCGTCAGAATCTATTTTAATAGATGCACATCCACATATCGGCTCCGATAAACTACCAAAAGTTATAAAGGAAATACGCAAGACTATAATCAGATGCGGAGGTATTGTAAAATTTGAATGTCGAGTGAATAATCTTATACTCGAGAGCAATTCTGTTTGCGGAGTTCAATGTACCGACGGCTCAGTTTATCGAGGACCTGTTATTCTTGCAACAGGACACTCGGCTCGCGACGTTTATCGATTCCTTCATAAAACGGGGATAAAGTTAGAGCCGAAAGGGCTTGCCATAGGTGTGCGGCTGGAACATCCTCAAGAGTTAATCGACCGACTTCAGTATCATTCAACAGAAGGACGAGGTAAATATCTACCTGCTGCAGAGTATTCAATGTTAACACGTGTGGATGATCGAGCTGTTTATTCCTTCTGCATGTGTCCCGGCGGATACATTATTCCTGCAACAAATCAACCCGAGCTGTTGGTTGTGAATGGCATGTCTCCGGCATCGCGCGGCACAAAGTGGGCAAATTCCGGAATGGTAGTTGAAGTCTTGCCTGATGATATTGATGGTAGTTCACCTATGAAAATGATGGAGTATCAAGAATCAATTGAACGATGTTTCTTTGAAGCCGGCAACGGTTCGCAAGCTGCGCCGGCTCAGCGCATGACTGATTTTATAAAAGGGAAACAATCAGTGTCCCTACCCTCATCGGCATATACTGCCGGAATATACCCGGCACGTGTTGACCTGCTTCTTCCTCATTCAATTGCAAAGAGGCTTCAAAAAGGATTCATCGAATTTGACAAAAAACAATCGGGGTTTGCAACCGACCAAGCGACTGTTATCGGCTGCGAAACTCGCACTTCTGCGCCTGTTAGAATTCCTCGTAATCCGGAAACCTTGTGCCACACTTCTTTTGAGGGGCTCTACCCTGCCGGCGAAGGAGCCGGCTATGCAGGAGGCATTGTCAGCGCTGCAATTGACGGCATGAGAGCGGCACACGCTCTCAGCTTGCGAACTGTTGTGTCGCTCTCTCACTAATTAAAGTCTAATTCCGAGAGTAAATCAGCAATAGCATTGCGTGCCTTGGTGGCATAAGGGGCATTGTTTACTATCACCGCAATAACATGCGTCGGCTTATTAGATTCCCGATCAACTCGGTAGCCGGCATAAGCAACAACTCCTGTCATTGACCCCGATTTCAGTACAAAACATTCCCGACCCGGCTTTCCTTTCATAAAATTTCTCACAGTGCCGTCCTTCCCTACTCGAGCGAATGAATTGACATAATCATTATTTGACGCCATAATGCGCAATATACTACCTAATTGTGAGGTAGATATTGTATTGTGTCGACTTAATCCTGAACCATCATTAATATTAGCGTTTAATAGATTTGCACCTTTAGATGATAACAAGTTCTTTTGCACTTCTATTGCTCTACGTCTTGTACTTTTTGGTGACATTAGCCTCAATGCAGCTTCTGCCATTTGATTGTCGGAACGTATCATATAAGAACGTGTAACATAGCGCAATCGAGGAGATTTATATCTTGTTATTGTAATTGTATCATTTAAACACTCGATTTCGTTGCCTTCTGCTTGAAGTGAATCTGTGAGATGGTATAGTGCAACTTCAATAGGATTGACCATTGAGCAAAGCAATGCAGCTTTCTTTTCGTTTTTACCCAATTTGCCTGAAATAGTTAAATCGTAGGAACCGGAATTACGGTTCAATCGCAGACGATTATTAGTTTCAATAATATTAATATTGAAACCGGGTATAAATGGCGTGGTTACGAGTGAAGGAAACTCAAGGCTAAAAACATTATCACTATAATTAAGCGCATAGAATCCTGCACCGTCTATTCCGGGTATATCCTCAAGTTCCCATGATGGGACAGCTCCTTCATCAGGCCAATGTTCCTCAAGCAGTACTCGCCCTGTAATTTTCTTAATTCCGCGGGCGCGTAGTCCTTCTCGAATTGCTGTAATAAATGATACTCTGTTGCCGGTGAAATGCTTTGACTCAATTGTCGGATCACCGCTACCTCTAATAATTACATTGCCATTTAAAATACTATCGCATACACTACCAACAGCCATAACATCCGTAGTCCAGCGATAATCACCTGAGTACTTACTGAGCACAGAAGCGGTAGTTACCGCCTTCATCACAGAGGCTGGGGTTAATAACATCGATGAATTATAGTCAATCAACGGCGTATCACCATTAATTGGCGCAATATATATACTTATGGCCGACTGATTGGCCTCTTCAAAGGCTAACGGACACTGCCCTAAAACAGTGCCCGTAATAAAAATTGTTGTGAATATAGCTATCAATGTCTTCATTATAGAAGGGAGACTGAACGTTTAACGAACTCATTCAACTCCTGCCCTTTGAGCAGTCCTGAAGAGAGCAGAGCAAGGTCTATTACTTGACGAATAAGCGGATTCGAGTTGGCAAAATTTACTGATTTACTTGTAATTTCAGCGCGCGCTGTATCAATTGTACCTTGAAGCTCCTTAATCTGACTACTTTGCTCTTCCGAAGGTTTACTATCTTTTACATCTCCATTAACCTTAGCGAGATTGGATTGCGCAATAGAGAGTTCGCTATAAATCTTATCGATAACATCTCCTATTGACGTTACGGCATCGCTCTTAATACGATTAATGAGAGGGTGTTCTGTATTGATTACCAACGAGTAGCTATCAGGCAATTCCCCATAGAAATTCATGCCCGGTTGCATAGCAGCCATATCCTTCATTCTTCGCATAAACTCATTTTGGGTAACCGTTACTGGATTGTCATTGCCCTTAATTGCTTCAAATTGAACAAGGAAATCCGCTTTTTCAACAGATGGAATTTGCGATTTGAATATATTTGTCAGCATTTCTGTCTGAGAGGGCGTCAGGTTCGTTTCCTTCTTCTCTCCGTGATTTATAATATTATCAATAACATCTGAATCGACACGAACAAATCGTGAGTTTTCAATTTTACTTTCAAGTAGTCCAACAAAATGCGAATCAAGCTGACCATTCATGACAAGGACACTATATCCCTTTGACTTTGCAGCTTCAATATAAGAGTATTGAGCCGTCATGTCAGTTGTATAAAGATATACTGCTTTCTTCTCAGAATCAATCTGAGTGCCCTCAATAAGTGTCTTATACTCATCAAGTGTGAAATACTTTTCTTCAGTATCCTTTAAAAGTGTAAATTTCAGAGCCGAATCGCGAAACTTATCATCTGTCAACATACCATACTCTATGAAGAGCTTGATGTCGTCCCATTTTTCCTCAAATTCATTACGATTCGCTTTGAATATTTCTTCTAAACGCTGTGATACCTTTTTGGTGATATAACCCGAGATTTTTTTCACCGATGCATCACTCTGAAGATAACTACGACTCACATTTAATGGTATATCGGGTGAGTCTATAACGCCCTGAAGCAGCATCATGAATTCCGGCACTACACCTTCAACAGAATCTGTGACAAAAACTTGATTACAATACAATTGAATGCGATTCTTTGTAATCTCAAAATTATTATGAATCTTGGGGAAATACAAAATGCCGGTCAAAGTAAATGGATAATCTACATTCAGATGAATCCAAAACAAAGGATCATCTTGTCCGGGATATAAATCATGGTAAAACTTAAGATAATCTTCGTCAGTTAAGTCCGAGGGTTTCTTAGTCCATAGCGGCTCAGTTGAGTTTACGACTTTACCATCAGATTCTACCTCAACAGGGAGAAAACGACAGTACTTCTTCAATAGAGTATCTATTCTGGTTTGTTCAAGAAACTCCTTGCTATCATCATCGATATACAGAATTATTTCTGTGCCTCGTTCCTTCTTATCAGTTGCTTCAAGGACATAGGCCGGTGAACCGTCACATTCCCATCTAACTGCCTGCGCACCCTCAAGATAGCTTAAGGTGCGTATTTCAACCTTCTTTGACACCATAAATGCGGAATAAAATCCCAATCCGAAATGGCCAATGATTCCGTTGGCAGTGTCCTTATATTTATTAACAAATTCTTCAGCTCCCGAGAATGCTATTTGGTTTATATACTTCTCTACATCGGCGGCAGTCATGCCAATACCATGGTCGCTCACTGTGAGCGTTCCGGCTTCTTTATCAACTTTAACGGAAACTTTAATGTCACCTAACTCACCTTTAAACTCGCCTACAGAAGATAGGGTTTTAAGCTTTTGGGTGGCATCAATTGCGTTACTCACAAGCTCACGAAGAAATATCTCATGGTCAGAATACAAGAATTTTTTAATTACAGGGAATATATTCTCTGTGGTTACTCCAATAGAACCGGTCTTTTTTTGAATTGTTTCCATATCCTAAATAATTAATTAATTAATATGCCTAACAAAATATCAAACAACATGCCATTGCAAAAATATCGACGTTGTCGATAAATTCTCGTCAACAAAACTGACTTTTTGTCAGATTATAATACATACACACGTAACTAACAACACCATGGCTTTAATGATGGCCATGGTGTCGCATATTTATGAATAATCGGAATCTTACTTATATTCATCCCATGACTTGATTTCAATATCATCAAGCGTCATGGATGTAAAGGCTTCAATGAATGCAGCGGCAAGACGTGCATTTGTCAACAAAGGCACATTCAAATCAATTGCAGCTCGACGAATCTTATATCCGTTACTTAATTCAGTAGGTGTAAGATTCTTAGGCACATTTACCACCATGTCAATTTCCTTATTATGCAATAATTCTATTGCTTGGGGTTGCATATCGGGCTGTGACGGCCAATACACACGAATTGCTGGTATTCCGTTATCGTTAAGGAATTGGTGAGTTCCACCGGTTGCATAAATCTTATAACCGTTCTTATGAAGAAGATGTGCACTATCAAGCATTGCGGCTTTCTGTTTGGGTGTACCCGTTGAAAGTAACACGCTGTTTTTCGGAACTCTCTGTCCTACTGACAACATGGATTTGAGCAATGCTTCACCGGAATCATCTCCGATACAACCAACCTCACCCGTAGAACTCATGTCAACACCTAAAACAGGGTCTGCACCTTGTAAACGAGAGAAACTGAATTGAGAAGCTTTAATGCCAACATAATCCAGATCAAAAGCACTCTTTTCTGGCTTTTCAACCTCTTCGCCAAGCATAATGCGAGTGGCAAGATCGATGAAATTAATCTTTAGAACCTTGCTAACAAATGGGAATGAGCGAGATGCACGTAAGTTACATTCAATAACCTTGATATCATTATTTTTGGCAAGGAACTGAATATTAAACGGTCCGCTTATATTGAGTGCCTTAGCAATTTTTGCAGCAACTTTTTTCAGTCGACGCATCGTCTCGACATAAAGTTTTTGCGGTGGGAATTGAATTGTTGCATCACCCGAATGCACACCGGCGAATTCAATGTGTTCACTAATCGCATAAGCTTTGATTTCACCATTTTGAGCAACGGCATCCATTTCAATCTCCTTAGCATTCTGGATAAATTGACTTACTACAACCGGATGTTCCTTGCTAACGTTGGCAGCTAATCTCAAGAATCTCTCTAATTCTTCAGGATTTGAGCAAACATTCATCGCAGCACCTGAAAGAACATAGCTTGGACGAACCAACACCGGGAAGCCAACCTCACTAATAAAGTTATTAATATCATCCATTGAGGTTAACTCTCTCCATGCAGGCTGATCAATCCCTAACTCATCAAGCATCGATGAAAATTTATGGCGATCTTCCGCATTATCAATACTCTTTGCAGTGGTACCCAAGATATTAACACCTTGCTCGTCAAGTTTAATGGCCAAATTATTCGGAATTTGTCCACCAACACTCAAAATGGTACCTTGAGGCTGCTCAAGATCCAAGATATCCATAACGCGCTCGAACGTCAATTCATCAAAGTACAGACGATCACACATATCATAATCCGTTGACACAGTTTCGGGATTATAGTTTATCATAATTGACCGATAACCTTGCTTCTTGACGGTTAACAATGCATTAACCGAACACCAGTCAAATTCCACTGAAGAACCGATTCGATATGCACCCGAACCAAGAACCACAATGGATTTATTGTCATTTTCATATTGAATATCATTAGACGAACCATTGTACGTCATATACAAATAGTTCGTTTGCGCCGGATATTCTGCCGCTAAAGTGTCAATTTGCTTCACAACGGGGACAATATTGAGCGACTTACGCAACTGTCTGACTGCCAATGAAGCGGCATGGGCCTTTGAACCTGCTATCGATGAATCGATGGCTCTTGCAATCTGAAAATCAGTGAAACCTTGTTCCTTTGCAAGTTTGAGCAAATCAACCGACAGTTCATCCAATGAATTAACATTCTTGAGATTCTTATACGTTTCAATGATATTATTAAGCTTGTGTAAGAACCATTTATCAATCTTTGTCAACTCATAAATTCTCTCAATACTATAGCCACTGAGCAGGGCTTGTGAAAGCACGAATATGCGCTTATCTGTCGGTTCACGGAGAGCCTTGTCAATATCTTGAACCTTTAATTCCTTATTACCTACAAACCCATGCATGCCTTGTCCAATCATGCGAAGGCCCTTTTGAATGGCTTCTTCAAAGGTGCGACCAATTGACATTACTTCGCCCACTGACTTCATTGAAGAACCGATTTCACGACTAACACCGTGGAATTTGCCCAAATCCCAACGTGGGATCTTCACTACAATATAGTCAACTGACGGCTCAAAGAATGCAGTTGTCTGCTTGGTTACCGAGTTTTTCAAATCAAACAAACCGTAGCCCAATCCAATTTTTGCTGCCACGAAAGCAAGAGGATAACCTGTGGCTTTAGATGCCAATGCCGACGAACGACTCAAACGTGCATTAATTTCAATAACACGATAATCCATTGATTCAGGATCGTAGGCATACTGTACGTTACATTCTCCAACAATACCTATATGACGTACAATCTTGATGGCCAACTGACGAAGATATTGCGTATCTTCGTTTGTCAAGGTTTGTACCGGAGCAACTACAATGCTTTCTCCGGTATGAATGCCGAGCGGATCAAGGTTTTCCATATTGCAAACGGTGATACAATTATCAAACCGGTCGCGAACAACCTCAAACTCAATTTCTTTCCAACCCTTTAGGGATTTCTCAATCAGTACTTGAGGAGAGAACGATAATGACTTCTCAACCAAGGAGATGAGTTCCTCTTGATTATCGCAAAATCCTGAGCCGAGACCACCTAACGCATACGCTGCACGCACAATCACGGGATAGCCAAGTTTATCGGCTGCTGCGATTGCATCTGAAATAGAACTTACGGCTTCACTCTTGATGGTATTTACGTTAATCTCATCGAGTTTCTTTACGAATAACTCACGGTCTTCAGTATCCATGATTGCTTGCACGGGCGTACCGAGCACTCTTACTCCATACTTTTCCAAGATACCCGAGCGATGCAATTCTACACCGCAGTTCAATGCAGTTTGTCCACCAAATGCCAACAATATACCATCCGGACGTTCCTTTTTGATAACCTTCTCCACAAAGAAAGGTGTTACCGGAAGAAAATATATTTTATCGGCAATACCTTCGCTTGTTTGAACAGTCGCGATATTAGGATTGATGAGCACAGTTGAAATACCCTCTTCCTTGAGTGCCTTTAGCGCTTGTGAACCGGAATAGTCAAATTCACCGGCTTCGCCTATTTTCAGAGCTCCGCTGCCAAGAAGCAGCACTTTCTTAAATTCGTTCATTTATCGAAATTTGTATGGATAAGGTTAAAGCATTTTGATAAAGTCATTAAGCAGAAGAACATTAAACGATGTGTCCTCGCTTGCTCCGGGATGGAATTGTGCTGACATGAATGGTTTGCTCTTATGACGTATACCTTCAATCGTGCCATCATTCATATTAACAAACAGCGGCTCCCAATCCTCGGGAATTGTATTGGCATCTAGCACATAACCATGATTCTGAGAGGTTATATAGCAGCTATCAGTACCTACCTTACGCACCGGCTGGTTATGGCTTCTATGTCCGTAAGGTAATTTGACTGTTTTGGCTCCTGCAGCAAGTCCCAATAATTGATTACCTAAGCATATTCCACAAATCGGTTTGTTTTGCTGTATAGCCTTTTTTATATTTTCTATCGTAGCACAGGCAAATTCAGGATTTCCCGGACCATTAGAAATACAAATTCCATCGTAGGTCAACTGTGTGAAATCATAGTCCCAAGGTACTCGAATCACTTTAACACCGCAAGCAACCAAATTCCTAATAATGTTATGCATCACTCCGCAGTCAACCACTACAACGGTCTTATCTCCACACCCATACTCTTCAACCTGAGTGCAGCTTACTTTTGAAATTAAATTCTCACTGTTAGGGTTATACCACTCAGGCTCTGCCGATCCATCAATAATGATCTTACCGAGCATGGTGCCATTATCGCGAAGATGCTTGGTCAATGCTCGCGTATCAATGCCGTAAATTCCGGTAATTTGGGCTTCATTTAGCCATGCCGACAAAGAACGTTCTGCCTGCCAATGTGAAAAATTTTCAGTATAATCTTGAGCTACTACTGCTCTAACATGCACTATATTGCTCTCAAAGTGCTCGCTAATGCCATTTTTTTCAGTTAATGGAGGTACGCCATAATTTCCCAATATCGGATAAGTTGTAACCAAAATCTGACCTTCATTACTCGGGTCCGTCAAACTCTCGGGATAGCCGGTCATTGCAGTATTAAAAACGACCTCACCTGAGGTTGATTTTGGATAACCGAAGGACTTGCCATAAAACTTTGTGCCGTCTTCAAGAACGAGAGTGGCATTGAGTGTGGGTACCATAGGTATTGCTCTTATGATTAATTTACTATTTTTCGCTGCAAATTTACGAAATTTTATGTAAGAAACGTTTATAACAAATAATTTTTTTGAAACTTTTTTCTGATACAAAAGAACTATAAAATTTCACCTGAATCCGATTCAGTCACAGGGTTGGTTGAGTGCCATGTATCTAATCTATCATAAACTCTGTAGGAATGCAAATTCAAGCTGCTCTCGCCATCGTTTTCTTCAGGTGTAATTTTAGAGTCAATCACGGTAGGAGAACCTTTTGTATAGACAAAACGTCCTTGATTCACTTCCTGAAACTCATCTCTCAAAGCATCAATAATCAAATCTCCGGCAGAACTTGGTGAGGCATCTGCCGTAACAATAAGTTCATATTTCGCTCGTGTAAAAGCAACGTACATTACATTTAGTTGATCCAGAAATTGCTCCTCACATAGCTTATCATACTGGTCTGAAAACAAAGTCTTTTTTAGTCCGGAACCGGAATTCAATGGGAAATAACTCGGTGTTTCACACTTTAAGTCCAATTTATCAAATATCTCAGAGGAGGAGAACCAACGATAATTGTTATCGTTATCTAACTTATCTCCATATAACGGAACGTGGACACAATCAAATTCCAATCCCTTTGCTTTATGAATTGTCATTACCCTAATGGCATCTGAATCTGCAGGCAAACCGATTGCAGCCTTTTCATCATGTTGTTCATCCCATAATTTCAAGAAGCCATGTATCGTAGGACTATTATTTCTGCAATACTCTACGACTAAATCTTGAAAAGCACTGATATATTGCGCCTCGGTAATCCTAAGATTATCATCGGGTAGGCGTTGAATTAGTTCCTCAACGACTTCAAAAACTGAACGACCGCGAGTTCTAACTCTCCACTCAATATCTTCTTTACTATTACGCGCTGCAAGGTGTTGCTTTTGATCAAACTCGTTTAATATTGCTTCAACCGCAGCAAAGCCTGTAACACCTTGAGAGTTAAGTTTATGAAGTTCATCACGTAGCCAATCCATTTCATGCTCCGTTGTTTTGGGTAAACCGGTTTTCTTACTTACAGGTATCAACTTAGAATCTTGCTGAACGCGGTCGAGCAATCTAAGCTGTGAAATGATATAACCGACAGCCTTAGACGCAGAAACGTACAAGGCTTCATCTGAAACGACTTGCACTCCTGCCAAAATTTCTCCGGAGGCACCGGCAGCTAAGAGAGCATCTATAACTTGCTTTGCATGCTTTCTCTTTCTTACCAATACGCATATTTTACCGGGACTATAGCCAGAGTCAAGTTGTCGACGAATATGCTGAATCATTCTATGTGACACATTCTCATTAAATTGTTTTGTCACACATATATCAACATATCCGGACTCCTCATTATAAGGAATCTGTGACACATGCTCATAGGAATGGATATTACGCCTTTGTGCAATTTTATTAAAAAGCATGTTATTAAATTGCACAACATCTGTGCTACTTCGCCTATTTGCTTTAAGCTCAGGTAAACTTATAATGTCTTTAAATAAAACATCTTCTTCTAATTCAGTATCAAGCAGCTCGGGATATGAGTTTCTGAATCGATAAATACATTGCTTCACATCGCCGATAATCATATTATCGTTTCCATTACCTATACTATTGGCAATGAGTGGATACAAATTCTTCCATTGAAGCAATGAAGTATCCTGAAATTCATCAATTAGATAATTATGAAGCCGCTGCCCCGTGCGCTCATAAATAAACGGCGTATCACTATCTGCAATAATTTCATTAAGTATAGTATTTGTATCACTCAGCAAAATAGTGTTCATGTGAATCTTCATGCGTGCGGCAATGTCAAGCACTTCACGAAACAACCCCAAGTAAAACATTTGGTCCTTCATGACATCTACCGTGTGGAGCATACGGACCTGTGACACTAATGTCTCAAACAGATTTCGAAGATCATTCGTATAGCCGTTCTTCTTCAATAGACCATCTTCACAGTCTCTTTCGCCCGTAAAATATAGTGCGTTTGTTGATGTTAACTCATCATATTCATCTGCGGCTATCCTATCAAGCATTTTAACAGCATTTGCCTTTAATGAATCTCCTGCACGGCTTTTAATATCACCGACAACACGCCTGATATCTTCATGTAATTGTACCCTACACAAAGTTAACTGCTCGGATAAGCAATCAATAGCGCATGGATTATCCATAAATGGCTGTAATTCATCCTTAAACGCTTGATACCTCTCGTCAGATAACTTGGAAATGAAATCCGATAGATTTGAACGAAGATGGCTATTATTGTCAAATATTTTGATTTCAGAAGCATTAGATGCCTGCGATACGAGCAAATCCTTCACCCATTCACGAATCATCTTCACTCGCGAGCAGTCATACTTGGTGGTAGTGCGTACACCGCAAATCATAGAAAGGGTATCAGCAATAGCCATTTCTATCATCTGCTTACTATCAACCATTAATTCATAATTACCGCCTAAATCGGCCTCATAAGCAAATGATCTTAATATTTTCTGAAAAAACGCATCAATTGTACTGACTTGCATCTCACCAAAGTCAAACAACAATTGAGTTAATGCTTCACGGGCACAATCTGCAAGTTTGTCAGCGGTAGCACCGGTTAATTTCAATATATCTTCCCTCAGTTTAGACTCTCGATTTGAATCTGATAAGCAGTATAACTCATGAATGATGCGCTGTTTCATTTCCTCCGTTGCCTTATTGGTAAAGGTAATTGCGAGAATCTCTCGATGCACCTTTCTCTCCTCGCTTGTATATAGACTAATAGTCCCCTTTTCGTCTATACGCTTACCCAACAAGAAACAAATATATCTGAGCGCTAACTGATGTGTCTTGCCCGAACCGGCTGAAGCCTTGAAAACTTCAATTTGAGGGCTTACTGTATTCATACTGTATATCCTAATGAAGTAAGTAATCTTCTCACGTCTTGGCGTCGGTCACCTTGTATCAGAATCTCTCCACCTCGAGCAGAACCTCCGGTGCCAAGGGTCGATTTAATTTTTTTTGCGAGCAAATCAAGGTCATTAGGAGCAATGGTAAATCCACTTATTATTGTAGCGGTTTTACCGCTACGTCCTTTTTTTTCTATGGATATTACCAGTTTTCCTCTCTGGTCCTCCTTATGTTTATCGTCAACGACTTCTTTTGCACCTTGTTCCCCATCGGGTAAGGTGCCTGAATTTAATAACGCTGCTAGTGAATCCTGCCAATTATTGTTCATATTCATCATCGTAATCAAAAGTGCTACACTCTCGCAACTGAATTTGATTGCGTAACTGCACAAGCAAATGAGCGGAGTTATAATCTTCGGGACCAAGCATTTCAAAATACTTTTGTGTACCAATCGAATCCTTCATCAATGCCTTCTCATAAAATGTCATCGCTTGCGCTGCATAATCACTTCCATCAGCTACACCTTCAGAAAGTTTCATCAACGAAATCGCTATGATGCACAAATCTTGCACAGAAGATACTGATGTGTCAAAGTCTTCCGACACAACTTTATTAGCATGGCGTTGCGCCGAAGATAAATCATTTTTTATTAATGATTCTGAGAGATCACGTGCCGCCTTATTTACCGGCGACACCGGATTACAAGCCCAAGCAACAATAAGCAGAGCAAGAATTAGCAATATGACGTACTTTGGATGAAACATACGCAAATTTACTCATTTTTTTTGATATTCCGTGATAGAAATAAAAGAACTTGCTGCTTTGGATAAATTGTAGTAGCTATCAATCTAATATCGGAGGATTCTTGAACCTTCAGTTTGGTTCTGAGCTGGTCTGCAGTTATCGGCAAATTTCTAACTGCAACCGATGCATGTATTTTCTCTTTGGCGAGCCTACGCATATTTGACGAGCTATATGCCTCAACACGTTCAACATAATAGACGTTTCCCGGGAATGACGATCGGGGATTCAACCATAAAAAGGTATCGGGATGCAGTTGTGTCCCCGACAATAATCCTCGTGGCATACATTTCATTACAGCCGGCCACGGTTCGCCAACAAAATCCCCTACTTGCACATTAACTGCATAATCGGATTCAGGCAACAAACCGGGCGTCAAATCTACTGAATGCCCCCCGATTGTGTCCGCCACAATCCTTACCGGTCCGTCATAACCTCTTTCCAATTCAAACAGCAATTCCTTGCATTCAGACTTAGTGCCAACAGAATGCACGACTTTTATCCCTGGCAACTCAGTTATAGATTTTGTAATATCGAGCATAGGAGATGCCTTTATAATCAAGCGTGGAGCAATCCGAAAGATTTGAGGAATTAATTTGGCAACATCGGGGCGACATTGGGTAATGGAATATAGACGACTACCATCATCTGCGCGCCGCGCAGGGTCAATAAATGCCACATCAAACTTAGTATCAGAGTTATCATTGAGCCATTGACGACAATCTGCGCATTCAACCCTGACATTCTTATACTTTAGAACCGATGAATTATGAGTCACGGCATCGGCAACTATAGGGTCTATATCAATGCACAGGACTTCATCTGCCTTCTTTGCAAAATGAAATGCGTCTATAGCTAATCCGCAGGTCAAATCGACCACTCTTGAACCCCCATTGATTAGCGAGGCATGAAACTCAGCCAACGCATCAGAGGTACACTGCTCTACACTAAGCGAGGTAGGGAATCTAAACTCAGTACACAATAATGTCGTCGCAAGCTTTTTAGAAGCTTTGCGACGACATTCATCTTGTAAAATTTTATCAAGTTCATCGGGATTACCGCCGGCTCGCAAAATGCGCATCGCAGCATCGTCCCTTCGCTTGTGATTATTCATCAATTAGAAAACGTAGTGAGAGGATATTGATTCATTGGAGTGAACTCGGCGGATAGTATCTGCAAATAAATGAGCTACGGTTAGCACTGTTGCCTTTTTGCACTCTTTGGTCAGAGGTATAGAGTTCGTAAACATCATCTCAGTCAGAGCACATGTGTCGATTCGTTCGCTGGCAGGGTCACTCATAATTGCATGTGAACATAGCGCTCTAACACTCTGCGCGCCACATTCTTTCATCAAGTCAGCTGCTTTCGTGATAGTTCCGGCGGTATCAACCATGTCGTCAATTATGATTACATTCTTATCTTTCACATCGCCGATAATCGTCATAGTTTCTATAACGTTAGCCTTGGCTCGCTGTTTGTGACAAAGAATTAGAGGGACATTGAAATACTTGGCATACGAGTTGGCTCGCTTTGCTCCACCAACATCTGGCGATGCAATTACAAGTTCTTCGAGTTTAAGGCTTTCAATGTAAGGAACAAACACGGATGATGCATACAAGTGATCAACAGGGACATCAAAGAAACCTTGAATTTGGTCTGCATGTAAATCCATTGTTATTACTCGCGTAACACCTGCCGCACTCAGCAAATCTGCCACTAATTTGGCTGCAATTGAAACACGAGGCTTAGCTTTTCTGTCTTGACGTGCCCAACCAAAATAAGGAATAACCGCAACAACCGAGCGAGCTGATGCTCGTTTTGCTGCATCAATCATCAGAAGCAACTCCATTAGGTTGTCTGAATTCGGGAAAGTGGACTGCACTAAATAGACCTCACAACCGCGGATTGATTCTTCAAACGATACTTCAAACTCGCCGTCGGCAAAACGCTGTATATTCATTTGACCAAGAGGCACACCGAGATCTTTACAGATTTCTTCGGCCATATAGCGCGACTTTGTTCCAGAAAACACCTTAAATGGTGGGAGTTGAGCATTCATTGTGCTGTATATTTTATATGTGTTATGATTTGGCTGATTACTTCGTTTGTGCGCACGGGGGGACTCGAACCCCCACGGATCACTCCACCAGATCCTAAGTCTGGCGCGGCTGCCATTACGCCACGTGCGCTTGACTTTTCATTAATTCCGGTGCAAATTTACCACTTTATCTCAACGTATGCAAAAAAATTTTACTAACTTTGACATCGTGAAAGAAGAAAATTTAACATTGGAGAGCCGACTCCGGACTCTTGAAACTCGTAGAGACGCTTTCGCTGAACTGATTAGCAAGTTCAGTGAACCTCTGTATTGGCAAATACGTCGTTTGGTGATTAATCACGATGACACGGATGACTTGCTACAAAATACTTTCATGAAAGCATGGATATCGTTAGATGCTTTTCGTGGTGATGCTAAATTAAGCACGTGGCTACATAAAATAGCGCTAAACGAGGCCTTGACATTTCTTGACAAACAAAAAAGACATGCGACTGAAAGAATCGACAATGAATCACATTCGGTTCATCAGATAGTAGCTGATGAGTGGTTTGACGGCGATGAAGCAGCCGCAGCGTTACGTCACGCCGTGGAATCTCTACCGACAAAACAGCAAATGGTTTTTAATATGAAGTATTTTGATGAAATGAAATACGAGGAAATCGCAGAAATCACAGGGACGTCTGTAGGCGCCCTAAAGGCCTCCTATCATCTTGCTGTAAAAAAAATTGAACAAATTCTTCAATCATCCAATTAAACCTTTTTAATACAACATAGTCAATTATGAAAAAAGGGAATATGGACACGAAACTTAATCACTCTCCGGAAGGCAATTGGCCAAAACGCAATGGTATGACTGTACCAAACGGCTATTTTGAGGACTTTACCACCAAAATGATGGCTAAAATCCCGGAAGAGCCCGTAGTCATTGAACTCCCCAAACGCACCATGTGGCAGCGAGTAAAACCGTATGTCTATATGGCGGCGTTGTTTGCAGGCGCATATCTCATGCTCGATATTTTCAACATAGCATCAGGCCTACGAAACACCTCCGGTGAAAGCACCGTACAAATGCAAAACCTACTCGCTGATATAGTTAATACGAATAACCAACCCTATTTAGACGATTATATCTGCATTAGCGATTGCGATGTGCTTGATGCATTATTTGACGAAGGTTACGAAATTCCCGAAATTTACTAAATGTCTTTAATATTATGAAGAAACTGCTTACTATATTCCTTGTGACCATATTAATTGGGGTATCTGCTCCTATGAGTGCTCAAAACAATAAGCAAGGGAAGCTTGACAAAAAAGAATGGCTTCAGAAAGTAAAGAAATACAAGCATGAATTTCTGACCGTTGAACTTGAACTAAACGAAACGCAAAGTAAGGCATTCTTCGAAGTTTATGACGCTAAGGAAGAGGAACGCACAAAGTTGGAGCGCTCTTTGCGAAAGTTTGAACGCAGCCTATCTCAAAAAATTAATGACGGCACTGCCACCGATGCTGAACTTGATTCATGTATTACCTTGCAATATAAATTTAATGCTGCAATGGCTGAAATTGACAAGAAATACGAATCAGAATTTCGTAAACACCTCACAAAAGTTCAGTTATTCAAACTGCCTCATGCCGAGCGAAAATTTATGCGCACTCTAATGGAAAACAGGCAAGCACATCGCAGCTCAAAACCTAACGACATAAAATGAAAAGAAATGTTATTATAGCTCTTATAATGTCAGCAATTAACTTTTTATCGGGTTTTGGAGCAACACCTTCAAAACCCGATTTTGCTTATCCTAAAAACGTTAGTGCAAATGCTCTTAAGGACCTTAACAAAGCCTTAAAAAAACAAAATGGGCCTGCCATAGTCCGTGCTACTTTGAACTATGGCTTGGCTCAAACCGACATAAATCCGGATAATGTAGAGCAGTTTACAAACAAAATATCGGAAATCAAGGAATTGGTTAACACGCCTGTCACTATGGCAATGCTTGACTTTGTTTTAGCGGATGTGACCTCTTCCGATTCATTGGCACTAAACACGCTCACCAAATACCGCGAGATTTTAAGACAGACCTCAGTTGAGGAATGGATTGGCACCATTGATGCCAACCCCCAATTCACACCTACCCTATATGATTTTGCCATTCAATCGTTTCTGTCACTGAAATCTAATGACTCCATTCTAATGGATGCCATTGAATTCAATGCACAAAATCAATATCCACGCTTTATGCTTGAATTGAGTAAAGCAGAAAATTATGAATCGGTATTATCATTGTATAAGAGATTTAAAGGATTTGATGTTGAGGCTTATGCATTAAGTGAATTAGCGGATAAAGCAGTCACCATTGCACAGCGTTCTGAAGCATATAATCTTTGCCTTGAATCCAAATCGCCATTATCCGATGTCATAGAGAGCGCAAAATCTTACTTGACACGTTCCGATGTTCAAATATCATGCCGAAACATTGTAAAACGTAATGATAAGCTGAAAATCAACGTCAAAGCCACATGCATAAACGATGTCAGGTTATTGATACGGCAAGACAATAATACGTCAACAAACATAAAAGAGATTGATGTTAAATTCTCAGGAACAGGAGTGTTTGCCAAGGAAAAAGACATTGAATTAACCTTCCCGGATTACGGAGAATACCTGATAATTCCCACTTATGAGGGTTATAAACCTAACACTACATACGAGATCAAAGTAGTCGTTACCGATTTCTTGCTGACTCAACAAAAATACCAAAATCAGTGTGAAGTGTACGCTCTTGATGCCGTTAGCGGCGAGTTACAAAACGATGTAGAACTACTATATACTCAATATATAACCGGTATTCGCGGCAATGATGTGTATAGTCCGAAACTCTTCAACAACAAGCCTGTGGCTCATGACACGAAACAATGGCACTCAATGAATTGCTATACTGATAGAGCCATTTATCGCCCCGGTGATGTAGTCCGATTTGCAGCAACATTATTTGAGGTTACGGAACTCAACACAAGATTGGACCAATTCTCCAAAGTTACAGCTCAACTCTATAACACAAACCATGAAAAGGTTGATAAGATTAATTTGACGTCAGACAATTATGGAAGAGTAAGCGGCGAATTTACCATTCCTAAAGAAGGTCTTAGTGGTGCGTACTCTATCCGGATTTCCGAATATGGCTCCCATCACTTCACTGTTACTGACTATAAAATTCCAACCTTTGAAGTTGAAATGTCTGCCACTCGATTAGATTCAACCGAGGTTGTGCTTAAAGGCAAGGCAAACGGCTATAACGGATTTCCGATAATAAATGCTCAAGTCGCCATTGAAGTTTCAAAATTACCGGAATGGGTATGGTATAGGAGCTTTAGGAACTCTGATAGGACTGTAATTGCTACTGATACAATTCAAACACAGTCAGACGGAACATTCACTGCTCGCATTAAAGCACCGCTAAGCGGTAATCTCATTGCGTCTTGCATCGTAACATCGCCTTCCGGAGAAACACATGAAACATCTTGTTTTTTGCCAGAATGGCAATATTATATTGACGCGAATATCCCAAAGTATATAGTTGCCGGTAATGCACCTCTTATTTCCATATTCGACAGTGAGGGAAATTCGACCGATCGTAAGTTCAAGACTATATTGACTTCATCCGCGCAAGATAAATCATTTGAACCGAATAACAACTGGGACAATATTCCTTCAGGTTCATATACTGCACTTATAAAATCTGATGGTGCCCGAGATTTCATATCACCTACATTCTATATATATCGCCCGACAGATTCAATACCGCCTTTAGAAACACCCTTGTTTATTCCAAACAGTCACGTATATTCGGGCGAGAAAATCCTTATAGGGACCTCATTTGATAATAGCCATATACTCTATACAATGTGGACTCCTGAAGCCATTATTGAACAAAAATGGTTGTCACCGAGTAAGGGTAACTTCTTTTTAGATGTCACTCTACCCGATTCCGTCAATGAAGCAACTCTGACATTCTACACTCTTCATAACTATGAATTTAGGGAAATGAATGTTGACGTGGTTCGCAGAAATATACCAAGTTCGCTTAACATTTCAATAGAATCGTTCAGAAATAATATAACACCCGGCGATGTTGAAACGTGGACTATCACAGTGCACAATGACATTGAAAAGCCGGTGGAATCGGCCGTAATACTTAACCTTTATTCGAAAGCGCTTGATGCTCTCCAACCTTATCATTTAAATTTTAATCTTCCTTTTACGTACTCATACTATAGGACACTGGACTTGAACCATCCATGGATTGACATTTGCATTTGTAAGCCGTACATAAGGCATCGCGAGCCAATGACACTTGAAGACCTGAATACTTCATTCGAATTATACGATATGGAATGGCCGCGTAAGTACTATATGCCCTACTATAATATGGAAATGATGCCGCGAATGTTGGCGTCTAAAACAGTGGCAAACGATACATCAAATGTTGTGTCACCCGAGTCGTCAATGGAAGAACTCGCCGACGGCAATTCAATGGAACCGGAAAATCAAGACAATGATGTCAGAATGCCCGAGGTTCCCGTTGCTCTATGGAATCCGGTTCTTACAACAGACTCAGCAGGTGGAGCGCAAATCAGATTCATTGCACCGAATGCTACTACCACATGGGTACTGAAAGCTTTGGCATATAACAAATCCTTACTATCGGGGACTTTCTCTGAAGAAATCACTTCGTCTAAGCCGGTAATGGTTCAGCCAAACCTGCCGAGATTCCTTCGTGAGGGCGATAAAATTCAACTTAGAGCCTCTGTGATCAATAATACTGCCCTTGAATCGGAAGTTAATGCATCATTTGAAATATTTGAGCCCACATCCGAACAGATTCTATTTCAAAAAGAATTCGCATTGTCGCTCAACGCAATGTCATCTGATGTAATTTCGATCGACTATATTGCTCCGGCAAATTCAATACTTGGAGTACGCGTTAAAGCAAATACGGGCTCTTACACCGATGGTGAACAGACCATCATGCCCGTCCTGCCAAATGAAATCTCAGTAATAACAGCCCGGTCGATATATCTTGACGCAGATTCATCTGAAACTGATATTAATGTACCCAAAGGCAGTGCAATTACTTTTACCGCAAATGCCGTGTGGCAATGTGTTGCTGCCCTCCCCGGATTGCAAACGTCTAAAGGTGGCAGTGCCTTTTCGGCTGTTAGTTCGTTATTCAGCGCTGCAACAGCTCGCGGTCTGATGCGCAAGCATCCTGAGATAGGCTTGGCTCTACATAATTGGAAGTCAAACGACTCAATTCTCATTTCTCGTCTATCCCAAAATGATGATCTTAAAATTGCCTTGCTTAGTTCTACTCCATTTGAATATGCCGCACGTTCCGAGACCGAACAACGCGCGCGGCTGTACTTGCTGTTTGACAAGTCACAAACAGAACAAGTAATCAATAAATCAATCCATTCTCTGGCTAAATTAGTCAGAAATGGAGGATTAACATGGACTGGAAGTGCCGACGAGCCCTCGTTATGGGTAACTTTGCGAGTCCTCTCTACGCTTGCCAATCTGAAAAGATTAGGTTACATGCCGGACAATAACAATTTGAACCGTCTCATAGAAAATGCTGTTAAATATTTGGACTCAGAAATAGCCCGTAAATTTAACGATGATAAGAACGCTATTTTCCCCGAATATGTACTCATGCGCTCTCAATTTCCAAATATTAGACAAACTTCACCTGCCAAACGTGCTGCTCTTGCCACTGTGCAACACTTTGTAGCCAATTGGCGCGATGAATCATCTGTTGGAATTGCGAAGGCCGCCATTATTTTATATGAAAATGGCTATCAAACAACCGCACGCAATCTCATTGAATCACTTCGGCAGCACGAAATTTGGAACTACTCGGTAATAAGCCCTTATTATCTTAAAGCATTTCATCTGGTATTGCCTTCAGCACCCGAGGTCGATATGCTGCGCTCGGCTTACATTTCCCGACTTCACAGCATGGATTGGGGCAATCATTCCGACACGTCTGACTTGATTGCAACATTACTTGATTGCGGGACCGATTGGCTGGTTCCTGCCGCAAACGAAATTTCAGTTAAAATCAATGGTGCTGAATATGATGTGAAAATGGATGATTATATGGGTGAATTTCGTATTAATCTGCCCGAAGGAGGAAATGTTGAAATATCTAAAGGAAATTTCCCGGCTTGGGGAGGTGTTTTCTCCAAATCCAATGATACAATTCAAACCATTGAGGCGTTTGAAACTGACAAATTGAAGATCGCTCGCACCATTGAGGGCGAAATGAAAGTCGGTGCAAAAGTAACCCTAAAATTGAGCATCACAGCTTCACAAGACCTTGATTATGTCGTTGTCCGTCAGCCCCGTTGCGCCGCTTTCGAGCCACAGAATCAATTACCTTCCACTCTTTGGCTTGGACACCTCGTTGCTTACCGAGAGCCGTGTTCTTCAGAAACAAATTGGTATTTCAATCGTATTACCAAAGGCGATACTATCATATCAGAAACATTCTATGTAACGGCACAAGGAACTTTTGCTTTAGCTCCTGCTGAAGTTCAAAGCCAATATGCCCCCGAATTTAAAGCACATTCAATAGGTCGAGAAATCTCAATCTCAGAATAAATCCGTATATTTGCAATTATGAATATAGAAAAAATAGCATTTTTCGCAGGCTCATTTGACCCATTCACTATTGGTCATCAGTCAATCGTTGAACGCGCCTTGACTCTTTTTGACCGTATAGTAATCGGTATTGGAATCAATAGCAAAAAAATTGACAGCGAAGACACTCAGTGCAGAGTGGATGATATACGCAGCATCTATGGAAATGACCCGCGAGTTGAAGTTGAGGCATATACCGACTTAACGTGGCAAGCGGCACGCCGTTGCGGTTGCACTCATCTGCTTCGTGGAGTTCGCTCTGTTGCGGACTTTGAATATGAAAGGAACCTCGCAGATGCCAATCGCAGCCTCTCGGGCATGGAAACCGTGATTCTCTACACACTGCCTGAACTCTCATTCATAAGTTCATCTTTAGTCCGTGATCTTCGTAGTCACAACGAAGACATATCTGAATTTTTGCCTTAATTTTTTATGAAACGTATATTCCTCTTACTTACCATAATATCTTCTGCGGTATTCACATATGGTCAAAGACTGTCTGATGCCTCTAAGAAGCTGCAACTCGCTGATTTGATTATACAACAATTTTATGTTGATACCATAAATTCAAATAAGATTGTTGAGCAAGGCATTATCGCTATGCTCAAGGAGCTTGACCCACATTCAACCTACACAACCGCGGAGGAAACAAAGGCACTAACCGAACCGCTAAACGGAAATTTCAGCGGTATCGGGGTGCAATTCCAAATGGTTCAAGACACAGTCTACGTGATTCAAGCAGTGGCCTCCGGCCCAGCAGAAAAAGTAGGTATAATCCCGGGCGATAGAATAGTCGCTGCAAACGATACTGTTATTGCAGGCATGAAAATGCAAAACTCTCAGATCATGAAGCGATTGAGAGGACCGAAAGGCTCCATTGTGAATCTGAAAGTAGTGAGAAGAAGTGAACCCGACACGCTGTTATTTCGCGTAAAACGCGATGATATACCATTATATACTGTAGATGCAGCTTACATGGCTGATAAAACAACGGGCTATATTCGAGTGTCATCATTTGGAGCTGAAACCGACAAGGAATTTAAAAATGCATTGAAAGAACTGCGCGATAAAGGAATGCAGAACCTAATTATTGACCTGCAGGATAATGGAGGTGGGTATTTAAATTCAGCCGTGAGTCTGACAGAACACTTCTTACCCTATGGCTCCCCTATCGTATATACCGAAGGTTTGCGCCAAGCTCCACAACACTTCTCATCAAAGGAGCGTAATGCTGACACTCAATCACGACTTGTTGTGCTTGTCAATGAATTCTCGGCATCAGCATCCGAAATTCTTTCCGGAGCCATTCAAGATAATGACAGAGGAATTATAGTCGGGCGACGCACTTTTGGCAAAGGATTGGTTCAGCGCCCCTTCCCATTCCCTGATGGCTCTATGATCAGACTTACTACCGCTCACTACTATACACCATCGGGACGTACCATACAAAAGCCTTATGAGAAGGGAAATTCAGAACTCTATCAACAAGACATCGAAAATAGATATAAGCACGGTGAGTTCTATTCCGCAGACTCAATTAAACTTGATGAGAAATTGAAGTTCTCCACTGCCAATGGCAGAACAGTTTATGGAGGCGGAGGCATCATGCCCGACCGATTCGTACCGGCGGACACTACCGGCATCAATAAATATTTCCGGGAATTGCGCGCAAAAAACGTTCTTAATCAGTACGTGGTGGACTATGTGGAACAAAATCGCAATACCCTATCTGCCAACTATCCGACCGAAGATATATTCATTCAAAATTTTGAAGTGACTCCCCAAATGGAAGCGGAATTTATTGCCCTCGGTCAAAAACTCGGAGTAGAACATAATCAAGAACAATATCAAGAAAGTCGAATATATATCGTCAGCAATATCAAGGGACTTATCGGTCGTGACTTGTTTACTACATCAACATATTACCGAGTGATGAATCCCACGAGCCCTATCTATCAAGAGGCACTGGAACTGATAAACGACAAGAACAAGTATAATAATTTACTAACCCCATGATTAGAATCTGCACTCTGATAATAGCACTCCTAACATGGATTGGGGCTCTCGCAAAGACCGGTCCGGAAATTCAATTTGACACCCTAAGTCACGATTTCGGCACGGTACATGAAAAAAACGGACAGCTCACATACATCTTTAAATACACCAATATCGGTGACGCGCCGCTAACGATTGCATCAGTTTCCGCACCATGCAATTGCACAGAGGCAGATTTTTCGCCAAAGCCTTTGGCACCGGGAAAATCCGGCGAAATAAAGGTAACTTTTACCCCGAAAGATATGTCAGGCGAGTTCATGCGAACAATCTCAGTGTGGACTAACATCAAAAGCGGTAACAAAAAGAAAAAAGTTATATTAAAGATATCGGGTGTAGTTATCCCTTCACAAAAATGAAGAATTTATTTTTAACCATATCACTCTCTCTTGTGGCATTTATAGCCGGAGCGCAGGCTCAATGGCTACAACCCGTTCATGATTTTGGTGCATTTAGCGAAGACCTCGGCTCTGTTGATGCCACATTCAAGATTGTTAATCTCGGCAATACTCCCATCAGGATTCTCGATGCACGCGCAACGTGCGGATGCACTCGCCCCATAGTGCCAAAAGGAGAAATTGCACCCGGCGACACTTCACAAATCAAAGTCACATACATTGCGTCCGGTCGACCGGGTCGCTTTGACAAAAAAATCTATGTTAAAACATCTGACAATCCATCTCAGCAACGAACACTAACTGTTAAAGGCACGGTTATCGGTTCATCAGCAACACTTGCATCACGCTATCCTGTGTCGGCAGGCCCCATGAGACTGAAATCATCGAATGCGGCCTTTGGAGAAGTCACACGCGGTCGATTAAAAACCATCTTCATTGAGGCCTACAACATGTCGGCCGACACACTGCAACCTCGATTAGAAAATGTGCCTGACTTTATCACTGCATCGATTAATCCGGAATCAGTGGCACCGGGCGAACAAACCCAGATAACTCTTACACTGCAAACTGCCAAAGTGCCTGAGTGGGGAGTAACTCAAGGAAATTTCATATTCTGTGCATCAGATAGTGTTCCGCCTGTCCCGATTGACTATTTTACCATAATCAATGAAGACTTTTCACGTCTCACCCCCGGCGAGCGACTGAAAGCACCGATTGCAGAAGCATATCCGACAAGAACCGACTTAGGTCAAATATCTATCGACTCTAATATAGTCGTTGAATTTGAAGTAAAAAATTCCGGACAATCTCCTTTAATGGTTCGTCGTTTACAAGCCGGTGACAGCACCATAATAGATACTAAAATAACAACAGAAAAAATCAAACCTGGAAAAAAGGCTAAAGTAACCGTAACCTTAGACCCCAAGAGGGCAACAACAGATTTCATCAGTGCTCGTGTCCTCATTATAAATAACGATCCTGAAAATTCTCTCCTGATACATCGTATAACCGCGGAAATAACTAAATAAACTCACGCCATGGACCACCCCGAAAATGCCGCCGATTATAAAGGACTCACGGTAAATTCCGGTATAGAACAACCACCCGTAATAAACCCTTATCTGACGAAACTCAGACGTAAACCCCTGCCCTCAGTCGGCGAAATCGTAGAAGGCATATTAAAAGGCAACGTAACTATGCTTTCGAGAGCGGTAACTCTCGTTGAAAGCGTAAATCCGGATCACTATGCCAAAGCTCAGGAGGTGATTGAGAAATGTTTGCCACATAGTGGTCATTCACGCCGGATTGGTATTACGGGTGTGCCCGGAGCCGGTAAGAGCACCAGTATTGACGCTTTCGGACTTCACGTGCTTAAAGATGGTGGCAAGCTCGCGGTACTCGCTGTTGATCCCTCAAGCGAGCGCACAAACGGCAGCATACTCGGTGACAAAACTCGCATGGAAAAATTGTCAACCCACCCCGGAGCATTCATTCGCCCTTCCCCGTCAGCCGGTTCACTTGGCGGTGTTGCACGTAAAACTCGCGAAACCGTTGTCTTATGCGAAGCTGCCGGTTATAACAATATTTTTATTGAAACAGTAGGAGTTGGTCAGAGCGAAACTGCCGTTCATTCAATGGTCGATTTCTTTTTGCTAATACAATTGGCAGGTACCGGCGATGAACTTCAGGGAATCAAGCGCGGCATTATGGAAATGGCTGACGGTATCGTAATAAACAAAGCAGACGGCGATAACCTTCAACGCGCCCAACTTGCACAGGCACAATTCCGCTCCGCGCTCCATCTTTTTCCGCCTACAGCATCAGGATGGAAACCGGAAGTATTAACCTATTCCGGATATTACGAAATTGGCATTCCCGAAGTCTGGGACATGGTTAATCGTTACTTTGACTTCGTTACGGACAATGGATATTTCACTCGCCGACGCCGTCAGCAAGCAAAATACTGGATGCGCGAAACAATCGACGAAAAACTGCGCTCACATTTCTATCACAATCCCGAAATTTCAACCCTGTTGAAGTCGCTCGAAACAGAAGTGCTCGAGAACCGTCAGAGCTCCTTCACCGCGGCGAACTCAGTCCTCGACTCCTACTTCTCCAACTTCAAATAACAATTTTTATTAAGCCAATTAAACCAATAATTAATACACGTTCACCATATTTATTATGAAAAGGAATTTTTATCTAATCATGCTTTCAGCATGCTTTATGTCAATACTTCAATCTTGTGACATTAGTCCCACGAACATCGCTAACGAATCTATTGAACGAGCAGAAACGGAATCTAAGAATTGGTGCTCCAATGTTACTTTAGACGAAGGACTGCCCGCAGGTGATTTGCCTAGGCTAAATTATGCATATTATGAAGCGATAAGCAATGCTTCTATTACTATTAAAGAAAAGCTGGATATGACCGATGAATCAAAAACATATACTGCTGAGCAAGAAGCGCATAAAGACGAACTCATAGATGCTGCTCAACTCGTTATCAATAATCACTATGAACCCTTAATTATGCAAGAAATAAACTCAATTGTCGGCAACTATATGCTTTGTTTTGATGGAAATGGCATCACTGATACCGAGGCAAAGATTGAACATATACCCGGCACACCTGATATACGAGTTAGAATAGAAGGGACGTTGACCCAAAAGGGGACTACTCTTCACTTTAAACGATACGAATGCATTGAACGCGAATATAAAATAGGAGCTATTCGCATCTTTAATATGGATAAAACCATTCAACGGCGGCTATGTATGCCAGGTGAACGCGTTTATGGCTACATTATCCTTGATAGTCCCTATAAACAATCAACCTCATCAATTGAAGTAACCCGGATTAATTAGTAATTTAAAAGTTCAAACATACCAACAATATTGTGGCTGAGATGAACTGTTGTATATACATCTACTTATTGCCTCATTAGGATTATTATTTGTATAAGTTTTGAAAATTACGTACCTTTGCACATAGATTTGAAACCCATTATAAAACATTTATTATGAGAAAAAACATTGTTGCCGGCAACTGGAAGATGAACACCACTCTTGCCGAAGGTGTTAACCTTGCAAAGGAAGTTAACGAAGCTCTCAGCAGCCGCACTCCCAACTGCGACGTAGTTATCTGCGTTCCCTTTACTCACCTCGCTCCCGTAGCAGGCGTTATTGACTCTAACAAGCTCGGCCTCGGTGCTGAAAACTGCGCTGACCAAGCTAAGGGCGCATACACCGGCGAAGTTTCTGCTTCAATGGTAGCATCAACCGGTGCGAACTACGTTATCCTCGGTCACAGCGAACGTCGTCAATACTACGGTGAAACCTCTGAAATCCTCAAGATTAAGGTGAATCTCGCACTTGCCAACAACCTCACTCCCATCTTCTGCATTGGTGAAGTTCTGGAAGAACGCGAAAACGGCACTTTCTTCGATGTTGTTAAGGCTCAAATTGAAGAAGCCCTCTTTGAACTCTCTGCTGAAGATTTCGGCAAACTCGTTCTTGCTTATGAACCCGTTTGGGCTATCGGCACCGGCAAAACCGCCACTGACGACCAAGCTCAAGAAATGCACGCATTCATCCGTGGCGTTATCGCGGGTAAATATGGCAATGAAGTAGCAGAAAATTGCTCCATCCTCTATGGTGGCAGTTGCAAACCTTCAAACGCGAAAGCACTCTTTGCCAAACCCGACGTTGACGGCGGTCTGATTGGCGGCGCATCTTTGGCTGCAGCCGACTTCATGGGCATCGTAGACGCTTGGAACTAATTAAATGGGATCGCCCTACATTTGGATAGCTGCAAGTCTGGCCTATGGCATATTAAGTGCTGCTATCTACTTTTGGGTTTGCTACCGACGGAAAGAAAAAAATCTGTTGCGACGAACTTCACTCCGCTTTATTGAGTACACTTTATTCGCTCTGATTTTTGTAAGAATCCTTTGGAAATTACTTTCAGCTTAAACAAATTGATAGTAGCCGCTCAAGCTTGAGCGGCTATTTTTTACAATTTGTTGCTGATTACGTATATTTTGCGTATTTTTGCAAGCAAAATAACACTTTATTCAATGGATATATTAGACAAGTTAGACAAAAAGATTCTCGACATAATTATCCACAATGCAAAAATACCCTCAAAAGATATAGCTGCAGAATGCGGAGTGTCGAGAGCGGCAATTCATCAACGCATTCAGCGTATGATTGACCTCGGCGTAATAACCGGCTCGGGTTATAAAGTAAATCCGCGCTTTCTCGGATTTTCCACATGCACATACATAGGAGTAAACCTTGAGCGCGGCGCAATGTATCGCGACGCCGTACCTCATCTGCTCCGTATTCCGGAAGTAGTCGAGTGTCATTTCACAACAGGACCATACACTATGCTTATAAAGCTCTTTGCCCGCGACAACGAACATCTCATGCGACTGCTAAATGACCGCATACAAATGATTCCCGGCGTTACCGGCACCGAGACACTTATATCTTTGGATCATTCCATTAATCGCGAAATTCCTATCCTGAACCCACCAACTGATGCCAACTCAAACATCGACTACATATAAGTGGACCGAAATAGAACACCTTCCTGAATGGGACGAAGAATTCTACGAGGTATACACTGCCAAGAAATTCGGCAAGTGGGTCATGATGAAGACCCTCAAACCTGAACTTAAAGAAATACCCGAGTATCAGGCAATGCTTGAACGAGAATTCGAGGTTAGATATAACCTCGCTCATTCTCATATCATTATGATTAACGACTTGGAGGACGTTCCGGGAGTTGGTCGGTGCATTATTACAGATGACGTTTACGGAGACTCTCTGGCTAAGCTCATTGATAAAAATGAAGTAACACCCGACATCGTGGATAAAATTGCACACGACCTTGTCAGTGCAATCGATTACGTACAAACGAATCACATTGTTCACAGCCCGATCAGGTGTGAAACCGTAATCTTTACTGAAAAGATTAGAAATTTGAAAGTCATAGATGTTGGCTTCGACCAAAAAAATGAATTGGCAATGGCCGACATTAGTGACGACATACGCGCCTTTGGCAAGGTTCTGTCAGCTGCACTTGATGCCTGTCCCGAACGTAACGTCAAATATCGTGCGATTGCCGATAAATGCCTCAGCCCATCGCCTTACACCAGCATTGGTCAACTTCAAATGAGCATAGCAGGAAGTTCCTATAAGAAGTTTTATATTTCAGTAATTACATTCCTCATTTTTGTGATTGCTATATTAAGTCTTATCATTATTTTTCATCCATAAACCACCATGTCAATAGAAATTAAGCAGATTCCACCTACAAAGAAAGCCCTCAAACAATTCATTGACTTCGGCATAAAACACTATAACGGCAACGACTGTTTCGTTCCGCCGTTGGTATCTGACGAAATTAACACTCTTAGTCCCAACCTTAATCCGGCATTTGATTTCTGCGAAAGTGCTTATTGGATGGCATATCGCAACGGAAAGCCGGTTGGACGAATTGCAGGCATAATAAACAACGTTGTTAACGAACGTACAGGCAAAAAAGACGCTCGCTTCGGATTTGTCGAATTTATTGATGATGCTGAGGTTGCCGATGCACTATTCTCCACCGTAGAACAATGGGCACGTCAGAAAGGAATGAATGCTTTAGTCGGACCTCTCGGCTTCACCGACATGGACAATGAGGGAATGCTCATTGAGGGTTTTGACCGACTCGGCACCATGGCAACTATTTACAACTATCCTTACTATCCTGTCCACATCGAACGCATGGGATTTGAAAAAGATGCCGATTGGGTTGAGTTCTTTATTGAGGTGCCCGATAGTGTGCCTGAAAAAATGACTCGAATTGGGGAAATTGTACGCCGCAAATTCGGGCTTAAAACAGTAGAACTAAAATCACGCAAACTTCTCAAAGAGAAATATGGTCATAAGCTCTTCGGTTTGATCAATGAAGCCTACGACCAACTTTATGGCTATTCACCGCTCACGGCTAAACAAATCGACCACTATATCGATATGTATCTTGGCATAATATCGCTCGACAGCGTCTGTGTCATTGTTGACAATGAAGACAATCTGGTAGGAGTGGGTATAAGTATGCCATCATTATCCCGAGCGCTACAGAAGAGTAAAGGCAAGATGTTCCCCATGGGCTGGCTGCCACTTCTCAAGGCATTGCGTTTCGATGCATCCAATATTGTTGATCTCATGCTCGTTGCTGTGAAGCCCGAATATCAAGGTAAAGGTGTTAATGCTCTTCTTTTTGAATATATGATTCCTCGCTATAATAAGCACGGGTATAAATATGCGGAAAGTAACCCTGAACTTGAAACGAATGCCAATGTGCAATCGCAATGGGGATACTTTAACTATGAGCAACACAAACGCCGCCGTTCTTTTCGCAAGAAGTTATAATTCAAAATTGACAGCCAAATATTTTTAACATTTCAGAAAAAGCCGCATTTAAGCGGCTTTTTCTTTCTTTTTGTCACAAAAAAGTCGGTTTTATGATATAATGTCAAGCAACAAGGAATTATAGACCAAATTATTCGACCTTTCGACAAACCTATGTTATGTAACATTTTACTTGACACTCCCGAAATGATGTTGTAAATTTGCAATGCATTAAGAAAACATCAGAATCTTTTTCATTTTAAGTGTACTATTAAATAGGCTTAAACATAACGAATAATAGCATTTAAGTACTACCGTAAAATCATTTGTGGAGACACGTCGAGATGACGCGTCTCCATCAATTTTAGTTAGAGTCTTATAAAAATAGAGAATAATTATAAAGGGGCTGAATCAATAATTTAATGTGGTTAATTTTTCTAAAATACACTCCACATTTATCATTTAAGAATTCCAACCGCCATAAAGCACTTTCATCATTTCGTCAATGAGAGAATCGTCATTCGTATGCAGATAGCCTTGATAGAGGTTGTCGCAATATATGTACTTCTCGAATGGGACAGAAACGAAATCCAACGGCAGAGCGATATATATACCAATGCGCGATAGTCTGACCGTGAACGAGGGAATTTCATCAAGCCGCCTCAGGGCTTCAATAGCGTCGGTTACTTCAGTAACCCTAAGCATAAATTCCTCACTCCCGAAGCTCAGCACAAAGTCATTGTCTGGCGATAAAGGACTTTCAGCCCACTCCAACGCAGTAGGCACAGCGTGCGAATTTCTGCCGACGATTAATCATCGGCAAGCAGACCGAACAGGTATCGCAGCTGCTTATCATCGAGTTCGTGTCACCCACGAGGCACAATGAGATTGATTGTTTTCATAAAAAAAGAATGTTACTATACCACGAAGGTACAGTAACATTCTCTATGCGTAAAAGACAAAGTTTGAATCAAATTTCGTTGTTCATCATAGCCATATTTAATTTATTCCAAAAAGGGATAAACTTACCAACAAAATCCATAATTTGTTCATCTTCATCTATGAATAAAAGTGAATATAAATATATTTACGACTTATACTATGCTTTCCAATTTAAATTTCGTTTCAAAATAATAGCATCTTTACCCAAACCACCAACAGCACAATTATTTTCAACAACATCTTTTGTAATAGTACTATTAGCAGAAATTATAACATTATCTGCAACATTAACTCCCTTTAATATAGTGCTTCGACATCCAATCCACACATGGTTTCCTATATGTATAGGACGTGGATGGTTGACAATCTCGCCCTTTTCACTCATTATATGATGAAAGTCTGTATCCATAATCAAAATATCCCAAGATAACAGACAATCATTTCCAAAAGTTACCTCTTTTTGGCTTATAATGCTTGAACGTCCTGTTATAGCAAAATTATTACCCAATTCTAAAACGGCATCCTTTCCAATACTAATACGACTACCTCTTCCAATACTTGCCTTTCCATTAATAACAAGATTTCCACTTACCTCCCACATTGTTCGTGAATACTTTATATCTTATGTTCCTAAGAAATGCGGACCTATCTTTACTAATCCTAATTTGGGAGTTGTATTAAAAGTGATTTTACCACCCATCTTATATAAATCTGTTCTATGATAAATTAGGAAAGGTAAACGGACAGCAACTTTTAATGGGAAATACTTTAAGTTAAAATAAAGTGTTTTAACCCAATCAACTTTACGAAGTAGACCAAGAATCTTTTTTATTTTCATAATGCACTATTGTTGTGCGGACTATTTTATTCGTAAATACAGATATGGGCAAATTTTCGGAGTATCTCGAATAAATAGCAAACGCTAATTAATAATATGTATGTTAAAATATTTTCTTTTTATTATAATGAATATAATTATGCCGATATTGTGCGAATATCTATATATATATGTATATAACCAAATTTTTTAATATGTTTTTAAGCACAAAACCCCAATTAATCCCTAAATAAGTGCTTTACACCATTTTGCAAAGCACTTTACATATCAGAACCAATAGCCTTTATTTTCTTTTTTGTTTACGAACTTAGGAGGCGAAAATAATTTTGCCATGTCGGAGTTGTGCCACTCAGGAAACTCTTCAGGATTGTTGCGAATGAAATTGACGATGTCTATCATCTTTCGTTGATTGATTGGCTTGTCGTGAATGAAGTCCACAATTTGTGGTTTCATTCGTGCGACGATCCAAGCATAACTGTCATTCGCAGATGTAGCGAGGGCTTGTTGTCGTAGAACAGCCATTAACCGATAATTCTTTACTAATGAAGGGTGCTGTGGGTGAATAGGTAGATGCAATTTCTTCGGGGGTACCTTGTGCTATGATTTCTCCGCCTGCTGCTCCACCCTCGGGCCCCATATCAAAAATATAATCAGCGGACTTAATAACGTCTGTATTGTGCTCTATTATCAGTACGGTATTGCCTTTATCTACCAATCTGTTGAGCAATGCCAGCAGCGTCTTGATGTCCTCAAAATGTAGCCCCGTAGTCGGCTCATCAAGGATAAACAAAGTCTTGCCCGTATCGCGCTTGGACAGTTCATTCGCAAGTTTCACTCGCTGGTTTTCTCCGCCGGAGAGAGTGCTCGATGGTTGGCCGAGTTTTATATATCCCAAACCTACTTCCTGCATCACCTTCAATTTTTTAAGAATCACAGGGGTATTTGCAAAAAATTCTACCGCTTGATTAATCGTCATATCAAGGACATCTGAAATGGATTTTCCTTTAAAACGAACCTCAAGGGTTTCACGACTATATCGTCTGCCACCACATTCTTCACATGGGACTAAGACATCCGGCAAGAAGTTCATCTCTATAGTCTTATAGCCATTCCCTTTACAGACTTCACAGCGTCCTCCTTTGACGTTGAATGAAAATCGCCCGGGCTTATACCCGCGGATTTTCGCTTCCGGTAGATTCACAAACAATGCCCTAATGTCAGCAAAGACACCGGTATAAGTAGCCGGATTACTTCGCGGAGTGCGTCCTAAGGGCGTCTGATCAACCGTTACTACTTTATCAATGTTCTCAAGTCCACGTAACTCACTATATGACAGAGGCTCTTGCAAAGAACGATAAAAATGCTTGCTAAGAATCGGTTGCAACGTCGAACTGATTAATGAGGACTTCCCCGACCCGCTGACACCGCAAACACAGGTCATGGTCCCCAACGGAAGTCGAAAATCAACATTTTTCAAATTATTACCCGATGCACCGAGCAGTTCAAGCAGCAAACCATTCCCTTTTCTTCGGGTCGAAGGTATGGGAATAGTTCTCGTCCCGTTTAAATAATCTGCCGTTAATGTCTTGCTCTTAAGCATTTGGGTCGGATTGCCTTGAAACACGACTTCCCCACCCTTTCGTCCGGCGAACGGACCGATGTCGATAATCCAATCCGACTCAAGCATCATATCTCTATCATGCTCAACAACAATCACCGAATTTTCGGCATCTCTTAATCGTTTTAACGAATCGATTAATCTTTGATTATCTTTCTGATGCAATCCAATGCTGGGCTCATCAAGAATGTAGAGCACGTTAACTAATTCTGAACCTATTTGCGTTGCCAAGCGTATTCGTTGACTCTCTCCGCCCGAAAGAGTTGCAGAAGAGCGGGAAAGCGACAAATACCCCAAGCCAACGTCCTCAAGGAACGATAATCGCGCACTGATTTCCTTAATTATTTCAGCGGCTACAGCTTGCTGCGGTTTCGAAAGATACTGATTAATATTCTTGAGCCATTTTCTCAACTCAGTAATATCCATGCGACACAAATCCGCAATGTTTTTATCATCGATATAAAAGCTTCTCGCTTCAATATTGATCCTATCGCCATGACATTCCGGACAAATTATCCTCGAAAAGAACTGTGTGGTCCACTTCTTACCGCCGTCATCGGCATCATCACTTTGAAGCATCTCAATATAACGGACTATTCCATCGTAAGTCCTATAGAGACTGCCCATATAGCCATTTCCGACATTAACGTCAAGTTTCTCACTGCTCCCATACAGAATTTCCTCTATCAATTCATCCGGCAGTTCTTCAACAGGTGTGGTAAGTGTGCACCCATGTCGCTCACAAAGCTGTTCAATCTGTCTGAACACTACGGAATCTTTCCGTTTTCCCAAAGGTTCTATTGCTCCTGCTGCAATACTGATACTACGATCCGGTATAATCTTATCAATATCAATCACATTAACCTCCCCTATCCCTTTACAGCGTTGACATGCACCGAGGGGAGAATTAAACGAAAAGTTATGGGGTGCGGGATCGCGATAACTAAGACCATTCTCAGGGTCCATCAACGTGCGCGATAAATGTGTAATCTCATTATTGTGATCCACATCGCAAACCATCATCTGTCCGCTTCCCTTCTCAAGTGCAGTCTCCACACTATTGCGCAAACGAGTAATGTCTTCACCATTAACCACAAGTTTATCAACGACCAACTCAATTGAATGATTCTTGTATCTGTCAACCTTCATGCCGTGGGTCAACTCGCACATCTCGCCGTCAATTCTGACGTTTATATAACCCTTCTTAAGCAACTGCTCAAATAACTCTTGATAATGTCCCTTTCTATTACGAACCAATGGAGACAGAAGTAAAATTTTATGACCTGCAAAATTTGAAGTAACTAAACCGATGATTTTCTCAATGCTGAACTTCTGCATCGGCTTACCGGAAATATAACTCCGTGCTGTGGCCACTCGAGCATACAGCAAACGCAGAAAGTCATAAATTTCCGTTGTTGTGCCAATCGTAGAACGAGGATTACGATTTATCGTCTTTTGCTCAATCGCTATCACCGGCGATAGTCCGGTTATTACATCTACATCGGGACGTTCCAAGTTGCCCAACATTTGGCGTGCATAGCTTGAAAACGTTTCAATGTAACGCCTCTGTCCCTCTGCAAAAATTGTGTCAAAAGCCAACGAAGATTTCCCGGAACCGCTAAGTCCGGTGATTACAGTCAATTTGCCATGGGGAATCTCAACGTTTATATTTTTCAAATTGTGAACACGCGCTCCGCAAACGCAAAGTCGGTCCAATTTTTCAGTTTCAACCTTACTCATTTCCTTAAATATAAATCCTGTTGGATTTTCAGTGCAAATATGTAAAAGATTTTTCAAATCTGTACAATACTAACACGTAAAAATTCGTTAAATATATAAGTTATAATTAATATCCTCATAATATCACTATATGCAAGCGCTAATTTTAGCAGCCGGTATGGGTCGTCGCTTAGGAGAATTTACTTCAGAAAACACCAAATGCATGCTTGAAGTAAATGGAGTTCGGCTCATCGACAGAATGCTTCAGCAATTAGATTCATTACCTTTAAATCGAATCATAATCGTTGTTGGCTACGCTGCGGACAATCTGAAAAAATATATCTCACAGAACCATTCTGAGAAAAATATTATCTTCATAGAAAATCCGATATACGATAAGACAAACAACATATACTCACTATGGCTTGCAGGAGATTTGATGAAAGAAGATGACACTCTGCTTCTTGAATCCGACTTGATTGTTGATGACAAAGTAATACGCGCCGCCTATGAAAGCGATTACCCAAATGTCGCCTTAGTTTCAAAATATCAAACGTGGAATGACGGCACTATGGTGCGTATTGACAATGACTGTAAGATAGTAAACTTTATTCCCAAAAAGGCATTTAAATATTCAGAAACCGAGTTCTATTATAAGACAGTAAACATCTACAAATTCTCCAAGGAATTTATTCTTAATATCTATTTGCCATTTTTAGATGCTTACATAAAAGTATTGGGAGAAAACGAATACTACGAACAAGTTCTTCGAGTAATTACTCTGATTGATTCTTGTGACCTGAAAGCTCTTCCGATAACCGGAATGAACTGGTATGAAATAGATGATGTGCAAGACCTTAGAATAGCTGAAACGATTTTTGCAGAGCCAAAGGACAGGCTTCAGAAGATGCAAAACAGCTATGGCGGATATTGGCGTTATCCATCGGTTCTGGATTTTTGTTATCTCGTGAATCCCTATTTCCCTCAGCCGAAAATGCTTGATGAGATGAAAGCCAATTTCGACGCCCTACTATGCAATTATCCCTCCGGAATGGGCGTAAACTCTCTGCTCGCCGCAAAATATTTCGGGCTAAGTGCGGAATTGGTGGTTGTTGGTAATGGTGCTGCTGAAATTATCCGCAGCCTCATGTCGAGCATTGAAGGGAAGGTCGGTGTTATATACCCCACATTTGAGGAATATCCAAACCGACTGAGTAATGACAAGATTGTTAAATTCACTCCGAATAATCCGGATTTCTCATATACTGAAGATGATGTTATCAAGTACTTCACATCAAATCCTGTTGATTGTTTGCTCATAATCAATCCGGATAATCCTTCGGGTAATTTAATCAAACGCACGGGCTTAAATAAGCTAACTGAATGGGCTCGAGAAAATAACATCAGACTCATTATTGATGAAAGCTTTATTGATTTTGCAGATAACGCAGAGCAAATAACCTTGCTTAGCAACGAATTCTTGCGCAAGAATCCTTCTCTGTGTATTGTTAAATCCATTTCCAAAAGCTACGGTGTTCCCGGACTTAGACTTGGAATATTGGCAAGTGCAGACCAAAATCTGATTAAAGAATTAAAGAAAGACCTTGCAATTTGGAACATCAACTCGTTTGCAGAGTTCTATATGCAAATCTTTAATAAATATGAAAAGGACTATACTCGTGCATGCGAAAAATTCCGAGCAGAGCGCGAGCTTTTCCGCCAAGAATTGGAGCAAATTCCGTGGCTCAGAGTTATCCCCTCGCAAGCTAATTATTTCCTTTGCGAACTTACCGGCATATCCTCAGCGGACCTCGCACTCAAGCTCATGACCGACCATAATATCCTCATCAAAGACTGCTCATCAAAGAAGGGCTTTGGTTCAGATGGACGACAATATGTGCGCATAGCCATTCGCGACCGCCACGACAATACAAAACTCGTATCAGCCCTCAAATCTCTATGAAAATTATTTCTTCTGTAGATATTAATAATTTGGGGTTGGATCCTGTTCAAAGTGTTGAATGGGTACGAGAAGCGTTTCTACTTAAAGAACGATGTCAGCTTCCTCCCAAAATATCATTGCATCCACGCGACAACGACTTCATCAATACAATGCCGTGTATCTTACCTGAAGAATATCACACCTATGGATGTAAAGTTGTGAGCAGAGTAAGCGGAACAACCCCGTCACTTAAAAGCAAACTACTGGTATGCGACACCAATACCGGAATTATGACAGCACTTATTGACGCTGAGTGGATAACGTCACGCCGGACTGGTGCAGTTGCTGCATTGGCAATCAACACATTGCGTCATTCAAAGGCAAAAATCTATTCATTTTTGGGACTCGGTGTCATCGGTCACGCCACGCTGGATTGCTTTTTAGCAACAAATACCGATAGCAAGATAATTGTGAGACTACTTCGCTACAAGGATCATGCTCAGCGCACCATAGAGAGATATAGTAGTTCCCCAAACGTTTCATTTGAAATTGCAGATACAATTGAGCAATTGGTTGATGGTGCTGATGTTGTCGTTTCATGCATTACCTACGCTGATGGTCTGCTTGTCAATGACGTAACTCTATTTAAACCCGGCGTGTTAGTCGTTCCGGTTCACACTCGGGGATTTCAGAATTGCGACACTATCTTTGACAAAGTTTTCGCAGATGACACCGGCCATGTAAGTAATTTCAAATATTTCAAAGAGTTCCGTGCATACGATGAAATAAGCAATGTCCTCGCCGGTAAAAATCCGGGACGTCAAAACGATAATGAACGCATCTTGTCATATAACATCGGCTTGGGACTGCACGACATATACTTCGCTCATAAAATATTAAATCTTATTGACAGAACACAATAAGAATGGCTGAGGAACAACAGATAGAAAGCAGAAAGGCGGTGACCGGCGTCGTTTGGGCATCGGTTGACCAATTCACAACCATGGGGCTTCAGTTCATATCGAATCTGATTTTGGCCCGATTGTTACTGCCTTCCGACTATGGAGCAGTAGCCATGCTATCCATCTTTCTGGTTGTATCTAATACTCTCATAGACGGAGGATTCGGCAATGCACTAATTCAGAAAAAGAACCCGAGTCAAGCCGACTACTCTACAATATTCTTTTGGAACCTTGCACTTTCCTCCTTCCTCTATGCAATTCTTTTCATTTTTGCACCACTTATTGCTCGATTCTATGACTTGCCGGAACTTTGCAATGTGTTGCGTATCAACGGAACTATTCTTATAATTAATTCATTTCTGCTGATACCTAACAACCGACTTCGCAAACAATTTGCTTTCAAGAAACTCGCCATTGTCAATATCAGTTCATACATTATTGCAGCCGGCTTGGCAATCTGGATGGCAAAATCCGGATTCGGTGTATACGCTCTCGTGGCTATGCATCTTGCCGGAGGATCATTTGCGGCTATCTTTCTGTTTATCGTGGCTCGATGGGTACCATCACTAACTTTCTCAATCGATTCATTCAGAAAACTTTTTAGTTTCGGTGGCTATATGTTAGCCGCATCATTACTGCAAGATATATGTAAAAACTTGCAAAATCTAATTATTGGCAAGCATTACAATAGCACGCAACTCGGCTTGTATGCACAAGCACAAAAATTAGACCAAATTCCAAGCTACACACTACCTCAGATATTAGTCAAGGTTATGTTCCCATTATACAGCAGCATGCAAGATAACAAAGCGAAAATGGGAAGCGTGCTCATGATGAATATGCGAATAATCGCATTGTGGATTTTTCCGCTTATGTCAGTTCTGATTATCGGCTCAAAGTCAATCTTTCTTCTTCTGTACGGGCAACGTTGGCTCGATGCAGTGCCCTACTTTCAGATTCTCTGCGTTGGCGGATTCTTCGTATGCTTGCAGAACGTCACGTTCTATGCCGTTGCTGCCGTTGGCAAGAGTCGAGCTCTATTTGCATGGAGTTGGGTAAAATGGCTCACACTTTTTGCCCTGCTTATGATTGGTATGAACCTTTCCATGAAAGGACTCTTGTGGTGTATGGTTCTCAGTAACGTTAATATCTTTTTTATAAATGTATATTTATCAGGCAAACACGTCAACACCGGGATCTTACCTCTCATGACCAATTTATTACCAACAATATTCTGCACTGCAACTGCATGGGCTTCCACACAATTAATAGCCACAATTGCTTCTGACAATGATATTATACTTTGTATCTCATTCCTAATTGTTTACGTCTCTACGGCAATCCTTTTCAAACTTAAAGGAGTTAAGGAATCAGGAATAATCATAAATAAACTACTTCATCGCAACTAAATAATGATTTCTACTGAACTGCAAGCCGAATTGCGCGCCAAATTTAACCCCGATGGTTCCGATCTGCGCCGCCATCAAATGCGAATGCTCGAAATGCTCAAACACATCGATAAGGTGTGTCAAGACAATAATATCACTTATTGGCTTTCGTCTGGCACATGTCTTGGCGCTGTACGTCATGGAGGCTTTATCCCATGGGATGACGATGTAGATATTGAAATGCTTGCTCCTGACTATGAACGCTTGCGAAAAATTATAATCAACAATCCTGAGTTACCATTCACATGGCATGATAGCTTAAATGATCCTAAATTTTATGCTGCGTTCGCCAAATTGAGAGATAAAAAATCATCAATAATTGAAAACAATCCATGGAATGAGCACTATAACCAACATGGAATTTATATTGACGTATTTCGCCTATATCCCTCAGGAATGAAAAAATTGGAGCAAGTAGCCAATTGGTATCATCATAAGTTCGTCTTCGGAATTGCTAAGCGCAAATCCCCGTTACTAAGCAAATATGCCATTAAAGTAACATATTGGATAATGGAAAGAGTTGTTTCACCTGCATGTCGCACTCTAACCAAACTTAATGCCAAGGAACTACTTCGCCACAGAATAGGTACGGAATTTATTAAGCCGCGCTATGTTAAAGACGTTGAGCGCACCATAAGAGTACCCTTTGAGGACACGAAAATGCCAATACCTGAGGGTTACGATAACTATCTCACTCATCTTTATGGCGATTACCTCAGAATTCCGCAAATCGATGAAATTACAGAGCCTCACACTCGAAACATCACTTATTTTGACTAATCCATGCTTTATTAAAAGTGCTCATTTTTACGGATGATCGTTTTAATGATGCACTTGTGGGTATCTTAATGACGTATGTTTTGCCGGCTTTATTTGTCAACTTTTTAGCTCTTATCCATGGATTATGCGTACGTAAAGTAGCGTAGCTCATGCCATGTTCCTTTGCCCAAACCGCCCAATCCTCAACCGGTCCGGTAATAGTAATTGTCTTATAGGAATAAGGTTGATATAGCTGATATTCTCTTAACTGAAAGCCATACTTTGTGGGATTCTCGAGTATCATCTTCATTGCTATCATTCTGAAGGGATATCTCTGAGTCTCCTCAACGAGCCATAAATCAAGAGCATTATCTTGTAACTGGGATTCTAATTCCTTCGATATTCTTGCAGTGCCGGCATTATAGCTTGCCGCAACTGTTGACCAATTGCCATACAAGGCATAGGCCTTTTTTATATATCGACACGCTGCTTGAGTTTCTTTCTCGGGGTCATAACGTTCATCAACTTCATCGCTAACCTCAAGTCCATATTGCTTTGCTGTTGCAGGCATAAACTGCCATATACCAACAGCACCTGCAGGAGATTTCGCACTTGGATTTAGAAAACTCTCAATACATGCCAAATATAAAAAATCCTCATGAACTCCATTCTGCGTAAGAATAGGCTGCAACATCGGAAAATACCGATTAGCCCTCTTGATAGTCAAAAGTGTATTTCCATGCGTATAGACCATTGAGGTGAGTTCACGGTCTAATCGCTCATACATACTCACATCATCAAGGTTAATGACTTCACCGGCAAAAGAATACGACAATGGAATCTCGGGATTTATAACGCTATGAAAGCCCGAAACGGGGCATTCCGGAAACACATAGAAATTACCGGCTCCAAGTATTGCTGCAGCACAAAGCACTGCCGATTTGATTATATTATATCTTTTCGCCATAAGCCAAATCTCCGGCATCGCCCAAGCCGGGCACAATGTATGAATGATCATTAATTGTCGGATCAATTGCACCGCACCAAATTGTAGTGATATCACTCGGGAAGGTCTTTTTGACATAATCAACAGCAACGTCGGAGGCGATAACAGAAGCCACGTGTATCCTCGCCGGTGTGCCCTTGGTCAATAGTGCCCTATAACTTAATTCCATCGACGTTCCTGTGGCAAGCATCGGATCACACAGAATTAGTGTCTTCCCATTAAGATCCGGCGATGCGATATATTCAATGAAAACATCAAAATTCTCCTCATCAGTATACTTTCTAAATGCAGACACAAAGGCATTTTGCGCATGATCAAAGTAATTTAAAAATCCTTGATGAAATGGCAGACCCGCACGAAATATAGTAGCAAGCACAATATCTTCTCCTATTGCTTGACACTGACAGGGTGCCAACGGCGTCTTTATCTCACACTTATTGAATACTATAGTCTTTGAAATTTCATAAGCCATAATTTCGCCAATGCGCTCAAGATTTCTGCGAAAACGCAGCATATCATTATGCACATTAACATCACGCAGTTCCATCATGAACTGACTCACCAGAGAATTCTGTTCCGCAAAATTTATTACTCGCATTACATTAGAATTTATATGTTGCACCTACCATGGCCACAATGCCTTGTGATGGCATTGACGGACCAAGATACCATTTTTTATTCAGTATATTTTCAACATTGGCTTTCACCGACCATTGTGTATTAATAGCATACTGGGCGTTTGCCGAAAGATTATGTATATTCAACAAATTCAAGTCTCCAACAAGAAGAACCTTGGAACGGTTTGTTCTCAAATTATAACTTACGGAAACTTCAAGCGGTTTAATCGGACGAACCTTCACTTGTGCGATAAGATTGAATTTGGCATGATCTCGCCAAAAAGCATATCCCCGACTATAATTCCCTTTGGGTGACTGAGCTATTTCTGCCTTAACATTCAGTGACACGAACTGTCGATAATCATATCCTAATGTTAATCCTCCATGCGCGCCTTGAATATCAACCTGCGACATTTCACCGGTGACTATCGACGGAAGATACCAATCCTTACCGACTACATAACCGCCATACAAACCTATTGACGCACCATTCCACGGTCCAAAAGTCAGACCTGCATCAGCTACATACAGCCGAGAGAATCCCGCATCGAATTGAGGCAACAAATAGGCCTGTTCATTATAGAGTAGAGAACGATTATTATCATCCATGCGACCATAAATGTTTGCCCAAATTCCAATATAATTTATCGGCTGCCAAAATAGCTTAACTTCCGGAGCAATAAGAAAATTTTTCGATGCTTTGCAGTTACCGGTCTTAATATCAACGTTTAATGCAACTGACACTGTCAAATTTGAGTCAGCGTACTCATATTTGGGTTTAAAATTGACAATTCCCTTATGACCTACAATTGTCGAATTAACAAGACTTGCCCCCAAATCAAGGCTCCATGTTGACCTCTGATTACAAAGCCAATTCACACTGCCACGCAACTTACCGCCGTTATTTGCCATGTTCTTAGCAAAGGCAATCATATTATATTCCCCGAAAATTGAATAGTTAAGACTGCCCGATTGACCGTTCCATAATGCATCTACTTTCATCAAATTTGCATTGATGTCTGAAACGTTGACAACAGCAGTAGGAATGTCTAAAATCGGGAAATTATACCCTGAAAAACTATAAAAAATGGAGGACTTCAACTCTCCGGCATTACCCTCGGGCTTCCAGGTTGAATTTGCCCCGATGAGTACTGTATTTCTATGTATGTTGACTTTATCATCGTATATATGTCGAAAATTGGTGAAATGAGAATTATAATTCATCCCATTAAACTGCATATATCCGTCTAAGGTCAAATCTGATTTTTCAATAAACCTGTAGCCGGCCGATGCATTCAGATTATAAACGGGACCATAACCTAAAGAAGCATAACCTCTCATTTGAGATCTCTTCACGTCAACCAAATAATCTGCAGGCTCCAACTGAGAGAAATGAGGAGTCAACTCCGATGGCGAAAACATCAGCGAGGGAATCAATCGTGCCTGCCTAATCTCAGGCAGCATCACGGTTGGGTGCAATCGTATTTTTGATGCGGAATTCTCCTCAGGCACAATTTCATGAGTTACAGAAATCTCCGTTTTAAGGGCTTGGGCGCCTACTGTAATTACACTGCCAATCAATAATGACGCAGCTATTATATTTCGAATAATCATTGCTTGGGAAGTCGCTTGTCAATCATTAAGAAAATGTCATTTTCAGTACCGGGATAATTCGCACGAAGAACTTTCAAATATTCATCTGCTTCAAAATCCATTGCTTGTGCACGTAAAATATCGCTGTATAATATATATGTTCTTGCGAGCCAATATGCATGAGGCGGATTAGAATTAATGAGGTTTTCTGCCGTCTCCATAGCGTTGCTAATCTTATTATTCTGATAGTAATAATCTGCAAGTTCAAAAGCGGCTCGGGTACCATATATTTCAGTCGGGTTCATTGCCAATTCCGACCAAATTTTTACTGCAGATGATTCATCGCCCTTATCTGCAAAAGCCCCGGCTCTAATAAACCTTACTTCCTGAATATCTGCATTATTACCCGCAGAACTGGAAAGGATATTATCAGAAACTGACAAAATTCTATCAGCCAACCCCATATCTCTTGCTGAACGTAATATTCCCATACGCGCAGCGTGACGCATATTCGCACCAGACGCGATACTATCAAGTTTGGAATAATGTTGCAGTGCTCTATCGGTCAAACCCTTATTATACTCTATATCTGCTGCAATAATAAGCGCTTCTTCCGCACCATTGGCATCCGGATATTTTTGCAACATTTCAAGAGCGGCATTTAATCGTGTTTCATCATCTGACCCGGTTTTTGCAGTTCTTAATAACGAAGCGGCTGCAATCGCATTTCTTTCAACGGCATCAAGTTGCGGTGCATCCGGAATACCTTCCAAGAATGTATTTAATTCTTCGATTTTTCCATTTTCTCCATATATCCTCGTCAAATCACTCACTGCAAGCGATGCTTCTGCACTCGTCGGGTGAATTTTAATCAAACTCTTGTAATATTCAATTGCAGAATCTTTATTCCCGGCGGTTGAATTAATCGTTGCTAATTGCAGTAATGAATTTCTGCCTTGAGATGTTTCAGGATACTCCCTAATAACATTCTCATAGACTGTAATTGCATCAGAGTGTCGACCAAGATTATTTAAAGTCTGAGCTTTTTCCATCAAAGCTTTCGGACGCAAACCGGAACTCGGGAATTGCTGAATCATATCCTCAAGTAACGCCAATTTCTTTTGGTAATCTCCCATATTCCCGCTCATAATGGCATATTGGAATAGAGAGTAGTCGCCAACAGATGGCATACGCTCATATGACAGTTTATATGTATTCGCCGCTGTCTTGAAATCACTTGAATAATAATAAGTATCTGCAATTCGATTCAGGCAGTCCACTGTGATTTCTTTGCTTAAAGTGCGCGCGCTTTCAGCAGCTCTAAACTCAGTGCGAGCCACATCATATTGCTTCAAATTAAAATGACTATAAGCTAAATTATACTGTGCAATAGCTCTATTGACATCACCGGTCGGTGCTATCTTTAAATAAGATCTGTAATTTGCAATTGCATCCTCATACTCACCTAACAAATACGATGCATCGCCTAACCATAGATAACACTGACGCGCGATCTCAGAATCATACGTCGAATATTTCAGCGATTCGCGAAGGTAGTTTCGTGATTTTTCACCATCACCGGCTTGTAACGCTCGTGTACCAAGAACAAAATTAACTTGCTGACGCGCACGTTGAACATTATCATTGGAACTCATACTTAATGATTCCAACGCTTGTAATGCAGCTTCATAATCATCTGTAACCATGTATCCCGTTAGCAAATACTCTTTAACTTTATCTGCATATTTACTCGAAGGATACCTTTGCAAGAATTCCTCTAAGGTAGTAACGGATTTCCCGAAGGGCACACGTCCGCCATCTACTTGTGCCACAGCATAATTGTAATATGCTTCTTCAGTTAGTTTGGGCACAAAGTCAAGCCGAGTGGCCTTATTATAGGCTAAAATTGCTGCTTTTATATTTCCAAGGGCATGATACGCCTGACCTACTGTTAATGCGGCACTTTGACCCATCTCATCGGTGACTTCAGTAACAGGAGCCAACAACTTGATCGCCTTGTCATAATCTCCAAGTTGATAATACTCCATACCAACTATGTACCTCGTGCTTAACGGAGAGGTTGCCGGATACTTATCAACATAAGGACGCAAATATTCAATTGCTTGCGAAACGTTACCCAACTCATATAAACATTCCCCGATTATGCGTGATGTTTCGTCATAGAACGATTCCGGAATATCCTTCCGTGAAAGTAACGGCATGGCAAGATTTATAGCATCTGCATATTTTTTCTGCGTAAAATATATTTGAGCTATGTAATAGTCTGCCATATCTCCGGGCCGGCAATCCTTATTGCACGCAGCAAACAGGCTTAATGCCTCGTCATAGTCTGATTCACAATATTTTATGTAGCCTTTATAAAACACAACGGCATCCGCATACCTTTTACACTGTTCTATCTTCAGTAATTCAGACAACGCGTCATTGTTCTTACCAAGCTTTATCAAGCAAAATGCCTTATGATATGAGAGATCATCTTGTTGATCTGCATTGAGCGTTTTCTCATCAATGGCGTCAAATATCTTTAATGCATCGGCAAACTTTTGCTGACGAAATTCAAGGATAGCCAGCATAAGTTTTGCAGCATTTACATTACGATTTGACGGATATTTTCTACAAAACAAACTTAACCGCTCTCCGGCATCGGGGAAATTACCTTTAAAAGAAGCCAGTGCTGACAGCCAATCAAGCTGTTCTCGATTGTTATCTCCTAAACTGACTGCAACCTTACATTGGTCTATGCAACCTTGAAAATTTCCATCACTCAACATCTGCGCCGCACGTACGGCATAACCCACGCCCTGCGGTGAGTTTACCTGCGCAGACCCAACCGCAGATGTTGCTACAAGGCCCAATAAGAATATAATCGATTTGAGATTCATCACTCAATTTACTTATGCTGATAATTTATCTGCAAATTTAGCTATTTTTAATGACATTCACACATGCAAAATCGTTCATTCTTTCACAAACAACGGAGTCACTTCATTCTTATGAAAATATGCCGACAAAGTTGCCACAAAACGAGAAATTTCGTTCATGGCAGCCTGAGTGTCTGACGATAATTCTTTGTTTTGTAGTCTCAAAAGCAACAACCCGTAGAGAGCGGTAAAACATGTTGTAATTTCATCTTCAACCATGTCGCGCGCGCGAGAACGCAATTCAACAATATATGGTAGTGTCCTATAATAAAGTGATGAATATTCACTATATTTAGGCTCTGCAAGAAGTTCATTATGAAGCTCGGTTAACTCGGAAATAACATTTTGATTTATCTGAAGATGTCCTACAGTCACAATTCCCTCTCGACGCATCATATCAATCAGCGATTCATACCAACCGGTCAAATCTTTACGCTGTTCATCGGAAATTGAACTATACTTGCTAATAACATTCTCTTTAATTTTATCAATATCTAATCCATTTGCGCGAATTATATCCTCAATTTGCCACATATACAACAAATATTCGGCAATATTCTCTTTTCGCTTTAATGATGCAACAAACATTACTGATAATTCTTTTAATATTCCTATTTAAATTAACGCAAAGTTAATCATTATTCGGCGATTTCTGTGTATAAAATCGAGGAATTAGCCCTTAAAAAGGGGGTATTTAACATGATTTGACGCAAAAAATTACAAAAAATGGGACTTAAAATTTGTTTTTCGCAAAATTTCATTTAACTTTGCGCTAATTCATTCATTTACTAACACCTAAATTACACACAAAATGAACAAGACTGAACTTGTAAACGCAATCGCTCAAAAGGCAGGTTTGACCAAAGTAGACGCTAAAAATGCTCTCGATGCAACTATCGAAGCTATCGGCGAAGCTCTCGCTAACAATGATAAAATCGCCCTCGTAGGTTTCGGCACATTTGCTACTGTTGAAAAGGCTGCTCGTCAGGGTATCAACCCTCGCACTAAAGAAAAAGTTGAAATTCCCGCTCGCAAAGTAGTTAAATTCAAAGCCGGTGCTGAACTCGCTGCTAAAGTTAAGTAATCAAAGTATCTAAATTACTAAACTGATTATACAGCCGACCCCACTCTTACGGGTCGGCTCTTTTTGTGTATTCGCTAAAAATCCGTAACTTTGTGACAAATAAATTTTATATTAACCATTATGACAAAGAATAAAAAAATCATTTTCGCAACCACATTTATCCTTGGATGTGTGGCAGGTGTTTTAATTGCACGCTCAAATCTTATGCAAAGAGATTCTAATCCTTTATTAACCGAGTACAACACTCCGTTTGAAATTCCCCCATTTGACCAAATTCGAGTGTCGGACTATATTCCGGCCCTCGAAGAGGCAATCAAACAGCAGAAAGCTGAAATTGATGCAATCATCAATAATCCCGAAACTCCCGACTTCAACAACACTATCTACGCACTTGATAATAGCGGCGAATTGCTCACACGTGTTTGTAATGCTTTCTTTGGAATGGAGGAAGCAATGAGTACCCCGGAACTCGTAGAGGTAGCGAAGAAATTTCGCCCCATGCTACAAGAATGGGGCGATGAAATGGCAATGAATCCCCAACTATTTGCACGTATTAAAGCGGTTTATGATAAGCGTAATGAATTAGGGCTTGACACCGCACAAATGAGAATGATTGAAGAGGGTTATCGTGACGCTGTACGCGGCGGTGCACTGCTGAATGCAGAGGACCAAGAGAAACTCAAAGCAATCAATGGCCGACTTGCAGAACTGTTCCTGAAATTCAACGAAAATCTTCTTACCGCAACTAATGAATTTTCAATCGTAGTTACCGACACCACTCGTCTTGAAGGTCTGCCTCAAGGTGTTATTGATGCAGCAGCTCAAACTGCTTCGGAGCGTAATCTCCCCGAAGACTCATATGTATTTACGCTCCATGGTCCTTGCCGTCTGCCGGTACTGCAGTATGCAGCGGATCGCTCACTGCGTAAAGAAATGTATGAAGGCTACACTACCCTTGCGTCATCCGGCAAATATGATAATTCTGCTGTAATTAATGAAATTGTCAAGGCTCGTACCCAAAAAGCTCGCCTATTCGGATATCCTGACTTTGCATCATTTGCCACAGCAAACGTAATGGCCAAAACTCCCGAAGCGGCTATGGAACTTCTCACTCAAGTTTGGTCCGCAGCTCGCGAACGCGTTATTGAGGAAGTAAAAGAGATGCAACAGCTCACTGATGACACAATCAAGCCTTGGGACTATAGTTATTATGCTGAAAAACTTCGTCAATCAAAATATAATTTGAATGAAAATGAACTTCGTCAGTACTTTGCTGTTGATAGTGTAGTAAATGGCGTATTCAATATGGCGAAAAAACTCTATGGCGTAAAATTCACGGAAATTGCCGATGCACCGAAATATCACCCCGAGGTAAAAGTGTATGAAGTAACCGACTGCAACACCGGCGAACACGTTGCCGTATTCATGACTGACTATTTCCCACGCGAATCTAAACTTCAGGGAGCATGGATGAGCGAATTTAAAGGTTCCTACATCGACAATAACGGAAATCGCGTTCCTCCAATCATATATAATGTTGGTAATTTCACTGCTCCTACTGCCACAACTCCTGCACTTCTATCCATCGACGATGTTGAAACTCTCTTCCACGAATTCGGACATGGATTGCATGGTATGCTCACTCGCGCGAAATATCGCGGACAAGCCGGAACTAACGTTGACCGCGACTTCGTTGAACTTCCGAGCCAAATCCACGAACATTGGGCAGTTGAACCCGAAATGCTCAAGATGTATGCTCGCCACTGGCAAACCGGCGAAGTAATTTCTGATGAACTGATTGCCAAACTTCGTTCAGCTCTGAACCACAATCAAGGATTCACTACGGGTGAACTTGCCTCAGCTGCTCTCCTTGACCTCTATTGGGGCAAACTCAACCTTGAAGAAAATGATTCTATCGACGTTATGGAGTTTGAGCGCAACGTTGCCAAAGAACTCGGTATGCCCGAAGAACTTCAATTCCGCTATCGTTCTCCATATTTCAAACACGTATTTGGCTCCGATGGCTACGCATCAGGTTATTACACCTACCTGTGGGCAGAAGTACTCGATAGCGACGGGTTTGAACTGTTCGAAGAACGTGGCATATTCGACCCCGAAACTGCGGCTTCATTCAAAAAGAATATCCTTGAGGCAGGGGGTTCGGAAGATCCTATGACACTATATATTAACTTCCGCGGACGCAAACCGGCTGTTGAGGCTTTGCTCCGCAACCGTGGACTCAAATAATGAAAAAAGCACTAATTACAGGAATTACCGGCCAAGACGGAAGCTACTTGGCCGAATTCCTTATTGAAAAGGGCTACGAGGTGCATGGAATCATGCGCCGTAGCTCTTCATTCAATACCGGACGTATTGAACATTTATACCTAGACGAATGGGTAAGAGACATGAAAAAATCTCGCCTCATCAACCTTCATTGGGGCGACATGACCGACAGTTCGTCATTAATCCGTATCATTGCGCTTGTACAGCCTGATGAAATCTATAATCTTGCTGCTCAAAGCCATGTAAAAGTATCGTTTGACGTGCCGGAGTTTACTGCAGAAGTTGATGCGGTAGGCACATTACGCCTGCTTGAAGCGGTGCGCATCCTCGGCATGGAAAAGAAGTGCAGAATTTATCAAGCATCAACTTCCGAATTATTCGGTAAAGTTCAAGAAATTCCTCAAAAGGAAACTACCCCATTTTATCCTCGATCACCCTACGGCGTGGCAAAGATGTATGGATTTTGGATAACGAAAAATTATCGGGAAAGCTACGGAATGTTTGCTGCCAATGGCATTCTTTTCAACCATGAGAGCGAACGCAGAGGAGAAACATTCGTTACTCGAAAAATAACCCTCGCAGCAGCCCGAATCGCTCATGGGCTGCAAGACAAGCTCTATCTTGGCAATCTCAATGCAATGCGTGACTGGGGCTACGCACGCGACTACGTCGAATGTATGTGGCTTATTCTTCAACAACCGCAACCCGACGATTTCGTAATCGCAACAGGCGAAATGCACTCCGTTAGAGAATTTACTCAGAAGGCATTTGAGGCTGCAGGTATAGAACTACGCTGGGAAGGATCCGGCATTGAAGAAAAAGGAATTGATAAAAATACGGGACGAGTACTCGTTGAAGTTGACCCGAAATATTTCCGCCCGTGTGAAGTCGATCAATTACTCGGAGATCCGACAAAAGCCAAAACTCTATTAGGCTGGAACCCTACTAAAACATCGTTTGATGAATTGGTACGATTAATGGTTAACCACGACCTCGAATACGTCCTCAATAATAATTATCACTCATAAATTATGATGGACAAATCAGCCAAAATATATGTGGCAGGACATCGTGGCATGGTTGGCTCTGCGATAGTTCGAGAACTCAAGCGCCAAGGCTATAATAACATAGTTGTACGCACTCACTCCGAACTCGATTTGACTCGACAATCAGATGTTGAGGAATTTTTTGCAACTGAAAAACCGGAATATGTTTTTCTTGCCGCAGCTAAAGTCGGTGGCATTGCCGCAAACTCAGCAATGCCGGCTGACTTTATGTATATTAACATGATGCTTGAAATGAACGTCATTCACGCAGCATGGGCCAATGGCTGCAAAAAATTGGAATTTCTCGGTTCCAGTTGTATCTATCCACGCTTGGCACCTCAACCAATGCCGGAGAGTTGTTTGCTTACCTCGTCGCTCGAACAAACAAACGAAGCCTACGCGCTTGCCAAAATATCCGGACTGAAATATTGCGAATATCTTCGTAAGCAGCATGGCGCAGACTTTATTTCCGTCATGCCAACCAATCTATATGGGCCCGGCGACAACTATCATCCTGAAAATTCTCATGTCCTCCCTGCACTAATACGCAGATTTCATGAAGCTAAAACATCCGGGTTAAAAACGGTTACGTGCTGGGGCGATGGTTCTCCGCTACGCGAATTTCTCTATGTTGATGACCTGGCGCAACTATGTGTGTACCTAATGAACACATATAGCGGCAGCGAAACTGTCAATGCAGGAACAGGCGAAGAACTGACTATACGTGAATTGACTGAATTGGTGGCGAAAATCGTTGGATATGAGGGCGAAATACTTTGGGACACGAGCCGACCGAACGGAACACCTCGAAAGTTGCTCGACGTTAGTAAAGCAAAAAAACTCGGGTGGACATATTCTACCAAACTACCCGAAGGAATAGCACTCGCCTACTCTGATTATCTTCAGCGAATAGACGATGGAACCTTACAAACCTCTCGCTAAAGACTTGTAAACGCTAAGGGTAACAGGCTGCTGACTGACGGCAGCCTGTAAATGTAGTCTTTGCCGACTAACAAAACCGCCACTGGCGATTCCGCCAATAATTCATATTGTAACAGAGATTGCCGACATGCACCACACGGAGAAATCGGCTCAGGTAGAGGCATGCCATCTGTTCCACGTGCTGCGATAGCAATAGTCCTAAATTTTGCATCCGGAAACTTGGAATGGGCATAAAACGCAGCCGTTCGCTCGGCACACAATCCTGAAGGGAATGCCACATTTTCTTGATTTGACCCGCAAACTATTTCACCATTATCCAGCAAAATGGCCGCACCAACGTTAAATTTACTATACGGAGCGTAACTCTTATAAGTCTGAGATTTCGCACACTTTACAAGTTCGAACTCAGATTCATTCAAATCATCAAGCGTTAATTGCTCTACTTCTATCTTAATCTCTCTCTTTTTCATGATATATCTCAATTATATTTTTCGTTGACTCGGTAACAGGATAGTGTGCTGACGCTCTAACACCTACAACCCACAAAATTTCTCCATCAAGAGTTAATACATAACTTCTATCACGTCCGGAAACAGACACTCCGGCCTCCGCAAGAATGTCATTTACCAACTTAGTACCGGTAATCATGCCAAATGGTTTGATTCTATCACCGGCACGCCTCAGACGCAATTCCCAGTTTCCTTTGCTCTTATTCACACTATCTGCATCTAAATATAATACACCTTTACTTGGCTTAAAGTTTTTAGGGCGCGGATAAATCCTTCCGTTTAAACGTGGTCGCTCCAATCTGAACTGCAGTTCATCAAGCTCATAGAAATTACCTTTGCATAAAGTAAGCTTATGCGTATCACTCATAAACTGCGCACCGGGAGTGGAAGTTAAAATCTGCTCACATTGAGCTGAATTAAATCCAAATGGCGAAAGCCACTCAAACAATAAAGTTTCAGTAATGCCATCCAAACAATTGACTCTCTTCGGCAATAACGCATTATATAACTCCTCATTTCGCCTTAGGTTTTTAACACTTTCATGCACTGCATCCAATGATCCGGGGAATTGCTCTTCCAGAATTGGCAACACAACGTTTCTTAGTCTATTTCTTCTAAAGTCATTTGATGAATTGGATGAATCCTCAACATATTCAATGCCTCTAACTCTCAAGAAATCCAAAATTTGAGATTTAGAAACACTTAGCAGCGGCCGCACAATTCGTCCTCTCCGCGGTAACATTGCCCTTAACCCATGTAATCCGGAGCCCCTCAGGAGATTTAAGAAAAAGGTTTCTATATTATCTTCCTTATGGTGCCCGACAGCAATAACATCCGCCCCAAGCTGATCACACAGTTTCTCAAAATAATCATAACGCAGCTCTCTGCACGCCATTTCAAGGCTCACTCCATTTTGCTTCGCATAAGCGTATGTGTCGAAATAAACACTATAAAATTCTACGCCAAAACGCGCTGCAAGCTGCCTTGAATGATTTAAATCTCTGTCAGCTTCGCTGCCGCGTAATCCGAAATGACAATGCACGGCATGACATTCATAGCCCAATTCACATAAAACAGCGAGCAGTGCCGAAGAATCAGCACCGCCACTCAAACCCACTACAACCTTTGCTTCGGGAGTTAATAACCGCTCCGAAGAAACAAAAGATGAAACGAGTTCCAGAAAGGTCATTTCTTTATGCCACCTTTCATTCCGCCGCCCATTGCGAAGATATTTTGGTCATAACTAACTGTCTTTTTCTCAAGTTCTCTTTTGCGCTTTACAGCAAGGTCAACCAAAGTATCCATCAATTTTTCAAACGACAGTCCGGTAGCCTCCCATAGATAGAAACTGAGCGACCCCGGAATTGTATTGATTTCGTTTACATAAATCTCACCGTCCGACTTGTCAATCATTACGTCAACACGGCTCACACCATGGCAACTGAGGATGCGAAATGTTTCACCCGCCAAGTATTGAATTCTCTTGGTGACGTCATCTGGCAACTCAGCAGGAATACGTTTCTGCGAGCGTTGCATACCTACTCCCTTGGAACCCGACTTCGTACCTGAGCCGGAGCCATATTTTTCCTCATACGTCAAGAAATCTGAACTCTTGATAGGTTCTTCAAGAACCGACGTTCTATAATCATCGCAATCGCCTAACACTGAGCAATTAATTTCTTGCATATCTGCCAACATATGCTCAACAATAATTCGAGTGGAATATCGCTGTGCATCCGCTACTCGCTCAATCAATTCCTCTCTGTTATGCGCCGAACCTATACCTACCGAACTACCCAAATTCGCCGGCTTTATAATCACGGGGTAACCGAGCTTCGACTCAATGTTTTCCACCAATGAGTCTCGTTTATTAAACCATTCTTTATCGGTGAACCACACATAAGGTACAACAGGAACTCCATCTGCTGCAAGTATCATCTTCATGGTAATTTTATCCATACCATTAGCAGAAGCGAGAGTATTGCATCCTGCATAAGGAATACCGATACTCTCAAGTACACCTTCAAAAATACCATCCTCGCCATTAGAGCCATGCAGAACGGGAATAACGACGTCAAGTTTGGTTAATACTCCGTTCCCGCCAAAAAGTGTACGTTTAGTCCTATACAAATGATAATCACCATAAACCGGCTGCATATATACTTCCGTACACTTTGCAATCAAATCCTTCGGATTTCTATAATTCTTAATATCAAGCAAGGCTTCCCCTGTAAACCATCTGCCTTGTTTGGTAATGTATATCGGCGTCACATCATATCTATCACGATTGATAGCAGCCATGGCTTGAGAAGCAGATATAACAGAAATCTCATGCTCGGTGGAGCGACCTCCAAAAAATACTCCTATGTTGGTTTTCATTTTGTTTTTCTTATATATTGAATTTCAATGATTTTGCGAAACGAGAGTCTGTAACTTTTCCTTCATTATACGCAATATTACCGTTAACCCAAGTAGTTACAACCTTATGCCTTAACTTCATTCCTGATGCCGGAGTCCATCCACAACGACTTAATGAATCGGCATCACTAATTGTATGCTCAATGCGGGCAACTCGAACCATATCGGCATACGCTCCAACTTTAATCCGTCCTCTACCTTCGATTTTAAATATGTCTGCCGGATTCTGTGCTGTAATCTTCACTACTTCTGTTGCACTAAACATATCAAGCAGAATCGGAAGTTGGAACTGCATGTTTGGCATCCCACTCGGTGCCGTCAACGCATCTCCGACCTTTTCTTGCAGTAAGTGAGGCGCATGATCGGAGCCGACTATACTGATATTTCCGGTCTTAATCGCTTGAATCAGTGCGCTTCGATCATTCGCAGATTTTATTGCCGGATTGCACTTAATTCTCGAACCGAGCCTATCATAATCAGCATCTGTAAACGTCAAGTATTGCACACACGTTTCAGATGTAATGTTCTTGCTATTGAGTCCCTTCAACAATTCCACTTCCTCTGCCGTTGAAACATGAAGAACGTGTAATCTCGCTCCGGTCTTCTCTGCTAATTTAACCGCAAAAGCTGTTGAATCCAAACATGCTTGTGTATCTCTGATGATTGGATGCATCTTAATCGGAATCTCAGCACCATCAAACTGTGCCTTAACTTTGGCTGTATTATCCGAGATTCGACGATTGTCCTCAGCATGAACAGAAATTACCGCTTTAACCTCTTTGAAAAGTTTTTCTAAAGACTCCTGAGAATCTACAAGCAAATTTCCGGTCGAAGAGCCTAAAAACAATTTAACACCGGGAATCTGAGAGAAATCCGCCTTTAAAATATCGGTTTCCAAATTGGAATTAGTAGCACCGATATAAAAGGCATAATTTGCATGACTTGTGGCCTTGGCTCTCTCCATCTTATCTGCCCATGCTGCTAACGTAACTGTCGGCGGCACACAATTAGGCATATCAAAATATGAAGTCACACCTCCGGCCACTGCAGCAGCACTTTCAGAGGAAATATCCGCCTTATGAGTCAGACCCGGTTCGCGAAAATGCACATGCGTATCTATCATGCCGGGAATAATCAAATCCCCTTGTGCATCAATTTTACATTCTGCAACCGGTACTGCTTCTCCTTCTCCTAAAGCTGAAATGCGCTCATCTTCAATTAAAATCCATCCGGGATTGAAAGTAATACCATTTTCAGCTATTATTTCGGCATTATATATCAGCGTTTTCACTCTTTCTACGTGGTTTCTTAAATAATGAACGTAATTTCATGCTTATAACACCTAAAAATGCTTCCCCGAAAATACCGGAATTCATCTTTGATGTTCCAAGAACTCTATTCGTAAAAACTATTGGAACCTCACTTACTTTATAACCGAGTTGATACGCTGTGAATTTCATTTCTATCTGAAAAGCATAGCCCTTAAACCTAATATTGTCAAGGTCCATGGCTCGAAGCACATCAGCTTTATAGCACACAAATCCTGCGGTTGTATCATTAACAGGCATTCGGGTAATGAAACGCACATACCTTGATGCAAAATAACTCATCAAGACTCTGCCCATTGGCCAATTCACAACGTTTACCCCTGATTTATAGCGCGAACCTACGGCCATGTCGGAACCATTCAGCTCACACTCATCATACAATCGCTGAATATCTGCCGGATTATGGCTAAAATCACAGTCCATTTCAAACACGTAATCATACCCATGACTTAAAGCGAACTTAAAGCCATTAATATATGCCGTTCCGAGTCCAAGTTTACCTGAACGAGATATCAAATGTATACGATTGGGGTAATCTTGCTGTGCTTCTTTGACTAATAATGCAGTTCCATCAGGTGAATTATCATCTACAATAAGCAAATCAGCAAAGAGAGGGAGTGACATAACGGCCTCAATCATCGGCCGTATGTTCTCCCGCTCATTATACGTTGGTATTATTATCAGTTTTTTTGTCACTGTGCAGCTTCAGGTGTAGCAATGCGGCGATTCAGCTCTTCAATAACCTCATCGGTCAGGTTAAGCTGAGGATTAAGGTACAAGCCTGCTGACTTTTCAAGCACAGCATCGAGCTGATACTTAACACTCATATCATTGATAACGGAATAAACTGAGTCAAGAATTACTTCTTGTTTCTTATTGATTTCAAGAGCATATTTTTCTTGACGCGCTGCAAGTTTGTTGTTTGCATCATTCTGCGCTTTTTCAAAATCGGCTACATCCTGTGCAAAGCTTTCCTGAGTCAAATAACCGTTACGACTGCGCTTTTCCTCGATAGCGGTTTGCTTCTTTTGCAAGCTTGCACCCAATTCATTCTGATACGCAGCAAATTTCTCGGCATAATCATTTTGAAGCTTCACAAGCTCCTGCCAACTTGTATATTGCGCTTGTACTTTTTGCATATCAACATAACGAACATGCTTGGCAAATTCGGTAACGTGACCAACGGAATCCTTTTGAACGGCAGATGCACCTGCAGCAACTGATTCCTCACTAACTTCAGTATTAGATTCATTATTTGAACAAGAAGTGGTCGACATCAAAAGGGCCACCATAATCGCCGAAGCGTAGATTGAAAATTTTTTCATGTAAAATTTCTGAAATTATTGTGTGATTATATAGTTAAATTTTAGTGCAAAAGTAAGAAAGTTTCCTCAATTTTTGGCACAATTACGAAATATTTTGTAACTTAGACGTCACAAATAAAGTAATTTTAACAATCACAATCACTTTTGTAAATAAAAATGACTATTAAAGACCTCAAACCCGCACTTGTGTGGCAAATTTTTGACGAAATCACCAAAGTTCCGCGCCCCTCAAAAAAGGAGGAAAAGATTCGCAAGTATCTACTTGATTTTGCCGCAAAACATAATATCCCGGTTAAGACAGACCCCATTGGTAACGTCGTGATGACTCGTCCCGCCACTGCCGGTCATGAAAATGCCCCAACAATCATTCTTCAGGGCCACATGGACATGGTGTGTGAAAGCAATGAGCCGTTTGACTTCGACAATAACCCTATTACCACAATCATTGACGGCGATTGGATTACTGCCGATGGAACAACACTCGGTGCAGACAACGGCATTGGTATGGCTGCAGCGCTAGCTGTACTAATTTCGCCCGATGTGGTCTGCGGTCCCATTCAAGCGCTCTTCACTATGGATGAAGAAACCGGAATGACCGGAGCAAATAACCTTGGAGCCGACATGATCTCGGGCGATATGCTTCTGAACCTTGACTCCGAAGATGACGGACAAATCTTTATCGGTTGCGCCGGTGGCGTTGACACCGTATGTACTTTCTCATACTCACCCGCTCCTGCGCCTTCAGAATTAACATATTTGAAAGTAAGCGTTAGTGGTGGCCTTGGCGGTCACAGTGGTGGCGACATTCACCTCGGTCACGCCAATGCCAATAAGATTCTGACTCGCTTCTTGTGGGAACAAAGCAAAAAAACTCAGGTAAGTCTCGCTGAAATTGATGGCGGAAATCTTAGAAATGCAATTCCTCGTGCCGCTCACGCCATTATTGGTGTTCCATCTGACTATAAACATCAACTGATGGCTGACTTCAATGATTACTGCGCTCGCATTGCAGGCGAATACGAAGGACTTGAAACTACCTTAAAAATCGATATTGAATCCGCAGAAACCCCCGAATCAATCGTCGATGCTTCTACTGCAAATGCTCTGATCACAAGCATCTACTCAGCACCGCATGGTGTAGTTTCTATGAGCCGCGAACTTGAAGGTTTAGTAGAAACATCAACAAACCTCGCCAGCGTAAAAATGGGTAAAGATAACACAATCGTTGTCACCACATCTCAACGCTCATCAGTTGAGTCACGCAAGTGGGATATTGCTAATCAGGTGGAAGCTCACTTCCTTCTTGCTGGAGCAAAGGTTGAACACGGTGAAGGCTATCCCGGTTGGAAGCCCAACATGAACTCGCCCATTATGCACGTTATTGGTGAAGCATACGAGGAACTTTATGGCGAAAAACCTCTGATTACCGCCATACACGCAGGACTTGAATGTGGCCTGCTTTTGGAAAAATATCCTAATCTGGATATGGCATCATTCGGTCCGACTCTGCGCGGCGTACATTCTCCGTCTGAACGGATGTTAATTCCTACAGTGGCTCGCTTCTGGGATCAACTTCTTCTCATACTTAAAAAAGTTTCAGACTTGAAAAAATGAAAAAAAGACACTCACGACTCCGTCGATACGCCCTACCCTTGGGCGTATTGACGCTTGTGAGCGCCACTGTCAGCGAGCCTCCTGCCTTGCCGTCGACAGATGATGAAACCGAGCCTCACTCCAGAGACTCAATCCCCTCGATAGATGACTCATCAAAGAGTGAACCAATCGACACTCTTCGCTACAAAAACTTAACAATCAACGATTACGAACGAGTTGCCGCCGAGCTCGAGATTCCAACAGCGGCCATTCGCGCCATCGTTAGCATTGAGGCGGGACCAAAAGCCAAGGGATTCAACCCCGATTCTACTCCCATTATCAGTTTTGACCTCGCAATGTTCCGACAAGCGGCAAAGCAGCGCGGAATAAACATTGACCTATACAAGGAATCTCACCCGGATGTTTTTAATAAGTTAAATAAGAAAAAATTTGGCTCTACACAAAAAGCTCAATATGCAAGGCTTAAAAGTGCAATGAGCATCGACAGCATTGCCGCACTGGAGGGAACTTTCTGGGGGATGTTCCAAATTGGAGGCTTCAATTGGAAACTATGTGGATGTGAATCTGTGTTTGAGTTTGTTGAACGCACATCATATTCCGAACTCGAACAGCTTGAGTTATTCGCCGACTTCATGCGTGCACGTCGTTTAGTCAAATACATAAAATCCAGAGACTGGGACGCATTTTCTTTGCGCTATAACGGTCCCGGCTACAAAAAACACAGCTACGAACTTCGTTTGGCTAAAGCATACGAAGAGTTCTCAAAATGAACGTCAACGTTGCGTATTAGAAAGCCTCATTGATACTGAATACTAAACCATTTTGGTGTTCACCAAAACCGTAGTCAACTCTAAGATTCACTCGATGTTTAAACTCCCACCGCAGTCCGACACCGGCATTCCAAAGTGCGTGACTTTTAAATATACCTTTCACAGTGGGAGCAACGCACCCCACTCCTCCCCATACTACCATTCCAAATCGGCTAAATAGGTGCTGTCTTAATTCAAGTGTGGCATCAGCAACACACTTGTCATTATATCGCCCCTCCCAATAGCCCCTCATGGTATAGCTGTCACCGAGCTTAGACATCATGGACCACGGAGTATCGCCATACGTCATCCTCGCATGGAGTTGGCTTGCAATAATGCCGCCTTTCCATACTTGAAAATAGTTACATAGCGTCGCCTCTGTAACGGTAAACGGATATCTGTTACCAATAAACTTTGGTAAAAAAGTTTGGTTTATCGAAGCATATAATCCCTTATAAGCGTTAAATATATTGTCACGAGAGTCATACGACACGCCAATGCCTATACCTCCTGAAAATATTTTCCTCCGTTGATAATTCCATAATTTCGTATCCGTTATATTTTTCCCTTCTGTATAATCAAAATTAATAATCGGTCCTACATATAAGTGCGGAGTGATTACGTTAAACGATAATGCAGCGGTCACCGAAGCGTTTAATCGTCTATACTTTACCTCATTTGCATCATTTCGATTTTGATCATAGCCTATCCCCCAATAATGTGCCGACATGGACTCAAAAGAAGCATCATAATATAGCTTAATTCTATCCCCGTTGAAATGATTCGAACCTTCAATGCCAACCTTATAATAACCGGTAATCGATGCTTCGGCATATAAGCTTATCTGTCCGGGAGGAGCACTGAAATTTGTTGTATCATTCTGAAATATCCCGGCTGCAACAACCGCTATGCCAAGACTCGTGTCTTGCATATAATATGGAGCACAGATTATGCTAAAATCAAACTTCTTACCGGGGTCCGGATCATTAGCGGAAGCAACATAATCATAAATCTTTTGAAATATATTTCTTCGAGATGAAGAATCTATACTCAAACTGTCATTATGATTTGTTGCCTCCGCAGAAAAGGCAATCAACAAAATTATGAAACTTACGACGCGACTTACTAATCTCACGTATAAATTTACTCAACAAAAAACACCTCTTTTTGAGTTGATGAAACCGAGCGGGGTTCTTGTTGCTGAACAAAAGCTCTATACGCCCCGGGTTCTAAATAAATTTTTACCGGGAAAGTGCCAACGGTCAGAGTCCTAACAATTTCACCTGACAATGTTTCGATAAATAAAACATTTTTTGCGGCTGCAGACATTGAAGATTCAAGGTCAAAATAAACCCCGTCATCAATGACATCAACAGATAAAACACCATTTGATGAAGTCATTGAAGTGAACTCTACCTCAGCCTCTGCCCAATTACCATCGGCATCTTGAATTTTAAGCGACGCTTGATGTCGACCCAACGACAACCTTGTGAGCGGATACTCCATTATATACTTGCCATCGCCGGCATAATTCAACAAACGGCCAACATTAGTGTATGTAACGCCATCAACTACGAGACGTGCAGGGCTCTGAAGCTGGTTTGCACTTGCCAAGCCCGCCGGAGCAATAATTTCAGCCCTCAATACTGACTGGCCCTTAAATATTTCATCATTCAATCCGTCACCCGCCATGAAGGAAACAATCTCAATAGGCTCACTTTCCGAGACAAAAGAGTCATCAGCCTCTATCAATGAAAGCCCTGACATAGAGCCTACGCCTCGCTTCTGACCATCAGATGAATATACATAGACTTGCACTCTATGTTCACCCTCTTTGGCTGACACAGGACCTACAAAATTCAGCGTAAACCGACCATCTTTAACATCTGCCTTATATTCACCGATAATGTTGTAATCCGTCAGTACTTCGCTCACAAACGTTGAATGAACAGTCACACCACTTGTTTTTGCCAAATTTGTCATTACTGTGGGGACATCATATACCGTCAATAATACGCTTCCATTAAATTCATCATCAACATTTCCGGATTCATCTGTAACAATACCGCTAATAACGTTCTTCCCGGAAGCAATCAATGCACTAATTTCATCATTAACTGATGAAACAGTAACAGAATTGGTAGAAGCAAATAATGGCAACGCGGGATCGCCGATAAAGTTATATGAAAGCTGATTACAAATATAATCGATAACGTCTCTGCTTGTAAAGCTCAACGCATTTTTCCAAATTTCGCCTAACCATACTCCATTTTTCGCGGCAAATAACTCTCGAGTCACTGCCTGTCCCAAGGCTCTGTTTTCAGGCTGATATACCGAACGCGATGACGCTATCATAGCCACGGGGCCTCCAAATTCTTGCTTTACAATAGAAGCAGCAAGATTGGATTCCAGCATATCCATTGCACCCACAAAACATGAGCCGAAGAAATATATTGCCGGATACCTGCCGGGATTTTTGATTGCATCAACATTCGAGTTATGAATCAAGAAATCCGTTGTTGAGTTCGACCCACCAATCTGATTTAAATCACCGTGACCGAAATAAGCCATCATTTGTGCTCCACGCTCCAATGTATTCTTCAAAACCAGTTTATTGACAGTATTATCCTTAATACTTAATAAATTTGATGCGGCATAAGTAACAGTCACGTCGGTATCGGCCTTTTCGCCTAAAGCCGTCACAAGTGTTTTGGAATCGTACAAGTGCGAAGCTTCATTTGCGGCAGCATAATCCGACGATAATATTACGTTCCCGATAGAAGGCGCGGCATGTGAACTCGTCATATAACTTTCAGCCTTACGATAATAGGCTCTCACATCATCAACCGAACTGAAAGGCAAACGACCCACGGGCACTCTCTCCGTATTGCCGAAAACCTTGTAGTAACGATTACGAGAGGCCCAGTTGCCGGTCGTTGCCGGTCCACCGATATACCCGAAAAACGCATCGCTGATAAAGTTATGTGTAACCTTGGCAGATTTAGAATAATCTTCATTTTCACTACCTACCACAGCTGACGAACCGGGTTGAATCATTTCTGCATTTCTTATAGTAGCAGGTCCGATGAGCAAAACTGCCTTCAATTTGTGGCTATCCTTACCATATAAATCATTAACGAACAGCCTCACACCCTCAGGCGACACATTGCCTGACGAATATTCGTTAAAAATTTGTTGCTGATCAATAATAGCAACATCTATGCTTTGATGACGACGATGAAAATCTGCGGCTACTTCTGCGGCCGACATCATCACATCTGAAGTGACAATCAATAAATCCGGCACCTCAATTGAATGCAAATCTTGGTTATCAATCTCGCCTAAAATTTCCGGTTCAGGCTGAGACACATCAGTTCTAAATGCAACAACCACATTCGGATTCTTCGTGCCGGCACATGAGGCCAACTGACATGCAAACACATCGTCAGTTGCTGTTGCAATCTTTCTTAATTGATTTATTGCATTTGGATTAGTTACATTCCAAACCAACCAATTGCCTTCATCCGCGCCTGAAAATTGAATATTCGTATTCGTATTATTATCAAAATACATTCGTATTTGCGATTCGTCAGTCAGGTCATTGGATCGGTCATATTTCAACATGAAATAATCCAATGCACATATACCAAGCATCTCCGTCGCGGCAGAATTAACACTGAACTCAACATTAAATGACAAATCACCATTCAAACATGACTGCGGAAGCTGCAATTTCTGAAGTCTAAATGAAGGGCGAAACTTCTCGTGAGTATCAATTGCACGGCTATAATTTCCCGAGACGCTTGCAACCGTTACTTCATTGTCATAATCAGCCTGAATAAAATTATTTTGATTATTGACCTCAGGAGACAAAACTCCGACATAAAACATTTCAGCAGTTGTAACGTCTGCAATATCTTTCAAACTGAGATTATGCGACTGTGACGGATTAGTTTTTTCATCAAGTGCTTCACACAAAAACCACGTTCCGCCATCAGAATAATTTGCCGCCTCATCTTCGTAAAAAATCACTGACTGATGCTTATCTAATACTCCTTCCACATTTGAAAGGTCGCCAAGCTCGACAACTTCGGATGCGTCGCATTCAATATCACTTAAAAAATAAGTTGCACCCTTTGAATGCGGATGAATTTCATGCGAGTAGGTGGAAGTTTTTTGAGTTGACCATAATTCAGCAACAATATCTACATTGCTACGCACGTAAAACAAGAGTTGCCCGTCAGCATAAACAGATTGAACAACGGGCAAATCAGTAGGCACTGTTGACGGATTATGGTCAAGAAGCACTGTAGGTTCATAACCAAAAACCTTGACCTTCGACGGATCTGAGAATCCAAGCTCACGAAGGCGCGAATCACTTAACCCGTAAACACCGTCTTCGTTCACTCTGAACTTTACCCAGTGACCTGATGATAACACTGATTTTACCGGCTCTGTATCCTGAGCAGAAATACTGATAGTGCTGACTGATGTTAGTGCAGCAAATAAGATAGAAGAAATATATTTATTCAAATTCATAATCATTGATTGGTTGGAGAGAAGAATTTACTAAGTGTTTTACTTAATATTAAATCTAATAACGGTTTGGTTATGTAATTTTAGTTCAATGGCTGTATTCGGCTCGATAATTTGTGGAGCTGCATCTGTCATCACTGCTATAATGTCTCCATTCTTGAGAGTAGCATACTTTGATGCATCGATAATAGCATCAGCAAGCATCTCTGGCAGTTCATCGTTAATAGGAATCCAACTTCCGCAAACCACTCTGCCGTCAATGAAATCCAACGCCTCACATGAGTCCGATTCCGCCACCCACAACAAAGTCATCTCATCAACATAACGCATCAAGTGCTTCGGATGAATACCTTTTCCCAAACGAGAAATCTTAACGGCTAAAGCCTGTCGCCACCTCCATGATTCTCCAAAATCCGGAAGAAACCATGGCTGACCGGAGCGAGCTATAGAGGAATCGGAAACAACATGAATCCGCTTATCTAAATTATATATCAAAAGCTTCATCTCTGTAAATTCTTCAGCAGTTCAAGACGATTATACATCAAGGCTAACTGTGAATAAATTGAAGTGTCTTGTATCACAATGCCTTGTCGCGGATTCAATCTGTGAGGAGTAAAATTCCATAATGCCTTAATGCCGGCATCAACAGCAAGATCGGCAACGTATTGTGCCACGTTTGGTGGAACTGTCAATATCCCTATCTCGGCATTATGCTCTGCTATTCGATTTTTTACTTCTGAAATATCATAGACGGGCGTTTTTCCAATTTTTTGACGGCTTGCTATGTCAAAACCGGCAACTATCTCAAGGCCATAACGCTCCAACCCCACATCACTAATCAGAGCAGCACCAAGGCTGCCAACTCCAAAAACAACGGCCTTATGTGCTTTATGAAAACACAAAAAGTTTGCCAATGCAGCCTTCAATTGCTCAACGTCATATCCGATTCGAGTTTTCCCTCGAATATTCAGATAGCTCAAATCCTTGGCTATTAGCGATGCCTCCACATTTAAATACTTGGAAATCTGTGTGCTGGAAACCTGCTCAACGCCTAAACTATGCAACTGACTGACATACGTATAATACCAAGGCAAACGCTGCACTGCCGGCTCCGGAAAAAGCTCTCGCAGCGATGACTCTGATTGGTTGGTTACGTCAGCCGATGATTTCATGTAAATGCTATAGCTTTAATGGTGCAAAGTTACGAAAAATCCGCCATATACGCAACTTACAATAAATACGAGACACAATAACTCATAGTATTAGTAAATCTCCGAGTTTTTTATTAACTTTGCCGATAATAAACCAGACCAATTAAATAATATGAATTTCAGATTTTTTTCATTCATTGCCCTCATATCATCCGCTTTGAGTGCCTTGCCCTGCACAAGTCTCATCGCGACAAAAGGAGCTACCGCTGACAGTTCGGTCATGATTACCTATGCCGCCGACAGCCATACACTCTATGGCGACATGCCTGCCCTTGCTGCGGCAGATCATAAACCCGGTGCTATGCGTAAAATTTATGACTGGGACAGCGGTCGCTACTTGGGCGAAATTCCTCAGCCGACACATACATACTCGCGCATAGGCCACATTAACGAAAATGGTGTTGCCATGGCAGAAAGCACATGGGGTGGACGTCATGAATTACTCGATACATGCGGCATAATCGACTATGGGTCTTTAATTTACATCACTCTCGAACGCGCGCGAACCGCTCGTGAGGCCATCGACATTATGACCTCATTAGTAGCAGAATACGGCTACGCCTCCGAAGGTGAATCCTTTTCAATTGCCGACCCGAACGAAGCATGGATAATGGAAATGATTGGAAAAGGACCCGGACGGAAAGGTGCAGTGTGGGTGGCACGCAAAGTCCCCGACGGATACATTTGCGGACATGCAAACAATCCTCGCATTCATAAGTTCCCCCTCAATGAACCGGAAACAACACTCTACAGCCCCGATGTTATCACATTCGCACGCGAAAAGGGCTACTTTAACGGTAAAGACGAAGATTTCTCGTTCTCCTTGGCCTACGGCGTCTATGATTATATGTCACTGCGCGGATGCGATGCACGCGCATGGAGCTTCTTCAATCGATATGCTCCGACTGAAGCAGCCAAGTGGCTTCCTTGGGTTATGGAGGGGAAAGGCGAACCCATGCCTCTGTGGTTCAAACCGGAAAAAAAGGTTGATTTAAAGGGAATGCAATGGATGATGCGTGACCACTTTGAAGGCACTCCGATGGATATGACAACCGACATTGGCTCCGGCGCCTACTCTGTGCCCTATCGTTGGCGTCCTATGGAATTTGAGGTTGACTCGGTCAAATACTTCCATGAAAGAGCCATCGCAACTCAACAAACCGGATTCTCATTCGTTGCGCAATGTTCAGATAGTGCCCCCTCGGGCATGAAAGCAACCTTGTGGTTCGGAGCAGACGATGCAAACACAACTGTGTATTCCCCGGTATATTGTACAATGACAGATGTCCCCTATTGTTTCCAAGAAGGCAATGGAGACCTATACACAATAAGTCGCAACGCTGCATTCTGGGCACACAATCTGGTGGCTAATCAGGCATATAATCGTTATTCACAAATGATACCCGACATCAGAGCCGTTCAAAATGAACTCGAAGATAATGCTCGCCAAAATCACGACTTACTTCTTGTGCAGCTCAAAGATAAAAATGCCGATGAACAACGTAAAATCCTAACCGAGACGTCTCATCAATTGGCAAATAACGCAACGGCTCGCTTCTTCGAACTGAATGACTTCTTGACGATAAAATTCCTTGACGGTAACATCAAACGTCAAAATCCCGACGGAAGTTTCAAAAGAACGGAAACCGGCTTGCCTGCTCAGCCCGAATACGGCGGATATAATGAGCGCTACTTCCGCTCAATAGTTAACGAAAATGGCGAACGACTCAAAGTAAGAGATATTGAATTATGAGAACCAACGATGAACTTTCAGGAGTAACCCTCTTGGGCTCCGGTAACACACAATACCCCACTGACTATTCCGCCGAGTTGCTGGAATGGTTTCCAAACAAGCACCCCGAAAATGACTATTTGGTAACATTGGATTGTCCGGAATTTACATCTCTATGCCCCAAAACCGGTCAACCTGATTTCGGACATATCATAATTAACTACATTCCGGGCGAAAAAATGGTAGAAAGCAAAAGTTTGAAACTCTATCTTTTTTCGTTCCGAAATCATGGTGACTTTCATGAAGACTGCATAAATATCATAATGAAAGACTTAATCAACCTCATGCAGCCTCGTTATATCGAAGTGATCGGCTACTTCACTCCCAGAGGCGGCATAGCAATACGTCCTTACGCCCAATGGGCCGATGACAATCACCAAGCTATCCTCCAATCTCGCATAGCGTCGCACATGGCGTCACAATTCACTAATCCCAAACGCTGAAAAGCATGGAAAAAGACTCTCTCATAGTACTTTCCGGCGGCATGGACTCCGTCACCATGCTTTATGACAAAATTGACCGAATTGCTCTTGCCGTAAATTTCATTTATGGGTCAAATCACAATTTGCGAGAACTGGAATGTGCTCGGCTACATTGCAAAAAACTCGGGGTGGAACTCCTTGAAATTCATCTTGACTTCATGGGAGAATACTTTCATTCATCATTGCTCGAGGGCGCTGAAGCTATTCCTGATGGCAATTATGAAGACGAAAATATGCGCTCAACCGTAGTGCCATTCCGCAACGGTATTATGTTGGCCACAGCAGCCGGGCTCGCCGAAAGCCGAGGATTGCGCACCGTCATGCTCGCAAATCATGGCGGCGACCACACGATTTACCCCGACTGTACCCCGGAGTTTATCGCAGCAATGGACGCCGCAATATCGGCAGGAACATATGAGAATCTAAGCCTATATGCTCCCTACACCAATCTCACAAAAACCGAAATTGCAAAAATCGGGAAGAGCCTCAATATAGATTATTCCACAACATATTCATGCTATAAAGGAGGCAAATATCACTGCGGACAGTGTGGCACGTGCTGCGAACGACGTGAAGCTCTCGCACAAGCCGGCATCACCGATACCACTATCTACGAAGACATAACAGATTAAGACCTCGCCCATTTGCACTACATCGAAGTCATAGTCCCGCTGCCGCTAAATGCGACCTTCACCTATTCCGTATCGCCGGAAGAGCATTCCAAACTTCACGTAGGTTCGCGCGTCATTGTTCCATTTGGTCGCAGAAAATTCTACACGGCAATAGTGTGCAACTGCGTTGCTCTCGAACCAAAAGGCTACGAAGTCAAAAACATTCTACGCATTCTTGACGATTCCGATTGTCCCACACTTGTCCATCCCCAACTGAAGTTGTGGCAATGGATTTCTGACTATTATCTCTGCTCAATTGGAGAGGTAATGAATGCAGCCCTCCCTTCCGGGTTAAAACTTGAAAGCGAAACGTTTCTTGAACTTGCTCCTTATGCCGACTCTTCGGAACTTGAGAACCTTTCTGATGAAGAAGCTCTAATTTTGCAAGCATTAACCCACGACGGGAAAATGAGTCTCGGCGAAGTGACTAAAAAAACCGGGCTGACTGCTCGCCCCGAACACTATGTCACCCGACTGATTGATCGCGGTCTCATTATCGTTTCTGAAAAAATTCTCGAACGATACAGAACTCTACGCCAATCTATCGTATGCCTACCCGAAGATTTCACCTCGAATGGCTGGAGGACATCGGCATTTGCATTGGTGAAAGGTGCCGCGAAACAAGAAAAACTACTCTTGGCGATATTGCAAATGGCAACTAAAACCGGTGAGGTGGAAAAATCCGCATTGCTTGAAAAGTCGGGCTGCTCGCCGGCAATATTAAAGGCTATAACAGAAAAAGGTATCGTCAATATCGTAAAACGTGATGTAAACAGATTTGCGGCAAATCCCGGTGCGGAACTGAAACCACTCCCCACCCTATCCGATGCGCAACAAGCTGCCCTAAATAATATCATCACATCGTGGACTGAACAGCAACATAGCGTAACCCTTCTCCACGGAGTAACATCTAGCGGAAAAACTGAAGTATATATTCATCTTATAAGTCGGGCGCTGGCCGACCACAAACAAGTCCTGTTCTTAGTCCCCGAAATTGCGCTGACCACTCAATTAACCGGACGCCTGCAGCGAGTATTCGGCACTAAAGTAATCGTCTATCATAGCAAATTTACCGACAACGAACGAGTCGATATCTGGAAACGACTTCGCCAATCGACTGAACCATGCGTAGTTATCGGTGCGCGCTCTTCAATTTTCCTGCCATTCTCCACATTAGGTCTGGTAATCGTTGACGAAGAACACGAACCGAGCTATAAGCAATATGACCCTGCGCCAAGATATAATGCACGTGATTGTGCAACTGTTCTCGCATCAATGCATGGTGCAAAAACTCTGCTTGGTAGTGCTTCACCCGCGATTGAAACAACCTACAAAGCTCAATCAGGACGCTACGGCTACGTGCAGCTAACTGAGCGATACGGTGGCGTTAAACTACCGGAAATTGAAGTTGTTGACATGAAAAAGGAGTGGAAAAAGGGCTATTTAAACTCCCCTTTCGCTCCGTCAGTCAAAGATCAAATCCGCAACTCGCTCAGCCGAGGCTCACAGTCCATCGTGTTCCACAATCGTCGCGGTTTTGCACCTATGGCACGATGCAAACAGTGTGCCCACGTGCCCAAATGCGAATGCTGCGACGTTTCATTAACTTACCATCGCAACGAAGACAAACTCATTTGCCATTATTGCGGAGCATCCTACCCTCTACCCAAAACTTGCCCTGTTTGTCAAGAGCCTGCCATAGAAATTATTGGCTATGGAACAGAGAAGATTGAAGACGAAGTCCAAAAAGAATTTCCAACGGCTCGTATCCTAAGAATGGACCTTGACACGACCAGAAACAAGGACGGCTATCAAGAAATTATCAACACTTTCTCCGAGCACAAGGCCGACATTCTTGTTGGAACCCAAATGGTTACCAAAGGATTAGACTTCGATGCCGTTAACATTGTCAGCGTTCTCAGCGCCGACACTCTAATCAACCTACCCGACTTCCGAGCCTCCGAGCGCGCTTTCAATATGTTGCTGCAAGTGGCAGGCAGAGCAGGCCGCCGCGACACAGCTGGAAAAGTTATCGTGCAAACCGGTCAACCGGATCATCCGGTCCTAAAGTTCCTCACCGAACATAACTACAATGACTTCTATAACTATGAATTAGAGCAACGCCGGCAGCGATTCTACCCTCCGTTTTCACGAATGATTTTCATATACTTGAAGCACCGAGAGGAAACAACGCTTCAGGTTCTTGCCGAACAATACGGAGCCAAGCTTCGCTCACTTCTCGGCAATAGAGTCAATGGCCCCGACAAACCCGCTGTCGGACGCATTCAATCGCTTTACATTCGCCGTTTCATGCTAAAAATCGAGGTCGGTGCCTCTATGCTCAAAGTGAAAGAACTGCTGCGCAAACTCTACGAAGAAATGCACGATGAATCGCCGGCAATGCGATCAGCAACCATCTACTATGACGTAGATCCCGCATAAAATACTATATACACATCAGACCCAAACGCATAAACATACATTTGAGTCTGAATAATTCCAAACACTAAATATTATAGTATCTCTAAATTCCCTTATCTATGGATTTTATTGTAAGCAAATAACTTATTATAATGCAAATAGTCATGAATCCGGCCACCCATATTCCAATCATCGCATCGATTCCTTTATAAATGAAAATCGTTGATGTTAGTAGAATTATATATGGAAATGATAAGATCTCATTCACCATTCGCAAAAATATAGGAGCAAAAGCGCTGTTGCCTACCTTCTTTAAGAGCAATCGAAGCAGCTGAACACAAAATAAGACTAATGAGGCACCGCCAATTATCGCTGCTAACATCAAAACTAATGTATCGTCAAAGAGCCCGTTAGCAATAAAAGGCAAGGAGCAACACATTATATTAGACAACGCTGATAATATCGAGGTCCTTTAATATTGGCATCTGTCATTCAATGGTATTCACTCAAAATTGACCGAACAATTTTGATAAAAGCCACATTGTTTACTTAACCTCAACATTTAATTTGCTCAGCGCACGTTCTGCTTTGGCCCGAGCAGAATCCACGTCAGAATCTGTGGCTAAAATAACAGCCATTCGGCGGTGTCCCTTCACCTCAGGTTTACCGAATATGCGCATCTGAGTTCCGGGCTCGGCAAGCACATTTTCAAGGTTACCCATAACAACTTCTTTGCTATTACCTTCAACAACGACTGCTGCCGATGCCGACGGACCGAAGAAGCGAATTTCAGGAATGGGCAAGCCCAACACTGCGCGAGCGTGCAAAGCAAACTCGCTGAGGTCTTGTGAAATCATCGTTACCATGCCGGTATCATGCGGACGCGGTGAAACCTCGCTGAAAATCACCTCATCACCCTTGATAAACATCTCAACACCGAACAAGCCATATCCGCCAAGTGCGTCAGTTACCTTTTTGGCAATGTCTCGTGCTTTTTCAATAGCAACAGCCGACATGGGCTGTGGCTGCCATGAATATCTGTAGTCTCCGTTAACTTGAACGTGACCAACCGGCTCGCAGTACTCGGTACCAGACACTGAACGAACAGTCAAAAGCGTGATTTCATAATCAAAATCCACAAAGCCTTCAACTATCACCCGACCGGCATCTGCGCGCCCGCCTTCGCGAGCTTCTTTCCATGCCGCATCTATTTGATCGGCAGTCTTAATGGTGCTCTGACCGTGACCGCTCGAACTCATTACGGGCTTCACCACACATGGCAACCCGATTTCTTTCACAGCAGCATCAAATTCTTCCTTAGTCGATGCAAATCGATAAGCCGAAGTGGGTAATCCGAGTTCCTCGGCAGCAAGTCGGCGAATACCTTCGCGATTCATCGTGAGCAGGGTCGTATTAGCTGTCGGAGTAACGTTATAACCCTCCTTTTCGAGCTCAACCAAAGTGTCGGTGGCAATAGCTTCCACCTCGGGGATAATGTGATCCGGACGCTCCAATTCCACCACTCTGCGAATCTCTGCGCCATCAAGCATATTGAAAACGTGACATCTGTTTGCCACTTGCATTGCCGGAGCTGACGCATATTTATCACATGCAACCACCTCAACGCCATAGCGTTGAAGTTCGATTGTCACTTCTTTACCGAGTTCACCGCTACCAAGGAGCAGTACTTTTTTACCTGAAGGAGTGAATGGAGTTCCGATTTTAGCCATTGTGTTCTGATATTAAATTGGTTATATTATTTTCTGATTTATCCGTATCTGCTGATTTTATGAAGCGCATCCTCATTAAGAATGCAAATGCGGCGGCCATCAACCGTAATCAACCGCTCGCTAACGAACGATGACAAGGTTCTGATAGCATTAGCCGTAGTCATGTTCGACAAATTTGCCAAATCCTCACGACTCATATATATCTTAAGCGTAGAAGAATCCTCCTCGAACCCGTAATTCTCAATCAGCAATATCAACGCTTCGGCCAATCTGCCTCTAATGTGCTTCTGGGTCAGATTAACGATCTTAGTGTCCGAATTGCCCAAATTTGTTGATAATTCCTTAATGAAATGACGAGCCACTCCATTATTACGCTGAATCAGCTCGTCAACAATCACAAGCGGAAGAGTGCCAACCGTGCTTTGTTCAAATGCTGTTGCTGAACTGACATATAATTCTCCGGCAAAATATGCTCGATAACCGAAATACTGCACCGGGCGAATCAGTCTGATAATCTGCGACCGTCCGCCAATTCCGTCTTTTGACTTCTTAACTTTACCCTTTATGAGACACCAAAGCATCTCCGGCTTATCATGCTCAGCATAGATGATTTGGTTTTTCTTAAAATGATGCAGAGTAAAATTTTCAGTCACCAAGCGTTTTTCATCGGTTGTCAAAACCGACCACAGCTCGGCGAGATCTTCTCGTACTACCTGTTCAAGAACTTCTTTAATCATTTTTACCTATTTGCTATTCGCACCTATATATGCCGCAAAGTTACAAAATTTAGATTACTTGCGCAAGTTTTTGCGTTTTTGCTGGAAAAGACGTAACTTTGCACCACTGAAACTTAACACAAATTGAAATTTTTAGACTCTTATGGCAACAACTGCTGATTTTAAAAACGGTATGTGCCTCGACATCGATGGCCAATATTATTTCATCGTAGAATTCCTTCATGTTAAACCCGGTAAAGGTCCGGCTTTCGTTCGCACTAAATTGAAAAACGTTCGTACAGGTCGCATCCTCGACAAAACTTGGAACTCCGGCGTTAAAGTTGAAGAAGTGCGCATCGAACGTCGCCCCTATCAATACTCCTACAAAGACGAGCTCGGCTACCACTTCCTCCACACTGAAACATGGGAAGAAATCATCGTTGCAGGCGAAAGCATTGAAGGCGTTGAATTCCTCAAGGACGGCGACATTTGCGAAGCTATGGTACACGCTGCAAGTGAAACAGTCCTCACTTGCGAAATGCCTCAGTCCGTTGTCCTCGAAATCACATACACTGAACCCGGCATCAAAGGCGACACTGCCACTAACACCCTCAAGCCCGCTACTGTTGAAACAGGAGCTACCGTACGCGTGCCCCTCTTCTGCAACACCGGCGACAAAGTTCGTGTGGACACTCGCAACGGCTCATACGTTGAACGCGTAAAAGAATAATTCCTCCAATCGAATAAATGAAATGGTGACAAAGGCTTCTAATCAAGCCTTTATCGCCATTTATAATGATAAATCCTAAATGGTTAATCGCGTACTGATACGCCTCAAGGTCGTTCAGCTTCTTTATAGCTATATGCTCTCAAGAAGCGAGTTTAAAGTGGAGACGCCTATCGAAACGTCATCCCCTGACCGTAGGTATTCCTATGAGGCTTATGCCGAACTGCTTCTGCTCTTGTTAGAACTGTCCGGCTATAAAGTCTTAGCCAATAGAACCACTCCGCCACAAATATTGGCAGCTATTTCCGGTGCTCGGTTTGCAGATACAAAGGTGGCACGTTTCCTGGCCGCCAACGATGATGTCCGAGCCATAATAGCAAATTATGGAGAACGCATCGTGGCATTCGACAATGCTATCCCCGAGGTGGTTGCCAAACTCAAAGCAATTCCTGCATATCGTGCCCTGTCAAAAATAAAAGCAAATGAGGTAACGCCCTCCGATGAAATCGATTTTTGGAAATCCGCAATCTTAGCCATTGCCAAACTGCCTTCTGTTGGCGAAGCTCTGCGCTCTAATGCGAACTTCACAAATCGCGGATTGGATATGGGCACTAAAATGCTCGTTGAAACGCTAAAAACATACAGCGACACTCGCAACTTGCTCTCTACCTGCAAGAAAGACCTTCAGCGCTCCCTTGACCAAGCCTACGACCTATATCATTGGTTGCTTTGGCTCCCGGTTGAAATTATTCGCGCCAATGAGGCTCGAATGGAAGCTAATGCAAACAAATATCTGCCTACCGAGGAGGATCTGCATCCCGACCGCCGATTTGTGGAATCCAAGCTCATTGAATCAATTGCCTGCCATGAAGGTATGCAGCATTACATAACCTCAAAGGGCATCAATTGGACCGATGACATCAGCCTTATCCCACGCTTACTCGATTTGGTAATGCAATCAGAGTATTACAAAGAATACATGGCAACTCCGGGAGCGAAATCCATTGAAGATGAACTGATTCTTTGGCGCAAGCTGATGAAACATATCATCTTACCCTCGGAAGACCTGAGTGAATGCCTCGAAAATCGTTCAATCTTCTGGAATGATGACGTTGAAGTTATGTCGAGCTTCATGCTCAAAACGATGCGACAGTTGGCAGATGATCCCAACCACTCTTTGATGCCCGAATTCAAAGATGAAGAGGATGCCGAATTCGGAATAAAGCTATTTAACTCAGCAGTAACTCACCGCGAAGAATACCGCGCACTCATTGATGAATTCATCAACGTTAAACGCTGGGATTCCGAACGTGTTGCGCTCATGGACGTTATTATACTTATAACGGCCTTGGCGGAAGCTATTGACTTCCCTAACATTCCGCTTTCGGTTACTACCAACGAGTACGTTGAAATTGCCAATTGGTACTCCACTGCACGCAGCGGCTCTTTCATCAATGGTATCCTCGCTACTATCACCGACAAGCTCCGTAAGGAAGGTAGAATTATCAAAAAATTTAATTAATAACACAATAACTAAACAACACTACGATTATGGACCAGAGTTATAGCTCATTGATTATGATTGTTTTGCTGATCGTCGTATTCTACTTTTTCATGATTCGTCCTCAGCAAAAGCGTCAAAAAGAAACTATTAAATTCCGCAACTCTCTCACCAAAGGAAGCAAGGTACTCACTGCAGGCGGTATTCATGGAACTATTGCTGAAATCTCCGAAGAATCAAACGTTGTAATGCTCGAAATTGCTCCGGGCACTCGTATCCGCATCGAAAAAGCAATGCTTTATCCCTCTGCCGAGGATGCTCAAGCTGACGTAGCAAACGCCGTAAATGCAGATAAAAAATAAGTTTAAACTTAATTCATTGAAAGAGCGGATGACGAAGATTCGTCATCTGCTCCGTTCTTCTCGCGGACAAGACATATTGCTGTTTCTTGTCTTTGTCATGGTGAGCTATGGAGTATGGATGGTTCTAAAACTTAATGACTCCTCTCACTATGATTTCAACGTTGAGCTGAAAATATCCGATGTCCCCGAGGGGGTTCACTTTATTAGCGAAGTCCCCAAGAATCTTCATGCAAGCATTCTCGACAAAGGTTTGAACCTCGCAAAAATCGCATGGGGAGGCAAACCTCAACTAAAACTTAAATACACTGATTTCAGCTATGATGAAATCAACGATAAACTGACCTTGAGCCGCCAATCCTTACGGTCCCAAATGAGAGAAATTTTTGGCAGTAACGCTCAAATCACGGCTACAAATCCTGACTCTCTGTCGTTCATAGTAACAAGGAGAGCTCCCCGTAAAGTAAAAGTGATTCCCGATGTTGACGTTACTCCGGTTGGTCAATGCGTAATTTCCGGGCCGGTCATCGTGGAACCAGACAGCGTCTTAATATATTCCCCGGCCCACGCCAACACTCCTCCTCAAACGATCCTCACTGAACGACTTGTGCGCTCGGAAATCAAAGACACTCTATCCTTTGAACTAAGCATTCTGAATAGCTCAACAACCAAAGCTGAGCCCGCAAAAGTAAAAGTTACAATACCGGTAGAACCTTTGATGTCGAAAACTCGTAATATTGCCGTTGAGCTAATCAACGAACCGGCATCTGGCAATGTAGTCCTGTTTCCCACAAAAGTACCCGTAAGCTACTTGTTGCCAATGAGTTTGTTTAATGCCGAACGCGGAACTGTCACTGTTGTTGCTGACTATAGCAAACGCTCGGCGAATAGAATACCGATTCGCATCACAAATCACCCAAAGGACTATCGAGCTGTAGAAGTTTCAACCGACAGCGTTGACTATATCTTTGAGCAACCCTAATTTCCTTACTATGAAGCGAGTAATCGCAATAACAGGTGGCATCGGAACCGGCAAGTCCGTTGTCTGCCATATTCTCAGTGCATTAGGCTTCCCTATCTACGAATGCGATAGTCAAGCCAAAATCATAATGGACACTGACTCCGAAATGAAACAGCGCATAGCTCATGAAATCACTCCACGTGCCCTCAACCACGACCTGAGTCTAAATCGCGCTGAAATTGCCAAGGTAGTATTTTCTTGTCCCGAAAAGCTCAATGCTCTTAACTCAATAGTCCATGGAGCGGTAAGAGAACATTTTATCAAATGGGCCGATGCTCAAACCGCACAAACCGTATTCGTTGAAACGGCCATTTTATATGAAAGCCGCTTCAATGAGTTAGTCAGCGAAATTTGGGAGGTAACAGCCCCCATGGAAACTCGTATCAAACGAATTGCCATGCGTAGCGGACTTACTCACAATGAAATCCTCAACCGTATTTCCAGCCAAAAATCAGAAAGCCACCGCACTCACACCCTCATCGTAAACGACTCTCAAACTCCACTCCTACCTCAAATCCTCCCTCTAATTTAATCACTTGTCAACCCAAATAAATAAGAGACTGTCTAACAATAAAAAGTTGGGGAGTCTCTTTTTTGTGCAAAAATTGCAGAAATTAAGCAGCCTTCGTTACGTAAAAGAATTCTGTTGCGTAACAACATAAATCGAGGGGCATACAAAGC
>SUXJ01000017.1 GCA_015061005.1 Bacteroidales bacterium
CTCCAAGATTATCAATAATCTTTGGCTTATCTAATCCGCATTCCCGATACAGTTCCTCAATATCGACACTACGGCGCATAATCCCTTAAAATCTCCATAATATCGCGCTCATACACGTTTCCGCCGAGAACGTCGCCATTTGGCTCGAAGGACACACTGTGCACGTCGCGCGGATCTTCCACATACGGATTTTCGGGAAGTTTGTCCGTGAAATACTCCGCAAGATATTTCAGCGCGTTTCCTTCTGGGAAAATGATGTTTCCCTCGTTTGTGGGGATTCCCATATCCTTAAAACTGTCGAGAATCTCTTGTGTTTTTCTGTTGTAGGGATTGTCATCCGTCGCGCTCCTGAGCCACGCCGGATGAAGGCGAATCGGTATGCCGCACTTCTTTGCTTCTGCGGCAAACTGCTTCACCACGTCAAGCGGTATGGTTTCCTGATGGAACGCATCCACCGACAAAAGCAGATCGTTCACACCGCACGCGGCAAGTCGCTCGGCGACCGCACGGATCTTGTCGGCATTCTTTGAAAAATAGCCGTTGGTGATGACCTGGCGTTTGGGAATATTCAGTTCATTGGCGGCTGTCATGATCGCATAGACCGCGTCCGTGTGCAAAAGAGGCTCACCGCCGAATGTCATCACGGTTTTGATGTCGTACTCAGCCGCAATCTTTCGCACCGCATCCGCGGCAATTTGCGGATTGATCCGTTCTCCACAGGACGAGTGATCCCCCTCGGAACAGTGCTTGCACCGCCCCGTGCAGGCGTAGGTCACGACAAACTCGATTTTGTTCAGATTCTTAAGACATTGGTTCATATTTACTTCGTGTAGGCAGCAATTGCATCAGCTGCAAATTCCGCAGTTCCCTCACCGTACTTGTCGATGTTCTTCTTGAATCGCTCGTCGGCAACGTACATCTTGCCAAGCCCTGCAAGAATCTTGTCTGTGCAGGTGTAGTAGTTGGCAGTAATGTGCGCTTGAAGCTTGGCAACAAGCGCCTGTGCTTTGGTTGAATCGGTACTCGCGCCACTTTCCTTGCACGTAGCAAACTCAGCAAAGATAGCCATCATGCCATCGTTTGCCTCTGCCCACTTCTCTTTTGTGTAGTTTTTTGTTTTTTGCTCGTGCTCGCGGTAGGCGTCGGTGGCGCCCCAACGGGAGCGAGCTTCAGTTTCATAGTTTTTCATTTATTTACCCAATTCCTTCATATACATCCATTCTTCGGCCTCCTGTTCGGGAGGAAAGAATCCGCCGACTTTGTGATAACCGAGCTTTTCATAAAATTTCCAGGCATCCTCGTCGGCTTGCGTGCTCGTCATAACGTATTTATATCCGCGAATTGCCATTGCCGTTTCCCACTCGTGCATCATCTGCGTACCGAAGCCGTGATTTCTGTAAGCTTCATCTATGTAGAGCAGATCAAGAAACGGGATAGTCTGCCAAAAGAGGCTGTAGCGCAACACGCCCACGACGGGATCCTTCACGCGATGATTCTGACCGCCGTTTTTGATGGAGTCATCCTTGAGCACATATACCTGACCATTCCAAATGCACTCGCCCAAACGCGGTGACGGAATGTGGCTGTCCAGCTTCGCTATTTTCTGCTTGTCCTTGCCTTGCGCAAACTCAATAATCATAGATGTACCTCGATAATTCTCTTCAATATCTCTTCATCCGCCGGGCAAAAGTCATAGTTCGGGATCTCGCTTGGCGTGATCCATTGGATATCGTTGTGCTCCAATTTCTGCGGTTCACCATCGACAATAGTTGCGTTGAACAAAGTCAGATGCACTGTTAAGTCGGGATACTCATGAATGACATCCATGAATACATCACCCACTGACAACGTAACTGCAAGCTCTTCTCGGCACTCGCGGATGAGGGCTTGCTCCTTTGTTTCACCTTGCTCGACCTTGCCGCCAACAAACTCCCAAAGGAGCCCTCTCGCTTTGTGCGCCGGGCGTTGGCAGATCATAAATTTGTCACTCTGCCAAATGAGAGCGGCGACTACTTCGGTCATGCCAACACCTCCCCACGATCAGTTTTATTTGTCTGCTAAATTTGGCACATTTATTTATGAATTTGTGCAAGTCTGATTTGAAATTCTCTGCCATGAATTTCTCCTAATAATTTTATGTGCCTGTAGAGGATTTATCATCCAGTTCCTTCAAAAGCTGAACCAATCTTGCTTTAATATTTTCATATTCCAAAGTTAACTGGTTTTTCGCCAAAGGCGTTAATAATGATGTGTGCCCTACTGCATCACGCATCGGCTTGTATACTGTGGCAGACCTGCTAAGTCCTGCATTTTTTGGCTTATCAGCGGGAACCTTATCTATGAGATTTGCTAAATGTCCCATATCAAGATAATAAACATCATCGGCGGATTGGCGAACATCGTAGGAAATATTAGCAGCACCTTTATTTGTACTTTCTTTTGCTCGCCATTTTTGAGCTTCTTCAGAGGCCTCTGTACTTAAGGGCTCGTGAGAGTAATCAATATAGTGGCGCAACAGGTTCTCTGCAATAAAACATTCTGTGTACGACGGAACATTAAATTGAGCTTCCTCGGATAATTGTCTTGCCCACTCCTCAACAATACTTCCTTTGCGGATAAATTTGCCGTCCGTTTCCATATCTTTTATTGTAGTATTAAAAAGTTCCTGCGCTTTACGAGCTTTAGGTGGGATTCTTTTATTATCGGGATCTCCATCGCTTCCGTACTTTCTTCTCAATTCATCCCACTCATCAATTATCTTTTTGAATATAATTTCAAATTCAGATAGAATTAGTTTGAACGATGGATCATCGGAGATTATACCTTCTCTACTACTGGTAAAAATGTCTTTGCCCGTTCCATCATCAAGAAAATCACAATGAATTTGACCGTAAACGTAATTTTCTACGATTCTGGCGGTTGGAATATGTCTTAAAATGTCTCTTTCCCGCAACCTACCATTTACGAACAAATCAATTGTTACTTTTTCTTGAGTTCCTCTAATTTTTATTTGAGAAGGTTTCTCAACAGACGCTACGTACCCCTTTAACTGAATAGGCTTTCTAATATATTTACATTCCAAGATGTTTTTCATCGCATCAACAAACGGATCGCTAATATCGTTAATTCGCCACAAAAACTGAGTTTTTTCAGAAAAATCACTGAGAAGCGACTCATCAATAATAGTGTCGTTTACATAGATATTGAAATTTTTATCAATTAGCGAAAACCTAAAATATAGTGCTATAGCCTTTTTTATGTATTCGACTGTATTACTAATTCCGTCAGAAATAGAGTGAAACTCTAACAAGGTCCCCTTAGAAATATCTCTCATAAAAGCAAGAGATTTATCATCCAGTGCTTCAAGGCGATATTCTTGAGCAATCAAATCATCAGTAATAGCTTCGTCTAATTTTGAATTATCTATTATGCCACCAACAGTTTCGGATCCCAACGTCTTGGTCGCAATACTGACACGTTTTGCACAGGAAAGTAACGCTAATTTCCCGATTCCTTTTCGTCCTATAAAAGGTCTTCCCAAGAGAGATTTGCTGTCTCCGTTTTTTCGTTTTGAGTAACCTATCTTCAGGAATTTGTTTTGAAAATCCTCGCTCGTCATACCATTACCGTCGTCTCGAATCGACATATAATTAGTATCTCGATCAATGGTAATATATACATTATTGGCATCGGCATCCCAAGAATTGGAGATAGCTTCGCCTAAAACAGTGATTATATTCCGATAAAGATTTCTTCCCAAATGATTTAGTACGCTAAGTGAAATATTAAAGTTATAGCCGTTTTGCATATCCTTCCTCCGTTATATTTCCACGTTGTAATCATTTAAATGCTGCGCAATAGTTAATCCAATGACTTCGCCCAATCTAACCGGCACAGCATTTCCTATATGTCTTGCTATATCACTAAATACAAATGGAGCATCGGGATTGATAAAATTATAATCCATTGGGAATGTTTGAAGCAAAGCACCTTCACGCAAAGACAATGCTCGATCTTGTTCCGGATGTCCATATCTACCTGTACCGTAATTGTAAAATTGAGTAGTTATAGTGGGGCCAATTTGTTCCCATGTCATTCGACCGTACACAGAACTATATGTTTGTCCACTTTCTTTTTGATGGCATGGACATCTAAGATTTTCAGGCCAATCTCTCCAAGTTCCTCCCGGAATTGATGCTCTTATTCTTTGCAAATTTCGTTCTGACAACGATGCTGATCGATGCATCGGATCATGGGGGTCTACCGCACCTGCTTCAATATGTGGCAAATTTTCAATGTAATCACGCACATGTACTTCGTTGCGGTTGTGTGTTGGCTCAATAATGTTTATAGGACCAAGCAACGAACCAACCAATACAAATCTTCGGCGTGTTTGGGGTATTCCGTAATCGGGACAAAAAATCACTTTAGCATCAATGTGATAATTATTTCTTCTCAAAATCTCGAGAAATTGATTATAAACATCCGTCTCTCGAATTTGGGGAACATTCTCCATAGATATTACTGTTGGATGTGTTTCCTCTATTAAACGTCCGAATTCCAAAAGCAAATCATATTTTTCATCACGTTCATTTGCTTCTCGAAGCTTAAATCTCATCTGGGAAAAAGGTTGACACGGTGCGCATCCTACCAAAATTCGAGTAGTATCTTCATCGTACTTTTCTATGATTTCTTGTGCTGTTACTTCTCGAATATTTCGAACATTATAGTCAACCCCATTGTTATGCTCGTATGTAAATTGACAAGTTGGATCAATATCAAAACCAGCAACTACATTCATGCCAGCATCTAATAATCCTCTCGTCAAACCTCCGACCCCGCAAAATAAATCAACAATTTGTGTTGGCATTTTCTCACCTACCTATAATATTGTCTGCAATTTTTCTTATAATGGGTACACACACGGTATTTCCGCATTGCTTATATGCGCTTTCAAGAGAAATCCCCTTGAAAGAATACTCTTTGGGATAACCTTGAAACGCAAGGCACTCCATAGGCGTGAGCTTGCGGATGCCGAAATCATCACGGATAATCGGCACTCGGTCGGAGTAAGTCCCCATATTCGCTTTCAGCGTGGGACATATATCCCATTTGCGAGTTGCTACACCGCTGTCATCAATTCTGTAAATTCCTGTCTTATCGACGATTTTCGCGTTGAGTGTCTTAAAATAACGGCTGTTTGAGCCGTAATAATAAATATCATCGTGCTTTACGCTACGGTCGATAATATCCTCAATCGTTACTTCAAGAGGATCTGCTTCGGGAAACGCAAAGCGGTCACAATCCTCTATATTGAGAAATGCCACAATAAAAATCCGTGCGCGGTTCTGCGGAATATTGACATCGGTCGCATTTATTACCTTGTACTTTACGGAATAACCGAACTGTGCGAGGGTGTTATAAATGACGAGAAACGTCTTTCCGTTATCGTGCTCCATCAGATTGCGGACATTCTCCAAGAATACGATTCGCGGACGCTTAATATCTATAAAGCGCGAGATTTCAAAAAAGAGATTTCCTCTCGGATCTTTGAAACCACGTCTATATCCCATAATTGAGAACGGCTGGCATGGGAATCCTGCCACCAGCACATCAATGTTGGGCAACATGTGAGGATCAATATCTCGCACATCACCTTCAATAAGGTGTGTGTTCGGAAAGTTATGGCGGTAGGTTTTACAAGCCGAAGCATCTATATCGTTTGCCCAAGCGATTTCAAAACCTGCCTGTTCAAAGCCAAGGTCAATACCGCCGATTCCCGAAAATAAGCTTCCTACCTTCATCGCTTTCCCCTCTTTTGTATAGAGCTTATTCTTCGTCAGAAACGCCCTTAAATCTAACTTGCAAATTCAATTTCAGATAATACTTATCGTTTTCCTTGTATATACTCATATATTGGTGTCGAGAAGCAGAAGGTGATTCAAATCCCAATTGATGAATTAAGAAATCTTTAAATTCGTCAGCCATGCACGAATGGTACGCAACAACATCGCCATCATCTTTAGCAACGATATATCCACCATTCACACTGCTTCTTCCGTCCCAAGTCTTAGCCAATCGCATGCCAGTAAACATGTCATATAATAGTGTACCGACCTTTCTTCTATACATGCTCTCCGTGTCATCAAATTCATATCCGGCAGAATTATTCTGAACAACATAATTCAAAGCATATTCAATGGAGGAATTTGAAGCCTGTCCTTCGCCTTCAAAATAATACGCTTTTAGCATATTGGCAACTATCAAGGGCATTTCATTTCCACCAGACAATATCAAATTTCTCTTAGCACTATTAACGGACATGTTGTCATATGCAATATCACAGCCCGCATTTTTCAAAAGTTGAATACGCTCTCGTATTGCAACAACTTCATGAGGTTCCATTACCCCAGTCTCTTTATTCTTTTTATTTCGAATAGTGTAAGTACTATTAAATTGATCCATCAATGCATCATCAATGGCGCCAGTAATCTCATAAATGAAATTGGTATTCTCTTTACTTGCATTAAACAGAGTAGATTTTGCCGTAAAATCTGATTTACAGGAAAATCCAATAACAGAGGCTATACCATTTCTGTAATCTTGAACCTGCATGGTTATATCCTGAGTGCCACCAAAAAATTCATTTTGTTGTGCAGCAGGTGCTTTGAGCTTCGTAACAAAAATCGAACTCAAAAATGCTTCTACTGTCGCACATGTTATGCCATTTCCTCTCGGAGCATTTTTCAAAACATCCCACAACGCATCCTTTGCGGACTGAAAATCGCTTATATTTACACCGGGCCCCACTTCTGCATCATTCAAGAATATCTTTATAACCGGACCAGTATAGTATTCGTATTTCTGATTTTTGTATTCTTCGCGTATAATTTTGATAATATTAAGAAATACATTTGTCAACTGATTCATGTTTTTATCGGCTGCATATACTTTTCCATCACTCATTAGTTTTAGAAAAATATAAATTTCCGACCATTCACCTTTATTTCCACTCAAATTAGGCATTATCAAGTACCTCCTTAATTTTTTCTGCAATAGCCGCGATTACATTTACTGTAACGCTGTTTCCGAATTGCTTATAAAGATGTGTATCTGCGAGCGGAAGAACAAAGTCATCCGGGAATCCCTGAAGACGAGCCCACTCGCGAGGAGTCATCTTGCGCACACCCTCTTTGTTTATCTTTCCTTTGATATGAGTAGTAGGTGTAAGATTCTTCTGACGCTTATCTACCACAAGGTTTCTTTCTCTGCCCATGCCACCGCAAACAATAGCACCTGCAACATCGCTCCAATCACGGATTTCATATCCGAAACCGTTGCCTTTAGATTCATGGCGAGCTTTATGCTGTCTCAATGTTTCAAGATATACATCACTTAAATAATACTTTGCGGGAACGGGCTTTTCTTCACGAATATCCCATAAACGCTTGGTGTCATCGGTCATCTCCGGAAACTCAAATGTTTCGGGAGCGACGTCATTTCTGAATGCCACAACATAGATTCTTTCTCTGTTCTGCGGAACACCGAAGTTCTTACTGTTAAGCACCTTGAAGAATACCTTATAACCAAGATCTTCAAAGGTCTTACAAATAATCTTGAAGGTTCTGCCTCTATCGTGAATCACGAGTCCCTTTACGTTCTCACAGAAGATAACCTTCGGCTTATGGTACTCGCAAATACGAGCTACGTCCATAAAGAGCGTACCTCGGCACATACCCTTATAGTTATCTTCAAATCCCATACGCTGCCCCGCAAGACTGAATGCCTGGCAAGGGAAACCTGCGAGACAGATGTCAAACTCGGGAACATCCTTCTCGTCAATTTGGGTTATATCGCCTGCGATTGCAAAATCGTCATTAAAGTTTGCCTTATATGTTTTCTGAGCGTTTTCATCCCATTCGCATACAAACACCGTATCAATATCATCACCGAAAGCTCTGTCAAAGCCGAGACGAATGCCTCCGATGCCTGCGAATAAATCTATAGATCTTAACCGATTCATTTTGATTGTACCGCCTTTTCAATTATATCTGCGCATTGCGACGTGTTCTTTTTGATTTCATTGCCCCAAAAACGGATAACCGTCCATCCTTCGAATTCAAGCTTTGCCGTTACTTCGGCGTCGCGCTCCATGTTTCTCTCAATCTTGGGTATCCAAAATTCTTGATGTGACTTGAAATCTTTCTTTCGTTCTTCCCAATTGTATCCGTGCCAAAATTCACTATCGCAAAAGACAGCAACTTTCTTTCCGATAAATACAATATCGGGTTTTCCGTATATGCGGTTCACGTTCTTTCTGTAGCGAAGACCTCGTGACCATAATTCTTTACGCAATAATAATTCTATCTGCGAGTCCTTGTTCTTGACCGCTTGCATATTCTTGCGTCGTTGTTCGGGTGTGTGTTTATCCATATTATTTGTCGTCGGGTATCATTTCCATAATGTCACCGACATCTACTTGAAGCGCACCGCATATTTTCGAAAGCACCTCGGTCGATACATTTTCATCTCTGCCCATCTTGGCAATTGTTGTTCTGCTGATACCGGTTTGCGCGATGAGATCTTTTTTCTTCATCTTACGGTCAATCAGAAGTTTCCACAGCTTATTATAGCAAACAGCCATATTGCACCTCACAAATATAAGATGAATATATTATATCACAAAACCGCGTTCACTGCAACCTATATTTGTAAATTAATCTTTACTTTCGTCAATTCATCGCGTTTATTTGTGCGCGATAATAAACTTCTGTGCGGTTGGCTCTTTTCTTTGATTACAGCATCCCAAATATTTACCCTCGAAACCTCTTGACAAACGTTCCCGAAAGAGTTACAATACAGCAACGCAAGCGCACGAATCCCTCAAGAAACCGACCACATGCTCTGACCACAATTGCCCTACAAAAAGTTATCCGCTCCCATGATGCCTGACCACATCAAATCGGGAGCGGATTTTATGACCACATGTTTGACCACTTTTAGAACCGGACTACCCGGAGACAGTATCACGCGGTGGACTTTGTATCAATTTTTTCGGACGAAAAAGCACGTATTGGACGCTATATCACGCAAAAAACTACACCCCTTTGCTTGGGGTGGTAGAGGCCGCAAGTTCAAGTCTTGTCACTCAGACCAGCATTTTTAACGAAATGCACAAAAAATCGAGCCAAATCGTAAGATTTAGGCTCGATTTTTGTTTATTCTGTCACTTTCTGCTCGCCTCTACCATTCCACAAATGGTTTGGTGCATAGTTAGTGCATAGCAAGTGCAAGTAAGAATGCGAGTTTTTCTTCGGTTTTTCCTAAACAACCGAACCATTTTGCATCTTTCTTGCCCTGTGCATAATCAAAAGTCTCATCAAAAATCCGTGTAAATCTTGCAATGGTGTACTGCCTGTAATAAAATTCTAATTTTTAGGAGGCTATTATGGCTTACATCAAGGAACGCGGTAACAACAATTATTTCGTCAGAGTATCTTATGGAATGCTGGACAACGGACGCCCTTTCCAAAAATCCCGACTGTTTCATCCGTCGAAGGTTAATCTTCCTGAATCCAAACTTCGCAAGGAGCTCGATGCTTTTGTCAAGGCACTTGAGGAAGAATGCAGAATTGAATTTGAGCTCAAACACCAACACAAGCCCAACGTAGATTTCGACGAAAACAAAGCGGCACAGGAACTTGCAGAGGAGGCAGGTGTGCAGGAATCTCAGCATGTACTGACTCCCATTCAAACACCGTCCACTCCCCTGTTTTCAGATTTCTGCGAAATCTATCTGACAGCTAAAAAGGAGAACATCTCGTCAACGACTTTTCTGCTTTATGAGACTGCTATCCAGCGTATTCTCATTCCCAAACTCGGTCATCTGCATTTGGATGAAATCAAACCATTCCACGTTCAAGAATTGATTAACTTCTTGGCCACTCCCTCGGGACGGGTAGATAAAAAGGGCGAGAAACTCGCCCCTGCTACCATTCGTAGATATTTGACCATTCTTCAATCCATTATGACAATGGCTTGGAAACAAGAGTACATCCAATCAAATCCGGCTGATACGCGCAGACTTGAGATTTCCAAAATCGTTACACCCGAAGTTGAAGCCTTCAGCAATGAAGAGATTGCCGAGATCCTCAAAATGGCTCAGCTTGAGCCCATCCACATCCATGCCGTCATTGCTACTGCCATTTACACAGGCGCCAGACGAGGCGAGATTGCCGGTTTGAAATGGGAGGATGTCGATTTTGAAAAACGGACTATGTATATTCGCAGAAGCGTTGTTAAGCTTGTTGGGCAGGAGCCCGAAATAAAACAACCCAAAACCATCAGCAGTATTCGCCAGATGGCAATTCCACAAGCACTCTGTGATGTTCTGCAGGAACTGAAAAAGGAGCAAGACCGTAAAAAAGCCTTGCTCGGTGAGAAATGGCATGAGGAGGGATTCCTCTTTACCGATTGGTGCGGTCATGTCATGCATCCGCACACGCCGACCAAACAATTTGATAAGTTTCTTAAAAAATACGGTTTTCGCCATCTGAAGTTTCATGGGTTAAGACACTCGTCCGCAACCTATTTGCTTTCAAATGGATGTGATATCAAAACCGTTTCCAAACGACTTGGGCATACGTCCATTGACACGACCAATATCTATGTACATGCACTGGCGAAAACCGACAAGGCTGCAGCCGATTGTTTCGACTCCATCGACGTCTGAACCTCATCGTTTTCGAGTGCAGGTGAACGACTGAGTGGTTTTTGACAGCAATTCCCCATACTGTTCACTCAGTTTGATCCCCTGAGTAATGTTACATCCTTCCCTTGATTCCTGAGTCAATAGGTTCTCATCATCAAAGGACTCCATAACGATAATTTCCCTTGAGCCGACTGCGTAGCTGCGCAGTCGGCCGTTTTTTATTAACCAACGAATCTTGTATTCCGTGATTACACTCTGTTCATCGACAGCCTTAATCTCTTTCAAAGCCCCTTTGACCGTGCGAAACTTCGGCATGGCTTCGGTTTCCAGTTCAAACAGGCACGACAATTCCTTAAACAGGATGTCGATGTTAAGGCATACCCGAGAACCGCATATTTCATAAGACACGTCGCCGTTTTCGATCAGCAATCGTAAAAAGCCTTCTGTCATAGCGGTTCCGGGGTCAGATTGCCTTATATCATTCACCGCTTGACAGATGGATCTCAATTTCACCATCTGTTTTACCTCGAATAATCCTTTCCATTTTTTCGGATGCTTCCTTCATGCTCTCGGCATAAGGATGTAAATATCGGTTTGTGGTTTTGAGGCTCTCGTGTCCGAGAACCGTTTTGACCGTTTCGGGATCCACGCCGTGCTCCACCATCAACGAGCCACAGGTATGACGCAAGCCGTGGAGCTTCAAGTGCCGCAGACCGTATTTAGCCTGTACCTCGGCACAGATTCTCGTTGGAGCATACAGACTGATGTTCTTTCCGTACTTGTCCGTAAAGACAAAACCTGTGTCCACCCAAAGCCCTTGCGAATGACGTTTTTCGCTTGATTGCTGAATCTTCAGTTCATAGAGTACACGGGAGCAACTCTCGGGAATATAGACGGTCCTGTTACTACTCACGGATTTTGTAGATTTGATTCTCTGTTCCTCTCCCTTTGGCTTATAAACGCTTCGAGAAATGGTAATGACCTGCTTATCAAAGTCAATGTCATCCCACATAAGCCCCACCAACTCTCCGCGTCGCATTCCAGTAGTAACCGCCAATGTCAGCAAAGCTCTCGTGCGAATGTCCTCGTTCTCCAATGCTTCCATCAGCTGTTCCACTTCATCATCGCTGTAGGCTTCAAGTTGTGGTTGAACGATTTTCGGATAATGAATATAATTCTTGCCAATCGGGTTGGTTTCGATAAACTTCTGTTTCCATGCCTCGGTAATGATAGAGGAGAAAACAGTTGAATAGCGTTTTACTGAAGCCGGAGACAGACCTTTCTCTCCCTTGGCACTCGCTTCGGGTGTGGATAAAAAGTCTACGAAGCTTTGAATATGGGTTGAGTCCACATCTTCCAGTTCCACCCGTCCAAATGACGGCAGAATGAGCGAATCGATAATCAACTCGTAGGTTCTGCAGGTTGTGGGCGAGAGGTGCTTTTGAATGGCAGGATAATAATGATCCTGCACGAACTGCTCAATTGTCATTCTCCGCCTTGCACGGAGTTCCTTGCTGACCGCCTGTTTCTTTTCATAGCCACCGCTATGTACCAATTCCTCAAAGAGCACAGCATATTTTTCCGCAGCTTTTTTTGCCATAGCCGGAGTGGATCCGACAGGAGGCTTATAGATCGTGGACACAAGATCCTGCTTTCCGTTTTTCATGCCATTGGAAACTCTAATCAAAAACGTGCCGTTGGGCTTCTTCGTTATATTTGCCATAATGTTTATCCTTTCCGTTTTCCGTATCTGCCCATTCCAAGGCTGATTCGCAATGCTTTTTCGATCATCTTCATTTCCTCATATCCGAGCGTGCCGATATAGGAATCAATTCTGCTTTTATCAACAGTCTTGATCTGCTCAAGAAGTACCATAGAGTTTCTTTCAAGATGCTCCGAAGTCAATTTGACATGAGTGGGCAAATTGGTTTTCTTAGTCTTGCTGGTAATTGGTGCAATGATCACAGTGGGGGCATGCTTATTCCCGATATCATTTTGAATTACAACCGCCGGGCGTGGTCCTCCCTGTTCCGATCCGACAATGGGATCGAAATTCAAATACACCAGATCACCTCTTTTAATTGCTCTGTCCATTGTAATTGTCCTTTCTGCTGTTTATGTAT
>SUXJ01000018.1 GCA_015061005.1 Bacteroidales bacterium
TAAAATAAATGTTTAGACGACTTTTGTACGGACAATCAGTCCTCAATCCAAACAACTTAACACTTTGTCAATCAATAAGTTTTGTAGAATGCTTCACTGTCCACATTCTACAGAGGGTCTAACTAAACTTGTTAGACAGTCTCTTATTTATAATTTATAATCTAATTAAAATCTCACTTAATCAAGACGCTTTCTATCTCTGACAGCTCAGCTCTGAGCTTAGCCTCTGTTGCCAATCGGTTTTCTATATTGTTAACGGCATGTAGCACCGTGGCATGACTTCTACTCAAACGCGCACCGATAGCGGTAAGTGGCAGCGTAGTATGCTTCTTGGTCATATACATTACCATTTGACGAGCATCGTTTATTTCACGCTTTCTGCTGCGTGTAAACAACTCATCGACCGATATGTTATAAAACGCACTGACCTGATCGGCTATCATTTCAAAGTTAACGCTGTGACGGCGTATCTTAACGGAGTTTGCTATCACCTTTTCGGCGAGTTCAAGATTTATCGGACAATTCTGAACAGTGGCATGAGTCAACAAAGAAACCATAATACCCTCCAATTCGCGGAAGCTATTTGTCACATTCTCTGCAATATAGTTTATGACGTCTTCAGACAAATCAACTCCTTCCTGTTGTGCCTTTCGGGTCAACACTTTAACTCTCATTTCATAATCCGGGCGGAATAGCTCGCAAGTCATCCCCCACTTGAATCGTGAAAGCAAACGTTCTTCCATGTTATCCATTTCCGACGGACGCACATCCGACGTCATAATCAATTGCTTTGAATTCAAGTGCAAATGATTGAAAATATGGAAGAAGGTACGCTGGGTTCCGGGTTTACCGATGAAATCTTGAATATCATCAATAATAAGCGTATCAATCCCTTGATAGAATGCTATGAAGTCGTTAATCTTGCCCCTTGCATTAGCAGCAGTATATTGGCTCTCAAACAAACGAGCGGTAACATAAAGCACTCGACTGCGAGGCGACGTTTCCTTGATGCCTATACCGATGGCCTGAGCCAAGTGGGTCTTACCAACTCCGGGAGGGCCGAAAACGAATAAGGGATTGTATGTCTGACGCGACGGATGCTTGGCAATGGCACGCCCGATTGTATCCGCTAACCTATTACACTCACCGGTACAGAAATTATTAAAATTGTAACGAGGATTCAATTGTGAATCTATCTCATCATCTCCCTTGGCAACAAAAGGATTTGCCGCATTATTCCTATTTCCTACGGCGGTAGATGTAGAAGAACCGGCCACTGCCACATCAGTGTCCTGTTGACCCTTCACAATCTGATAATGATACTTAATATCAACCCCTATGCCATATACATGACGCAAAACCTTACGCATCAAATCAAGGAAATTTGATTCAATGTGTTCCTTATAAAACGGCGACGGCACCGCCAAATGAACGACGTTGTCGGTATATGAGACCATGGCTATAGGCTTAAACCAAGTCTCATATAATTCTTGGGAGAGATTGTCGCGAAAGAGGCGCAAACATTTCTCCCATTTTTCTTGAGGGGTCAATTCCATTATAAAAGTCGGGAAAAAGAATTAATGTGGTTTTCTTTATCGCTACAAATTACGCTAAATATTTTCTCAAAAAAAACTATAATATTTTTTGGTTTTTAAAAAGTTTTACTAACTGCATTGAATTTCAGGCAGTTAACGAACTCACGCATAGATACAAACATAATCAGCTAAAAATTAGCGACTTAGAAGTATCTAATTGTGGAACAATCTGACAAAAGACATTCATTGACCATTTAAATAACAACAAATTTGAGCCGTTTGGCATGTTTCACCAAACGGCTCAAATTTAGACTTAGTCTAAACAGCGTTAGAAAACACTGAACTTCAAATATCTCTTGGGCTGAGCCTTAATGTCATTAATAAGTGAATCAAGACTTGCCACTGCATTATTCAAGCTATTATATAACTTAGGATCATTAATGAGCATGCCGAGCGATGAATCATCTTGTTTGAGTTGATTGGTCACATCTTTAAGATTATCTGTGATACCCTTAACATTCGCTACTGTTTCATTTAATGGCATATTGTTGATTTCTCTGCTCAGCGAGTCTAAATTAGCACTCAAACTGTTGAGATTCTCAGCAACTGATGCAGCTTGATTAATGACCCCGGGAAGAGGTTTGGTTGCTTCGGCAACATTTGCCGAAATCATATTCAGATTTTTTGTAATGTCGTCAAATCTTTTTATGGAGTTGGCCAAAGCCGGATCGTTCACAAGAGTTGTCACTGCTACCAACATCGAATCTATTTTAGGTATCATATTGACAATTCCGGGCAGAACATCTTGACTTACGTTGTCCAACAAACCTCCTGCGATGGCAGAATTCAAAACCGAACCGGTCGGGACAAATGCGTCGCTTTGAGGCATCTTCAGAGTAATGGACGCAGTACCGAGAATATCGCTACCCAATTCTGCGACTGTTCCTTCCGGCAACTTGAGTTCGCCGTCAAGCAGTAGCTCAACCTTAACATGTCCGGGATTATCATACATATATTGCATGTCTTTCACCTGACCGACTTTGAATCCGTTAGCATTTACGGGAGATGAGACAGCTAATCCGGTAACATCTTCATATATGGCATAATAATGATTTGAGCTGTCAAATAGATTTATGCCTTTTAAATAGTTTATACCAACAACGAGCAATAACAACGAAAAGATTGCCGTTACTCCAATTTGAACAAATTTACGTGATTTCTGCATATCTAATTGATTAAATTCGATTTACATAACTCTGGTTCCATTTTGCCATTTAATAACAAAAGCCTGCGGAAATTTCTTCTTAACATGTTTCCTTGCATAGGCTTCAGCATCTGCTTCAGTTGCAAAGTCTCCGCCGGCAGTGTACTTAAATAGATTACCTTGTCGGTACTCTTCAACTTTCTTCAGCCCCTTAAATTCAGGCGAGCCGGACGGAAGTGAACGCTCAACTGCGATGAATTGCACTCGGTAAGTAATTCTATCTGGGTCAGCCTGCATCTGAGAGTCATCATCAGACTTCTCCTGTTCAGTGGTTACTTGAGCCGTATCTATAACCAATGTTGGCGTCCCCATTCCGGCGTATTCAATAATTGCATCTGCAATAGATTGAGCCATTTGTTTTTTCCCTTTTTCGCTTGAGAGATATTTCTCTACCGTTGGATTACAAATAAAATCTAACTCAATCAGCACCGCCGGCATAGCCGATGCATGCAAAACCAAAAAACCGGCTTGCTGAACTCCCGAGCCGAAACGCTTGCGTGAAGCTGTTGAGCATAAGTTATTCTCAACCATTTCAGCAAAGCTGATACTCTGCGCAAGGTGTTCGCTCTGACTTAACTCAAACATTATATAGCTCTCTGTCGACGAGGGGTCAAAACCCTGATACTGAGTAGAATAATCCGCCTCAAGCTCAATAACCGAGTTCTCTCGCTTTGCTACTTCAAAGTTTGATTCCGAACGATGCAAACCAAGCACGTAAACCGATGCACCTGAAATTGTCTTACGCCTCTTGTTTGATTTTGCTACTGAATTTACGTGAATACTGACAAACAAGTCACCGTTATTCTTATTTGCAATGCGCGAACGCTCTTGTAACTCAACAAATTTATCGGTGTCGCGCGTCATAACAACCTTGATACCCTCCTTACCCTTAAGGAGCTCTCTCACCTTCTTGGCAACGTCAAGATTAATTGTTTTCTCATTGGTATTCAAACCCGGCGCGCCATGATCTCTGCCGCCATGCCCGGGATCAAGCACAACAACAAAGTCCTTCTGCGACCCGACATCTTCGCTTGATGCTCCGAAAAAAAGCCCGCTAAGGACAATAAAGAATATCGCTATGAAGCTATATTTCATAACTTGTTGAAAAACTTTTTGCAAAATTAGCAATTTTATCTTTTGTTAGCAGTATCTTTGCACTATAATTTTTCAACATCGCCCCTAAAATGCCAATAAAACTGCTTATAATGCCATTTTTGCTCATACTTCTGGCGGCTTGCAACAACACTGAATCCACCTTGCAGCCCCGGAAAATCATGCGGTTGGACATTGCTGCAAGCCAACCCGACATTGAATTTACCGAAAACGAGCAAGCAGCATTTCAGGCATGGCTTGAAGTAATCAAAGGCGAGTATTCTAAAGAAGAATATGCAAACTCTTTGGCTGTTACTGCTTTTGAACCCCTCGTATTGCAATTTCTGCCGCCGCTTGACTCAGTTGAAGCAGTAATAACCACAATCCTACCCTCCGATATTACCCCGGTAGGAGTAATCAGCCCATATAATCAAATGGTTATTACCCACCCCGACGGATTTCTATTCATTGCACTTAATCATTATCTCGGTGCAGATAATCAAGTCTATGCCGGACGATTTCCTGAGCATGAGCGCAGACGAAAAAAAATTTCTCGTATGCCGATTGACATCACCATTGCTTTACACGCATCAAACCACCCCGATTCTCTATCGGTTAACTCCACTCTATTAAACCATTTGCTATATCAAGGAGCTCTCCTTGAGTCTGCTCTTGAATCTCTACCGGAAGAAACAAGCGAAGCGGCAGTTCTTGGAATGACTATGCAAGAATATGAGTGGTGCGTAGAGAATGAGGCAAACATTTGGCAATCACTCATTTCGCAGCAATTGCTTTACAGCACTGACCAACAAATGATTAAGCGGCTTCTTGCCCCCGCCCCCGGGTCTCCGTCCATTAGTTCGAACGCTCCTGGGCAAACTGCTCTGTTCACTGCACTCAAGATTACTCAAAGCTACCTTAAAAACAACGACATCAACAGTGCAAAATCGCTGTTAAACACATCATACTACAACTCTGATAAATCTCTAATCCATTCAAAATATTCTCCCATATATGCCCGTAAATAATCAAAATCGCCCAGCACGAAACAAGCCGCAACATCAGTCGGAAACGGACTTAACAGGACGCATGCCTCCTCATGACAAAGACATCGAAGAAGCAATTCTCGGTGCATTGATGCTTGAAAAAGACGCATATGCCACTGTTTGCGACCTGATTTCTCCACAATCATTCTATGAGCCGGTAAACCAAAAAATCTACGAAGCCATTCAAGCTCTCGGTGCACAGCAAACGCCTATTGACATGCTCACTGTTACCGAGCAACTTCGCAACAATCTAACGCTTGACGAAGTCGGCGGCCCAGCATTCATTGCCGAATTAACATCGAGAGTGGCATCTGCGGCAAACATTGAATGGCACGCACGAATTTTAGCACAGCAATATCTCGCTCGCGAACTGATATCGTTTGCAACAGACGTAAATTCTAAAGCATTCGACCCGGCAAACGATGTTGACGACGTGTTGCAAGAAGCTGAGGGCCGATTATTTGAGCTCAGCCAACGAAACGTTAAGAAAGAAGTGGTGCACATTGATTCGGTAATTACTGAAGCAATTGATACTATTCAAACTGCGGCTAATAGAGAAAGCGGTCTGAGCGGACTCGCATCCGGTTATCCCGCTCTCGACAAATTAACTTCCGGCTGGCAAAACTCTGACCTTATCATTATTGCAGCTCGTCCGGCAATGGGAAAAACCGCAATGGTGCTATCAATGTGTAAGAACATGGCGGTCAACTATAACACAAAAGTGGCCATTTTCTCGCTTGAAATGTCAAAGCTGCAATTGGTAAATCGTTTGATTCAAAACGTTTGCGAAATAGAAGGTGAAAAAATTAAATCCGGTCGCCTTAGCGAACGAGAGTGGAACCAACTGCTATCGAGGGTGGGCACACTTTCATCCGCACCTATCTACATTGATGATTCTCCGGGGTTATCTATTCTTGAACTTCGCACCAAGGCACGCCGTTTAGTGCGCGAAAAGGGAGTGCAATTCATCGTTATTGACTACTTGCAGCTCATGAACGCCTCCGGAATGAAATTCGGGTCCCGCGAACAAGAAGTATCAATGATTTCACGATCACTCAAACAATTAGCTAAAGAGCTGAACATACCCATCATAGCCTTGTCGCAGCTGAATCGTTCCGTGGAGTCACGCTCTGAAGACAAACGTCCGCAGCTAAGCGACCTCCGAGAATCTGGAGCGATTGAACAAGACGCCGACATTGTTTGCTTCATCCACCGACCTGAATACTACTTGCATGGTGCTGCACGCGATGAAGCAACCGACAAGCGTGGACTCGCCGAGTTTATAATAGCCAAACACCGTAGCGGTTCTGTCGATGACGTAAAACTTCGCTTCCGCGGTCAATATGCTCGATTTGAAAACTGGAGTGATGTTGACATCATGTATGAACAAGCGGCATCCGGCTCGGCTATAAATGCAGACCTCGACAATAACGATCCGCTCGGGGGCACCACCGGTCCCACCGATCCATTCCACGGTGGCACAGCCAATATTCAAGGACAAACAGAAGAAACGCCGTTTTAACAACGGCGTTTCTCTTTTTCATTTATAATGCTATTTCAGCATCATCTTCAACTACCAAATTATTGATAATAAATTGTTGTCGATCGGGAGTATTTTTCCCCATATAAAATGACAACAACGAATTCACGCCATCTTCTTTCCTGACTGATACTTGGTCAAGTCGCATATCTGCACCGATAAACTCGCGGAATTCATCGGGTGAAATTTCTCCGAGGCCCTTAAATCGCGTTATTTCCGCGTCAGATTTAAGTTTATCAATGGCATTAATGCGTTCCTGATCGGTATAGCAATAATAAGTTTCTCCCTTGTCGTTTTTAATTGACTTTGCACCGCGCTTTGCTCCCTTCTTACTACGCACGCGAAACAAGGGTGTTTGCAAAACATACACGTGACCCTTCTTTACTAAATCCGGGAAGAATTGCAGAAAGAACGTAAGCAACAGTAAACGAATGTGCATACCGTCCACGTCGGCATCAGTGGCAATAATCACCTTATTATATCTTAGGCCATCGATGCCTTCCTCTATATTCAACGCAGCTTGAAGCAAGTTAAATTCCTCGTTCTCATAGACAACTTTTTGTGTCAATCCATAAGAATTGAGCGGCTTACCTCTGAGAGAGAACACTGCCTGAGTCTTGACGTCACGAATCTTTGTAATCGAACCGGATGCCGAATCTCCTTCCGTGATAAATATACACGTAGAATCTTTCAGTTCTTCATCACCTTTCGGATCATTATAATGAATTTGACAATCGCGCAACTTCGGGTTATGAAGATTAACCTTTTTGGCTCTTTCTCGCGCTGCCTTGGTCACAGTTGCCATCGCCTTTCGATCACGCTCCGATGCTTGTATTTTGCTCAGCATCACATCTGCGGTGTCTTTTTCGCGATGCAAATAGTTGTCAAGCTCTCTCTTTATGAAATCACCAACAAACTTTGCCACAGTCGGACCCTCCGGACCAACATCGCGTGAGCCAAGTTTAGTCTTGGTCTGCGACTCAAACACGGGTTCTTCAACCTTGATACTAATAGCGGCAACCATGCCGTTACGAATATCCGAATATTCGAAATTTTTGCTATAAAATTCCTTTATGGTTCGACTAACGCTCTCCTTGTATGCCGTTAAATGAGTACCGCCCTGAGTGGTGTGCTGACCGTTTACGAAAGAATAATATTCCTCGCCATATTGTTCAGCATGAGTAATAACCACTTCTATATCATCACCTTTAAGATGAATCATCGGATAGAGCGGCTCATGGTCCATCTTCTCTTTAAGCAAATCGGCAAGACCATATCGCGACGAATATCGACGACCGTTATACACCATTGCAAGTCCGGTATTCAAGAAGGTATAATTTTTAAGCAAAGGCATCACGTGCTGTTCCCTATAACGATAATCCTTAAAGATATCCTCATCGGGAACAAACATTACTTTAGTACCATTTTGCTCTCCGGGTGCATCAATAATTCCGGTATCGCTTAATAACTCGCCACGACTGAACTCAATGGTTCTCATTTGGTCAGCTCTGACGGCGGTAATAACAAACTTCGTGCTCAAAGCGTTCACCGCCTTAATGCCGACGCCATTCAAACCAACACTCTTCTTAAATGCTTTAGAGTCATATTTGGCGCCGGTGTTCATCTTGCTGCTGACGTCTTCAAGTTTTTCAAGGGGAATACCACGACCAAAGTCGCGTACCTCAACGGTACGCTCATCTTTGATGTCAACGGTAACTTGCTTACCGAAGCCCATCATAAACTCATCGATGGCATTATCAAGCACCTCCTTTAAAAGCACATATATTCCATCGTCGGAGGCAGCTCCGTCTCCGAGCTTGCCAATATACATACCGGGGCGGCGACGTATATGCTCTTTCCAATCAAGTGTGCGTATATCATCGCCGGAATAATTCAAATTTTCAGACAGCAGTGATTCTTCTTGGCTCATATCTGCAAAGTTACGAATTTTTTTTATTAAATCCGCTCAAAAATAAATCTTCATATTTAGCGGCAATAGCCTCCGCGCCAAATTTATCTATTGCGGTCCGCCTCAATTGCTCAGGCGAAGGAGCCGACGTGAGCGCCCATTCTATTCCTCGCGCAATTGACTCGACATCACCAAATTCAGCCAAATAACCTGATTGCAAATGGTCTATAATATCTACTTGCCCGCCGCGATTGAACGAAACCGGCACTGCACCCGAGGCTTGTCCCTCAATCAACGTGTTTCCAAAAGTTTCATACAGAGCAGTGCTGAGCACCACTTGTGCCCGACTCAGCAATTCTCTGACTTGCGGAGAATCCAATGGCCCGACTAATTCATAAGGCATTTTTAGACCCTTGAGAACAGAAACATCTTTATATCCTCCGAAAAACACTACTTTGACACCCAATTCACCCGGCAATCTGTTTAAAGCCTCTACCGCGAGGTTCAGCCCCTTGATTGGATTATCAAGCCGCTCCGCACCCCATGCAATTAACCCGGGCTCCTTTTTTCCGATATAAAACTCATTAATTGGATAAACATTGGGAATCACGGTCACTTCCTTTTCTCCAAGCAATGAACTGCGACCGGCATTTTCCTTAACCCAGCTGCTCACGCCAACAAATCTCAGTGAGGCACGTCGATAAAATTTTCTTTTTCTGCACCAACCGATATACGACAAATCATGCTCTCCGCGCACTGATTGACCCACCATCGGACAGTCGCCACAGTGACCTGTGAACCTCTGACAGCCAAAAGAATAATGACAAATCCCCGTAAAATTCCACATATCGTGCATCACCCAGAAAGTCGGAGCTATCTCAGAAATCCGTTCTATCTGTTTCAGCGATAAAAATCCTTGATTAATCCAACCAAGCAGTATGACGTCAGGCAAAAAATTTCTGACCTGTCTTAAAACCCCTCTCTCTCCAAAATCGGCAATCGACACCTTAAAAAGTGAATCTCGCCTAAATCCGTTTCTCAAGAGTATTCCCAAGCGTTCGGCAAGAAACGAGGGTTTTCGTTCCCGTTTACCTCGCAGAGTAATAAACTCAACCTCATGACCTCTTTGCGAGAGTGCATCAGCCAATGAAGCTGTCACAATTGCCGCTCCGCCAATGGTGTCCGAAGTACTTAATATTGCTATTTTCATTTGCGACTAATCAACGGAATATTTTCAAACTTGAGCACGGCCAGAAGATATATAACCAACAGCGGCGTTCTCGCAGCCATTGTGAGCCAATCATTTCCGGCATCAATCATCATGCCCGCACCATACAAGAGCAAAGCGCCGATAAAATATGCAGATATGCGCTTAACCGGATAGCGTAACGGATGTTTTGCTCTGCCAACGAAATAACTCACAACCATCATCGTTCCGTAACATGCAAACGCAGCCCAAGCGCATCCCATATAACCAATACGCGGCACTAACATAACATTCATCCCTAACGTGATGACTAATCCGATGAGCGAGAACCATGTGCCCCAAATCGTTTTGTCAGTAAGTTTGTACCACAACGACAAATTGAAGAACACACCGAAAAATAAGTCGGCAATCATCACAATCGGGACCACTTGCAAGCCGCTTCTAAATCCCGGAGCAATGAAAAGCTGCAAAATCGGCATATAAAACATCACGCCTAAAAAGATTATCATAGCGAACACAACAAAAAACTTCATCACATCGCTATACGCCTTAAACTTATCGGCATTCTCAGCTCGATTCTTGGCAAATATAAACGGCTCATATGCAAAGCGAAATGCCTGTGTAAACATCATCATGACCAAAGCCACCTTACAGCAAGCGCCATATATTCCCAATTGGGCATAAGCATCGGGCATATTCGATGCCAACACGGGAAATAATATCTTGTCTAAATTCTGATTCATTATTCCCGCGATGCCCAAGATCAACAGCGGAAAAGAATATTTGAGCATTCGCTTAAGCAGTCCAAAATCCATCTCCCACCTAAATCCGGTCAATTCTTTATACAACAGAGGCAATAACACTACCGAAGCAAGCATATTCGCAAAGAATATATACCCTACCCCGATTTCCGGATTAAATACCACAAGGAAGAACAGCAAATTCAAACCGATGTTGATGCCGATATTCAAGCACTTCAGCATAGCAAATTTCACAGGTCTCTGCTTGTAACGCAAGTAGCTGAACGGTATAGACGTAAACGCATCAACAGCCACAGCAATCGCCATCATACCAATATATCCCGGATGCTCGGCGCAATCCAGTCCGCGGCTCAATGGAGTTAAGAAAACAAATACCGCCACTATAAACAGAACAGACGTAACGGCAAGCGAAATAAGCGACGTGCTGTAAACTCGCATCGGATTTTTACAATCATCCCGATTCACAAATCGGAAAAATCCGGTTTCCATGCCGTAGGTCAACACTATCAACGTCAGCGCAACATAGGCATAAATATTCGTAACGATACCATATTCGCCTTGGGTCAATTTTGTCGTATAAAGCGGCACCAACAGCCAATTAAGAAATCGACCCACTATGGAACTTAACCCATAAATCGCCGTATCTTTTGCCAATGATTTTACACCTGCCATATCTATTGATTACGTTTATTATTCACCACTGCAAAGTTAACAAATAAACCTCTATAAGCGAAGTAGATTTGTAAATTTCATCTAAAATTTTTAACTTTGTTGGCGAACCAATCAAAACTTTACCATGTCAACTAAAGCTAAAAGAATCATTCTCAACGCGAGCGCTCTTATGATTCTGATTTTTACCGCGTTGATATTATACGGCAATGGCAGAGTAACAACTACTGCTAACATAGCTGACATTGCATACACATGCTATGGGACTTTTCTGTGGTCAGCAATCAATTGGTTCTATGTTCTGAAAGCCATTTTCATCGTTTCGCTTCCGTTCTTCCCGTGGCTGTATTGGGCAATGCGCAAGTTTCCGTTTAAGTTCAACACGTTTCGAACCGTCCTTGCCGTAAGCTGCTCAATCCATTGCATTCTTGTTCTTTTCTACTTTGCTCGAATTGCTTTTGCCGACTCAATACCCGACTATGAAATGTCGTCAACACCAATTCCGACAGTCACAATTGCAGCCACGAGTATTTGGGTTCTATCGGCAATCCTCAACTATGCCTTCTCCATCTTATATTTCTTATAGAAAAAATCGCAGAAATTGCAATTGTCTTAGAATTAAACGGTTATTCGGGTTGCATGGAATTTGGGTAACGAAATGGCAACCGTTCCTATTTCAGAGTTCTTTATTGTTTTGCATCAATGACATAACTCCTGATGCACAAAGGTACAACTTTTTTATGAACGAGCAAAAAGGCGGTGCTTTTTTCATTAATGCAGGATAATATTTTATTGGGTCTATCATCAATCTACGATATATGAGTTTCCCGATTCCGTCATTCGCCCCTTTCCTTTGCTCGTCTGCGAAGGTAGTACATCAGCCCTTGAAAGTTGAAAGGTCGGGCGGCAGGCCGTTTCGGACTGAATCTTCCTCCTGCGGAGAGTATTCAGCCCGAAAACCTTTCCCCTTTCAATGTCTGTACTCAGAAATGCAGACGGCAACGGAAATGAACGACTGACGAAAATGTAGAAGAAGATAAACAGACAGCATACAAATGAGTTCTTACATTGATAACCCATTTGTATGCTGTTCTTGTTTCTATCCATAGGAGCACTATTATTTTGCATCAGATGAATATAGGGCAAGCGGTTAATTTCACTCCCTCCAAAAATATAGAAGAGATTTATCCGCTACCATTCATCAGGTGCTTGCCATTGTACTCCCGTTTCAATGCCTGTTCAATCTCACTTCGCTTGTACAGGACTTTGCCACCGAGCACATAGTAAGGCAATGTTCCGTTACTTCGATACTCGCTCAATGTTCTTCGGCTGACTTTAAGCATATACGCCACCTCCTTGTCGCATAGATACTCATCATCGTTTTGTAAGGCAGCACTGTCCTTTGGCATACTATCGAGAATCTCCGATAGTTGGTCGATAGTCTCGTGAA
>SUXJ01000003.1 GCA_015061005.1 Bacteroidales bacterium
TTCATTACCTTGCGTTTCTTTGCTAAATTGCTATTTCCCGTATTTCCGAGATTTTCAGCGTAATGCGTTTATTATCAGTGCAGGATGCACTATTATTCCGATTTCGGTTGATTATTCCAGCGTTTTTTTGTAACTTTGCGGAGGATATGAGTTTGAATGTTTCCATAGTTACTTATCATACGGATTCCGAGGAGTTGCTGAGGTGTTTGAATTCCTTGCAGAGTGATGTTGTGTCAACGATTTATATTGTTGACAACAGTTCGCAGGGGTACATTAGTGATTTGGTGTCCGGCATGGATAAGGTTAGATATATAGCCTCGGAAAATGTTGGCTACGGCTCGGCTCATAATATCGCTTTGCAAGAATCACTTGCGAGTGGAACAGATTATCATCTTGTTTTGAATTCCGACGTTAGATTTGAGCCGAAGGTGTTGCAACGTCTTGTTGAGGTTATGAGTCTGCGTCCTGAGGTCGGGCAGTTGCAGCCTCGCGTTGTCTATCCCGACGGGGAGTTGCAATATACTGTGAGGCGATTGCCGTGTCCGTTAGATGTTTTCGGCCGTAGGTTTTTGCCCGGTTGGATGATTCGCAAGCGCGATGACAGATATCTGCTGAAGCATATAGACCACTCCAAGGAATTTAACGTTCCATATCATCAGGGCAGTTTTATGTTGCTCAGAGTCGCGGCTTTGCGTACCGTGGGTTTATTTGATGAGCGTTTTTTTATGTATCCGGAGGATATTGATTTGACTCGCCGGGTGCATAGACATTATGTGACGTTATATTATCCGCAAGAGGAAATAATTCATGACCATCGGCGTGAGTCGTATAAGTCATGGCGAATGTTGCGAATACATATTGTTAATATGATTCGTTACTTTAATAAGTGGGGGTGGGTGTTTGACGGAGAGCGACGCCGATTTAATCGCAAGTTGTCTTAGTATTTTATTGAGAAGGTGTCGGAGTCAAGTCCTGCCGGCATATATTGGCGCAATTTTTCGAGACCTTCGCGGTCTGCGGTTGCATACGCGATTTCAGCGGTTTCGGACTGAGCGATTCGAGTGCCAATATAGTCTTCGATGAAAGTGAGGCCGTCATATTCACCAAATTCGTCTGAGCCGGAGCGATTGGCAACTACGTAGTATGCTTGGTTTTCGATTGCTCGGGCTTTGGCAAGGGTTTCCAGCGCGAGTGCACGAGCTTGCGGCCAATTGGCCGGAAGTAGGAAAATGTCGTAGGCAGAGCGTCCGCGAGTGGTGATGTTTCTGCACCAAACAGGGAAGCGGAGGTCATAGCAGATGCCCAAGGCTATGTTCCAGCCGCGATAACGAATAACCGGATATGTGGTTTTTCCTTCAGTGAGAAGTTCTGCTTCGGGGGAGACGTGGAAGAGATGACGCTTATTTACGCAAGTGGTTTCGCCATTTGGCTCAATAAAGAATCCACGATTATAAAATTCCGATTTTTCGGAATTGCATGAGAGGTAGCTGCCGGCAATTGCTATCTTTTTATCGGCGGCAATCTTGCGGAGCGATGTTAAGGTAAGTCCTTGGTCCGATTCAGCGAGTTGACGAATGACTATTGGGTCGGAGATGAATCCGGTGGAGAATAATTCCGGAAGAACGAGCAAATCCGTTTCGGGGCGCAAGTCGGCTATTGCTTCTTCAATTGCTGCAAGGTTTGCTGCCGGGTCTGCGAATTGAATGTCGAGCGGCAGAGCTGCTAAATTAAGCGGGGCGTTTATCATTCGGGGTCGTCGTCGGTTGTGAATTTGTCGGGATATTTACCGGTGAAAGGCTTGTAGAAATCTTTTATGCGTCGGAGGTCACGATCAATGTCGCCTGACGGGCGGAACGTATTGGCCAACGTTATGGTCTTTGTGGGAAAATCAATTGACGCAAGGCACAAGGGCACGTTGGCTTCGCAAGACACTCGCAAGAATCCGGTGCGCCACCGAGTGGTTCGCGAGCGAGTCCCTTCCGGAGTGATTGCAATGGTCAGCTTTTGGGCTGAGTTAAAGCGGTCAATGAGTTGATTGGTGAGCGAAGTGCTTTTCTTTTGGTCAACGGGGATTCCGCCAATGGAACGGAAGAACGGGCCAAGCGGCCAAAAGAACCATGTTCTTTTCATTAGAAAGCCGGCTTTTCGTCCAACTGAGGTTATGGCCAATTCGCCGAGCAGGAAATCCCAGTTAGAGGTGTGGGGTGCAACGCAGATAACCGCTTTCGGATAGTCGGGCACATCAACGTGAACCGACCATCCGAAAATGCGCAATATGGTTTTACTAATGCGTTTAAGCATCTTTTGTGAGTCCGGCAACCTTGTTCATGCGATGAACGCAGTCAGCCAGGGTTTCGGTGAATTGCTTGGAGAGAGTGGTGAAAGCCTTGCGGTAATAAGCGTTGCGAGCTTTGTTGTATTCTTTGCGTGAGGGAAATTCTTTGACTGCTTTGTCGAAAGAGATGCTCATTTTTGCAATTGTGCCTTCTTGAAGGATTGCAACGTCAACGATGAGTTGATTGACTTCATCGAGTTGTTCGTCGGGGCAAACTTCGCCTAAGAGCAGGCATTCTGCCACCACTTCGCTGCAGATATATCTGATTTGTTTTTTTAAATCGCGTTTGCTTTGCATGGTTTTGAACAAATTAGAGGATTAAACTTATAATTCGGTTTCAAAGTTACGTAAAATTGGCGAGAAAATCAACGAGTGAGCAATTAAACCTCCAAATTTGTTATAATGGTAGAATAAGTATTTTATCACAACTTAAAAAATCGTAAACATTTATGAAATATTCTTGCCGTTACTTTGCAGTGTCAAAAAGGTACCTTTTAACAATCAAATTATCATTAATTATTTAACTTAAACAGAAATGAAATTTAAATTTATTGTGCCCGGAATTTTGGCATGTATGGGTGTAACGGCGATTTATGCACAAGACACAAGCAGTGCGGAGCCCAAAGGGAAAGCGATAGTGCAAGTAATGGGTAATTTTCATACCGGATTTGGTGCAGAGAATGGTGACCGCGGATTTGAATTGGAGCGCAGTTACGTGGGTTATGAATATAATTTCGGTAAAGGATTGTCGGTAAAGGGCGTTCTTGACATTGGCAAATCATCAAGTGTAGATGATTATCATCGCATAGCTTATATTAAAAATGCACAGGTATCATGGAAAACCGGTAATTTGACTTTGAATGGTGGTTTGATTTCAACTACACAGTTCAATTTCCAGGAAAAATTTTGGGGGTATCGATATGTGCTGAAATCAATGCAAGATATGTATAAATTCGGCAGCAGTGCCGACTTGGGCGTTTCGGCGGCATATAAATTTACGCCGTGGCTTTCGGCAGATGCAATCATTGTTAATGGTGAAGGTTACAAAAAGATTCAGAATAAGGACGGTCTTAATTATGGTTTGGGCGTAACGCTGACCCCGGTTAAGGGTTTTCAGGTTCGTCTATATGGTGGCATTAATGAGAGTCGTGAAGCGGGTAAGAAAGACATTGTCAATATGGCTGCATTTGCCGGATATAAGTGTGGTCGCTTCACTGTAGGTGCGGAATATAATTATATGATGAACTCATCGTATAAAGACGGGAATGATTTATATGGCTATTCAGTCTTTGCTTCGGTGAAGTTGGCCAAGTTTGCCAATGTGTTTGCTCGATTTGATGATTTGTACTCCAAAAAGGATTGGAATATTTCGAAAGATGAGCGTGCCGCGATAGTTGGCGCACAATTTATGCCGTGTAAATATGTGAAGCTCGCTCCGAACTTTCGAGTGAATATGCCAAAGGCCGATGGCGCAAAAGAGAAATATTCATTTTATCTGAGTTGTTATTTCGGAATTTAAAGAATAGAAGTTTATCAAAACAATAAAACAGGAAAATTATGATTAAGATTTTTAAATCAGCCACGATGATATTGTTTACTCTTGCATTGATGTCGTGTGGCGGAAAAGAGGCAGTCAACAATCGCGTCCCTCAAGAACTTTCCGGAGCAGGAGCCACGTTCCCACTTCCTTACTATAATGTGGTATTTGAAGAATTTGCTCAGCAATATGGCGATGCGGTAGCCTACGGAGGTATCGGTTCCGGGGGTGGAGTGCGTAACTTGCGCGACAAAGTTGTGGATTTTGCCGGAAGTGATGCATATCTTTCCGATAAAGAGCAAGCCGAAATGGCCCCGGTTATTCATGTGCCGACATGTATGGGTGCGGTGGTTTTGGCATATAATCTTGAAGGAGTTGATTCGTTGAATTTATCGGGCGAACTCATCGCAGACATCTTTTCAGGCAAAATAACCAAGTGGAATGATGAACGTTTGTCGGCACTAAATCCCGATGTTACTCTTCCGTCGGAATCCATTATCCCGGTATATCGTTCAGATGGTTCAGGCACCACTTTTGTATTCACGGATTATCTGACTAAGGTGAGTGCTGATTGGGCATCCTCGTTCGGAGTGGGCAAATCAGTTAATTTTCCGGTAGGTCAGGCAGCAAAAGGCAATCCCGGAGTTGCATCTGTTATTTCACAGACTAAGAACTCTATTGGCTATGTTGGTTCGGAATATGCTTTTGCGCAGGGTATATCGTATGCAAAAATTCGTAATCAGTGTGGCGAAATGATTGAACCTACAGCTGCAAGTATATCAGCTGCCGCCTCCGGTGAAATTCCTGCCGATTTGCGTACTTCGATTACCAATTCAGATGCGCCCGGAGCATATCCGATTTCAACGTTTACGTGGATAATTATCTACAAGGAACAAGATTATTCCGGTCGAAGTATGAATCTTGCCATGGCAACAGTCGAAATGTTGCAATTTATCCTTTCTGATGAGATTCAGCAAATCACATCTGAGGTAGATTACGCGCCGCTTCCTACTAAGGTAAAAGAATTGAGTTTGCGCAATCTGAGTACCGTTACTTACAATGGAGAGGTGCTGCTTCATTAATTTCAAGGCATGAGTGACAAAATATATAAAGTAATATCATTCCTGGCTGCATTAGCGGTTCCGGTGGTGTGCGGGGGCATAATTTATGCCCTCGTCACCGATGCTTATGGTGCATTTGAATATTTTGGATTTTTCAATTTTCTGACATCTTCGGATTGGAACTATACGGAAGGTCATGAGCAGTATGGAGCATTGCCGTTTATCGTTGGGACATTGCTAACGACTTTGTTAGCACTTATACTGTGTATTCCGTTTTCTTTGCCTGTTGCACTTTTTGTCGGTGAATATTTTAAAGGGACTCGTATTGCCAATGTGCTCAACACGGTTATTGAGTTATTGGCCGGTATTCCTTCTATAATTTATGGGTTGTGGGGTTTTTATGCTTTGCGCCCGTTGGTGATGGCGTTAAATATCTCGCCTCATGGTTCGGGGATTCTTACGGCATCGCTGGTGCTTGCAATCATGATTGTGCCTTATGCCGCATCGCTAAGTGCCGAATTTATCAAAATGGTACCCAATGATTTGAAAGAAGGTGCTTATAGTCTTGGCGCAACGCGAGCGGAAGTAATTCGCCGGGTTATTTTTCCGGTGGCCGGTTCGGGTATTTTTTCTTCATATGTGTTGGCGATAGGACGTGCGTTGGGCGAAACAATGACAGTGACGATGCTTATCGGCAATACGAATAACATACCAACGTCATTGACTGCAACGGGTAATTCCATGGCTTCGATTATTGCCAATCAATTCGGTGAGGCTGACGGGTTGCGTCTGTCTTCATTGATTGCAATAGGTTTAATTTTGTTTTTGATAACAGCGCTCATCAACATGGTGGGTAAAATTATGATTAAGCGCGCCTCCATAGTTTAATTATGAAAGATACGAATATCAAACAGCGATTGATAGGGGATAGGCTTATGAAGTTTGGCGTTTGTGCGTTGGCGATGCTAACGGCAGTGCCTCTTATTGCAATCATCGGCGAAGTGGTGATGAATGGTTATGATCAATTGTCGTGGTCTTTTTTTACAGAGCCAACCCCCACCGCTTATAAGGCGATGAAAGCAATGCAATCAGGTCAACCCGTTCCGGGTGGGATTGCCAATGGTATAGTCGGCACGATGATTATCCTCGGCATGGCGATTGTTGTGGCTGTCCCGGTAGGGATTTTGTGCGGGACATATTTGGCAGAACATAAAACCAAGCGTTTTGCGCAAGCAGTCAGTTATATGACAGACTTGTTGCAAGGCACCCCCTCAGTGATTATCGGCATCATAGTTTATATTTGGGTTGTTGTCCCGATGAAAAGTTATTCAGCCATAGCCGGAAGTGTGGCTCTATGTATAATGATGTTGCCGCTGATAGTACGTTCAACGGAGGAAACGTTGAAGATTCTACCGTCATCGCTGCAAGAGGCGGGATTGGCCCTTGGTGGCAATCGAGCCCGAGTTATGCTGAAGGTGCAACTGCCGGCAGCTTTTGGCGGAATATTTACCGGGGTGTTGCTTGCGATCTCTCGCGTCATAGGCGAAACGGCTCCGCTTATGTTTACCGCACTTGGCTGCTCGTTTGTACGGTGGTCAATAGATAAGCCCATTTCAGCCGTTCCGTTGCTAATCTGGGAATTTTTCAACGATCCCAATCTGCAGAATTTAATTTGGGGAGCCTCTCTTTTCTTGTTAATGTTTGTACTGACATTGAACTTACAGCTAAATATCTTGCAAAAAAATGGAATCATTAAGACCAATACTTGAGTTTAAAAACACTTGCGTATCATATACGAGACAAACAATGGCCGTTAAAAACGTTTCGGCTCAAATTGAGAGGAATGCCATTACCGCCATCATGGGTCCCTCCGGCTGCGGAAAGTCAACATTATTGCGAGCGGTCAATCTTATGCATAACCTTTACCCGAATATTCGAGTAGAGGGAGAAATCTTGTTGAATGGAGAAAATATTTTGTCGATGGAGCCGATAAATGTGCGTCGGAGGGTAGGAATGGTTTTTCAGAGACCGACGCCGTTTCCGACCATGAGTATATATGATAATGTACTTGCGGGTTTTTCTTTGAATGGCATAAGATTGTCGAAGACGGACCGAGATGCGACTGTTGAGCGTTGTTTGAAGAGCGTGGCATTATGGGATGAGGTCAAGGATGTGTTGAACAAGAAGGGCACGTTTCTTTCCGGAGGTCAGCAGCAGCGTTTGTGTATAGCCAGAGCATTGGCCATGAAGCCGGAGGTGTTGTTGATGGATGAGCCAACGTCGGCTTTGGACCCGATAGCAACAAAACACATTGAAGAATTACTGCTTGAACTACACAAGGACGTTACGATTTTGATTGTTACGCATAATATGGGTCAGGCTAAACGCATATCGTCCAAGTCAATGTTTATGTATTTGGGCGAGTTAGTGGAATATGGCGATACGGAAGTCTTGTTTACGAATCCCAAAGATGAGCGCACCAAGTCCTATTTGACAGGAAAAATGGGTTGATGCGCTTAAATGTAAGATTTTTTGCTTACCTTTGCGGAGTAAAGACCCATAGTTAGAATTTATGAAGCAACTACGCAATATTACAATCGGTTTGGCAATGATGATTGGCGCAGCAGTTATGGCAGAAGTGCCCGATTTGCCAAAACGTACCGTAAACGGTAAGGAATATTACTATTATGAAGTGCCGAAGAAGGAAACGATTTATTCGATTACTCGAAAATTCGGCTTTACGCGTGATGTTATAATTCAATATAATCCACAAGTGCGCGACGGCTTGCGAGCCGGCGATACATTGTTGTTTCCCGTCGATGAATTAGAGGAAGTTACCGCTCCGGAACCGGCAGCGGCTCCGATTGAGACACCGGTTGAGGAGCCTGAGGCAGAACCGGTTGAGGAACCTGAGGCAGAACCGGCAGGCGAAGAAGAGTCTCCGGAGGCTGAAATTGAGCAAGAGTCGGAAGAACGGCTTCAAACAGAATGTGCAGAAGAAGCAGTCGCTGAGACTGAACATGCGGAATGCGTGGAGGTTGAGCCCCTGAACATTGCTGTTATGTTGCCGTTTATGTTGGAGTCCGGACACGTGACCCGGCAAGCTGAAAACAATACTAATTTTTATCGCGGAATGCTGCTTGCTTTAGAGGAGTTGGCTCCAACGAGCGGATTTAAGGTAAATCTTACCGCTTATGATACTGATGGCGGAAGTGATGTTTTGTCCGGTCTGTTATCTCGTCCGGAAATGGTGGATATGGATTATATCATAGCACCGAACGATACTCTTGCAATTGAACGCATAGCCGCAGTGGCCGATTCCGCATCGGCAATGGTCATGAATTTCTTTGCGGTGAAAGATGATGCGGAAAGGATGCATGAGTCAGTGCTTCAAGCAAATATTACACGCGAGGAAATGTATGAGTGCGCGGCAGTGGCTTTTTGCAATGAATATGCGTCGAAGAAGGTTGTTATACTGAATGCGACGGATTTGCCTGCTGACAAGAAGGAGTTTGTTGATTTGCTGACGGATAAAATGGTGAAGAACGGCATTCCCTATGAACAGATAAATTATAGCGGCAACTTTGCAGTTTCACGTTTGGCTGGCTTGCCCATGGGAGATTATGTGTTTGTGCCCACAGGCGCATCGCGCGAGATACTTTTACGGATTATCTATCCGCTGACGGAGTATAGCGCATCGGTGACATCGGGCAGCACAGCGTTGTTCGGTTATCCGGAGTGGGTTACGGTCAGAGGTGAAGTTAAGAACCAATTGCATAAGCTTAATACGGTTGTATATTCGCGTTTTTCGACGGCCCTGAGTTGTGATAAAGCAAAGGCCGTGGCGCAAGCTTATGAGAAGTGGTATGGCACGGAGATGCCGCAGGCTGTGCCGAATACCGTGTTGCTCGGTTATGATGCAATGTCATGGCTGCTCTATGCCTCATCCAATGGGATTACAGAACCGTTTGACGGAGTGCAGAATTCGTTTAGGGTTAGAGAGATAGATGGTGCCGGCGATGTTAACTGCGCGCTGTATTTTCTGAGATATACTCCCGAGGGAGAAATCGACGCAAAAGTATTGTGAAGCGTAGTCTGTACTGTCTCGTAGGTATATTGGCGTTGTTGCTTCCATTCCGAGCGCAAGCGCAGCGATATTATTCGCCGGATTTTTCGGTCGGAGTCAGAGCCGGTGCGACGCTTTCGCAAATGGCATGGTCACCGTCGGTTATTCAGAAGTTTACGCCCGGGGTTACCTTGGGCTTAGTTGCTCGCTATACCGAGGAAAATTATTTTGGCGTTATCGGCGAGTTGAATCTGACCCAACGAGGGTGGGCGGAGTCATTTGACAAAGAGACCGGATTGGAGTATAAGCGGCAATTCACTTACGTGCAGTTGCCGGTGATGACCCACATATTTTTCGGGAGTAAGAAGTTCAGGTTTTTCGTTAATCTCGGTCCGGAAATCGGTGTTATGGTCGGTGACAAGATTAAGGCTAATTTTGATTACGGGGACATCGGGTCGGTGGCAAAGTTTCCCGCTAATCACAGGAGTGAGCAGCTGAATATGGAAGTGGCTCATCGGATTGATTACGGTATTGCCGGAGGTCTTGGCTGTGAGGCACGCATAAAGGGCAAACACAGCTTCATGATAGAGGGCCGCTTTTATTATGGGATAGGCAATGTGTTTTCCTCCAATCGCGGCGACACCTTTGGTGCATCGCGCGGCATGAGCATTGAGGTAACTGCTGCGTATCTGTTTCGTCTGAAGTAGGGAAGATCAGGGCGCGGTTATTCGGGTTGTTGCAATAGTTTGAGATCCGTGCCCGCAGGGGTTTGGAATGCTTTGAGCCCAAATTCCGGCAAGATGGCATAGACGTGTTCAAATACAGCGGCTTGTATTTTTTCGTATTGAATCCATTGGGTGCTTGCGGTGAAGAAGTATAGTTCAAGGGGTAGTCCTTGGGGACCGGGCTGGAGTTGGCGCACGAGTTGAAGCATGTTTTGGTTAACTTGCGAGTGGCTGCGCAGATAATTTTCAAGGTAGTTACGAAATACCAATAGATTGACTACTTTATCGCCTACGTTTTCAAGCCCATTGAGCCAACCGTTTTTCTTGAATGCGGCGAGTTGTTCAGGGGAGCAGAATTTTATGGAGTTTACGTCGATGTTGATGGAGCGTTTCACACGGCGGCCTCCGCTATCGAACATCCCACGCCAATTTTGAAATGAATCTTTCATTAAGGCGTAGGGAGGTACAGTTGTGATTGTCATGTCCCAATTGCGTACTTTGACAGTGTTGAGCGTCACGTCTATGACAGTGCCGTCAGCGCCATATTTAGGAGCTGCAATCCAGTCACCCGGTTTGAGCATGTCGTTTGCTGAGAGTTGTACTCCGGCAACGAATCCAAGGATGGTGTCTTGAAATACGAATGTTAAAGCAGCCGCTACAGCTCCCATGCCCGCTAAGATTACAACTGGGCTTTTGTCAACCAGCAAGCTGATAATGATAATAATGCCGAGAATTATGCAAATCAGTTTCAGCATTTGATATACGCCCTTGAGGGGATGTTGCTCCACGTTCGCTTTTTCGCACGAAATGCGATAGAGGGCAGAGATGAATGCGGAAATGAATTGCAAGATAACGATGACAACATAAATCAAACAGGCGCGTCGGAGCCCGTCGGTCCAATCCGGTAAGTCACCAAACGCCAAAGGTGTGAGCACATAGAAAGCAATGGGCGGAATCAGATGACAAATGCTGTTGAGCACTTTGTCGTCGAAAAGGTGATCGTCCCAACGCGAGGCGGTGCGTTTAGTTATTCTTTTGATTGTTCTTACCAAAATCCGCTTGCTGAAAACGTATGCAACGGCAATGATAATGATAATAGCGGCAATAAGGGTGATTCGGCTAAGTATGTCAACATTTTCCATGCTGATGCCCAAATTCAGGAGCCACTGTTGGATATAGAGATTTATATTGCTCATAGGGTTTCGATTCTTTTAGCGATGCAAAGATACAGAATTCCTCGAATTATCGCAATAATAGGGCCTTGATGACCTGAGTGCGTTCTAATCGGGAGTAACAAAAAAGACAAAAGGGGGACTCGGCCGGGGCAAGTTTCCCAGGCTTGCACCGACAGAGTCCCCCTTGAGTTTTTGCCGACCGCGGCCTACCCGGCGGCGTGTTTGGAATGACCGGGACGGATCATTCACCCTCTTGTTCCAACATTTCAATGTACACACTTTTGACATTTGGATAATGCAAAGTTACGAAGGGGACGGAGGACAAAAGCGTAGATTTTCGTGAGGGTGGGTGATTTTTTTAAGATTTATAATATTTATAATATTTATATGGGTTAGATGGGTTATGGTTCGTATGGGGATATAGTAAGGGCTGTGCCGAGATGTTTGGCGCAGCCCTTGGAGTTAGAATGGTCAGTTTGATTTAGATTTCAGCCAAATCGGGGTTGAGAATCTCGAGCATCTTAATTGCAGATACGGGGATTCTCGTGCCGGGGCCAAAGATGGCGGCGACTCCGGCGCGATAGAGGAAATCATAGTCTTGAGCGGGGATTACGCCGCCGGCAGTAACCATGATGTCTTCACGGCCGAGTTTGCGAAGTTCTTCGATAACTTGAGGCACAAGGGTTTTGTGGCCTGCAGCGAGAGAACTTACGCCGAGGATGTGGACGTCGTTTTCAACGGCTTGGCGAGCTGCTTCTGCCGGGGTCTGGAAGAGGGGTCCCATATCGACGTCGAAACCACAGTCGGCATAGCCGGTAGCAACGACTTTTGCGCCGCGGTCATGGCCGTCTTGACCCATTTTTGCGATCATGATACGCGGTTGACGGCCTTCGATTTTAGCGAATTCTTCGGTGAGTTTGCGAGCGCGGAGGAATTCGGGGTCATTTTTAGTTTCTGCTGAGTACACGCCTGAAATTGTTCTAATTACTGCTTTATAACGACCGACAACAGCTTCGCACGCATCGGATATTTCGCCGAGAGTGGCGCGATGGCCGGCAGCTTTAACCGCGAGGTCAAGGAGGTTGCCTTGCTTGGTGCGTACGCATTCGGTGATTGCTTCGAGATCAGCTTTAACTTGAGCTTCATCGCGAGCACCTTTAACGTCGTTGAGACGTTCGATTTGTTCCTTGCGAACTTGAGTGTTGTCGATTTCGAGAATATCGATAGGATCTTCGTGGTCGAGGCGATATTTGTTGATACCTACGATGGTTTGACGTCCGGAGTCGATGCGCGCTTGAGTGCGAGCCGCCGCTTCTTCAATGCGAAGTTTTGGCAGTCCGGTTTCGATGGCCTTAGCCATGCCGCCGAGCTTTTCAATTTCTTGAATGTGGGCCCATGCGCGTTCAGCGATGAGGTTGGTGAGGGCTTCAACATAGTATGAGCCGCCCCACGGGTCGATTCCCTTTGTGATGTAAGTTTCTTCTTGGATGTAGATCTGAGTGTTTCGCGCAATGCGAGCGGAGAAGTCAGTGGGCAGTGCGATGGCTTCGTCGAGCGCGTTGGTATGGAGGCTCTGAGTGTGACCCAAAGCGGCCCCCATAGCTTCGATACAAGTGCGACCTACGTTGTTGAAGGGGTCTTGTTCGGTGAGAGACCAGCCGGAGGTCTGAGAGTGAGTGCGCAGTGCGAGCGATTTGGGGTTCTTCGGGTTGAATTGCTTCACGATTTTTGCCCAGAGCATGCGCGCAGCGCGCATCTTGGCGATTTCCATGAAGAAGTTCATGCCGATTGCCCAGAAGAAGCTCAAGCGAGGTGCGAATGCGTCGATGTCCATTCCGGCGTTCACGCCTGCACGGAGGTATTCGAGACCGTCGGCAAGGGTGTAGGCCAATTCGATGTCGGCAGTTGCACCGGCTTCTTGCATGTGATAGCCCGAGATTGAGATTGAGTTGAACTTCGGCATGTTTTGCGAGGTGTACTCAAAGATGTCGGCGATGATGCGCATTGAGAATTCCGGCGGATAGATATAGGTGTTTCTCACCATGAATTCTTTCAGAATGTCGTTCTGAATTGTACCGGCCATTTCTTCGAGTTTCGCTCCTTGTTCCAATCCGGCGTTGATGTAGAATGCGAGCACGGGGAGTACCGCACCGTTCATTGTCATGGATACCGACATTTTGTTGAGCGGAATTCCGTCGAAAAGCACTTTCATGTCGTCGAGCGAGCAGATGCTAACGCCAGCTTTGCCAACGTCGCCGACAACGCGTTCGTGGTCAGCATCGTAGCCACGGTGGGTAGCCAAGTCAAAAGCCACGCTGAGGCCTTTTTGTCCGGAAGCGAGGTTGCGACGATAGAAGGCGTTGGACTCGGCAGCGGTTGAGAATCCGGCATATTGGCGAATTGTCCACGGGCGCATTGCATACATGCCGCTATACGGACCACGAAGGTAAGGAGGAATACCGGCTACGTAGTCAAGGTGTTCCAGTCCCTGCAGATCTTCTTTAGTGTAAACGGGCTTAACGGGGATTAATTCCGGAGTGAGCCAATCCTCGCCGCAGGGGGTGGCGGCAGAAGCCTTAGAGGATTGAGCCGCAGTTATGTTGATGTTGCTAAAATCAGGTTTCATGTCTTATCGGAGAAGTTTGGCGTTGAAATTGCGCAGGGTTTCAAGTACGTTGCTGCGCACATGGATGAAATTCTCAATACCGGCAGCTTTGAGCTCTTCGGCGCATGCCGGTGCACCGGCTACAACGAACTCGGCTTTGCCGTTGAGTAGTTTGAATGCTTCGGGCGCAAATTCGGCATACTCATCGTCGGAAGAGCAGAGAACCACGACGTCGGCTTTCGCTGCCATCGCTGCGTCGATGCCTTCGGCCACGGTGGCAAATCCGTTGTTGTCGATGATTTCGTAGCCGGCACAGCCGAAGAAGTTGCCTGAGAATTGGGAGCGAGCGAGGCGCATTGCGAGGTTGCCGATAGTGAGCATGAATACTTTCGGGCGATTAGCGGCGCGCTCGGTTGCCAGACGCAGGTTTTCGAAGTCGGAAGCGAGTCGGGTTGTGTTAATGCCGCCATTTTTGTTTTCTTGTTCTTCATGGCCGCATCCACAACCGCATCCGCAACTTTCGCCTTCGATTTTCTCGGCAGCAAATTCGGTGATGTTGGGATATTGATTGGTTCCCAACAGGATTTCTTTGCGGCGCGCCATATCGTCATGGCGCTTGGCGTTGCTTTCGTTTACGGCAGCTTGTATTTTTCCGTTTTCAAGTGCTTTTGCAAAACCGCCTTCGGCTTCCACTTCAAGGAAAAGTTTCCACGCTTCGTTGGCGAGGCTCACCGTGAGAGTTTCAACGTAGTAGGAACCGCCTGCAGGATCTACGACCTTGTCGAGGTGGCTTTCTTCCTTGAGGAGCAATTGCTGATTGCGTGCAATGCGTTCGGAGAAGTCATCGGGCGTTTTGTAGGCTGCGTCAAACGGGGTTACCGATATTGAGTCAACACCGGCGAGTGCAGCACTCATTGCTTCTGTTTGGCTGCGGAGCAGGTTTACGTGTGCATCGAAAATGCTTTGATTATATTTCGAAGTTGCCGCGTGAACCATCATTTTTGCGGAGCATTCGCAAGCCGGAGCGTATTGAGCAACGATTTGAGCCCAAAGCATACGGGCAGCACGGAATTTTGCGAGTTCCATGAAGTAATTTGTGGAGATGCCCATGTCGAACTTGATGCGAGAAGCGATGGTGTCGGCGTCTAATCCGGCATCGGTGAGCATCGTCATCCACTGAGCGCCCCAACTCAAGGCGTAGCCGAGTTCTTGATAGATGTAGGCTCCGCCGTTGGTAAACATTGCGGACTCAACAGTGAGCACGCGCAATCCTTTAACGGGAGCGGCAGCTTCGATGATAGACTTGGCCGCAGCAACCGGGTCGAGCGGAGTTTTGGTGCCGTGTTTGAGCTCGCGTTTCCAAGGGTTAAACTTTACGCTGCCTTGGAACAGGTCTGTCGCATTAGCGTTAACGAGGTATGCAGCCAGAAGGCGAACGAGTTCTTCGGCTTTGCGTACGCAACTGCTGAGGTTGATTTCAATAGCACTGAGGTCAATACCGTTAAGGAGGGTTGCAACCGCCTCGGCGTTGACATCTTGCATGTGCCAACCGATAGAGTTGACACCCTTAGTCATTACTTCGCGAATCTTCGCATTGGCTTCGGCTGCGGTTCCGGCGATAATTTCTTGGCGAATGCGCCAGTCGTTATTGCTGCGAGTTCCGCGCACGTAGGGGAACTCTCCGGGAAGAGAGTCGGTTGTGGCGAGGTCAGCAATGTCCTCGCGACGGTACATTGGATTCACATTGAATCCTTCATTGGTTCTCCAAACCAGTTTCTTGTCGAAAGGAGCGCCTTTGAGGTCCGCATCGACCTTTGCGCGCCATTCTTCGGCTGAAACCGGAGGGAACATGTCGAAAAGTTTTTCTTTATTTTCTGCCATAAGATATTGATTATAAGGCTAATTTTTAAGAATTGTTACTGCAAATATAAACAAATTTGCGGAAATAGCGAAATTTTGTGTAAATTTGCACTGTAATGGTTATGGAATCCGGTGAAAAGCCGGAACAGTACCCGCTGCTGTGAGTCCTGTCATTAATAATGGAAATCGTCGGTTAAACCACTGATTAATAGTGAGATTGGGAAGGTTGACGGTTTTTGGGACAAGTCAGAAAACATGCCGTTATGGTCTGAATTATTTACCCTCGCCTGCGGGATCACGGGCTCGAAATTTTGTGAGAAAGAAAAAACTTAAGTTATTGGCAATTGTAGTGTTCTCGGCTATGCGTGTCGGCGCATTCGAGAGCGCGGATACGACGTATTTAAATGAAGTTTCCGTTACCGCCGACGTGGTGCGCAACGATGTTGTTCCGGTTCAAAGCTTGACGGGTGATGAGTTGCAGAAATTGAACAGCCTTACAGTGGCGGACGCAATGCGCTATTTTTCGGGATTACAAATTAAGGACTATGGCGGAGTAGGGGGGCTGAAAACCGTTAATGTGCGGTCAATGGGCACGCATCATACGTCGGTGGTGTATGACGGAGTTGAGTTGGGCAATGCGCAAAATGGCCAGATAGATTTGGGACAGTTTTCGCTTGACAATATTGAGGAAATATCGTTGCATAACGGACAGAAAAGCAATATCTTGCAGCCTGCCAAGGATTTCGGTTCGGCAGCAAGCGTTTATATGCAAACGAAGCGACCACACTTTTTGGGCAATAAGAAGTTTAATTTTCGTGGAGCTCTGAAAACCGGCTCGTTTGATCTCTTGAATGTGGCGGCTTTGGCAGAAATGAAGTTTAGTCCCCGAGTGAGCGGTTCTTTAAGCGTTGAAGGACTTACGTCAAGCGGTAAATATAAGTTCAGGTTGCGCCGATTTGCCCCTGACGGCTCTACTGTCTATGATACGACAGCTGTCAGACAGAATGGTGATATTAACGCCGTGAGGGTTGAGGCAAACGTTTATGGCCGGCTTGCTGTCGGCGCATGGACAGCGAAAGTCTATAATTATTCCTCAAAGCGCGGACTTCCCGGGGCAGTGGTCAATAATGTGTGGCATCGGGGAGAGCGTCAGTCGGATTGCAATACGTTTGTTCAAGGGTCATGGCAGGCCGAGTATGGTCGGTTTGCAAGTCTGTGTAACTTGAAATATGCGTATTATGCAACGCATTATGTCAATAATGATCCGCGAGTGGTAAGAATTGATAATAGATATCGCCAGCATGAAGTTTATGCATCTATGGCGCATCGCTATAAGATTTTGACGGCATGGGAGGTTTCATTGAGTTATGATTTTCAGTATAACAGCTTGTGGAGCGATATGCGCGATTTTGTCATGCCACGCCGTATCTCCAATTTTGTGGCGATGGCGACTTCAGTTGATTTGACTCGGTTAAAATTCATGGCATCGGCAACCGGCATCTTTATTCATGACAAGGACACTCGTCATGGAGTTAGCAAACATCGCAAGGCGCTGACACCGGCCTTTTATGCAAGCGTGTATCCGCTACGAGCAAATCGGGAATTGTCGGTGCGTGCTTTTGTGAAACAAAGCTACCGGATGCCTACGTTTAATGATTTGTTTTACACAGATGTTGGAAATGCGCAGCTACAGCCTGAGCGAGTGACTCAATATAATGTCGGTGCGATTTATGAGCGCACAAGTAGCCGAATGAATCCATGGTTGGCGGCCGTCAGATTAAGTGCGGATTTTTACCTCAACATGGTTACGGATAAGATTATTGCATACCCGAAAGGGCAGCTTTTTCGTTGGACCATGTTGAACTTGGGGAAGGTGGATATTCGCGGAGCCGACATCAGCGCATTGGTGTCGGTCAACGCAACGTCCGACCTCGTGTTAACTCTTCGAGGTCAATATACTTATCAGCGAGCCATAGATGTTACGGACCCGTCTGCGAGTTATTATCGTCATCAAATTCCATATATTCCGCGCCATTCGGGTTCCGTTGTTTTCAATATGGCGTATCAACGATGGGCGTTGAATATGAGTTATATACGAGTCGGGAGCCGATATAACAAGCAAGAGAATATCAAGTATAATTATATGGCTCCGTGGCAGACCATGGATGTTTCGTTAGGTCGAGATTTTACGTTCGGGAAAGTGGGACTTCGTGCGCTTCTTGAAGTTAATAATGTGCTGAATCAAGATTACGCCGTGATAGTCAATTATCCCATGCCCGGGCGCAATTATCGACTCACTCTTACTGTAGATCTTTGAGGATTAACTCTGCTGCGGTGCTTGCTGCTTTGGTGATGCCGAGATTCCGGCGAATCGCTTCGTAGCCTCGCAGTTGCTCATCGCGGCCGGGCTGATTCGGGAGAATGGTTTCCAGATGATTTTTGACGGAATCGGCAGTGCATTTGTGTAATAATAATTCCGGAACTATTTGACGTCCGGCTATTAGGTTCGGCAATGTTACGTAAGGAATTTTTAGCAGTCGCGACATCACGGCATAAGTTAACCGCGAGCCGCTATGGCGGTAGCAAACCACTTGAGGCACACCTGCCAATGCGGCTTCGAGCGATGCGGTTCCGGAGGTAACGAGTGCTGCCGTTGCATGGTGCATGAGTTCCATCGTGGAATTGAACAACACGGGCTTTGTCGTGGCGGAATATATTTGTGGTTCTACTCCGGGTGCTCCGGCTATGACTATTTGATAATCCGATTCAAAAGACTCGGCAGCCTCCAACATGATTGGCATGTTGCGCTTAATTTCTCCCAATCGACTGCCGGGCACAATCGCAATAATCGGCTTGTCGTTGTGTAAATTGTGATTACGGCGGAAGTGAGATGATGCGGCTGCGACTGCAAGTTTCCGGTCAATTTCTTCAACTGACGGATTTCCTACATAGGTGCAGCTGTCGTACCCGTGTTTTGCATAAAAGTCAGGTTCAAAAGGAAAGATGGCAAGAACCCTACGGCAATACTTTGCAATCTTTGCGGTGCGATATTCCTTCCATGCCCATACCTTAGGCGAAATGTAGTAGTATGTAGGGATGGAATGTCGGTAGGCTAATTTTGCGAGCCTTAAATTAAATGACGGGTAGTCAACAAGAATCAATGCGTCGGGGCGAGCGTCTAACAGAAGTTTTTCGGCAGTGGCAAGGTTTTTACGTACCTTTGACAGGTTGCGCACCACATCGAACACTCCCATAAAAGCCATGTCGCGATAATGAACGGCAGGTTGTTTGCCGGAGGCCTCTGCCATCATGTCGCCTCCTAAGAATAAAAAGTCAGCAGACGGGTCTTGTTTGCGCAATGCCGAGATTAACTCGGAGGCGTGGAGGTCGCCGGATGCCTCGCCGGCGCATATCATGTATGTCATTTCTCGGGTTTGCGAATTAGCAATCTGCGGTTGGGAATATCAATGATGCAGTCTTGATTAAAAAACTTGAATGGGTTCATCCCGTACTTATCAGTGTGGAGGTCGTTTTCGTAAATCACGCGTGAAAATCTGAGGCGATTGCCAAATTTTACTTTGCAGCGTTTTTGAGTAATCATTCCGGTAATACTATCGATATGCACGCGTCCGGTGGCACTTGCAATTTTGTATTCCGGTTGTACGACTTCAATGGTACGCATTGATTGTCCGGTGTCCATGAAGTAGCAGTGCGGTGTTTCACCGTTGACACTCAGAGAAACTGAGGCTCGATTCACTTCATTGCCAAACAAAGAGCCTAAGATGCTTTCATGCAGTTTAAGTTCGCATACTTCTTGGTAATTATGATTTGGCGCATCAAAGTATAGTAAAATTTCATTTGTTTTAAACAATCGTTTGATGGCAAAGTGCTTCAAAACATTCATTCCGAGCACATTGTTCGTTATTGTGTCGTCAATCAAGAAGTCAACGTTATGAATCCGATATACCGAATCGGGGCATTCCGGGTTGGGCAGGGCAATATCAATGATTAATTTCTTGGTATATAATTTGTGATTTCCGTTAACATCCTTAGTGTAAATCATTGCCGAACTAATCCGGTGAGGGATGGCTTTTTCCGCAATACGTTGAAGCGTTTCTTTGCAAACGAGAGAATGGCGTGACCCCATGTCGAATACAGCCTCTTCTTCTGGCAAAATGCTCATACAGTAATCTTTGGAAAGAGTGAAATGTGCCGCTATGCCGGATGGCGGAGTGACATCAAATTTAATCTCGTTTGAGGACGTTTTGACGCGGTAATTGTTGAGCAAAAAAAGTGCAATCAGAATGCTCGACAGAATTCCTATGGTTAATAGGGAGTAAACCTTGATTTTCGTAGTTTTCATTTAAGCGCAAATTTAACCAGAAAATTTATAGCAAAACAAATTTTCTCGCAAAAAAATCAACTTATACAGTCAATTATCGGTTGCATATAAGAATGAACTGATAGAAAATATAGATTGCCGAATGTGTGAGGGATTATTGTATAGAATTATGACTGTCAGAATTACGGGAGGATTAGGAGCGAATGAGAGGGAGGAGGAGGGTGTTGGAGCGAAGCCAATCGGATTCGGATATGCGCAGACGCCCCGATGAGGTCCGGAGCAAGACTCTGCGAGCATAGGATAGTTCGCTATCGGTAAGGATTGAGGGGTCAAGGCCTTCGCAGGTGCGTAGGGCGGTCATAATAGCGTCGTTATGGCGCTGAATCGGGGTTTCTTCTTCAATTTGCGCAAAACCTTCGGGATTGAGCATATATGCCTTGAGGTTGGAGTCGTTGAAACGGCGCAGACGTCCGTCAAAACTATGTGCACCGGGACCAAGCCCGAGATATGGGCTCATGCACCAATAGGCCGAATTATGCACTGCACGAAAGCCCTTGAGCGCAAAGTTTGAGATTTCATAGTGTTCGAATCCCGCGGCGCGTGTGTGCAGACAGAGGTCCTCATACATTTCGAGGATTGTATCCTCTTCGGTTTCCTGAATTTGACCACGCTGCAAGCGAGAGTAAAGCAGAGTGCCGGGTTCATAACTAAGCATGTAGGCTGACAGGTGCTCCGGAGTGAGACTCAACACTTCGCCGAGCGAGCGACGCCATGAGTCGGCTGATTGACCGGGCAATCCGTATATCAGATCCAAACTAATGTTTGTAAATCCAACGTTGCGCAACACATTATAGGCTTCAATGGCGCGAGCGGCAGTGTGACGGCGTCCAATGGCATTCAGTTCGCTGTCATTCAAACTTTGCACGCCCATGCTTATTCGATTGGCTCCGGCGCGGATCAATCGTTCGGCATAGTCAGGGGTAATATCCTCGGGATTAACCTCTACCGTGCACTCTCCGGAGGCAAGGGCAAGAAACGGAGCAAGGAGTTCCGGAGGCATCACCGACGGAGTGCCTCCACCGACATACACGGTGGAGATGACATCTATTTCCGTTCTACGCGCATCAAGCTCCCGAGCCAAGGCTTCCACATAGCTTTCTGCATTGAAAATTCTCAGCGGTCCGGAATAAAAATCACAATAAGCGCATTTTGAGTTGCAGAACGGGATATGTAGGTAGAGCCCTCCCACTATTTTCTTTGCGGTTTGGTCTGCTGGTGGCAGAATGAGTAAAATTTACAGAATGTGCAGCACTTATCGTTTTCGGCACGTATGAATGGGACTTCCGGATTAAATATCTCTGCGAGCATTTTTGCCAATGACTTCCTAAAATCGGATTCATAGGTGGAGAAATTAGTGACCGGAGTTTTCCGCGTTTTATCACTAATCAGCGGAAATCCCGTTCCGTTGAGGTGCTTTAGCGTATAGATTTGCGGCATGATGCTTTCCGGAGTCTCATTAAATTTATCGGCATAAGCCAGCGCATAGGTGAACAACTGGAAAATGGCATGGGGATGCTCGGGATTTCCTATTTCAAATAGCTGTTCAATGTCTTTGAAATCGGTCTTGTCGTTTCCGGTTTTATAGTCAACGAGTCGGGTTACGCTTTGTCCTGCCATTTCAATGCTGTCGATGCGGTCAATTTTCATTGTGAAATTCACGGACAACTCATCTGTGATTTTCCAATGAAAAGTTTCCGACGCTTCAGCGGCAATCATTCGAAACGGAGTGTAGGAAATATCAACCATGAATAAATTTCTCAACACAACGAGAAAAGCATCGCGATACATTTCCGCTTCGCCGTTAATCACCGGGTTATATACCGCCGGATTTTCCATGTCGTCAATCATGGCGGGGACATGATTCAGATAAATATTGATAGCCTTGTCAAGTTCCCTCTCCAGTAAATTCTCATGTTTGCCGTCGAGCAACAAGTGAAGCATCTCATCGGTGATTACGCCTCCGTTGATTTCTTTAAGATTATTGTAAATGTTTTCTGCCGCAGCATGAATAACATTACCGTAATCCGCTGCAGTCATAGTTTCCGACAGTTCATCGGGCGGATTGATGTTTTCAACTCGCTGAAAAAGGAATTGCACGGGACATGCCAAATACTCCTTAAGGGAACTTGCCGACAACGAGAAGCGTTCACATAGTTGCGGGTCAAGGTATCGCTTAAGCTTTTCCATGATTCGAGGCGTCTTTGGGATAGACGTTCCGGAAGGTATTGCCGGCTGAAAGAGTGTTGGAGAAGTGTTGCCGATAGTGGCCTCACGCCGACACAATTTCACTCCGGGGAAGTCCAAATATTGCAATTGGAAGATGAAACGCGACATTTCGCCCGACACCAAACCACCGCTACGCGAGTCATATATCAATGTCAGATGCTCGGCACACGACAAGATATGGTAAAAATGATAAGCCGCATCAACGTCATGATGCTCACGAGTGGGCAATCCATAGGCCTGACGCAATGTTTCGGGGATAAACGACCGCGAAAACTCTCTGCCCGGGAACACTGAATCGTTCATCGATAACATCACCACGTTGGCAAAACCTAATGCCCGGGTTTCAAGAACGCCCATGATTTGCAGTGCCTCAAAACTCTCTCCCTCCAAAGGCAAAGAGCGGCGAAAGACATTGCGTTCTATCAAACGGAAAAATGTTGCGGTGCTCATTGTGATTCCATTCTCGTTTGCCAATTCCGAGATATATTCAATCATTCGGATAATCACGTCCAAGCATTTTGAGTCCATGCCTGTGATTGCTCCGCATTGCTCTAATTGAGTCAACGATTCTTTGATATAGTCAGTAATATCAACGAGCTTGGCATCGGAGCCGAGCGGCTTCAATATTTGGCGCAGATTGCCAAATCCGTCAGTAATTTTGCTTACGGGCAGATTGAATAGATTTTCTTTTCGCATGAATGCCTCAATGAAGCGACATTCTTCGGCATGTACCGACTGAATCAACGGATTGGTAATCAATTCGCGAACATCATCGCGGAAAAATATTGCTTCACCGTTTGTAACTGCCACGTGAGATTGCAGGCTGCCTAATAACGAGAACAATTGAGCAAGAGCGGAATATCGGAGAGGATAGCCCATTGTTACGTTGACGTTTTTGAAATTCTCGGGAATGGACGCCACCATGGGCAGCAACATATCATCTGAGGGCAAAACTACTGCCGATTCCTCATTACGAAGAATTTCGGCGGCGACTTTGGCTTGGCCTACAGCAGATGGCACGCCGATAACGTCCACTTGGTGATGAGTGGGCCTTGTAGGCGGCTCGACTTCAGGCATTGATGCGACAAAGCGTTGCGCATATTTTGCAATAAATCGTCCGGCGAGGTTACCTGCTCCGTGTGACATTAATTCCGGAACATAATCCCAATAGAAATGAGCACGTCCACGCTTATCCAACTCCTCAAAAATGATATGCTCGGCGGTTGACAGGCGATTAAATCCTATGAATATGAATAGCGATGGATTAAACGGACGCAAGTCTTCCCCTCGTTGCAGTTTTTCAGCCACGACTCTTGCTGCCAAGCCCGGATAGCATTCGTTGCCCAAGAGTTCACGAAATCGCGTGTAAACCGGACCCAATATTGCCCATAGGCGCGTAAATTTCTTTTCAGTTTTCCCCTTAGGCGAAACATGGTTCCAAAACGGGAGTTCGTCGGCTGCAATCGCAATCGGTTCATTCCAGAACGGATCGCTGCCCCAATATGACTCTATGATTCTCTTTTGATTTTCTGTCAGATAATGAGACTGAATCTTTTTATAATCCGTCGCATTACGAAAGATTTCTGCCGGATTGGCCATATAGGAATCCACATCGCTGAAATCCTTCAAAATAATTTGTCCCCAATAGCGAAAATTATCAAAATCCTGTATTTTCGGTGCGGAATCGGCAAGTTTGATCGAGACGTCGCAATAGGCTCGATATAGCAAGAAAAGCAGGCGTTCAGACGACACCCGTTTCAACCAGCTCCCTTTTTCAACGAGCTGAGCAAGGGTCATACACATTTGCTCGGCCTTATATTCGTCTATGCCGGCAGAAACAAGGCGCGTGGAGAAATAACGCTTGGAGCGAACGTTTGGAAATACAAAAGTATAGGTGTGTACTTGCGGTAACGTTGCGTAAACGTTCGCTATATTATTCAGAAAAGAATGCATTAAACCCGTAATAATATGATAATTTTGACCGCTAAATCAAACAGCACAATTTTCGCATTCCCATTTCCGCGAATATCGACTATTGCAGTATCTAATTCAGAAATCAGTTGCTCAACGTTACGTTCATTTATAAAGGGACAGAATCGTTCGCTGAACTGCGCTTCTTGAGTGTTGAGATAATTTAAGTCAGAAACCCTCAGATTCATAATGAAGTTTTCGCGCACCATTCGCTGGGCATATTCCAAGAAGCGACATATACCGTCTCGTCCCAACTCATTGACTTGCTCGCTCCATATTTTCAAATCTCCAACTTTACGCGCATAAGCCTTGCGCATCAAATCTATGAAGAGATTGAAATTACTGTCGGTTTCTGTTGTTGCAAGCATATCTCGCGCAGCAATAACATTGCCTTCGGCAACGTGAGCAGCCGCCATAACATCTGTCGGGTTCAAGCCCTTGCCTACTATTTCTGAGACAATTTCGTCTGATAGTCGACGGAGCTCCAATCGCTGACAACGGGAATAGATCGTGGGAAGAATTTCGGCCGGGGCATTGCTGACGAGCAAAAACAACGAGCCCTCCTCGGGTTCTTCAAGCAGTTTCAACAGTTTATTTGCAGCAGCCGGTTGCATTTTTTCCGGGAGCCAAATCAGTGCTATATTCAGATCCGATGACCTTGCGGTCAAATTCATTTTACGCTGCAAATTGTCAGCATCGTCAACGTAGATCGTCGGCTGGCCATTGGGCTTCCCGAGCATCGACGGCCATTTGCGAAAATCAGCCCAGGGGTCAACACTGAGAAATTCACGCCACTCGGGCAAGTAATCATCTGAGATAGTCGTTCCCGAGCCTTTTTTTAACACCGGGAAAGCAAAATGCAAGTCAACATGGTTAAATGCTTGATGCTGCCGACAACTTGGACAACACCCACAGCTATCCTCATCATCAGCATTGCGACCCGTACAGTGAAGATATTGCGCAAATGCCCTTGCCAACATCATTTCGCCGGAGCCCACCGGTCCGGAAAGAAGCAAAGCATGGGGCAAGCGCCCCTGCTGAGCCATTTGCACTAACCGCCGTTTTGCCGACTCATGACCTGTGATTTCAGAAAACCTCATATTGATATCTCTTAACGTGTGAGTAGCGCATATCTGCCATCCACACCAAATACAATGCGATATGCTCGCAAAGAATAACCGTTGCTTAAAGCAACACCTCCGGCAGGGGACCCTGCCGTGCGCTCAATGCCATACACATCAAACGATGACCCGCACTTGGCGCAATGTGCCATCAAGTCTTGGCCGATTGATATTCTAACCGATGGTTGGCGTTCCACCGGACACGACAAGTCGAAAACATGAAGTTGAGACAGCGCATCGCACGTCAACAACAAGCCGCCATAGCCCGTGTAGGAATAATCAGGATATTGGTAATTTGACGGAACGCGCTCAGATCGAATGAAGCGTCGAGCCTGCATTGCTCCGCCTTCCCCCATATATCCGCCAATTCCGTATAAATGCCACTCACTTTCAGTTGTAAACGGCACGTAAACCGGTGAACGGGGTATTCGCTCATCATCAAGATCAACGCTTTGGCACCCGGCGAGCACCATACACGAAAAAATCCCGACAACGAGCGAGCGCAGGTTCATATATTCAACTGGCCGAACATTTCGCCGAATTTATCAGCTGCTTCTTGAAGTTTTCCGCCAATGAGCGGGCGCAGCATCATGGGAATATCGGCATCAATAGTGGCTGATACCGACGTTTTGTCGGCAGCCTCTTCGGCAAGGTCAAGAATGACATATATGGGCACCATTCCGGTGTCTGCCAATAAGCGAATACGTTCCGGTGCATTACGCTCAACGATTTTAAATTTCATTTCGCCAACTCCGGGAGCAGTAAACGCCATGGTATCGGCGTCGGGGAAAGTCACGGTGCCGAGTTTGCTGCGCATCTCCTCCGGAAGCTCATGAATGTGGGCGGCAAGAATGCTAAAATCGCCCAAACGCTCGAAAAGCGTTTGGCGCGATTTATTAACGATATATGGTTTACCTTTGTATTGCGACATGCGTAATATTTACTTTGTAGGGCTCCAAATTGAAGGATCTTTGCGCCATTCGCGCAAAGTTTCCAAATCGGATTGCGAAATATAATTGGTAGCAACCGCAGCCTCAAGCATAGCGTTATAGTTGCTGAGAGTTACGAGCTTAACGTCGGCATCTTTGAAGGCTTGCTCTGCCAAGGGGAAGCCATAAGAGAACATTGCCACCATGCCAACTACTTCACAGCCGGCATTGCGAATAGCTTTCACCGCCTTGAGCGAGCTGCCGCCGGTGGAAATCAAGTCTTCAACAACGACAACTTTCTGACCGGGGACCAAATTTCCTTCGATGAGATTTTCAAGGCCGTGGTCTTTGGGTGAGGAGCGCACATAGACGTAAGGTAGTCCGAGAGTATCGGCCACTAACGCACCCTGAGCAATAGCTCCGGTTGCAACGCCTGCCACTGCATTCGCTTCGGGGAAGTGCTCCAATACCTGACGGCAGAGTTCCACTTTGATAAACGAGCGAATGTCGGGATACGACAAAGTGATGCGATTATCAGTGTAAATCGGAGAGTTCCAACCGCTTGCCCATGTGAACGGATTGTAGGGCTGAAGCTTGATTGCGCTGACCTTCAAGAGTTTTTCGGCGAGAAGAATGTCAAGTTGTTTCATTTTTCAAAGGATTATAAGGTTTCTATCGTTGCAAATTTAAGAAATATTCCTCAGTCTTGCAATAGACCGACTGATTTGCTCCCTATAGCAAAAAATGTGCATTTGCGCAAAAATGACGCAGAAAATTTGAAAAGACAAAAAATATACGTAACTTTGCGTCAAAATAACACAATGGTATTATGGAAAAACTTCAGTATTGTTATAAATATCCGCACCCTGCCGTTACAGCAGACTGCGTGATTTTCGGCTTCGACGGGGTGAGCATTAAGGTGTTGTTGATTCAACGCGGCATTGAACCGTTCAAAGGCAAGTGGGCATTTCCGGGCGGATTTATGAAGGTTGGCGAGACCGCCGAGGAGTGTGCGAAGCGTGAGTTGGAGGAGGAAACGGGTTTGAAGAACGCTACTGTTGAGCAGTTCTATACATTCACGGATGTCAATCGTGACCCTCGAGAGCGAGTAATAACCGTAGCACATTATGCTCTTGTAAAACTCGCGGAAGTTAAAGGGGGAGATGATGCGGCTTCTGCTCGTTGGTTTTCTATGGGTGAGGTGCCAAGTCTTGCTTTCGACCACGACCGCATTTTGCGAATGGCGGTGAATCGCCTGAAGGAGCGTATATGCTTCGAGCCTATCGGCTTTGAACTATTGCCCGAGGTGTTTACTATGACCGAACTTCAAAACCTCTACGAGGCAATTTTGGATGTTAAGTTTGACCGTCGCAACTTCTACAATAAGATGCTTAAACTCGAAATACTCACCGAAGCAGAACCTCGCCCGGCAAATGCCCCCCGACGCACTCCGAGCAAGTATCGCTTCAATGCAGAGAAGCACGCCGAACTGAAACAAAAGGGATTTAGATTGGAATTTTAAGTCGGAAAGAATATGTATAACAATACGATCTTAGGTGGAATTGTTGGTGATATTATCGGCTCTACTCGCGAATGGCACAATGTCAAAACTGAAGACTTTGAGTTGTTACCTGCTGGTAGTCGCTTTACCGATGATACGGTGATGACATTGGCAGTTGCCGAATGGTTAATGACCGACCCTTCGCATAGTGAGCGAGGTCTTGTTGAGTGTATGCAACGATTGGGGCGCAAGTATCCCAATGCAGGCTATGGCGGAATGTTCCGCAGGTGGCTCGCAACCGACAATCCAGAGCCATACAATAGCTTTGGCAATGGCTCGGCTATGCGTGTGAGCCCGGTGGGCTTATATGCCAACTCTATGGAGGAGGCATTGGAACTTGCTCGCATCACGGCATCCGTGAGCCACAATCATCCCGAAGGTATTAAGGGTGCACAGGCAATTGCCGCCGCAATCTATATGAAGCGGACCGTGGAGTTTGACGCGGGAGGTGAGATCAAACGCTTTATTGAGCGAAAATTCGGCTACAATCTTAACGTTGACTTACGAGAGATTCGCCAAGGCTACACTTTTGACGTGACTTGCCAAGGCAGTGTACCTATTGCTATTATGGCATTTCTGCAAGAGCCGTATCGCGCGGAAAAGGCTATTCGGTTAGCAGTGTCAATGGGTGGCGATTCTGACACAATCGGTTGTATGACAGCATCTATTGCAACAACTGAGAGACCTCATGTTCTTAGCAGTAGCATTCTATCGCACGAGATTGAAGATAAATGTCGTGAGTTACTTCCTCCCGACTTGTTGGACATAAACGACCGATTCTTGGCGTTTATTAATCGACCTTTGAATCAGTCATACGAAGTTTCTGGCAACGGCATTATCTACGCCGGAGAATACCCGGGCGATAAGAATGGTGAACTTGCCAAAAACAAGATTGAGCAAATGTATCACTTTGGTATCCGACATTTTATAGACCTCACTGAGGAGGGAGAACTGCGCCCTTACAACCATTTGCTGCCAAGTGATACGACATATATCCGTTTCCCCATCAGGGATTGTGGCACACCCAAGAGTGTTGAAAGAGTTCAACGCTTACTGTTGCGCATTGAAGAACTCAAGAAAAGGGATGGTTATGTGTATGTACACTGTTGGGGCGGTGTCGGTCGCACCGGCACAATCATCGGGTGCTATCTTGCCCAAAATCTCGACAATACGGATTTAAACAAAACTCTGGCAGCACTGCAAAATTATTTCAGTCAAATGCCCAAATCAGCACATCGTGTTAGCCCCGAGACGAAGGAACAAATAGACTTCATAGAGCACTTCATCAATTCAAATTCAGCGTACAAGGCTGAAAAAGACAAGCGAGTCGCCGACTGTATTCGCGGTTGCCTGATGGCAGGTGCTGCGGGCGATGCGTTGGGCTATGAGGTTGAGTTTATGAGCCGCTTTTCGATTCTCTCGCAATTTGGAGAGCAGGGCATCACAAAGTTTGCTCTTGACAGCAACGGCAAGGCACTCATTAGCGATGATACGCAGATGACACTCTTTACAGCGAATGGTATGCTGATGGGGCTTACTCGCGGATATATGCGTGGCATAGGCGGACGCCCTGAGAATTACGTTGATATAGCATATCTGGATTGGTATTATACGCAGACAGGCAAAAAGCGCGAAATGCTAATTGATGACTGGCACCCGACGTGGCTTAGAGACCTGCCCGAAATGGCACAACTTCGTGCTCCGGGCAATACCTGTTTGAGTGCTTGTGAGAGTCTGTTCAGGGGCAAACCGGTGCAAAACAATAGCAAGGGTTGCGGCGGCATTATGCGTGTTGCTCCTATGGCTCTGCTCAATGCCGGCTATGCGTCAAGAAACAAAAATGGCTATTCTATCGAAGAGCTTGCAGAGGCTGGTGGTAAGATAGCAGAGGTAACCCACAAGCACCCACTCGGCTTCTTGCCTGCATCAATGCTTACGGTGCTACTATATAAAATTGTCCCAATGTCGCCAAAGCAGGTTAGAGAGGAGATTGATAGCATTGTAGCTGATACAGTTAGTATTCTTGATTGTATTTATAAAGGCAAGTATGAATCTGACAAGCGATACCTCAAAGAGTTAACCGAAAAGGCTGTGCAGTTGGCACACTCCAATACCTCAGATGCAGATGCTATCCGTCAGTTGGGTGAGGGCTGGGTTGCTGAGGAGACTTGGGCTATTGCACTCTACTCGGCTATTCGCCATATCGACAGTGTGGAAGATGCCATTATTGCCTCCGTTAATCACGACGGTGATAGCGACTCGACGGGTTCCGTTTGCGGTAATATAATGGGGGCAATTTACGGCTACGAGCACATCAAGGAGCGTAATATTTTCTGCCCGGAAGGTAAGCAATTTGAAGATGCACTTGAACTTTCGGAAATCATCCTTGCTCTTGCCGACGACCTCTCTACGGGCTGTATCATCAGCGAATATGCCCCAATCGACACTCCCGAGAAGCGACAATGGTATGAACGCTACTGCGAAATGAAGCCGGCCGGTATTGGTTCAAAGTAATTATTGGATACCAATAAAAAAGCCCGTTATTTTAGCGAAACTAATTGCAAGTATTAACGCGATATAGTCCCCTGAGGGATTTGTGGGGAAAACAGATAGATTCACACAAGCAAAAGAGCCGGCATCCGAGTGCGGATGTCGGCTCTTGAAGTATCACGGTAAAGGAGATTAGAGAGCAATGAGGGCATCGAGTGTGGCGCGGAGCTTGTCGATAGGTTGTGCACCTGCCAAACGAATGTCGGTCTTTTTGCCGTTTTTGTAGCAAATGATTGTCGGAATAGACATGATGCGGTGTTCGGCGGTGAGATCCGCTTCTTCATCAATGTTGTATTTTCCGATAACAACGCGTCCTTCATATTCCTGAGCGAGTTGATCAATAATGGGAGCCATGCCTACGCAGGGGCCACACCAAGTTGCCCAGAAGTCAATCATAACGGGTTTGCCTGAAGCAATAATGTCATGGATGTTTTGATCTGTAAATGTCATAGTCTTAAAGTGATTTATAATGGTTAACAATTAATTTTTAATCATAGTGTACGGTACGGATTCGGAGTCAAGCAGGTTAATTAATGCTCTGTTTATCGGAACGCGCCGATTGGCCGTAAGGTTCACTGAGCGATTGAGCTTGGGGTCAAATATGCTGATACGCAGCTCGCCGAGATCGTCGGTTGAAGATGCTGCATGCTCACGCAGTAAGTCCACAAACGTTGAATTCAGTTTCTCCGTGTTGAGTTGGAGCGACACTCCGCGCACCACTCTCCCCTTTATGTCGCCGAGCAACGATATTGACTGAATGTTGAAGCGCGGTTCGTCAGTTTGAAATCTGCGCTGATACTTACCGATAATTCTGATAAACTGCCCGGGAGTGCAGTAGCCGTTAAATTCGGCAAATGTGCGACCGAACATCTTGAGTTCAACAGAGCCGGTCAAGTCTTCAAGGCGCAAAATACCCCATGGACCATTCTTGCCCGGACGCGTCTGGAAGTCGCTGACCATGCCGCCGAGAATAACCTCTCGACCCTCTTCTATTAAGAAGTTCTCACCCTCAAAGTCCTTTATGGCAGTAGTGCCGAAGGTGAGTTCCATAAAATATGGGTCAAGAGGATGAGCCGACAAATAGCGACCTACGAGTTCCCGCTCGCGCGAGAGTTTTTCCGCCTGAACCCAGGGTGTTGCCGGGCGAATCGGAGGCCGACCGGATTGGTCAAGAGCCGGATCCGCAAAATCATCGAATAGCGACACGCTTTGCTGCTCGCGGTCTCGCTGATAAAGCTGTCCGTATCTCACTAATTGCTCGGCAAAACTTTCATCGCGATTATTCACAACAAAGAAATCTTCACGCTGAATTTCATCGGAGAAGCAGTCGAATGCGCCAGCCATAGCGAAGCTCTCTATTGTCCGTCGATTGATGCCTGCCGACAAGGGCACGCGCTCAATAAAGTCATGAACTCCTTTGAATGGTCCATTGGCTCGACGCTCTTCAATAATGGCATTGACCACTCCTTCGCCTATGCCTTTAATCGCGGCAAGACCGAAACGAATATCGCCGGCTGCATTCACACCGAATTTCGAGAACGATTCATTAACGTCCGGACCTTTGACTTTGATTTTCATTGCCGTACATTCATCAATGAAGGTCGAAAGCTTGTCGCCCATGTTTCGCGAAAGAACCGCCGCCATGTATTCAGCCGGGAAATTCGCCTTGAGATATGCCGTTTGAAACGCCACCCACGAATAACACGTTGCATGGCTTTTATTAAACGCATATGATGCAAATTTCTCCCAATCTTTCCATATCTTCTCAAGTACCTCGGGATTATGGCCGCGCTCCTGTCCGCCCTCCAAGAACTTTGCCTTCAGCTCGTTCATTTTGTCAATCATCTTTTTACCCATTGCCTTGCGCAGGGTGTCGCTCTGACCGCGAGTAAAGCCTGCCAAAAGGCGCGAAAGGAGCATCACTTGTTCTTGATACACGGTGACCCCGTAAGTATCTTTGAGATACTTCTCCATTTCCGGAATATCATAAACGATAGGAGAGCGTCCGTGTTTACGATTGATAAAATCAGGGATGTAATCCATTGGGCCGGGACGATAGAGCGCATTCATCGCAATGAGATCCTCAAACGTTGACGGTTGAAGCTCTCTGAGGTATTTCTGCATTCCCGCCGACTCAAATTGGAACGTACCTACCGTGCGTCCTTCGGAATAAAGCTGATATGTTTTCTTGTCGGTAATATCAATGTTATCAATATCAACATCGATACCTCGGGTCAGCCGGATGTTGGTCAATGCGTCCTTAATAATCGAAAGCGTTTTAAGGCCGAGAAAGTCCATCTTGATCAGTCCCGTATCTTCAATTACGGAGCCTTCATATTGGGTCACGAGCATTTTCTGCCCGGTTTCCTTATCTTCCGCGACACTCAACGGAACCCAGTCGCTGACCGCATCTCTACATATAATAACACCACAGGCGTGAACCCCGGTATTTCTGACGTTTCCTTCAAGTTGAAGCGCATACTTCAACGTGTTGCGCACCACCGGGTTCGGACTTTCCAACTCCGGCTTGAACTCCGGAACGTGTTCATAGCAATTTTTGAGGTTACATTTCAGTTCCTTGCCGTTAACCTCGGGCATGTGCTTGGGCACAAGGTTTGCCAATCGGTTGCTTTCAGGCAGAGGCAACTGCTCTACGCGAGCCACGTCTTTGATTGCACTCTTTGCCGCCATGGTTCCGTATGTGATGATACGTGCCACTTTCTCCGCTCCGTATTTCTCGGTAACGTAGGCTAACACGTCGCTGCGCCCATCGTCATCAAAGTCAATATCTATATCCGGCAAGGAGATACGATCCGGATTCAAAAAGCGTTCAAAAAGTAAGTCGTACTTAATCGGATCGATTTGAGTGATGTCCAAGCAGTAAGCCACTGCACTACCTGCCGCAGAACCACGTCCGGGACCGATGCTAACCCCTCGCTTTCGACCGGCTGCAATGAAGTCTTGCACAATGAGAAAGTAGCCGGGGAAGCCCATATTCTTAATCGTATTGAGTTCAAAATCAATACGCTCTATTTGCTCTTCGGTGAGTTCTTTACCCCAACGTCGATGGGCTCCCTCATAGGTGAGGTGACGCAAATAATCATCATTATTCGTAAAACCTTCAGGCAGCGGAAAATTCGGAAGAATAGGACCGTGGTTTATCGAATAAATTTCTATTTTATCCAGCAACTCCACAGTGTTGCTCAAAGCCTCCGGAATGTCGCTGAACAAAGCGTTCATTTCCGCAGTGGTTTTCATCCACTCTTGCTTGGTATAGAGCATGCGCGACGGGTCATTAAGGTCACGCCCGGTCGATACGCATATCAACCTATCGTGAGCCTCGGCATCTTCCTCATTAACAAAATGCACGTCATTGGTCGCAACCAATTTAATATTGTGAGTCCGTGCAAATTCCACCAATACAGCATTAACATTCTGCTGAACGGAATAAACTTCATGGTTGGCGCGAGGCACTGTCGCTTTATGGCGTTGCAACTCAAGATAGTAGTCATCGCCAAACGTTTCTTTGTACCACAACACTTGCTTCTCGGCTTCGTCAATGTTGCCGGAGGTTATGAGTCGCGGTATCTCTCCGCCGAGACACGCTGAACAAATAATCAGCCCCTCGCGATGAGCCGCAAGCTCGGTCTTATCCGTTCGCGGATGGGAATAAAAACCATCTGTCCACGCCTTGCTGACTAACTTTATGAGGTTATGATAACCTTTTTCATTTTTTGCCAACACCACGAGATGACGCCCGGTATCACGCTTGTCGGTACGTACATCAAGAGTTGTATTGGCCACATACATCTCACACCCGAATATGGGTTTGAACGGTTCCAAACCGTCTGTCTTCCGTTGCTTATTTATTTTGCTGACGTAATTAAAATACTCTTTGATGCCAAACATATTCCCGTGGTCTGTTATGGCAAGACCCGGCATTCCGTCGGCAATAGCTTTGTCAACCAGCGCTTTTACGGAAGCCTGGCCGTCGAGCACGGAAAACTGCGTGTGGACGTGGAGGTGTACAAATGGTTGCATAACTCCCACAAAGTTACAAAAAAACACTGAAACAATCAACAATTCATCTTATTGAGAGTTACAAAAATTAAAAATATTTCTTAATTTTGTGACACCTTAATGATTATTATAAATATGAAACTGCAAACACTCACCTCATTGCTTGCCGGTGCCGTCTTAATGACAGGATGTAGCGGCAACGCTTCTACTTCCGGCGCGAACGAACCCCCCACGCATTTTATCACTACCGAGGCTACTCGGCTGATGAAGCACGGAAAACCTTACTCTTTTATAGGATGTAATATGTGGTACGCCTCAATTTTGGCGTCCAATGGTCAAGGCGGCAATCGCGAACGACTTTGCCGTGAACTTGATGAGCTGAACGCATTAGGCATAACCAATGTTCGCATTCTCGCAGGTCCCGATGCAGGGAGCAACCTCGCAAATCCAGCCAAGCCATATTTGCAAGAGGCTCCGGGAGTACTTAACGACACCATATTGGAGGGACTGGATTTCACCATTGCCGAGCTTGAAAAGCGCGACATGGATGCAGTGATCTACCTCAATAACGCATGGGATTGGAGCGGAGGCTATGGGTTTTACCTGAAGGAGTGTGGTTATGGCGACTCTCCCAATTCTAACGTTGAAGGCGGATATGATCGCTATGTGAACTATTGTGCCAACTTTTCGCGCGACACCGTGGCTCAAGAGCTATACTACAAATTCATCGAGCAAATTGTTTCGCGGCGCAACTCCATAACCGGACGCTTATATAGCGATGAGCCGGCTATCATGGCGTGGCAGCTGTGTAATGAGCCGAGACCTTTCGCCAAAGATACAAAAGAACAATTTGCCCGTTGGATTGCCAACGCAGCCGCTCTCATAAAGAGCATTGATCCAAATCATCTCGTTTCTACCGGAAGCGAAGGCATAGTTGGATGCGAGGGCGATTCATCGCTATTTGAGCGCATACACGCCGACCCCAATATCGATTATCTCACCATCCACATTTGGCCCGTAAATTGGGGTTGGGCATCGCGTCTCGACCCTGACAGCGATATAAATAAGGCTTGTCAAAAAACTTCGGACTACATTGCCGTGCACTCTAAGATATCGCAGCAATTGGGCAAACCATTAGTAATTGAGGAATTTGGATTTTCACGCCAAAACAACAAAGTGGGCTTAGAGATTCCCACCGAGAGCCGCGACAAATTTTACCGCCACGTTTTCAATGAAGTCAAAGCAAGCATTGACTCCGGAGGTCCCGTTGCAGGATGCAACTTTTGGGGGTGGAGTGGTTCGGGACGCCCTCGCGATCTCGTTTGGCAACCCGGTGATGATTATCTGTGTGACCCGCCTCACGAACCCCAAGGTTGGTATTCTGTTTTCAACTGCGACTCAACTACAATCGCCATAATTCGAGAGGCAGCCAAAACAACTAATAAGTAAACAGGCTTACCGATTTATTATTAGCCCCTATTTACCTCTCCATTCTTAGGTCGCTTTGCTAATATTTGTTAAATTTATTGGCTAAGCAGATTAGAGTTCATATATTTGCACTAACAATATTGTTAAACAAATTTGTAAGCTCGCTTATATATGACCAATTCTGAGAAGCAAAGCAAAGAGCAGCAGATTCTTGCTGCAGCAGAGCATGAATTCCTCACCAAGGGATACGACGGCGCACGCACCACCTCAATAGCGCATTCTGCCGGAGTAACTCACGCAATGTTACATTACTATTTTCGCACCAAAGAGCAACTTTTTGAGCGCATCGTTGACGAAAAATTTGCGACAGTTTCCAATGCTATGTTTGCCATTTTGGGCGATCCCTCTTTGCCGTTAATTGAGCGACTCAAAGGCGGCATTGAGGCTCATTTTGACTTTATCGCCTCAAACCCGATGCTTCCACGATTCATTATCAATGAGATTATATCTCGCCAAGAGCGTTACGAGGTGCTCTACAAGCGTGCTCGAATTGTGGTCAATAATATATACAACTCTCTGCAATCTGAAATCGATCAAGCCGCCCGACGCAATGAGATAGAGTGGATAGACATTAGAATGCTCTTAATCAGCATTATGTCAATGAACATCTTCCCATTTGTAGTCTATCCGCTTATGGAGCCCATAATGGGTGAGTTGGTATCTGACCGCGAACGCTTCCTTCAAGAACGTAAGGCCGAACACGTAGAAACCATTTTGAGAAGAATAAAAAAGCAATAAATCAATGACACGAATATTACATATCCTTTTACTACTTGCGATCTTCTTGTCAGCGAACGCACAATCACTTGATGAATGCCGTCGACTTGCACGTGACCGATACCCCGAAATTAAACAATATGACCTGATTGCGCTGTCCGAACACTATAATCTTTCCAATGCGGCTCGCGCTTGGATTCCACAAATCAACTTGTCGGCACAAGCCACCTATCAGTCAGCAACACCAACTTACCCCGAAGCATTTTGCTCCATTATGCAAGCAAATGGAATAGAGATGTTAGGCATCCGTAAAGACCAGCACAAAATTGCCATAGACATATCTCAAAACATCTGGGATGGAGGTCTGTCAAAGGCAAATAAGGCTATCACTAAAGCCGATGCGGCAGAGCAACGCAGTCGTATCGAAGTGTCACTCTATGATGTGCAGGTCAGAGTGGACAATCTCTTTTTCGGAATTCTTTTGCTCGATGAACGCATTTCACAAATCGAGGCGTTGATTGAGCTGCTGAAAAGCAACCTAAAACGAATGCAATCATATTACAACAACGGTGTGGCACACCAAGCTGATGTTGATGCCGTTGAGGCGGAACTCCTTATCGCCCAACAAACTCTCGGCCAGATAGAGTCGTCGCGTGCAAGTTATCGACGCATGTTGGAGGCATACATAGGCCAACGACTTTCTGAGGAGCGACTTGAGCGACCTGCTATGCCAAAGATTACATCACGAAACTCTGCCCGACCGGAACTGAAACTCTTTCAAACTCAAGAAAATAAATTATCTGCCCGGCGCAAAGCTATCAATGCATCATTAATGCCTAAATTGACTGCATTCGCACAAGGTTACTACGGATATCCGGGAATGGACATGTTCAAGAGCATGATTTCAGCCAAATGGATTCCTAATGCTTTAGTCGGAATAAGAATGTCGTGGAATATAGGAGCATTCTACACTCGAAAAAATAACCTCGAGAAATTGGATGTTGCAGAACGCCAAATTGCAGTTCAACGCGAAGTGTTTCTATTTAACACAGAATTGCAAACCATGAACGACGAGGGTGAGATTGCCCGTCTTCACAAAGCCGTTGAGAACGATGCTCGCATCGTTGAACTTCGCCACCGAGTGCGTATGGCTGCTGAATCACAGTTTATAAACGGAGTAATTGACGTGACCGATTTGCTACAAAAGATTACCGACGAAACATCGGCATCGCTCGCTCTTAGCACTCATGAAATAGAATTATTACAGGCATCATATAGACTAAAAACCACTCTAAACCAATAAGAAATGAAACACGTCACATACATTGCCACAGCTATCCTTGTTGCTTCATGCAGCTCTGACGCGGAATTTGATGCTCAGGGCACATTTGAAGCAACCGAAGTCATCATCTCATCAGAGGCCACAGGTCGAATTCTCAATTTCGCCACAGAGGAGGGTATGACGGTCGGTGCCAATCAAACGCTCGGCGAAATTGACAGCATACAACTTCACTTACAACGCAATGAACTTGCCGCACGACAATCGGCTTTGCTTGGTTCGCGACCAAATACTCAAAAACAAGTGGCATCCTTGCGGGAACAGATTGTTTCGCAAAAAAACGAACTCCGCCGAGTTGAAAATATGTATAAAGATGGTGCGGCAACGCAGAAACAACTTGACGATATTGAGGCGCAAATAAAAATCTTAGAGAGTCAATTGGTGGCAACGCTCTCAACTCTCGATAATAATAATGCAACTATCAATGGCAACTCTGCTGCCTTGGAAGCACAAATCGCTGCACTAAATGATAGAATCGCAAAGTGTCGAATTGTTTCTCCAATAAGCGGCACCGTGTTGGTCAAATACGCCGAAGCCGGTGAATTTGCAACCGTAGGCAAACCTTTGCTGAAAATTGCCGACCTTGAAAATATCTACTTACGTGCCTACTTCACCTCTGCTCAACTTGCCAACATCAACTTGGGCGATGAAGTAACGGTTGTGGCCGACTTCGGAAGCAATAATCGCTACAACTACACGGGACGCATCATGTGGATATCATCGGAGTGCGAGTTTACTCCGAAAACGATACAAACGAAAGATTCCCGGGCAAACCTTGTCTATGCCGTAAAGGTTGCCGTCAAAAATGACGGTAGGCTGAAGATCGGATTGGCAGGTGACGTCATCCTATAATTATGAATGCAATTGAAGTACATAATCTTTCGAAAAGCTACGGCAAGCTACACGCGCTCACCGATGTGTCGTTCTCCGTGGAAACGGGTGAATTATTTGGCATCATCGGGCCCGATGGCGCAGGCAAGACCACGCTGTTCCGACTATTGACAACTCTTATCAATCCCGATTCGGGCAGTGCCATAGTTGACAACTGCGACATTGCAAAAGATTACCTCTCAATTCGCTCGCGCGTAGGTTATATGCCCGGACGGTTTTCGCTCTATCCCGATTTGACTGTTGAGGAAAACTTGAAGTTTTTTGCTTCATTATTTGGCACTACGTTAGATGCTTCATTTGACCTTATAGCACCCATCTACAAGCAAATAGCACCTTTTAGTTCACGTCGTGCGGGAAAACTCTCGGGTGGCATGAAGCAGAAACTTGCCTTATCGTGTGCATTAATTCATCGCCCGAAGGTGTTGTTTCTTGACGAACCGACAACCGGGGTTGATGCCGTGTCGCGCAGTGAATTTTGGGACATGCTTTCGAATTTGAAGAATCACAACATAACAATCTTGGTATCAACGCCCTATATGGACGAAGCGAGCCGCTGCAATCGCATTGCATTGTGCAACGAAGGCCGAATTTTAGGCATTGACACCCCCGATGAAATTATGCGCAGCTTTGATAAGCAACTATATGGCATAAAATCAAGCAACATGTATTCCTTATTAGAACGAGCTCGCAAAGTAGAAGGTGTTGAGGACTGCTATCCTTTCGGTGAAAGACACCATTTGTTGGCCGGACCCAGCTTCGACATACAGATGTTTACCGCTCAACTTAACGACATCCGAGACTTGGACATAGTGCGTGTAGAGCCGACTATTGAGGATATGTTCATAAAACTGATGAAGCAATGAACGACATTATAATATCCGTAAGCGAACTAACCAAGCGTTTTGGCAACTTCACAGCAGTTGACCGAATTTCATTTGATGTTCGTCGAGGCGAAATCTTCGGTTTTCTCGGAGCAAATGGAGCCGGTAAAACAACCGCAATGCGTATGCTTTGCGGCTTAAGTTACCCATCATCGGGCAATGGCGTTGTGGCCGGCTACGATGTGCTGACTGAGGGCGAGAAGATTAAGCGCCATATCGGCTATATGAGCCAACGATTTTCACTTTATAACGACCTGACTGTCGGGGAAAATATGCGCTTATTTGCCGGCATCTACGGCCTTTCACGGAAACAAACCGAACAACGCATATCTGAACTTCTCATGCAACTCAATTTTTCATCGGAGCGTAACACTCTTGTAAGTTCACTCCCTCTCGGTTGGAAGCAAAAACTGTCGTTTGCCATTGCCTCGATTCATAAACCGGAAGTAATATTTTTAGATGAACCGACCGGAGGTGTGGACCCCGTTACTCGTCGGCAATTTTGGGAGATGATTTACGAAGCGGCTGAAAAGGGCACAACAATTTTCGTCACCACTCACTACATGGACGAAGCGGAGTATTGCTCCCGAGTATCAATAATGGTTGACGGCAAAATTCGCGCACTTGACACTCCGTCACGTCTTAAACAACAATTTTCTGCAAAGTCTATGGACGAAGTGTTTCGCACGCTGGCTCGCGGAGCTGAAAGAGGAATGTAGATTATGAAAAATGCCTTTGGTTCATTCGCAAAAAAGGAGTCTTTACATATACTGCGGGACAAGCGCACAATGCTCGTTGTGATGCTAATCCCGGTGATACTCATGGTGCTCTTCGGCTTCGCAATATCAACGGAAGTAAACAATATCAACGTTGCAGTAGTCGCCGGAGAACGCACCGATGGAGTCCGTGATGCCGTGGAGCGATTGTCTCAAAACGAATACTTCACGTTCAAGGGATATATCACACCGAACAATATCGACCCATGGATGCGTTCCGGCAAAGTAGATGCTGTGGCGGTTTTTGATTCTGACTTCGACAAGCGCATTGCGCAATCGGCGGCAGGCTTGCCGACCAAACCCGTTGTTCAACTCATCGTTGATGCCTCGAATGTCAATACGGCAGCATCGGCAACGGCATATTTGCAAAGTGTTATTCTCGGCTCGGCATCTCCACAAACCATGTTCGAGACCAGAATGTTGTTCAATCCGCAGATGAAGTCAGCCTATAACTTTGTGCCGGGAATTATGGGGCTGATTTTTATATTGGTGTGCGCTTTGATGACCTCAGTATCCATTGTTCGCGAAAAGGAAATGGGCACGATGGAGGTGTTATTGGTTTCGCCTGTAAGCCCCTCAAAAATAATTTTTGCAAAAATGATTCCTTACTTTGCTATCTCGTGCATCGTATTGATAACCGTTTTGCTTTTGGCGCGATATTTGCTCGAAATTCCAATGTCGGGTGGCATTGGTGGCATATTCTCCCTATCATTATTATATATTTTGCTCTCTTTATCGCTCGGGCTGCTCGTCTCAACTATCGCTACTACCCAGATGGCTGCATTGCTAATTTCTGCCATGGTGATGATGATGCCAATCTTGATGCTCTCGGGCATGCTGTTTCCGATTGAGAATTTGCCTAAGTTTTTCCAAGTCGTTTCAAATATCATACCCGCTCGTTGGTATATCGATGCCGTGCGAAAAATGATGATTCAAGGATTGCCTATCGCTGCCGTATGGAAAAATTATGCTATACTAATGGGTATGACCGTGGCAATTCTCGGTGTGTCATTAAAAAAATTCAACGATAAATTAGAATAGCCATGAGAGCTTTTATCGTACTTGTACAAAAGGAATTCCTACAGATTAAGCGTAATTCGTTCCTTCCTCGGCTCATTATCGCCTTTCCAATATTGGTAATGTTATTGATGCCGCTCATCATGACGATGGACGTTCGTAATGTCAATGTTGCCGTTGTCGACCTCGACCGCTCTACTACGTCTCGCCGCATAGAATCACATATTGAAGCATCAAAATTCCTCGTCTTGACACAAGTTTCCGCAGAGTATCAATCAGCACTCAAGGAGTTGGAACAAGGGGCAATCGACGTCATAGTGCAAATCCCCGAGCACTTCGAACGCGACATGATGGCGGTAGCATCTCCCCCGCGAATCAGCATAACCGCCAATGCTGTAAATGCCACTAAGGGCGCTATGGGAATGCAGTATGTCATGCAAACGATTGCCCACTCGCTGAATGAACTGCGTAGCACAAAGAGTCCGGCCAAGTTCTCGGACATGATTACAGTGGATAATCGCTATAATCCAACCCTCAACTACCGCCACTATATGATTCCGGCTCTGATGATTATACTCTTCATTCTGATTTGCGGTTTCCTCCCGGCGTTAAGCATCGTGGGCGAAAAGGAAAGCGGATCCATTGAGCAAATCAATGTTACTCCGCTATCGCGCCTCACGTTTACCCTTGCCAAACTTACACCTTATTGGTTAATCGGATTGTTTGTGGTAACTGTGGCAATGCTCGTGGCTTACTTTGCGTATGGATTAGTCCCCGTTGGCTCTGTTGGAGCCATATATCTTGGAGCCATTCTTTTCATCTTAACTATTTCCGGGTTTAGTTTAACGATTGCCAACTTCTCGGAAACAATGCAGCAAACAATGTTTGTGATGTTCTTCTTTATAATGATTTTTATGCTAATGAGCGGTTTGCTGACTCCGGTGGACTCAATGCCTGAGTGGGCACAAAAATTTACGACGATTCTACCTCCGCGATACTATGTTGAAATACTACGCTCGGTCTATCTCAAAGGCTCCTCGATAGCCGAGCTGTCAACAAACTTCATAGCGCTTGGCTCCTTCGCCTTAATCTTCAACACCCTCGCTGCCATCACTTATAAAAAGCAGGCTTAAAAACTTAAGCAAACTGAAAGGAGGTAACAAAAGAATAGCCCCGAACTAAAAAATCCGGGGCTGTTTACGTTTTTTTATGAATATCAACGTTAAATAGTATAGGTGCCTTCAACGAGTTGACCCATCGCCCATACGGCGCGAACATTCAACTTGTCGTCGAGAACCATTATATCCGCATCTTTATCTTTTTGCAATGAGCCCTTGCGATCATAAACCTTCATGATCTTGGCAGGAGTTTCCGAAGCCATGCGCACTGCGTCTTCCAACGGAATTTCCGCCTTCTGAACCAAAGTTTGAATCAAGCGGTCCATCGTAGCAACCGATCCGGCAAGCGCAGAGCGATCAGCGAGCTTACATACGCCGTCCTCAATAATCACGCGGGGGTCAAATGCCGTGGTGCTGTCGCTGGCGGCACATGCAAGCGCATCGGTGATAACGCATGCGCGTTCCACACCCTTGATGCGATGTATCAGGCGCAAAATGGTGGGAGGCACATGAATGCCGTCGGCCACTACCTCAACGGTCATATCATCATGCAGATATATACTTTCTACCGTTCCCTCATACTTATATTCGCGACGCTTGTGGAAACCGGGCATCGCATTATAGAAGTGAGTGGCATGTGTATAGCCGCTCTTGCGTGCTGCATGAATATCTTCATATTCTGCCTGAGTATGTGCCACGGATGCCAAAATACCTTTCTCTGTAATATACTTGCCAAACTGCATGGCACCGGGGAGCTCGGGGGCAGCATCCCAGCGTTTTATGCAATCCCACTTTTCAACTAAGGGAATATACTCGGTCGGATCGGGATTCTTGATGTTCTCAGGAATCTGTCCGCCGGCCATTGCCATGTTCAGATAATGACCTTCAAGGTGCAAACCGAGCACCGGGCTATTGGGTTCCGCCATCATCTTGGTGCAGACTTCGGCCGCAGCCTCAATCATAGGCACGGTTGACGATGAAAGTGTGGGGAAAAGACTTGTCGTACCATGTTTCATGTGCGCGGCAATAGCTCCGCGGAAGGCCTCTTCTGTTCCCTCCATGAAGTCACAACCTCCGCCGCCGTGGATATGAATTTCCACACCGCCGGGCACAACATACATACCCTTCACGTCAATAACTTCTGCGCCAACCACTGCAAGATCGCAGTTGGTTACTTCCAAAATTTTGTTATCACGAATGATAACCGAGCCATCCTTAAGCCAACCCTGAGGAGTCAGAATCTTGGCATTAATAATCTGTGTTAACATGTTTATAGTTGATTAGGTATTTTTGACCGCTCATAAACCTCTCTTCGCATCTCCATAAAAATCATTATGCGCAAAACATGGAGATGCTCGAGAGGTCGATTAACTCGCGCAAAGTTACAAAAAATAGTGTTATTTTTTTACAATATTTATAAGTTTTTTGCAACACTTTATTCAAGGCTATCCCGTATGGACTTAAAGTAGGTTAAAATGGCAAATACGTTTGACGATAGTTCGAAAAGTGTGTAACTTTGCTCCTCAAAATGAGGAAATTTGCAGTCATATTATTCATTCTTATCACCGCATTTGCGACCACCAAGTCTCATGCGCAAATAATTGTACGCGATGATTCCATTGCCCGCTTTGATGCAGACTCCTTGCGTTATGCCTACGACAAGGGCCCGTATTTTTCTTTCTATAAAGACAACTATTTTATCTTCGGTCCCCCCATCGGATCAAAACCCACGGTCGAAAATACCAACGTAAAGTTCCAAATTTCCTTTCAGCAAAAGCTAACCCGAAGCACCCTGCCGTGGAACACCTATCTCTATCTGTTCTACACTCAGAAGTGCTTTTGGAACATATTGCAAAACTCCCTGCCGATGACCGACTTGAACTTCAACCCCGGCATTGGCATTGCACGCCCGTTTTTCTCCACTCGCACCGGGCAATACGTTGGCAAGGCATTCTTCTCCATTGAGCATGAAAGCAACGGACGTGGAGGCGAAGCATCGCGCTCATGGAATCGCATAACCATAGGTGGCTCCGTATTTATTGACAAAAACATCATGGTTAGCGGCAAATTTTGGATTCCGATAATTGATGGCGAACACAACAAAGACATCCTGAAATATTGCGGAATATACCAAACAGGAGTTCAATTCATGACAGACAATCGGCGCATCGGAGTTTCCGTGGTGCTCACAAAACGTAGGGATTGGAATCCGTTCCACAACAACCTTGAACTCAACTTCAAATGGCGATTCTCCTCAAATGCCAACCAATACTTGTTCGTGCAATACTATAACGGCTACGGCGAAGGCTTGCTTGCCTACAAAGAACACCATAGCTCGCTGAGAATCGGAATATGCCTCAGCCCGATGTTCTTCAGCGAATTTTAGGCTGCGAAAACATCTCTTTGAGAAACCAAATAGCCGACAAAACCAACATCGGACCCAAACCCGAGTAGAACGATGCCGTAAACTCTACCGGAGTGCAGCCCAGTACCCTCAACACAACGCCCAATCCGCTCATACACACAACCAAAACCCATCCCCTCACCGGGAAAGTTTGCCATATCGAAGTCTTCTCGGGCAATGATGCTATGTGGCTGACATACCGCCGAACAATGCCCCGAAACATAAAAAAGAAAGAAATCAAGACAAACAGCGTAATTAGTCCAAGCCACCATAACTTATCACTCTGAACCGCCGCATAAGCTGCAACTCCCCTTGCCGCCACAATCATACCGGGCACACCCCAAATCAAGGCAGCCGCCAAATAACAAAATTCGCGTCTAATCTCCATAACTAAAAATTGACAATCCTGTTTTCGTCACCAAACCAACCTTAGGCGTTTAGACGATGAGGGCGGTGGCTTGGGCGGCTATGCCTTCGCGGCGGCCTGTGAAGCCGAGTCGTTCTGTTGTTGTGGCTTTTATGGAGACGCAGTCCAAGGCTATGCCGAGGTCTGCGGCCACTGTTTCGCGCATCTGCTCAATGTAGGGTAGCAGTTTGGGAGCCTGCGCAATTATGGTGACGTCAACATTGCCGATGCGGTAGCCTTTCTCGGCTATTATTTCTACGATGCGACGTAGCAACACGCGTGAGTCTGCGCCTTTGTAAGTGGGGTCGGTGTCGGGAAAATGATAGCCGATGTCGCGGAGGGCTGCGGCTCCGAGCAGGGCATCACTTAGAGCATGAAGCGCAACGTCGGCATCTGAGTGCCCAAGCAGTCCGAGTTCGTAGGGCACTTTGACTCCGCAGAGCCAAAGTTCGCGGTTCTCGGCAAATCGATGTACGTCAAACCCATTTCCAATGCGAGGCAATTTAGTGGAGAGTGGAGAGTGGAGAGTGGAGATTGGTAAAGTGTTCATGATTGTATATTTTTGCATTGTTGGCGCATTGCACTGATCATTTTTGCAATCTGTCCTTCTGTTCTGTTCTGCCCGCAGATTCAACTATATTTGAAGCAACGCTAATAGCTGCTCGGCGAAGTTGATCGGTAAGCGCGAATTTTTCTTGCGAGGGGAAGTGAGAAGTGATCTCATAAATTTTTGTTGACAGCATGCGTGCCTTCTGCCATACGGCGAGCTTCTCGAAATAGAAAATGTTTTTATCCATGCACTCTCTGCTTCTGCTTAGTCACTCTCCACTCTCCACTCTCCACTATAATTACCTCCGTTTGAAGAGGTCTTTCAGACCGTCCATGTCAAACGTCAGCGAGAAGCGCAGAGTCTGGTCAAGAGGCGATGAGGCGGCGGTGGCTACCATGTAGGAGGCGTCCAAGCGTACCACTTTCAGCGCAAAACCGGCACCGAGTCCGAGATATTGGCGATTGCCCTTGTTGGGGTGTTCATAGAAGTAGCCGGCGCGGAGAAAGAATTGATCATTATAAGAGTATTCGGCACCGATGCTGAAGCGAATTTCTTGAAATTCTTCCGATGCGGAACCGTCGGCAAAACTTTTGAAAATACCCGAAATTGACGACATTGTTTCCCACTTTTCCTTTTCTTCATAGTAGGCATACTGACCCTCTTCGGTTGTCATATCGAAATCGTTTTCGCGAGGCATGGTGGGCACCATGATTTTGCTCAAGTCCAAGTTGAATGCCAATAGGTGATAGTCGGCAAGCGGGAACATGAAAGAGGTGCCGATGCGTAATTGTGCGGGCAAGAATGCCGGATTTGCTCCATGGTCATAGTTCACTTTCGAACCGATATTCGACAGGTTGAAGCCCAATGACCATTGACATTCCGTGCGACCAATCATGGGGTAGGTGGTGTAATAACCGGCAATGTCAGCGGCAAAAGCACTCGCTCCCACGGTTTGTCCGCCGTTGGCTTCGCTTTCGGTAAAGCCCAAGTCGGAGTAAATGTAGCGAAATGCCACACCCATCGAGAACTTTTCCGAGAGTTTGCGGCTATAGCCAAGGTCAAACGCGAGTTCGTAAGGATTAAGCGTCATAATTGAGCCGCCGTATTCATCGCCGCCGGAGGTTACTTCGCCCAAGGAGAAGTATCGGAGCGATGCGCTGATGGCTTGATTGTCCGACGAGCCTACTTTCCAGTAGCCGGCCACGTTGGCAAGAAATATATCGTTTACGAGTTTGCGAAGCCATGGAGTGTAGCTCAGAGATACTCCGGCTGAGGAATATGCAAAGGCATACTTCGAGGGATTCCAAAACTGTGAGTTGGCATCCGGGTCAGATGCCACACCGAGGTCGCCCATTGATGCACCGCGTGCATCGGGTGTAATATCAAGAGAGTTCACGCCCGTTTGAATCGGGTTGAACTGATTGGCAGATCCATAATCAGAGGCAGATGCCGAGAAGAATACGGCGCCTGCGAGCATAGTTGTGAATAAGATTTTGCGTATCATAACGGTATAAGAACGCAAAAATCCCCCCGATTATTGCTTTCGGGAGGATTTTTAATGGATTTGTCTATTTAAAAGCGGATAATATACGTTGAGGTTTCAACGACTCTGTCGTTATTATAGTCTGAAACGTGACATTTAATCATATTTTCATCGCACTGGTCGTAGTCTATCTTGTAATAGTCGCCGGAGTCTTCACAGGTAATTTCAGAAACGATATAGCGCGAGGATCGGCCGAACATTCGGAACATTGCAAATATAAAGGCGTCATCGCTCAGCGCGCTTGTCAGTGTCGGTGCAATCAGCCAATTGGGGTCAAAGTTATAGGCATTTGAGTTAATGCAATTTTCATTATAGCGAATTTGCATGTTAGTCCCATAAGGATCAACGATTGATGTCAGGTCTGAGCCTGTCCAATTAAAAGTGGATGTTCCAATGCCCGTATTGGATTTTACCAAGTGACCGGAAGTGTCATAGTCGAAACTCCAGTTGCGCGTAAAACCGTCATATTTACTCCACCCCTGAATGGCTCGGCCGTTTTCCATTGTGATTTGATACTCGGCCATGTCAATCACAGTTCCTTCTTTGGTAATTTCCACTTTGACGTTTACTGTGTTGCCGTTGTCTTCATAAGTATAGCGAAAGTTCTGTTCCACCATGCCTTTTTGACCGTCTTCTTCGTATTTGGTATTAACAATGATCCGGCTCGGACGAAGGTTCTCCCAACTGTCAAACACAATTGACATACGACCATCTTCTTCGCTCATGTCTGTGTGGTTGATGCCAGAATATGCAATGTCGATTTGCGGTAAGCGTTGAATCGGGCTATCACCTTCGTTGTCATCTTCATTTCCGTCTCCGTCGTCGGGGGTTTCGCCTTCAGCGAGTTGGCAAACAAGTACCGTAACGGAATGGTCCATGCAAGTGATTACGATACGAGCGGTGCGCGGCTCACCTGAATAGTTTTCGTCCATGGTGATGTTGAGATTTACCGTGCCGGCGCTGCCTGATACCTGATCAAGGTAAAGCCAGTCAATAAATAACCCGTCGGCATCAGTCACGGTTACAAACCAATCCGCTTCCGCTTCAAAATTGATGGTCGTAGAAGTGGTAGTGTACGGAAGTGTTACAACGGCAGATTGTCCGTCGGAAAGTTCTACAGAATCAGGGGTATCTGCCGGGCATCCAGTAAGTAGAACCATCAATATGGCTGCAAAAACGTAATGAATTGCTTTCATGTCACGTTAAAGGGGGCGATAAATTAAACTTTTGCAAGTAATCTCGTATAATCAATCATATTCTCCGTCATATTCACCTCTTATTATTTCAAAATCAGGGTGAACATTAGAAAATGCGTTTTGGTCAACCTCAGTATCTTCGGGGATATATGCTTTCTTGAGGTTAGGGCAGTATTCCACTACGTACGCATCGAGTCTTTCTGTCCCGGATTCAAATACAATGCACTCAAGTTTCTCCAAATTCTTCAGTTTACTTTCTTTGTCTAATTTTATGGGTTTGACTTGAACAAACTTTGCCGCCGGAGCTACCAAATACATTTGGTCCCCTTTATATATGACATTATGGGAACTTGACATATATGAGTTATTCGGATCGACCTCAACGATTTCGATACTTTTGTACCGTAAATTAATTCCAAATGTGTTTCCGTCAATGTCGAGCGTTTCGATATTTTTCCCTAAATAAAGTTCCTTGATGTCTTTTGAGTCTTCTTTTGTGGGATTTACAGATGTTATCTTAAACCCGTTTACACTATATGGTACATAAACAACAGAATTTCCACTCTTGAAACTTTCAACGTTCAAAGTCTGGTTATAGTAGTTATATGTGCAGTATTCATCTTCGAACAAGCTTGCTTGTATTGCTGTGACATTAAAACGATTCTGATATGAAGCTACGTCATCAATGTCGAATTTAAAACCATTAGTCGGATCACTCATATACCAATGGTCGTCAGCATTCAAGTAATTCCACGCATGTCCACCTTCTGGAATAAATCCATTCACGGTTATACAAGGTATTTCAAGCGAATGAAGCATTACTGTAAGTAGGTCTGCATATCCTTGACAAATGCCTTTTTTTTGGGTGAAAACCGTATATGGCTTATTGTCAGTATATTCATATTTTATATTGTTACGAATCCAGGAGTATACTTTATTGTATTTCTGGTATTCTGTGCTGCAACCTTTTACAAGTTCTTTTGTAAAATCGGCTATCTCATCGTATTGATAATCTTCAATTTCTATGTGAGCACCTAACTCCTTGCCACAATCGCGACCGGCAGCCTCCAAAAGCAATTTAGGCCTTTCAGCGGGATTTACCCACAGTAAATCGGTTGAATCATCTTCCGTAGGGAAATCACCTTGCGACGTTACGGGTATAAAGCCCATACTGTATATTTGGTCCACTGCAAATTTTGCAATTTCCCCTTTGGGGAGAGATATGTACAATGTGTCACTCTGTGCGGAAGCACTGATTGCAATGAACATCAAAGTAAAAATCGGTATCAATCGTTTCATGATTTTATTAATTTAATTGCGGTTTCATTAAAGGTTATAATATAAATATTGGGAGAGAGAGAGTCAATAGAGATTGTAACATTCCCATTATCATCGGCAGCCGTAGATTTGATGACTTTACCGTCTAAAGAGATTAAACGTACAATGCGTCCGGGAAGAAGCCCCTCAACTATAACGGCATTCCTTGTGAGTTCATAATGCTCATTGGTGGAATGCTCGTCTGTGTCAGGTATAGTCTCAATTTTAGCCGGAATTTCATGTATGAATTTAAATTCATTGACAAATGAGCGCTCTATCGTGGCTTCATTTGTGTCAGAAACAATCCGTACCGCATCATCTACAAACGTGACAAGAGGTTTCTCGCTTAAAAGAAAATAAACGGATGTTTCATCTTTCAAGTAAACAGCAAGAACCTTTTTTTCTTGAGCAAACGACAGCGAGGGCAATAAAAAAAATAGTGCCGCAAATAAGCTCGTGATAATTAGTGATTTATTATTCTTCATATATAAGGTTATAGGGTTGATATTTAAGGGGTGTTCCATGGTTTCCTCAACATCAGCAGGTGATCGGAACCTCATTGATGCTGCTTCGGAGATATTTTAGATGCCACAAATTTAGTGAATCTTTTCGATTTTTTCAAGTATTTCGATTGGTGTTTTTCGTGGGTCTAAGTTCAGCGAGTATATACCTTGTGGTATTTCTTATATGGATTATCGTTCCATAGGCTGTCTCCCTCTCCTTTTTTTATGGCTCAGTTTCCTTCGCGTGTGTTGAGTTGGCGAGGCTACAATACGCTAAACGCCGCAATTATTTCAGGCGGAATCTCACCGGTTGATTTTCTTGATTTTTTTTTATAACTTTGCGAAAGAAATTTAATATCATGAAACATTGCGAACTTTACGATTATGAAGAGAATAATCCCTCTGCTGGCGGGCATCGCATTCCTTAGTGCGTGCAACTCCTCAAACAGTAATCTTGTTGATTACGCGGCGTATGTAGATCCGTTTATCGGTACCGGAGGACATGGTCATACTTTTCCCGGAGCAATTGTGCCGCACGGAATGATTCAGCCGAGTCCCGACACTCGCATAAACGAATGGGACGCCTGTTCGGGCTATCATTACAGCGATTCCCTCATCAACGGCTTCTCGCAGAGCCACATGAGCGGCACCGGATGTGCCGACTACGGCGACTTCCTTTTGATGCCGACTGTGGGGGCTCAGATTGTTGACCCGCAAATCGATACTCTGCAAAATCGCCCCTATGCTTCCGAGTTTTCGCATGACGATGAGTGCGCTGTCCCGGGCTATTATTCAACCCTGTTGAAGCGTTACGGCGTAAAAGCAGAAATCACATCGACTGAGCGCGCTGCAATCTATCGTTTCACGTATCCCCAAACCGCCGATGCCGGCATGATCCTTGATTTAGACTATTCGATTCAAAATCAATATAATCGGGATATGAAAATCGAAGTATTGGGCGACACTGCCATTCGGGCATATAAGATGACAAAGTATTGGGCGTTTGACCAGCAGTTGGCAATGTATGCTGAATTTTCCAAGCCGTTCACTTGCTCTATTATTTCCGACACTATTGTGAATAGCAAAGGTGCGAACTATGAGCGATGCAAGGCTCTGCTGAAATTTTCCGAAATGGCTGAGGGTGAGCAACTGTTTGTGAAAGTAGGTGTATCGGCCGTTGATTGGGATGGAGCGGAAAAGAACGTTAAGGCAGAAATTCCGGAGTGGGATTTCGATAAGGTAAGAGCTGATGCTCGCCAAAAATGGAATGAATATCTCGCAACGGTCGACATTACCACCGATGATGACGCTGACAAGACGATTTTCTATACCGCGATGTACCATGCCGCCGTGAGTCCCAATCTTTTTATGGACATAGACGGTCGATATCTCGGCATGGATCGCAAGGTGCATCAGGGTGATGTCAACGAGCCGGTATATACCATATTTTCACTTTGGGACACTCATCGCGCTTTGCATCCACTGTTGACCATCATTGACCCGGAACTGAACAATGACTTTATCAACTCATTGTTACTTAAGTATGAAGAGGGTGGGGTGCTCCCGATGTGGGAACTCGCCGGGAACTACACTGCAACGATGACCGGCTACCATGCCGTTTCTCTTTTGGCAGACGCCCTCACCAAAGGAATCGCCGATTTTGATGCCACACAAGCTTATGAGGCGGGATGTCGCAGTTCCATTTGTGACACTGCCGGTATTGTAACCCCCACTGCGGTGAAACTTGCCCTAATGCCCAAATCAAAAGAGTATAAAAACACCTTGGGATATATTCCTTGGGATAAGGAGCATGAATCAGTGGCTAAAGGCCTTGAATATGCCTATAACGATTGGTGCATATCGTTGTTGGCAGAGGCTGCCGGCGATAGCCTCGGAGTCAAGGAGTATCAAAATAAAGGATTGGCGTATAAACACTATTTCGACGCTGAAACTCGCTTCATGCGAGGCAAAGACGAAAACGGCAAATGGCATGAGCCGTTCAATCCGCGTTCATCGAATCATCGCGAAGACGACTATTGCGAGGGTACTGCATGGCAATGGACTTGGTTTGTGCCTCATGACGTTGACGGATTAATCGAACTCATGGGAGGTCGCGAACAGTTTGTTGAGAAGTTGGATTCTCTCTTCATCGCTGATTCCGCACTTGAGGGCGAGCTCGTTTCTGCCGACATTTCGGGCTTGATTGGACAGTATGCCCACGGCAATGAGCCGTCTCACCATATTTTGCACTTATATAATTATGTAGGTGAGCCGTGGAAAACGCAAGAACTTGTTGACAAGGTGCTGAAAGAGCAGTATTTCAACGATGTTGACGGCCTGTCGGGTAATGAGGATTGCGGCCAGATGTCGGCGTGGTATATTCTGAATTCTCTCGGTTTCTATCAAGTATGTCCCGGCAAACCCGTTTATTCTATCGGGCGTCCGTGGTTCCCCAAAGCGGTCGTTAACCTCCCCAACGGTAAGACAATTACCATAGAAGTGAAGAACTTCTCGAAGGAGAATAAATATATCAAATCCGTTAAACTCAACGGCAGGGAGTTGACCGAGCCTTTCTTCAATCACTCCGACATTGCCGGTGGCGCCGTATTTGAATATGAAATGGCTGCCGAGCCTCAAAAAATCTGATAGCAAACGTCTCTGAAAAATGAAAAGTAAAGACAATCCTATTAAGTGGGTGCCCTCCGTATATTTTGCGATGGGCATGCCGTTTGTGGCACTATCGTTGGTCTCGGTAATCATGTTTGCCGATCTTGGGGTAGATGCTGCCTCTATAACGTTTTGGACCTCGTTAATAATCTTGCCGTATTCATTGAAACCGATTTGGAGCCCCTTGCTTGAAATTTGGGGGACAAAGAAGGGTGTGGTCGTAGCAACTCAAATGCTGTCCGGCTTGTGTTTCGGGTTCATTGCGTTTATGTTGCCGATACCTGATTTTTTCGCTTTCACAATCGCATTGATGGCCGTGATAGCATTTAGTGGTGCAACTCACGATATTGCTACCGACGGAATCTATCTGACCGCTCTCGACAAAGACACTCAAGCGCGCTATATCGGGTGGCAAGGTGCTTTCTTCAACCTTGCAAAAGTGCTCGCAAATGGTGGCATGGTCGGCTTGGCCGGGCTTCTGATGAATTACTTCAAAGAGACCTCCCCAGAAAAAGCCCCGATGTATGCTTGGATGGTGATAATGGGCTTGATTGCCTTGTTGCTGTGTGGGCTGTCGATTTATCACTACTTTATGTTGCCCCGTGGTGATAAAGCTGCCGATGCGCCGAAATCGGCGTCCGAAGCAATGAAATCGTTTGTTGAAGTGTTCACGACTTTCTTTCAAAAGAAATACATCTGGATTTATATCCTGTTCATCATTTGCTATCGTTTGACCGAGGGCTTTGCCGTAAAGATGGTGCCGCTATTCTTGAAAGCTTCGGCTGCAGACGGCGGTTTGGCATTGAGCAATGAATCTATCGGATTGATTTATGGAACGCTTGGCACTATTGCCTTCATTGTCGGTTCTATAGTCGGCGGATATTACATAGCGGCATTTGGTCTCAAAAAGGTGCTTTTCTCATTGGTGTGTATCTTCAATGTCCCGTTTGTGATATACTACCTTTTTGCGCTGATGCAACCCGATAATATATATCTGATTGGTGGCGGTTTGGTGCTTGAATACTTCTGCTATGGCTTTGGCTTCGTGGGCTTAACGCTATTTATGATGCAACAAGTAGCCCCGGGAAAGCACACAATGGCCCACTACGCTTTTGCTTCCGGAATTATGAATCTCGGGTTTATGATTCCCGGCATGATCAGCGGTTGGATTTATGAGCAAGTCGGCTATGAGCAATTTTTCTTAATCGCCCTGTTGGTGTCAATTCCGGCATTCATCTTGGCGTGGGTGGTGCCGTTCTCGCATCCAGATAAAGAACCCGAAAAAACAGAACAATAATCAACATATATACCAAACATTATTATGGAAAAGATAAATATGCCTTGGGAGGAACGTCCCGCTGGTTGTAAGGAAGTAATGTGGCGTTACAGCCAAAACCCGATAATTGATCGTTATAGCATCCCTACGTCAAACAGTATTTTCAATAGTGCCGTAGTGCCCTTTGGCGATGGATTTGCCGGAGTGTTTCGTTGCGACAATCGCGCCGTGCAAATGAATATCTTTGCCGGATTCAGCCGCGACGGTGTGAACTGGGAGATTGAACCCGAACCCATTAAATTTAAAGCCGGCAATACCGAAATGATAGAGTCGGACTATAAATATGATCCGCGCGTAACTTTCATTGGCGACCGCTATTGGATCACATGGTGCAACGGTTATCACGGACCCACCATCGGCATCGGTTATACCTTTGATTTCAAGGAATTTTTCCAGTGTGAAAACGCATTCTTGCCGTTTAATCGCAATGGGGTGCTCTTCCCCGAAAAGATAAACGGTAAATATGCCATGCTAAGCCGTCCGAGCGACAACGGTCATACTCCTTTCGGTGATATTTGGGTAAGCTATAGTCCGGACATGAAATTCTGGGGTGAGCATCGCCATGTGATGTCGCCGACTCCCTTCGAACAGAGTGCGTGGCAGTGTACCAAGGTTGGCGCAGGCTCTGTGCCCATTCTGACCGATGAAGGGTGGCTGATGTTCTATCATGGCGTTATAACTACTTGCAACGGCTTCCGCTACACCATGGGCGCCGCTCTGCTTGACCGCGATGACCCTTCAAAAGTGCTCTATCGCTCTCAGCCTTATTTGTTGGCTCCTGCCGCGCTTTATGAACTGACCGGCGATGTGCCCAACGTGGTGTTCCCGTGTGCAGCTCTCAATGATGGCGACCGTGTCGCGGTTTACTATGGTGCAGCCGATACTTGCGTGTGCATGGCTTTCGGCTATATATCGGAAATTATAGATTTCATTAAGAAAAATTCAATATGAGAAGATTCTTGTTGTGTGGGGTAGCCGTTTTGACGCTCGTGTCGTCTGCTATGGCAAAGGATCCGGTGGATTGGGTAAATCCGTTTATCGGCACTACTAATTTCGGCACAACAAATCCCGGAGCGGTAACCCCCCACGGACTCATGTCGGTGGCTCCGTTTAATGTAATGGGGTCAGACTTTAACCAATATGACAAAGACAGCCGATGGTGGTCAACGCCTTATGACAACACGAATTCTTATTTTACCGGATTTTCTCATGTGAATCTCTCAGGCGTGGGATGCCCGGAAATGGGTTCGCTCCTTGTGATGGCAACAGCCGGCGATCTCAATGTGGATTATCGCCAATATGGTTCGGATTATTCCGATGAGCATGCCTCTCCCGGCATCTACGGACTTACGCTCGATAAATACAGAATTCGAGCCGAGGCCACTGCTACGTGTCGCACCGGCCGTATTCGCTTCGTATTTCCCGAGGGTAAGGGAAACATTCTGCTGAATCTTGGTGAAGGGCTTACTAATGAAACCGGAGCCACTGTACGCCGAATCTCGGAAACTGAAGTAGTCGGGTGCAAGCTGATGGGCACTTTCTGCTATAATCCGCAGGCGGTGTTCCCTCTCTACTTCGCCATGAGAGTCAGTAAGAAGCCGGCTGAGCAGGGCGTCTGGAAGTTCCAGCGACCGAAAAAGGGCGTAGAAGCTGAATGGGACGTTGATGATGCCGCCTACAAGATTTATCCCGACTTTGCCAAGACCATGTCGGGCGATGATATCGGCGTATGGTATTCCTATGACACTTCTGCCGGCGAGGTCGTGGAAGTGTCGGTTGGAGTGTCATTTGTCAGCGAGGAGAATGCGTTGATGAACCTTAATGCCGAGCAGCCTGACGGCACGAGCTTTGACGCAATCTATGCTCAAGCACGCCGACAATGGAACGATGATTTGAGCCGCATTCTCGTCGAAGGAGGCACTGATGCGCAGAAAACGGTTTTCTACACAGCACTATATCACACCCTCATCCATCCCAACATACTGCAAGATGTGAACGGACAATATCCGGCAATGGAAAGTAACGAAATACGCACTGTCCCCGACGGACACAATCGTTATACCATATTCTCATTGTGGGACACTTATCGTAATTTACACCAGTTGATGACTCTGGTCTATCCCGAACGACAAATCGACATGGTACGCTCAATGGTCGATATGTCGAAAGAGTGGGGTTGGCTTCCAAAGTGGGAACTGTTTGGACGAGAAACGTTCACTATGGAGGGTGACCCGGCGATTCCCGTTATCATAGATACTTGGCGAAAGGGGCTGACAGATTTCGACATGGATGCCGCTTATGACGCCATGAAAAAATCAGCAACCACTCCCGGAAAAGACAACCCCATGCGCCCCGACATCGATCCTTACATTGAAAAAGGATACATTCCGCTCGGCTTCTTCTCAGCCGATAATTCCGGCGATAATTCCGTTAGCCATGCCTTGGAATATTATGTGGCTGACGATGCTTTGGCGTGGCTCGCCGAGCAACGCGGCGACCTTGAATTCGCCAAGGTGTTACGTGAAAGAGCTGCCGGGTGGAAGAATTATTATTCAAAAGAGAGCGGAACATTGCGCCCATTGAATGCCGATGGAAGTTTCCTCTCTCCGTTCAACCCTCGTCAGGGCGAAAACTTTGAGCCCGTCTTGGGCTTCCACGAAGGGAGTGCATGGAACTACACTTTCTACGTGCCTCACGACATTGACGGCCTCGCAAAAATCATGGGCGGCAAACGCCGCTTCGTCGAAAAGCTGCAAATGGTGTTTGATGACGGTCTTTACGACCCTGCTAATGAACCCGACATTGCCTATCCCTATTTGTTTGCTCGCTTCAAGGGCGAAGAATGGCGCACCGACAAACTTGTGGCTGAACTGCTCGCCAAGCATTTTACCATTAAGCCTGACGGCATCCCGGGCAACGATGATACCGGCACGATGTCGGCTTGGGCGGTATTCTCCATGCTTGGCTTGTATCCCGATGTGCCCGGTGTGCCGGAATACACGCTTACTATTCCGACTTTTGATCGAGCTGTCATAAAACTTGCCGATAAAACCCTCGAAATCAGTAAAACCGACGCTGCAGGTAAATCCAATGTCACTATCGACGGCAAAAAGGTCGGTCGTCGCATTGACCATAAGCAATTAATAAATGCTAACAAACTAAATTTCAAATATTGATGTCTACATTTCCAATTCTTGTCTTTGAACCTCAATTCAAAGACGTCATCTGGGGCGGAAAACGTATCGCCCAATTCAAAGGCCTCCCCGCGCAAGGCGATCATATTGGCGAAAGTTGGGAAATCTCCGGAGTCCCGGGCCATGAATCTGTTGTAGCCGACGGAATTTATAAAGGTCGAAATATGCTTGACCTTCTGCGTGAATTTTCGCGTGAAATCATGGGCGACAGATTGTCCAAACGTTACGGCATGGAGTTCCCTCTGTTAATAAAGTTCATTGACTCTGCCGATGATCTGTCCGTACAGGTTCACCCCGACGATAAACTTGCTGCCGAACGCCATAATTGTCCGGGTAAAACCGAAATGTGGATTAGCGTATCGCCCGAAGATGGTGCATATCTCTATGCCGGACTTACCCGTGCCATTACTCCCGACGAATATCGTAGCCGAATTGCCGACAACACCATACTCGAATGTCTCGGCAAATTCGATACGCATAAAAATGAGGTATTCTTCCTCCCGGCAGGCAGAGTCCACAGTATCGGACGCGGAAATCTGATCCTCGAAATTCAGGAAACGTCTGATATCACCTATCGTATATACGATTTTGACCGACGTGATGCCAACGGCAACCCGCGTCAACTCCATGTTGAAGAGTCGATTGCCGCCGTAGATTTCAACGATACCGAAAATGCCGCTCCAACTGTTATCCCCGATGGCAAAAATGAGCAATTCACTCTGGTGGACTGCTATCATTTCACCGCCACGTCGGTCGATGTTGAAAATCAATTTCGCTTGGAACTCTCTGCACGCGATTCTTTCTCCATAATTATTGCAATTGAAGGTGATGCCGTGCTGATTGACGCCGAAGGACGCCAAACCTCCTTGCCCAAGGGTTTCTCGGCTTTGATTCCCGCTTCTATGCCCGAGGTGACCGTCAAAGGTAATTGCAAAGTAGTAACAACCTATATTAAGTAAACCCATGTATAGATCTGACAATCGTATTGTCGCAACCTTGGATGCCGGAGGCACTAACCTCGTTTTTGGCGCAATGCGTGGTTGCGAGTACATTACCGAAACAATCACTCTGCCGTCAAACGCCGATAACCTTGATTTGTGTCTTGAAACAATCGTAAGTGGGTTCACTCAAGTCTTTGCTAAACTTGACGAAAAACCCGTGGCAATCAGTTTTGCATTCCCCGGTCCTGCCGATTATCCCTCCGGAATAATTGGCGGATTCTTGCCCAATTTCCCATCTTTCCGTCATGGGGTTGCTCTCGGTGCCTTCCTTGAAGAAAAATTCGGACTGCCCGTTTTTATTAACAACGACGGTGACTTATATGCATTCGGTGAGGCTACCGGAGGCATATTGCCCGAAATCAACAAGAAAATTGCCGATGCTGGCGGAACTAAGACATATAAGAACCTTGTCGGCTTCACTTTTGGAACCGGACTTGGTATCGGTGAGGTAATTAACGGGCAGCTTAATACGGGCAATAACTCCTGTGTCGAAGCTTTCTGCCTTCGTCACCGCGACCGCCCGAATCTGATTGCTGAAGACGGCGCGTCAATTCGCGCTATCACTCGCGAATATGCCCTCCTGTCGGGCGAAGACGCCTCATCGCTCACCCCCTACGATATCTTCCTCATTGCCGAAGGACAGAAACCCGGCAATCCTGATGCCGCTATTAAGGCTTTCGAAATGTTCGGCTTTGTCGCAGGCGATGTCTTTGCAATAGCTGCATCGTTGCTCGATGCCGTGATAGTGGTAGGCGGTGGTCTGACCGGCGCAATGAAATACATCAAACCGGCGTTGCTTCGCGAAATGCGTTCAACTCTCTCCACTGTCAAGGGGGAAACTGTGGCGCGCGTTCAGCCGCAAGTGTTTGACCTCGACTCTGACGACGATTTTACCCTCTTTGCCAAGGGTGACCCCGTGGAAATTGAAGTCCCGGGCACTTCGCGCAAGGTAATCTTCGAACGAGCCAAGCAAACCGGAGTGGCAACCTCCAAAATCGGCGCCTCTAAAGCCATATCCATCGGTGCCTATAACTACGCTCTCTCTCAAATCGACAAGTAACCGCTGAATCTTTCCCGTAATAGTCACTGAGTTCCGTGGACTATCTCAAAAATTCTTTGAGCTGTTACGGAACTTATTTTTTGTTGAAAATACTGATTTAAACTGATTTAACCAATTTTTACACCAAAATCTATGGCTCATTTCACGAATAATTCGTAAATTTGCACTCGATTATAAACAATTAAATCTATACTTGAATTTCTCCTCATGGAAACCACCCTTGTAATTCTTAAACCCTCTGCCGTTCTTCACGGCTATGTTGGTCAAATCGTTCAGCGTTTTCAACAAAAAGGACTCGTGGTCCGCGGCATGAAGATGATGCAACTCAGCGAAGGCCTCTTGCGCGAACACTATGCCCACCTTGTTGACCGCCCCTTCTTCCCCTTCCTCTTGCGTTCAATGCAGGCTTCGCCCGTAATTGTGATGGCTCTTTGGGGAAAAGATGCTGTTGAAGTGGTCCGTATGATGACCGGTGCAACAAATGGCCGCAAAGCTCTGCCCGGAACTATTCGCGGTGACTTTAGCGTAAGCGGTCAGGAAAACATTGTTCACGCTTCAGATTCTATCGAAAACGCCGAAATCGAACTCAAACGTTTCTTTAAACCCGACGAAATTTTTGAATACATCCCCTCGTCGATTGTTTATACCTACGAACCGGATGAACTTAAATAAGTAAATGCAAAATCTTATTCGTAAAATCTTTCTAACTCCTATATTTACCGCAGGCTGTTTGGTGCCTGCGATGGCTGATGACGTTGTTATGCCTCCCGAAGTGCATCATCAACACCATTCCGACCTCATCGCAGGCCAACTTCACATCGGAAATCAAATCAAGGTTGAAGATACCGAGGCCTTCCTTGGCAGCCTCTTATATCCTGAGGAGGAAGAACCCGAACACGACATTTACACCGAAGGATGGAACTCCGGACAGGTGAACTGCTACGCCGGAATGCAAGTCCCCGATGAAATGACCATCGATGTCTCCGGCTTCCACATGCCAACGGATCCCACTCGCGTAACTTCTCCCTATGGATATCGCCGCCGTTTTCGCCGCATGCACCGTGGCGTTGACTTGAAAGTCCAAATCGGCGACACCATCTACGCCGCTTTCGATGGGCGTGTGCGCATCGTCAAAAACCAAGGACGACGCAAGGGCTACGGTCTCTACGTTGTTATTCGCCATAACAACCAATTGGAAACTGTCTACGGCCATCTTAGCCGCTTCCTCGTTGAACCCGACCAAGACGTAAAAGCCGGCGATCCGATTGGTCTCGGTGGTAATACCGGACGCTCAACCGGTCCGCATCTTCATTTTGAAACGCGCTACATGGGCTATGCAATCAATCCCGCAGCAATCTTTGACTTTGCGAACCACACTGCCCACACCGACTCCTACCACTTCACTAAGGACACTTACATGAACGCGCGTGACTACACGCCTTCGCCTTCACAATACGCGCAGGCTGATCCGAGCACCACAACCTCGGAGGGCCGTGCCAAGTATTACACCATACGTCGAGGCGACACGCTCAGCCGCATTGCTGCCCGCAATGGCACTACGGTGCGCAAACTCTGCAGTCTTAACGGCTTGACCACTACCTCAACGCTGCATCTCGGAAAGAAAATCCGACTCCGCTAATCGATGATTTCGGACTCGCACGTAGTCAATACTCTACACAAATAATGTAGAGTCAAGATTTGTAGAGCGCGCTGAAAAAGTCCGCAAATCGTATTTTTAACAATCAAACTCACCTCCTTGATTGTAGGGTTTTGACTTGTCAAAGCCGGGTGTTGCCAATGCGTAAATCGCTGAACTTCAGTATCTGCCGCATGCGGGCGAGGCGAGTCTTGCTACTACATTTTTGAGGGCTGCATTAGCAAAATGGGGGTCTAAATTTCCGATTAGCTGACTTTTTCAGTTTGCTCGACTTGTCGAATAGCGTAAATGTCCGATTCGCGAACATTTCGGCACTAATATTGCCAACGAATCCTCTCACAATAACAGCTGCGTAGCAGCCAATAGCCGCATGGCGGCGTATTCCCTCGTAGCCTCATGCAAGCAGCGCGTTAGCGATGCGCAGCGTGAGGTCATCGCGCAATCCCACCCCTAAAGCTGCGTAGCTGCGACACCCCCAATCTCACTCTAAGCGCCGAATTCAGAGTTTCCGAATCGGGCGTGCCGGATTGCCGGCAACTACCGTGTTGTCTGCCACGTCCTTAGTCACCACAGCCCCTGCGCCTATCACGCAATTATCTCCAATCTTAACTCCCGGAAGGATTATCGCACCGCCGCCAATCCAAACGCCGTTGCCTATACTAACCGGTTCTGCCCACTCAATCATGGCATTTCGTTCCGAAGCCTCCAGCGGATGGCATGCCGTGAAAATGCTCACGTTGGGCCCGATGAAGCAGTTTGCACCAATCGTTACCGGTGCCTCATCCAAGATGGTCAAATTGAAATTCGCAAAGAAATCCTCGCCTATCGAAATATTCTTGCCGTAATCGCACCTAAACGGCTGATTAATCTGAAAACGCTCGCCCGTCGCTCCCAAAAGGCTGCGCAATAGGGAACGTTGCCCCTCGCTGTCATCAGGTGCCATGTCGTTATATCGTCTGATTGTCTTTCGGCATTCCATTAGCAGCCTTAGCAGCTCCGGGTGAGTGGCATCATATTTCTGACCCGAAACCATCTTCTCCCATACCTGTTCAAAGTCACTCATAATTTATCGTATCTAAAAATGAATCAAGAGGACACGTCGTTGAGCGCATCCTCTTGAAAATGTGTTCGTTAAAAAGGGGACTACCCGATAGCCGAAACTTACGCTTCTGCTATGGGAGTAACGTTGATGAAGCGGCGACCGTTGCGACCTTCGGTGAAGAGCACTGTGCCGTCAACCAACGCATAGAGTGTGTGGTCCTTGCCCATACCCACGTTCAAACCGGGGTGATGAACTGTGCCACGCTGACGCTTGATGATGTTGCCGGCTTTAGCGAACTGTCCGCCGAAAATCTTAACACCCAGACGTTTGCTTTCTGATTCGCGACCGTTCTTAGAACTGCCGACACCTTTTTTATGTGCCATATTCTGTCAGATTTTGGTTTTTGGGGTTAAACAATTAAGCGACAATCTCTTTAATCACCACCTGGGTGAAGCACTGGCGATGACCGTTTTTGCGGCGATAGCCTTTGCGACGCTTTTTCTTGAACACGATGACCTTATCGCCCTTAACGAGCTGTTGCTTGACTTCGCAGACAACCTTTGCGCCCTCTACTACGGGTGCGCCTACGGTTACTGCGCCATCGGCGTCAACCAGCAGTACGCGGTCAAACTCTACGGCGCTGCCCTCCTTAGCGTCTTCGCCAAGGTAGTGTACATAAAGGAACTTGTCCTTTTCGGCCTTAAACTGCTGGCCTTGAATCTCTACAATTACGTACATTTACGTTTGATAGTTAGATGGTTAACTTCGTCAGGCGGACGCGCCTCGTGCGCATCGCTTCCTCGAGCCCGAGCGAATATGATACTTAAAGCGACCGCAAATTTACGCATTTTCCACGACATAAAAAAGCATTCCCCCAAAAAATCACAATTTCTTCCCAAATTGAACACCCCGGCACTCAATCCCCCCTCCTCACGTCCCCCCAAAACGCTGCAGAGCAGCATAAAACCGCACGCGTCTCCCTCCCCACGTCAAACACCGCTGCAGAGCAGCAAAAAAGCCGCATAGCTGCGCCTCATGAGTAGCCCCATGCAAGCAGCGCGTCAGCGATGCGCAGCGTGGGGTCCGCAATCCGCCCCTCCCCAACAAATGCCGCATAGCGGCGACACTTTCCCACGCAAACCTCACCTCCCCATGCTTGCCGCACTCCCTCAACACCTTAGACACCCCCCCTCCCATACAGCGTCTGCAAAGACCTGAAAATATCTCCGGCGAGCCTCTGTTGAAACGAACAGCCCCCCAAAAGTTCGGTGAAAACTTCGGGGGGCGATTCGATCTTTGTTGACACGGTCTCCTTCAAAACCTCATAGGAAACAATGCCGTATGCAAAATTAATAACAGATTATATGACTTCAATGTCGCTTCATCTTACATTTCTATCATCTCTTCGTCTTCTACTGCTTCTTCTCCTTCTATTTCTTCTTCGGCTTTACACAGTTCTACAAAATAGGGGTATTCATCACCGGCATATTTACCGTATTTTGCATAAATGTGAGCCGTTTTGTTCTCGGGAAAGGAGGTTTCCGCTGTCCAATTTAAGATGCGCTTTTGGGCTGCGTTATACACTTCGTTCTTTATAAACTCGCCTTGTTCGCATCGCATGCTGTCATCAGTACGGCAGCCACTGATGCTATAATAATACTTGTTTTTTTCATATTACTTATGTTTAATTTATTGATTTATCCAATATACAATCTTGCCGTTGCGAGTATAGATGTATGCAGTCACATAGAAGCCGTAGATAACGTTTCCTTCGCTAAGTTTATAGATTCCATATCCTTCAGAGTCAGTCAAATAGAATTCTATCCATTTCTCTCTCGGATTAGAATAATAGTGGTCGAGATAATCACTTACAAGGTTTATGCTAACGCCTTTTACTAATATGCCTTTGGCGCTAAAGTACTTGTCAACCATCTGTTTGTCGTACTTCTTGTATAGTTCGTCTTTGAATGCCTGAACCTCGCGTTGAATTGCCTCTTTTTCCTTTTGCTTCTCCATTGCGTCGTACTCTGACCCCGGCACTCCATACCGATATCGTGTCATTGTTCCGTCTTCTGCTATGACTGTAGTAAAGTCGTTCGCCATAAAAAGACTATCGAGCAATGCAGCATTTATATGTTTTTTCATGTAGTCGAAAGTTTTACCGTCATCGCTAACATGTCCGCGGTCAATCATAACGTCCATTTTTGAGCCATCGGGTTTGGTATATTTCATTCGATAATACGGTTCTCCTATCGGGCGTACATCTTCGGGTAATGATTCACTGTATTCTTTAGTCAATAAGCTATATTCAGATCCATCTTCTCCTTTTATTGTGTAGCTGTTCAGATTAAAATCCACTGTACCCCCGAATCCGTTGGAGCTCCTGAGTTCAACAGTGGAGCCGTCTATTACACAATAGTGTCTCGGCTTCTCTTCACAGTCGTTTTCATACCATTTTTCGAAGAGTTTCAAATCCGTGAATTTTACAGCCATTTCGGAACTGATTGTAGTGATGGATTTAATAGGCTTAAAGTTCTCTTTAATCTCTTCCGGCGCAAAAGTGCCTGTAAAGCTTATCGCCTCACTGAATTTTGTGTCCTCGTTCGCAAACCTGTTAAACCGGATTTTATATGGATTGGACAAGCTGAGATCATAACTATAGGGACCTTTGGGGCTACTGTACTTTACGATTTCGATATATGAGTCCGGACCATAGGCTATCAATCCCGGCAGAAAAAAGACGTCAACAACCCAGCGGAGACTGTTCCCCTCCACTGTGAATCCTCGGATTACGCGCACCCCGTCTTGGTTAAAGGCAAAGTCCGGATTGAATTCAACCAATTTTTGAAGTTCTTCCGATGTTGGAGCTTCTGTATCATATACCGTATAGTCGTAATCTTGATATGTTTGCACCTTGTTAGGGAATTCATTTAATCCCTTTATGTAACCAACTCCCGGTATACTCACAATTTCATAGGTGGTGCAATCAAATTGGAAGTACCAATCATCATATAATTCGCGAGCTTTTGGGTGATTGTATTGATTCATGAGGCTTTTTACTCCTTCCGCTTTGGACTTGTCTTTACGTAACAGAGCCGCATAATATGCCGATTCATAGGGAATTCCGTCGACCGGAACCCACCCTTTTAAGCATTCGAAGTTGGATAAGCCGTTGCGGCCACTAAATAAGTATTGCCCGAAATCAGGCAGCTCCTTTTTGTCCTCTTTTAGAGCATTCATTACTTCATCAATGTAACCCTTCTCTATGGCGCGTAAAATCCATTTGAGTCCGTCGTAAGTGAGTCCGTTGTTTATGTCCCAAACTGTACTTTCGCCTCTCTGAGGTTTACCCCAATTATTTAGTCTTGCCATCGCAATCATGGCATCTACATCACCGCGTTCTGCTGCCCGTTCAAGCTGGGGACTCATTGTGGAGTAGAATTTGTCTTTGGCTTCTTCAATGCCGGCCTTGGCTGCCAATTCCAAATATACGTAGCCCAAATCTTCATTCTTGGCAACTCCGCGTCCGCTTATGTAGGCTTCTGACAGAGTGAGCAATCGTGTCCCTGCGTCGGCATTTCCTGCATCATAAGCTATGGCATAATACATGCCGGCCATCTTCTCGTTTTTCGTTGCGCCTCCGGTGCCTTTAAACAGGTATTCGGCCATTTGAGTTGCGGCTTCGGCATCGCCGGCTTTGGCAAGTTTCTCCAGACCGGAGTTATATGAACCCAATACTTTCTGCTTTGCCTCCGCATTGCCTTGGGCAGCGCATGCTCCGTACCAATCCATTGCTGTTGCGGTGTCTTGAGCCACTCCGTCGCCCGTGGCATAGAAATTTGCCAACGCAAATTGTGCTTCGGCATCGCCGGCTTTGGCAAGTTTCTCCAGACCCGAGTTATATGAACCCAATACCTTCTGCTTCGCTTCCGCAATGCCTTGTGCAGCAGCTGATCCGTACAAATCAAGTGCTTTTGCGGTGTCTTGTGCCACTCCGTTGCCCGCAGCATAAAAATTCGCCAACGCAAATTGTGCATCGGCATCGCCGGCGGCTGCAAGCTGCTCAAGGTAAGTGCTATAAACTACCAACACTTTGGGCTTTGCTTCCGCAATGCCCCCAACTGCGGCCTGTCCATACCATTCAAACGCTGCCTTTTCATTTTGCTTCACTCCGTTCCCTTCGGCATAGAAATTTGCCACTGCAAACTGAGCGGCGGCATTTCCTTCTTTAGCGAGCTTCTCAAGGTCTTTACTGTAAAACGTACACATGGTTTCAACCGCTTTGGCATTGCCTGCTTGAGCTGCCATATATAACCATTTGGCAGCCTTCTTGGGGTCCTGTTTAACTCCGTCGCCGCTCAGGTAGGCATTGCCCACGGCGACTTGAGCCTCAACATCTCCCGCTTTTGCGGTTTTTTCCAAATCTTTGCTCCACGATTGAGCAAAAAGCGGTATTGCCATCACTGCAATGACCACTAAAGTAAATAGTTTTCTCATTGTTTGAAAAAAATGATTAAAAGGTATGTATTGTTGTTGATTTTGCATCATTACGCAGCCTTAATATCGATTAGATCGACCCAAATGTGAATTTTTGCAAATTTCGCAATAAGTTTTATTCTATAATTGGTTCATCTTGGTTCTTGTGTGAGTGTTCCATGTTAATGTTGATATAATTGCGGATTTATTGCTAAATTTGTACGTAATTTTATATGGACAACGAAATTCTATACGGTAATTTACGTCAAAGAGTGGAGCAAGTCGTTGGGCGTCAAATGAAAACGCCTCGCGATTTTGACTACTTGTCGATGCGTATTTTTGAAAAGACAAAAGCATATCTTTCCCCTATAACCTTGAAGCGTTTTTGGGGTTACTTGGGCGAGAAACACCGCAAACGCCCGTATCGTACCACTCTCAACATATTGGCGCAATCCATCGGTTATGTGAGCATTGAGGCTTTCATGGCCAATGCTGCCTCAGGAGTGGTGGAGTCGGAATTCTTGGTCAACGACAGCCTTCAAGTGGCGGGTTTAAAGAAAGGTGCCCGGCTGGAGTTGCTTTGGTACCCTAATCGATGCGTAACAGTGGAATACATGGGACTTGACATGTTTAAGGTGGTTGAAAGCATGAATAGTAAACTCAGCGTGGGCGACACCTTTTTAATGAATAATATTATCGACAGCCAACCCCTAACGTTGCGCTGCTTGATTCATGACGGACAGCCGCCCGTCAACTACGTCTGCGGTAAAATCAACGGAGTAAAATACAGAGAATTATAATTTAATAATGAAGATCCAAAGTTCAGATTTCATTTCCGAGGGCGCCGACAGCCCGGTCGCAGAAACTACCGAAATTCGCGGAGCAACCTCCGAAACGTATAAAATAAATCTCGGTGGACGACTATTGTTCGTTAAAAAAGCGGTTGATAACCGGCGTAGCAGAGCGGCATTTCGCAAGGAATATGAGGTGGGCAGAACCATTGATTGTCCCTATGTGGTGAAATATGTCGGCTTTGAAGAAGACGATGAAAAAGTGCTCATATACATGGAGTACGTCAATGGTGTTACCCTTGCATGGAAAATGGCGCATGAGCCGAAGTTTTTCACCAAGACTCGCAATCTGGAAAAACTGATTCGACAGTTGGCGCAGGCTTTAAAAGTTCTTCACAGCCGCAACATTGTCCACATGGACATAAAGCCCGAAAACATCCTGCTCACAAAGGGATCCAACGACGTCGTGCTCGTGGACTTGGGATTTTGCCTCTCTGATGTGAACGACTATACCGTTGGCGGCTCTTTAGGGTTTATCGCTCCAGAAGCGACTGCCGCAGGCGTGAAAAATATTGATGCGAGAGCCGATATTTACTCCGTTGGAGCTCTCTTGCGTTGGATTGAAGATAATACGGGAGAAACTCTGCCTCGTATTTTTGGGAAAATTAAGAACCGATGTCTGTCTGAGCAAAAGAAAGATCGCTATGGGTCCACTGACGACATTGTCCGTATTCTCAAAATGAGAAAAAAGAAGCTGTGGGCAGGTGTTGTGGCGGCGGTGGCGTGTTTGGCGGTTCTGTGGAACACGTCGCTCCCCGAGGCCATTGCCGACCGCATTGCGTGGGCACAAGGAGCCGTGGAGCAGAAGTTTGAGGTCAACGGCATGTTCTATCGCATAACAGACATGGATGAACGCACCGTGGCAATAACATTCAAGGGAAAGACCTATAATGAGTTCACCTTTGAGTATGAAGGCGGAGACCTGACAATTCCTCAATCCGTGAACTATCGTGGACGTCGCTTCAAGGTAACGTCTATCGACAATCGTGCATTCGATAATCCGTATATCACAAAGATTACTATCCCCGAGGGCATCACGGTGATTTCGGATTCCGCCTTTGTTTATTGCAGTCACCAAGGCGTGATTCGCATTCCGAGCACCGTGGAGAAAATTGGAGTTACTGCTTTCATGCCGGCACTCTACATCGACTCCATTGTCGTTGACCCTGAGAATAAGCATTATGACAGCCGAAATGGATGCAATGCCATCATCGAAAAGTCCACTGCAACCCTCCTTGCCGGATGTAATAATACTGTCATGCCGCAGGGGGTGGAACGGATTGCTCAAGATGCGTTCTGCGGTGCTATGGAACTGAAAAAACTCGACCTTCCGGCTGGTCTGAAAGAAATTGGCAAGAATGCCTTTTCACACAGTGGATTGACGGAAATCAATATCCCGGAAGGCGTTGAAATCTTGGAGAACTACGCTTTTCAGTATTGTGAATCCATGCAGCGCGTCTCTCTGCCTCAAAGTCTTGTCAAGATAGATTTGGCGGCATTATCGCATTGCGCGTTCATGGAAGTCCTGATTCCCGACAATGTAACCTACATCGGTGACTACGCGATGGACATGTGTGAGCGAATGGAATCGTTAACAATAGGAAGTGGGGTAACCCACATTGGATATGGTGCATTCGAGGGCTGCAAAAGGTTGAAAAAGGTGGTGGCTCGAATTCCCGCCGACAAAGTATTTGAAATCAATAGCAGCGTATTCAATAATATCCATGATGAGTGCGTGCTCTACGTGCCTCGCGGAGCCAAGAAAGCCTACGAAAGCACCTTTGGCTGGGACCGTTTTGACACGATAGTAGAACTCAATTGACGAAACGCTGCAGAGCAGCAAAAAGCCGCATAGCGGCGCCCCATGAGTAGCCCCATGCAAGCAGCGCGTTAGCGATGCGCAGCGTGGGGACCTCAATCCGCCCTCCTCAACCAAAAAACCTCACGCGTCTCCCTCCCCACGTCAAAAAACGCTGCAGAGCAGCAAAAAGCCGCATAGCGGCGCCCCATGAGTAGCCCCATGCAAGCAGCGCGTTAGCGATGCGCAGCGTGGGGACCTCAATCCGCCCCTCCCCAACAAAAAGCCGCATAGCGGCGACACTTTCCCACGTCAAAAAACGCTGCAGAGCAGCAAAAAGCCGCATAGCGGCGCCCCATGAGTAGCCCCATGCAAGCAGCGCGTCAGCGATGCGCCGCGTGGGGCCTCAATCCACCCCTCCCCAAACAAAAAACCTCACGCGTCTCCCTCCCCACGTCCCCAAAAAACGCTGCAAAGCAGCAAAAAGCCGCATAGCGGTGCCTCATGAGTAGCCCCATGCAAGCAGCGCGTCAGCGATGCGCCGCGTGGGGTCCGCAATCCGCCCCTCCTCAACAAAAAGCCGCATAGCGGCGACACTTTCCCACGCAAATATCCCCCCACGCTTGCCGCACGCATCTCCCCCTCAACACCTTAGCCCCCCGACCCCCTCCGCAACAAAAGTCACCTAATCTTATTAAATTCTACATAAAAATGAAACATATCGTTTGTAAATTTGTTTCAGAAAAAACAAATAAACGATATGTCTGTGATTTTTACATTCTTGGCACTTATAGCCTTCTATATCCTCGTTCCCATGGTGATTTTATGGGGTTGGGACAAACTGTTCCCTCGGAAGTGATTACTCTTCCTCGTCGGCGATTTCAGTTACCTTAATCAGCTCGATTTTCGTGGCTGATGAGTGACTGATGTGGAAATTATATCGACCGAGTTTCACGTCGTCATCTTGCATGGGTATTGCGCCGGTTTGGTTCATGATGTAGCCGGCAAGGGTTTGATACTCATCGCTTTCCGGAATCTCAAGCCCGAACTGCTCATGCAGACGGTCAACCTCAATGCGACCGGAGAACTCAAACGAGCCGTCACTGAGTTGGCGAGCCACCACGTCACTCCTATCGTGTTCATCCTGAATGTCGCCGAGGATTTCTTCCATAAGGTCCTCCAGCGTAACCATCCCCGACGTGTGTCAAAATAGAAATCTAATATATGGCAACGGTATCTCTCATCATTGGATTCATTTTATTCCGATAAAATCGCTTAATGGTCGTATTTTAGCACGATATGTATTTAGTTTCTGTTTCAAATCGATTTTTCTCTTAAATTCTATCGGTTTTGTATTATCAAAATGGAACACTATATAATATGGTGCATGTTCAGGATTAAAACCATATCCTCTCAATGTTTCAACTGTCCATATTTGGAAATGCCCCTTAGTTATGAGCCTATACAGTTCTGCATTTTCACCATTTGTGTGCAGTAGAATATATTGCAACCGTTCGAAGCCGGGAGTGACTAATATCGAACCGTTGCTATCTCCCGCTCGCAAATAGCAAATGCCAGTTTCTAACATTTTCGCTTTTAATTCATAACGGGCATGATTTACCATAACCATAGTTTCGTTTGGATTTTCAGACATTTTGCGAAAATATTTTGACGCAATTTCTGGAGATTCAATCTCTTTATATCTCTTTTTCCCAAGTTCTAAGAAATCGTTATTTTGGTCAAATCCGATAAAATTCCGTTTAAGTAAATTGGCAGCAATTCCTGTTGTGCAACTTCCTGCAAATGGATCTAAAATTGTGTCACCTTCTTTTGTAGATGCCAGTATAATCCGATACATCAAACGCAATGGTTTTTGTGTAGGGTGTTTCCCTTGTGTTTTCTCCCATAATCCAGTGGTTGGGATATTCCACACATCACTCATTCTTTTGCCACCATTAAGTTGATACATTAGTTCATTATTAAAATAGTGGCGTTTTTCTTTTGTTTTCCTTGCCCATATAATATACTCGGCGGAGAAATTAAAATGAGAATCAGATAAAGTGTATGGGGCGTCAGGTTTATTCCAAACGATAATATTTAGAATCTTATAACCTAATTCAACCATACAATTTGCAACAGAGTGTATATTGTGATATGTACCACTTACCCAAATAGTACCACTGTCTTTTAACCAGTTGCGGCACAAAGACAACCATTTATAATTAAAATCATTAATTTCAGTCAATGGTCTTTCTCTATCCCAATCGCCTTTATCAAAACATTTAACTCGACCTTTAGACTTCATTGTAAAACCTTTGGAAAGGAAGTACGGCGGGTCTGCAAATATCATATCTACCTGCCGAACATTGTCGGAAAGTAGATTCATTGTGTCTCCTTTGAACAAAGTAAAGTTATCTGTTTGATAGTATAGCATGTTATCCTATATATAATGCATTTGCAGTTTCGAGATATTCTATAAATGTATCAATCTCGTATGGTCGAATTCTGTTTTTGCCTTGTGACGAAAATCTTACAAAATCAATTTGTCGTTGACTATCTGAAAATATAGTAGGGGCAACGAATACGCATTCAGATCCTTCAGTGTATTTTTCTTTGAATTCAATTAGATGTCTTTCGATAGGCCAAACTTCCATCATTGTTTGAGTGCGACCTTGCGCCATTGTTACTTCTACAAGAATTGCGTTAGGGCTTTCAATACATTCAATATCTCCAATCCCGCCTCCTGCTGTAGAAGTTGGCAATCCTGTATCATCTATTGGATAATTGGGAATTACTTCAACATGGGGCAATTTGGATTTGATCGCTAATGCTGTTAAAAACTCAAGGCGAGAAGGCGTGGCAATGAATTTGAGAGTATCATCTTTTGACGCTGTCTTTTTAGATAGATGAGACAACTCTGTTTTGATTGTATCCCAACTATATATTTTAGTCCATTCTGCAAGTTTATTTGCCGCTTCATTCTTTGTATATCCAACTGCCTTAATATCGAATAAATGTTTGTCAACTGAAGACATATACTTGAAATATTCGACTTCAGTGTCATACTTTTTATAATTGGAAAATGTATTGATGATATACTCTACCTTATCGTCTTCATTATGATTAATATCAATAAATCTGCCCCCTCCTCTAAATGATATAAGTCCGGTCATACGCATTTTTCGAACAAAGTCATCTGGATATTCAGATACTATTGATTTTAGCTTAAACTCTTTAAATCCTCCCAAAATTTCATTGATACAAATTTCTGCAATTACTTCTGGAGTGGGATTATATCCATATTCATTGCGTAATTGTTTAATGCGACTATATAAAGTAATGGCATTATTATCAGGCCAAAATAGCAACAATGGTATTTCTTTATATGAAATGCCACAATCATTATATTCAGGATCTGCATTAAGCAAGCGTATAACTTTGAGCAACAAGATTAATGGAATATTGTCGTTTAATTCTCTTATAAAAGGATTACAACGTTGTTGCTTTGCAAATGCCTGCATAAAGGCTATTTGTTCATTTTGAGGGTTGACAATTTGTCTATTAACAGACCCATCTTCGCCGTATGTAATAGAAACTGTTGATGCAAGGAAATTCCCTGTTTCGGAGAATTGTATTGGTTCTCCCATTTTATAATACACAAAGCCTAATACTTTCATTAGTTTAAATTGTGTATCAAAACGGCTTTCCCAACCTTGCTCAAAACCGGCTTCTTTATGTCCTTTTATGTCATCATGTAAATTTGGATCATTACCATTATACACCGCTTTTGTTTCCTTTTCTGTTAAAGCAAATTCTCCAAATTCACTATTTCGTCTGCTTCCCCATTTCTCTTTCACAGACATGGGGATTCGCTTTATCGGACGATAAAGCCCACACTTGAAGGCTTCTCTTTCTATTTTCTCTACAACTTCTGAATTCAGAATCTGACCATCAAATTTCTTCAGTAAAAATATAAAATCTTTATACCGTTCAGGATTGCGAATAGTTGTTGTATAAAGAAGTGGTTTGTATTCTGCCTTTTTTGCCATATTAATAATTTGTTATCAAAACTTCGTTAAATGTTTTTATCGTATTATCGTGGTAACTAATATAGTTACTTTTAATAGAATGCATATTATATTGTTTCGCCCATTCAATAAATATATCATTAGTGCGACCTTTGTAATGAGTTACATTAGATATAGCAAATTTAATATTGCGCATTGAGAAATCATCTAGTATATTTAATAAATCTCGTTCTGTTTCATCATTCCAATGTTTATTGTATTCGCTAAATGTTATAAGATATGGGGGATCTAAATATACCAAGTCTAATTCAGACAATTCCAGCTGTGGTAAAAAAACTCTAAAATCAAGGTTTCTCCATTGGGGATTTTTTTTGCCAACTTCTTCAAAATATGAATTTAGAGCATTTACTGTGTTTGCGTTAAAATCGACATTCCCAACAGGTAAATTAAAGTCTCCTTTAGAATTAAATCGAAGCATCCGATTAAAACCATAGATTAACAACAAATATAAACTAAGGATATCACTTCTATCTGATTTGTTAAAATCTGATTTTAATTTACTATATTTATCCTTATTGAATTTTGCAAAATATGTTTTTGGAAAACTTTGTTTTAATTCAAACGGAACAACATCGCATAAGTAAGAGCACGATAAACCATACTTATTTATGACAGACCAAGCGTTTTCAAAAAAAACGTCAATATTACCAACTTGACGAGTTAGATATTTGTGAATTTCTATAACATTTACATCGATGTCGTTCAAGATATATTCATTCGCTTCTATATTCATAAATACAGAGCCACCACCCACAAAAGGTTCTACAAATTTGTTAATCCTTTGTGGAAAATGTGTTTTTATTTCCGAGATAAGTTTATATTTATCTCCTACATAAAATAGAGGCGAACGCTTTACTTTTTCTTTCATTGTCAACTTTTGTTACAAATAAGAGCTCTTTGTGGTCTGCAAATTCAGTTTTACCTGTATTAAAAGCATTATATGAATGTTCAAATACTTGTGTATCTCCACATTTGTTAAGAATGTCAAGAATTTGTTCTAACTTTATTTTATTTGCTGACGATTTACTTTTTGATTGGTATGTGTTGTTATATGATACAACCAAATATTTTGCAGTCAAATTCGCAATTAAGTCTTCAAAATATAGCGGTGCTTTACTTGTGCAGTATCCACTCATATTTTCAGGAGCAGGTTTCAGTGCAACGCCATATAATGCAGGTTTCTCCCATTTGACAAGATTTTCATATAAATGATAAAATCTACAATATTGACGAGAATTATATGGAGGATCAATATAGGCAACATCACACGAAATATTCCGTGCAAGAGAATTTGAGTCTTCTCTGAAAATCTTCACATTTGAAAGACTTTGTGCATCAATCATTTTTAGCCTAAATGCTCTTTCCGGAATCTCTTTTTTTATATAAGCGTCAAAATGGCCAACTGTATTTGCATGTTTATCAATGCTATATATAAGAGAGGCTAATAGTATGGCATACTCCTTATTTGTAAGTGTTGGACGCATATCCTCTATATCTTCTCGAATATGTCCGATTAATTTTGCCAATTTATATTCAAAAAATTTGCCACCAAAATTTATTGAAAAATAATTCTCAGGTAAAAATTCTACTTCAACAGCATTATATGCAGCAATAATATCCGATATTTTTTCGATACTCCATTCTCCTTCGCCGAAAAATCCTTGGTAAATGATATTGTTTGAAAACAAAAAATCATTTATAATGACATTATCGAATAATGGTATTGCTTTTTTTGCAACAGAACCGGAACCCGCAAAAATGTCGCATAATGTGCCTGAGCAAGATGTATGTGATTGAATTATTTCCATAATCCAATCTGTTAGACTAGCTTTATTTCCGATATATCTTCTACTCTCTAATCCAATCTTTTGCTCAATAAGTCTGTCAGAAAATACTGTCAGATAATGTGAACCATACGCGAACTTTTCTTCAGCAACTTTTAGAGTTTCTTTCGTTATATCAGGATATGGTATTGATTCGATAATACGGTCGCTTTCTCGCTGAATAATTAAATGTCTTTCATCACACTCATATATTTTGGCGAGAATTTGTATTTGCTCCAAAGTCGGTAATCTTTTCCCATTTTCAATTCTGCTAAGTTGGGCTAAATGTATTCCGGAAGACGCATGAACCGACTGTAGAGATATTCCTCTATGCTCTCTTATTTCTTTTAATATTTGACAAACTTCGTACATAAATATGGTGCATTGTTTTTTATTTTTGACAATGCATGGCAAAGTTACAAAAAAACAATTAATTGACCAATTATTGCTAAAAGAACATCTGGTATGAATTAAGCTATTAATAACTTTTCCGTAATCAATAGCTGTAAAACTATTTGTCTAAAGTTTTGAAAGTTATTCGAGGTGAAAAATCTTTCAAATTTACTTTCTCGCGAGTTATTCCTAAGCAATCTAATACTTCAATAGAAAAATTCACAATGATATCATTTGCTTCATGGAGTAATGACAAATATTCGGTTCGGCTTTTTGTGAGTGGATAAAACCAGCTGGCTTTCATTACGATTAATTTCTCTGGAGTTTTACAAGTGAAACGGCCTGAAGAGGATTTAGTTAAAGGAACATGTGAGCAATGCGCAATTTCTGGTATATAATTATTAAGTGTTGGTAAGGATATCCCTCCTCGGTGTTTGAATGAGTTTATAGTTTCAGCAATTGGTTTTCTTTTAGTTTCATAGTATTTTTCTATTATAGGAACCAGTTCCGACTCATTTTGTTTTTGGAGGGCGTTTTTTATACGCGTAATTGTTACTTTGCGTAACTCTTGTGCATACTCTGTCTCTGTTCTAAAATCAGAAGATATGTGAGTGGCAAAGTATATAATTTGCAAGATAGTGTCAAAACATGCACTATAACAAAGTAATGCTTGTTGGATGTGAAGAAGTTGGAGGTAATCTATACTTTCATTCTTTTGATTATTGTTAGCTTTTAATTTGTCTAACTTACATATAGAATAATTTCCAAAATCAAGCTGTTGATTTAAGCTCATAAAAAGGCATAGTGCCGCCATTAATTGATGATCTCCATTTGCACCAAACATATAAAGCGTTGACGTTGCAATATATTTTGCCTCATCATGTAAATTTCGTAAATTCATGTTATTCTGTGTTGAAAATCAACTAGAAGGGTGAACTCAATTTTTGCTTAAGTATATCTTTCTTATCTTAGTGATTTTTTTATCATTAGCACCTCAATGTTAACCGCATAAAAGTTCAAAAATCATATCGATTTTTACATTCTTAGCTCTTATAGCATTCTATATCCTCGTTCCCATGGTGATTCTATGGGGTTGGGACAAACTGTGCCCTCGGAAGTGATTACTCTTCCTCGTCGGCGATTTCAGTTACCTTAATCAGCTCGATTTTCGTGGCTGATGAGTGACTGATGTGGAAATTATATCGACCGAGTTTCACGTCATCACCTTGCATGGGGATTGACCCGGTTTGGTTCATGATGTAGCCGGCAAGGGTTTGATATTCATCGCTTTCCGGAATTTCAAGCCCGAACTGTTCATGCAGACGGTCAACCTCAATGCGACCGGAGAACTCAAATGAGCCGTCACTGAGTTGGCGAGCCACCACGTCACTCCTATCGTGTTCATCCTGAATGTCGCCGAGGATTTCTTCCATGAGGTCCTCCAGCGTAACCATCCCCGACGTTCCGCCGAATTCGTCAACAACTATTGCCACCGAACGCTTCTCGGTAAGCAATCGGCGCATCATTTTGTTGGCCAACAGTGACTCCGGAGCAAAGAGCACCGGCTTGAGGTTTGCTTTCCAATCAGCATCGGGTTTCAGAAGTTCAGATACGTGGATATAGCCCAAAACGGAGTCGATTTCGTTGTCGTAAACAATGATTTTTGACCGACCGGACGAAGTGAATAATTCCGAAAGTTCATGACGCTCAGTCGATGTGATGTTAACTGCAACGATTTCATTGCGAGGAATCATGCAGTCTCTCAAGTGAATGGTAGAGAAATCTATGGCGTTGTGAAATATTTTCACTTCATTTTCCAATTGTGGACGCTCCTCCACCGGGTTGCTCAGCGTGCGCTCTATGTAGTCATTCAAGTCAACCACGCTAAGTGTTGTTTCTTCGCCCGAAATGTTGCGAATGCCTACCATGCGCATCAATCCGCGTGAAATGGCTGTTGTCAGCAGCGAAATAGGGTAGAGCACCATGTAAAACAGATAAATCGGCAGTGCCACTACTCTGAGCGACGCATTCGGATTGATGCGAAACAGGGTTTTAGGCATGAATTCGCCGGTGATGATAATGACGACTGTGGTAATAAGGGTTTGAATCAGCAGTGCCAAGCCCTCGTTGCCGTTGACCCACTGCAAGATGTCTTTTTCGAGCAGCAGAGCCGCAGCCATACCATAGATAACGAGCACTATGTTGTTCCCTACCAGCAGGGTCGTAATCAAAAAGTCAGGGCGAGAGTAATAGCGATCAATAATGCGCGAAATGAAGCCGCCTTTCTGGGTGTCCAATTCCACTCTCACCTTGTCCGATGAAACGAATGCGATTTCAGAGCCTGAAAATAGTGCCGAAAGAATCAGCGACACTATGATTACTATTATCATTGTGGTCATGGTTGTCCGTGTTGTCTGTTTGCCTCGAATTCTGCCGTCGGGATTATACCCGAGGGACGGCGTATGGTATATGATGTGATTTGTTCGTTGGAGATAAATCCGTATCCCTCGAGAATGCGTTGACCGCGTTCAATGTGGATAAACGAATCCGAATATACTTGGTGGCTGTTTTGGTCCCAGTATAGTTCGCGCGTCAGAAACTTGTCGCCGTCGGTGTTGCGCATTCTGACGTCGCCGGTCAGCTTCCACAGTTTTTTGCGCGACATATAGCGCGCAGTATCGGCCGTTACGATGGATTCTACTTGCATGGCATCGGTATAGCGTTCAACGGTCAGTCCCTCCGGAAAATGCCAAAAGGGCTCGTCGGCTTCGTCATACATGTACCAAATCGGGGCTGTCAGGTGATAGCGAGTCACCCCCGAATCGCTGACAAAGGAGTTCACATCGGTAGTCACCATGGTCGGAGTGGTGTTCCCGTCAACCGCAGTGCGCTCCGTTATGGCTGTTGATGTGCAGCCTATTAACAGTGCAAGCGTCAGTGCAAATATCGGCAATAATTTGCCCATCAACGTCTTTTATAGGTTAGCGGATGCGGCTGGGCACGAACCATGCCTCATTGATGGCAACGCCGAGAGTGACCATGAAATAGTTTTCGCTGACCGTGGCGGCCGGTGATGTGTTGCGATGACGATATTCAAAACCAAGGTTCACTTTGGTGCGCATCGGAGTTGGCAAGCCGAAGCCCAAACTTATGCCAAATTCGTTCACGTTGTTGCTGCCTATCATCATATAGTCGCGTGAATAATATGCTCCGACTCTGTAGGCAATACGTCGGAAATATCCGCCGCGCAAACTCGGTATATATTCCGCACCGATTGCGCCCTTGTAGCGGTCGGCAAACTCTACGGGAGAGCTGAAGCCTTCAATGCCGTTAAATCGGGCTTTGCTCCATGGCTGATACGTGAAGTCCACGCCGACAGTGAGCCGTTTGTCCCATTCGTAGGCTATACCGCCGCCAACGCTCCATGGCATTGAAAACCCGTGTTTCAACGCTGCCAACCCAATGGTGTCGGGCTTGTTTGTGGTGTTGCTCACGTCGTAAATCACACCATAACCGGTGCCGTGCGTATCTTTGCCGAGTGTATAAGTCGCTCCTATGGTTACCGTGTGTTCATGCTTGAATGTCAAACCATATTGCAAGCCGAACTGGATATTATAGTCGCGCACCTTCAATACTTTTTCATACAGTGATACCGAACCGTTTTCAGCATTGACATACACGTCATTAATGACGTTGCCAAACAAATATCCGGCATTAACACCGAGGCTGAGACCCTTAACGGGCTCTGCGCCTACGCCGATATATGCTTCCGAAATACCGCCGGAGCCCTGATATGCGCTCTCGCCGTTGGCAATCTCGCTTCCGAACTTATAGCGCACGGTGCTATATGGCAAAAGTCCCGCGGAAACGCCCATCCATTTTGTCACCGGAACTTGCAAGGTTACGTAATCCAAGCCGCCGATGGGTTTGCTTCCGCTAAGGGAGTTCTCTGTGGTCGAAATGACGCCGCAGTTTGCCCCTATGTCAAACAAAAAAGTCATTGAATCTATTGCGGCATAGCTCGCCGGATTCTTTACGTTGATTTGGCGCGACGAGCGCAGTGCATAGCCGATGCCGCCCATTGAACGCTGCGCCGACGACACGTGGTCGTTCAGAACACCATAGCCATACATCGAGTATGGCGTTTGAATCATTTGAGCCGATGCCGGCACTGTTGCGCTCAGCAGCATGGTTGCCGCCACTATTTTTTTGAATATATTCATCTGTTCAAGTTATAATGCAATATATGATTAAGACCTTCATTGACCAAATGGGGTCGCAAGGCGTATGATATGTCATCAGGCAGCAGTGCCGCAATCTCAGGAGCCCATCCTCCCGACAATACTATGCGGCGAGTCTGACCGTAACCGCTGTAATATAGCAGCTCCGCAACGACTCCTCGCATTGCTCCGCAGCGCAGGGCTTCAACCGTGTTGCTTCCGATGCCGGGAATAAAGTCCGCGTGTCCGCTGACCAATGGTAGGCGTGCGGTGAATCGGTTCAGCGCGCGAAGACGCATGCCCGGACCGGGTGATATGTTTCCACCCAAATATTCTCCGTCACTGGTCACTACGTCAAACGTACATGCTGTCCCTATGTCGGCAATCAGCAAGTCCTCATCCGGAATCAACGCTGCCGCACCAATAGCTGCCGCCAGTCTGTCGGCGCCAAGCGTTTCCGGCGAACCGTAGAGATTTTTCAGTGGTACGGGAGTGTCAGGTGTCAACTCTAATTTTATGTCGGAAGCCATGATTTTCATAAGCTCCTTGAGGCTGCGGTCGTGTGCAACGTTACAGCCTATTGCAGCAACTATCTTGTAGCCGCAAAGTTGTTCTTTTATTGTTTCGCTGTCGGTTGACTCGGTGGCCACGCTACAAGCCAATTCCTCGCGCGTATGTGCGTCGTAAACAACGAGCTTGGTGCTGCTATTTCCTTGGTCAAGGGTGATTGTGACTTCGCGAGGCGTCATTTCTTCTGTTTGCGCTGAGCTAAGGAAATTGCTATCGAGGTATAAATCTGCATGGCTGCACCGGCAAGCGTAAAGGCCAGCCAGTCGCGGATTTGAGTCTGATCATAAAACGAAAAAAATGCGGCCACGCAAAACATTATTGCGCTCCATGACTCCAAGCGAAGCAGGCGTTGCAAACGCAAGGGAGTGCCGCTCGGGGCTTTCGGCTGAAGAAAGCGTGCTGCAACCGATAATGCAGCGCCAATGGCATATACATAGCGAAACGCCATGCCGCTGATGTTGCCCGACATTATCGGCATCATCACTCCGGTTGCCACCATCAGCAAGCCGACTATCAAAAATATTGGAGAATACTGTTTCATCAGATTAATTGTGCTCTTTGCTGAGGTTACTCAAAAATATACACGTCTTCGCTCAAGCGTTGCATGTGGTAGCGCTCGCGCACTATGCGTTCTATTTCAGCCGGATTGCCATCGAGCATCTCATTTAACTGCTGGTAGTGCATCAATGTGTCCTCATAAACGGCTATTTCCTTCTCCAATTCTCTGATTTGAGAAGCATATTCCATGTTTCTCATAATAGAGTTCTCATTGAAGAACAACACGTAGGCAACAAACCCCAATATTACAATCAGGGAGAGCGACACGTATCGTTTTAACCACGTTAGCATTTCTTATACGCAATTTTATTAGCGCAAAGTTAACAAAATTCCCCGAAATTAAAAAACTTCCCCCTTGCTTCTACACCTAAAAAATGCAAAAAGCACCATCCCGTAGTCAGGATAGCACTTTTTGTATTTTTCTCGTTAGTGAGTGTACTGAATCTATTAAGCAGCAGGAGCTTCTTCAGTAGCGGGAGCTTCTTCAGCGGGAGCTTCAGCAGGAGCTTCAGTAGCTTCTTCAGTAGCGGGAGCTTCTTCAGCAACAACTTCAGTAGCTTCTTCAGTAACAACTTCAGTAGCGGGAGCTTCTTCAGTAGCGGGAGCTTCAGCAGCCTTTTCAGCGGTGCAAGCAACGAGAGACATAGAAGCGGCAACAGCCAGCATCATCAGAACTTTTTTCATAACTTTTGATTGTTAAGTTTTAGTTAAAAATTTAGTGAATACGGCGGCAAAGTTAGCGATATTTTCTGATTCAGCAAAAATTTACCCTAAAAATATGTCGCCAAACTGTTAAAAATCGTTATAAAATGCAGTGCGCTTCGGCCGGACGTTCGGTTTTATCGGTCTTTTTGCCGCCATAACCTCCACACGCACTGAGTGAAACAATGCCCAAAGCCAAAACTAATACGATAATAATTTTCTTCATAGGATTCTTATGTGTGTTCATTATTTATAATGGGTAAGTTTTTCGGATATCTTAACATCAGAATGGCAATTATCAGTGTGCCGCAAATGTCGGCAATCCAATCGCCGGCGGAGCCTCCGCGTCCAAGGTTCATGCCTTGCTGAAACAGCTCAATCGCACCGCCCAAAAGGACTACTCCCAATGCCAAACCCAAAGAGCCGGACGCCGACGGGTGGCAGCGAAGACGCCAAATGTCAACCGCAGCGCAGAGATACAATCCGCCGAACATGATGCCGTGGACTATCTTGTCTGTGTGTTCCCAAAATCGGATGTCGTTGTCGGGCAGCGGCTTCGGCACCAACGTCAGATAAAATATCAATGCCAGGCATACGCCGGTCATTATCCAACGCGGTAACTTGAGCAACAACAGCGCAAACTTCATGCCAACGCGTGAGAAATCACTTCGTTTATGGTGGTCACATACGTAAAGGTCATGCCCTCAACGTATTCCGGTTTCACCTCCTTAATGTGACGCTCATTTTCTTTACACAAGATTATCTCTGTGATTCCGGAGCGTTTGGCGGCAAGTATCTTTTCTTTAATGCCGCCAACGGGCAGCACCTTGCCTCTCAGGGTGGTCTCGCCGGTCATGGCTACTCGTTCGCGCACCGGGCGTCCCGTCATGGCTGATACGATGGCAGTGGTCATCGTGATGCCGGCCGAGGGGCCGTCTTTCGGAATCGCGCCTTCGGGTACGTGGATGTGAAGGTCACATTTCAAACTTTCATCGCTCACTCCGAGTTCCGATGCGTGGGCTTTCACGTAACGGTGAGCTATTGCCGCCGACTCCTTCATCACATCGCCGAGGTTGCCCGTCAGGGTCAAGTTCCCGTCGCCCTTTCCCGGGGTTAATACCGCTTCGATAAACAGAATTTCGCCGCCGGCTGCGGTCCATGCCAATCCGGTGACAACTCCCGGAATTGCATCGGTCGAATATTTGTCGTGACTGTTGGTCTCAACTCCGAGAAGATCGCGCAATGCTTCAGGCTTCACAGGCGTTTCAAACGGCTTGGCTGAAACTTTTGAACGAATATATTTGCGCAATATCGCTGCGAGCTTCTTTTGCAATTGGCGTACTCCGCTTTCGGCGGTGTAATTGTCGATTACTGCCGCAATGGTATCATCGGCAACTGCCACGTCGTCGGCTTCCAAGCCCATCTCTTTGCGCAAGGCCGGAAGAAGGTGCTCGCGAGCAATCTCCAACTTTTCTTGTGCCGAATAGCCCGAGAGGGTGATGACCTCCATGCGGTCAAGCAGCGGAGCATCTATCGTGCTCAGCGTATTGGCCGTCGTAATAAACAATACGTTGCTCAGGTCAAAATCCAAGTCAATGTAATTATCGTGGAACTTCACGTTTTGTTCCGGGTCAAGCACCTCCAACAGGGCTGCCGAGGGATTTCCTTTGTAATCTTGACCTAATTTGTCAATTTCATCGAGCATAATCACCGGATTCATCGTGCCGCAACGGCGAACGGCATCAATAATCCGTCCGGGCATTGCGCCGATATACGTGCGTCGGTGACCGCGAATTTCGCTCTCGTCGTGCATGCCGCCCAAACTCACTCTGCGGAATTTGCGTCCCAGAGCGGAAGCTATGCTCTGACCCAGCGATGTCTTGCCAACTCCCGGAGGTCCGACAAGGCAGATAATCGGAGAATGAGTCTGCGGCGAATGAATCAGCATTGCCAGCTGCTCCAAAACGCGTTCCTTCACCTTTTCAAGCCCTGCGTGGGTTGCATTCAGCTCGTTTTCGGCAAGGACAAAGTCGGCCTTCCCCTCGCTCATGATGCCCCAAGGGAGTTCCAAAACGGTTTCCAAATATGTGTGTTGCGTCTGAAAATCCGGGCTTTGCGGGTTCAGATGCTCTAACTTGCTGATTTCTCGGTCAATGGCGGCTTTCACGTCTGCGCTGACCTTCAGCGTTTCAAGCTTTTCGCGCAGTGCGCTTACCTCATTGCCTTCGCCGTAGAGTTCCTCGCGGATTTGCTCCATTTGAGTCTCCAAAATCGCATTGCGCTGGCGTTGGCTCATGCGTTGGCGAGCACCTTCTTCTATCTCCGCCCTTACACGAAACGTTTCTTTTTGTTTCAGCAAAGCATCTACCAATAAATCCGAACGCTCGCGCAGCCCGTTGGCGGCAAGCATGGCGCAGCGGTCTTTTACCGGCAGTGGAGCAGTTGAACAGATGGTGTGGATTATTTTTTCAACATCGCCTGCCGCCTCGCTCGCTTCAGGCATGTTTATGTTGGTAACGCTCATCAATTCGGCGAGCTCACGCATAATCGTTTCGGCAAGTTCCACTTTCACGCGCATATTTGTCGTGCTGCGAAATTTCGACTCTTTCACGAACGATGCTTTAACGGTCAGAGATTCGGTTATGCCGGGTTCGCCCAAGCCGTCGATGTGGATTTTTTGAGGCGCAGTCAGCACCATGGCTATGGCCGTGTCATTTGGCAGCGGAATAACCTTGATTACTTGAGCCACAACGCCGTATTCAAACAAATCGTCAATCTTTGGAACCGAAACCGACTCATCGCGCTGACACACTACGGCTATCGCCATAGAGTTCTGCTCGGCATATTCCGCGAGCTTGCGTGATGCTTCGCGCACAAGGTTAATCGGGAACATGATACCCGGAAATAACACCAAATTGCGCGTGGGGAGCACCGGCAGCGATTCAAGATTTATTCTTGCGTTAAACTCCGATTGTTTTATCTCAATGTGTCCTACCGACACCATTTCGCTTTTACTCATTTTCTTCTTATTATTTCAGGAACGCAAAGTTACGAATTTTTCATTGAATAATTCTCTTGACTGAAGCACTCGCATGGAAAATTTTCGTAACTTTGTGGCGAAATTCTGAAATCTACCATTATGAACTACGGTTTTGATAACGATAAATACTGCAAAATTCAGTCCGAACACATCAAGGAGCGCATAGCCCAATTCGGCAATAAACTATATCTGGAGCTTGGTGGCAAGCTTTTTGATGATTTCCATGCATCGAGAGTGCTTCCCGGATTTCAGCCCGACAGCAAACTGCGCATGTTGGCGCAGCTGGCCAATACCGCGGAAATCGTTATCGTGATTTCGGCACTCGACATCGAAAAGAACAAGGTGCGTCAAGACCTCGGCATCACCTACGACGTTGATGTGCTTCGTCTCCGTGAGGAATTTATCAATCGTGGCTTTTTGGTTAACTCGGTGTGTATCACTCACTACAACGGTCAGGCATCTGCCGATGCTTATCGCCGCAAACTCGAGCGACTCGGTATTCAAGCCTATTATCACTATACTATTGAGGGTTACCCGACAAACGTGAGTCTCATCGACTCCGACGACGGCTTCGGGCGCAATGACTATATTCAAACCTATCGCCCGCTCGTTATCGTGACCGCACCCGGCCCCGGCAGCGGCAAGATGGCGGTGTGTCTCAGTCAGTTATATCATGACCATAAGCGCGGAGTAGATGCCGGATATGCCAAGTTTGAAACATTCCCCGTGTGGAACTTGCCGTTGAAACACCCCGTAAACATTGCCTACGAAACCGCCACGGCTGACCTCGATGATGTCAACATGATTGACCCCTTCCATCTTGAAGCATACGGAACAACGGCAATCAACTATAATCGCGACATTGAAATTTTCCCCGTACTCAATGCCCTCTTTGAAGGAATCTACGGCGAAAATCCATATAAATCACCCACCGACATGGGGGTAAACATGGTCGGCTTCTGTATCAATGATGATGAAGTCTGTCATGAAGCCTCCAAGCAAGAAATGATTCGCCGATATTACGATGCCTTAAATCGATTGGCTCTCGGCGATGGTAACGACAACGAGGTCAATAAGATTGCTCGTCTGTTCAAACAAGCAAAAATCGACACGTCATATCGTCGCGCCACAGTGGCAGCCAAGGAACGTGCCGAGCGAACCGGAGTGGCAAGTTCTGCCATAGAACTCGCCGACGGAACGATTATCACGGCTGAAACGAGTTCCTTGCTCGGCTGTAGTGCGGCTCTGATTCTTAATGCCACGAAACATTTGGCAGGCATCGATCATGGAGTGAAACTCATCCCCCAAGAAATGATTGAACCGATTCAGCACACCAAAATCGACTACCTCCGCAGTCGAAATCCGCGCCTGCATACCGACGAGGTCCTCGTGGCGCTCTCTGTGCTCAGCACTCATGACGAAAATTGCCGCCGTGCGCTTGAACAGTTGCCCGCTTTGGAGGGTTGCCAAGTCCACTCAACCGTGATGCTCGGCGAGGTGGACCGCAAAATCTTCAAGAAACTCGGAGTGGGGCTTACGTGCGACCCCGTGCGCAAAAGCAAGTAACCCGATATATCCCTCTCTCTCGAACAGAATGAGGATGAACCTTGCGTCAGTCGCTCATTCGTGATGTTGCAAGGCGAGTGAGGTCATAGGTCGTGTAGCTCATCGTTCCGGTGAGCACTGCTATGATTGTCCATGCGCCGATGTCGATATAATCAGCAGCGAAGTTGGCGACACTTGTGCCGGCTATTTTTGTGATATTCTCCAAGATGCCCAGAATATAAGGGAAACAAATAGCCAAGACTATCCCGACTGCCACTCCGGTTAGCATTGCCACTCTCACTGCGATGCGATTTCGATGTCGAAGCTCGGCGGTCTTGTCTTTCAGTAATTCCACGGCTTGCATCTTATGCGTCAGCCTCTCCATAAAATCGCTATCCGGTGGTAACTGCGGGTTATATGCCGCAAACAGGTCTTTAATCTTGTCGTCATTCATAGTCGTTTCTCCTCCAATATGTCCTTCAAATGCTTTCGCCCACGCGATAATTGAGCTTTGACGGCATCAATAGTCGTGTCCGTAATTTCTGATATCTCGCGGATAGGGTAGCCCTCCAAATAATACAGCAATATTGCCATTCTTTCCTTATCTGATAATTTATCTAACGCCGCATGAAGTCGTTGATAATCAAAGCTGCCGTCTGCTTTGTTGAGGCTCGCAATCTCTGAGGCGTCATCAAGCGGGTCCGTCAATTTATAACTGCGTCGGTGGCTGATGAAAGTGTTATATGCAATTCTATATATCCATGTGCTAAACTTGCTGTCATCACGAAAACTCTCGCACGACAAATATGCTTTTACCAACGTGTCTTGCGCAAGGTCATCAGCCAAGTCTGCATCTCCGCAGCAAAGACCCGTCAGAAATTGCCGCAGCTGCCTCTGATGGGTCTCCACGTAGTGGATGAATTGCTGTTTGTTCATGAGCGAGTCCCCGACTTAGTCCTTATCTTGATCTACTCTTTTGCGGCTTATAAAATAAACTAACAGGTATGCAAGTCCGATTGCCGACATCAGTCCGGCAATGCACGAACACATGAATGTAAATGCAAACGTATCGTCAGCGTCCCATGGCGATTTGCTTTGATACAAAAGTGCCAATATGCCGGCTGCTATACCTAAGAATGTGAACACGCAGCCTCTGAGCAATCGTTTGTAAAGAATCTCACGAGCCGATTTCTTCGGGTTGCGGAGCGCATCAACGAGTTTATCCACGTTGATGCTTTCAAGGGTGGCGGAATTTTCCAAGGCTTTCATCACAATCTCTGAGGTCTTGTTAACCTTGTTGTTCGAGGCTCGCAGATTGAGCCAAACAATCATAATCGGCAGCACAACGCAAATGCTTATAGGCATGATAGCTTCTGTTAACCAATACATAATAAGTTGAGTTTTGAGGTTTTAAGGTTTATAATTATTCGTGTCTTATTGAGCATACTCAGTTCTTTGACGCAGCCAACCGAAAAAAGGTGACATAATTCCGCGCGAATTTATGAAAATCTACGCTCGCAATTCTGATAGCGTAACTAATTTTGCGCAAAAAAACCAGTTACTGCAATGAAAAAGAAATCAAACTTCTGTCAAGCAATGTATGCGCGGTCGTCTCATTCGCTCGCCAAATTGCGCATGGCTCATGGCCCGGCGGGATTGGGCGTTTACATGTGTGTACTCGAAGCCCTTTTCGATGAACCGGACGCCATGCTTCCGTGTGATTACGATGTAATAGCCTTCCGTTTCAATATCGACATCGAAACGGTGCGCAGCGTAATCGAAGATTTTGGCTTATTTGAAATCGACCGTGACGCCGCGAGGTTTTATTCCGACATACTTCGTGCCGAGCGGTTGCCGCGCAAAAAGAAAGAAAAGAAACTTGACGTGGAAACGTCTAAATCGGTTGAATCGGCTGAAACTACCGAGCAGCCGCTTCAAGCGGAAATTGTTGTTATGCCGCCGGCATATCAAGATCCAACCATGAACCCTTTGCCGCCTCTGACTTATGACCAAAAAGTCGCACTTGAAATTGAACGATTTTCCTCCTTGACCCCAAAAGTAAGAATTGACCTTCTCAGACAAGACCCCGAGTGGCTGAAATATTGCGCTTTAGATTATCGATTAGACCAAGAAACTCTGCTTTCCTTCCTTGATGAATACGAAGCATTGTGTACAAAAAACAATGAGCTGCATTATAACATTTTCGACCTGAAATATCGCTTCTCCCTTTGGCTCGGTCCGAAAACGCGTTGCGATGAAGACTATTAGCTATTCTCAATATTCTTTCCTGACAATCGGAATCAACTCCATCGGGTCGGAAATGATGTGTTGGGCATAATATTGTCTGAGTTCCGTTACGGGGCGAAAACCCCACAGGACTCCTACACTGTCAACGCACGCCCTGCGAGCCGTTTCCATATCTACTCCGCTATCGCCAACGTAGATAACCTCCGACTTGGGAGTGGGGACATTGGTCAAGACGTTAAAGACTATTGACGGGTCCGGTTTTGCCGGGATGCCCGGGCGCATGCCGTGAACAGCCTCGAATGGCAATCGCGGAAAAAAGTGGGCAATCAAGTCCGATGCGGCGCGTTGATATTTATTTGATGCAACGGCAAGTTTCACCTTTAGTCCGGCAAGTTCTGACAGCAAGTCCATAATGCCGGGGTAGGGCACGGTGTGTTCCCACAGATGCTTATCATAATATTCTTGAAATATTCGCCGTATGCGACCAACGGTGTCGGCATCACGATGCTCCGGCGGCAACACTCGCTCCAAAAGCCTGCCTACTCCGTTGCCAACGAAAAACGGATATGCCGATACGTCATGAGTGGGAAACCCGCATTCGCGCAGAGCATGATTGGCGGCGTATGCCAAGTCTTCTATCGTGTTCAGCAGTGTGCCGTCTAAATCAAATACCACAAGTCTCTTCATCTTCAGCAAATCTTTAGTTAACTTCTCTGCAAAGTTACTAAAATTTCCCTCAAAATTGATAAAAAACGCAAAATCCTCCACTCTCCACTAAAATTCCTCCACTCTCCACTCTCCACTCTCCACTAAAATTCCTATCTTTGTGCCTACATTATGAAAAGAGATACAATTTGCGTTCAAGGCGGTTGGCAGCCCAAGAAGGGCGAACCGCGTATAGTGCCCATTTATCAGAGCACTACCTTTAAGTATGACAACAGTGAGCAAATGGCTCGACTCTTCGACCTTGAAGATTCCGGCTATTTCTATTCACGTTTGCAAAACCCCACTGTCGATGCCGTAGCTGCAAAAATCACCGCACTCGAGGGTGGCGTGGCAGGTATGTTGATGTCGTCCGGTCAAGCTGCAAACCTCTATGCTATTATGAACATTTGCCAAGCCGGTGATCACTTCGTTAGCTCCGCTGCTATCTATGGCGGAACGTATAATCTTTTTGCAGTGACGCTGAAAAAATTTGGTGTGGATGTAACCTTTGTCAGTGCCGATGCTTCGGAGGAAGAAATTCAGGCGGCATTCCAACCTAACACTAAGGCTCTTTTTGGCGAAACGATTTCCAACCCCGGAGTGGAAGTGCTTGACATTGAAATGTATGCGCGCATTGCTCACCGCAATGGTGTTCCTCTCATCGTGGACAATACGTTTGCCACTCCCATTAATTGCCGTCCTTTCGAATGGGGAGCTGACATAGTGACTCATTCAACCACCAAGTATATGGATGGTCACGCAACCGCCGTCGGTGGTGCGCTCATTGATAGCGGCAATTTCGATTGGGAAGCTCATGCCGAGAAATATCCCGGTCTTACTCAGCCCGATGAATCATATCACGGATTGACCTACACAAAAGCATTCGGAAAAGGTGCGTTCATAACCAAGGCTACCGCTCAACTCATGCGTGACCTCGGGTCATCTATGGCACCGCAAAATGCCTTCTTGCTCAATCTCGGATTGGAAACGCTCCATTTGCGTGTGCCGCGCCATTGCTCTAATGCCCAAGCCGTGGCCGAATGGCTCGCAGCGCGCCCGGAAGTGGCGTGGATTCATTATCCCGGACTCAAGGGTGATAAATTCTATGACTTGGCTCAGAAGCAGTTGCCCGATGGTTCTTGCGGCGTTATCGCTTTCGGTTTGAAGGGCTCGCGCGAAGATGCCATCGCATTCATGGACCGACTGAAGTTTATCAGCATAGTTACTCATGTGGCTGATGCGCGTTCGTGTGTGCTTCATCCGGCAAGCCACACTCATCGTCAGCTTTCCGACGACCAGCTGCGCGAAGCCGGTGTCGCTCCGGATCTGATTCGCCTTTCCGTAGGTATTGAAGACCTCTCCGATATTATCGCCGACCTTGCTCAGGCTCTCGACAAATAGTATTTGTCAGAACGGATAGCCGACTGAGAAGTGAAACGTGGCATCGCGGCTCCACTTCGGGTGAATCAAGGGCCACGGCTCTTGATTCATTGCCGGGTTATAGGCTTTCATGCCCAAGTCAAAGCGCAACACAAAGTATGTGAAGTCCAAGCGCAGACCCAAACCGTATGCCCAACCCAATTCTTTGTAGAATGATTTGAAGCGGAATTGGCCGCCCGGCTGCGTTTCATAGTTGCGTATGGTCCAAACGTTGCCGGCATCGATAAATGCTGCCCCTTCGAGTACCCAAAACAATTTCATGCGCAGTTCAACGTTGAGATCCAATCTGATGTCACCGCATTGACGAATGAAGTCGTTAACGTCGTTACGTGCATCGTAGCGACCGGGGCCAAGAGTGCGCACGCCCCATCCTCTGACGCTGTTGGCTCCTCCCGAGTAAAATCGTTTCTCAAAAGGCACCATGCTGGAGTTTCCGTAGGGCACGGCTATGCCGGCGCCCGCGTGAAACGCAAGTGTCAGTCTTTCTGAAAGGCGTTTGGCTATCATGTAGTCAGCCTCGGCTTTGGCATATTGTGAGTATGCAGTGCCGAAGATTTTATAGGCGCCGTCGCTCTTTTTTTGCCCGATAGCATTTGATATGCCATACAAGAGGTTGCCGGCAATCTCTGCCGAGCCGCGGAAGGTCCATATCAGGTCGTGTTGCTGCTGTGTCACTCCGGGTATCGGTGCTGTAGTGGTTTTGTTGGTGAGGAATGTGGAGTAACCCATGCGCATAATCAAGTGGTCCTCATAACTATAGCGGAGCAGAGGATTTCCGGCGCCGATTTCTTCAAGAAAATTGATTGTGGAGCGTGGCAGAAACACGTAGTTTATGTCCACCAAGTCAAAGATGCGCCTGTTGTTATTGCGTCGGTTGTTCCATTTATATCGCCAGCCGGCTCCGGCAATCACACGCGTATATTCCGGGCGTTCTTGGTAATTTCCGCTAATGGAGAATTCCGTTGAGGCGAGTATGTTGCGCCGATAGCTCTTGCTCAGAAATGGAGCCATGAACTTCGGAAATGTTAGTGCCACTTCTGCGGAGCCTTCGGTGTAGTGGTTATTAATCAGACCTTCAAGGTCGCCGGAGATGCTTTCATAGCTCCCTCGCCCTTTTATGGTCAACAATTCCGAGCCGTGAAAAATGTTGCGGTGTTGATACGTAAACCCAATGCCGGCTCCCAAATCGCCTTCAGAGTTAGTGCCCTCTAATTCAACCGATATGCCCTGAAGCGGATTTCGCGTCAAGCGCACAATGGCGTCCATGGTGTATTCTCCTGTTGGAGTCAAATGAATTGATGATGACCTGATGATGCCCAAACGGCCGAGAGCCTCGTAGGTACTGTTGATTTCTCGTGAGTTGTAGGGTGATTTGGGTGTGATACGATTTGCATCCGCAAGGGTTTTCGGCGAAATATATTTCCATTGGTCATCGGGATCGGTAATAATGTAAATGTCACCAAACGCAATTGTGTCGAGTGATGCCGCTTCCTCCGCGGTCAGTTCCGGAGAATATGAGGGTTGAAAAATCACCCTCTGAACCATGTATTGGCGGTGGTCATCGCCGGAAATATTCATGGTCAGATTGACGTTCTTGTTGCCGCTCACGGTATCAGCCCTAAACGTAATCATGTCTTTCACAAAAGCATAATAACCGAGGCTCTGGAGTTTGGAGGCGATGCGAGCGCGTTCACTGTCCAAGATGTTGCGGTCAAGGGTTGTGCCCGGCTTTACGAACGTTTCAAGTGTGTCTGCCTCAATAATCGCGCCTACTATCGGGTCGGAATAGACTTTGGTAATCGATGCGATGCGATGGGGTGTGCCGGGAATGACACGATAGGTCACGTCTATTTTTTTCGCTTTAGGCCTGATGGTGTCAATGGTGACCTGAGCGTTCATATACCCTCGATTGATTAGTGCAAGCGAGAGTTGACGGCGTGAAACCTCGGTCAAATGTTGCGAGTAAATCACCGGAGGTTCGCCCAAATTTTGCAGCCAGCGGTTATACCATTTGGTGGAATCTTTGCCGCTAAGACTATAGGTGTGGAGGCGCATCGGGGCTATTCCAAGTGTGCGACTGTTGGGCTTTTGACGAACGTAATTTGTTAGTTCTTTGGGTTTTATGCCCGATGAATCGCAAATCTCAATGCGCATGTGATCCAACAGAAATTCATCGTCTCCAACATGGCGCGTAGTGCCACACGCCGCCAACATCAGTGTCAACAGTGCAGCCACCAACCACAGATGGATATATTTCTGTTTGTGGGTACTCATGGATTGGTTTTCTCACCGCGAAGTTACGTAAAATTTACCGAATTTCGGGTATTTTGGTGCCGGGAAACTCTTCGTAACTTTGCAGCGGTAAAAAAGATAAATAAATTCAATTACATATCTATAATGAAAAAACTATTTTTGCTGCTCGCTTTTGTGATTGCGAGTCTTAACATGGCGGTGTTTGCCCATGAACCTGATTGCTTGAATCCAAAGCATCTATATCGGTCCGGCAATGCAATTTACGGTCATATTATCGAAGAAGTTTCGGAAGATGATGTGCCTTATGCTTCGGTGTTTATTCTGGAAACGAGTCAGGGGCTTAATGCAGATGAATCCGGTATGTTTCAGTTCACCAATTTGCCAGAAGGTGAATATACGCTTCAAGTGAAGCTCATCGGATATGAACCGCAGGATGTTAAGGTCAGAGTTTATAAGGATAAACCGGTTGAAATTCATGTTTACATGAAAATCGAGGGTATCTTGGCAGATGAAATCGTGGTTTCTGCTAACCGAAATGCAGTGAAGCGATGTGATGCGCCTGTGGTGGTCAACGTGTTGAATCAAAAATCGTTTGAGCGCACCAATGCTCCCGACTTGGCTAAGGTCCTTAATTACCAGTCAGGACTTCGAACGGAAAATAATTGTCAGAACTGCGCGTTTCCGCAAGTGCGCATCAATGGTTTGGAAGGCCCTTATTCTCAGATTTTGATAAATAGCAGGCCGGTTGTTAGTGCGCTGTCGGGAGTCTATGCTTTGGAGCAGATTCCTTCCAATATGGTTGACCGCATTGAAGTGGTCAGAGGCGGCGGTTCGGCTTTGTTCGGTGCAAATGCAGTTGGCGGCACCATTAATATTATCACCAAGGAACCCGTGCAAAATTCTTTCTCTGCGGCGACTACCATTTCAAATATGGACGGTGCATCGTGGGAGGAAGTGTTTAACGCAAATGCTTCTTTGGTGTCAGATGAAGGAATCTATGGTGTGTCGCTCTATGAAAGTTATCGTAATCGCAGCCCTTATGATCGAGATGACGACGGGTTTTCGGAAGTGGGGAAATTAAGTCTGAACACTTTTGGTATAAATGCGTTCTATAAGCCGTCGCATTATGGTAAAATCAATCTGGAATATCACTCAACAAATGAGTTTCGACGCGGTGGTAATAAGTTTGATTTGGAACCGTTCCAAACCGACATTACCGAGCAGACAAAACATGTAATCAACAGTGGCGGACTGAGTTACGACCAATTTTTCAATGGCTATGACCATAAAATGTCGCTCTATGCTTCCGTGCAACACATTGGGCGCAACAGCTACTACGGCGCGCAGCAAAATCCGAATGCTTACGGCAAAACCGATGACCTGACTTGGGTTGCAGGCGGCATGTATGTGGGTAACTATAGAAAGGTATTGTTTTCTCCCGCAACTTTCACTGCCGGGGTGGAATATCAAGCCAACTATATGCACGATGTTATGGTCGGATATAATCGAGACATGAAGCAAAACGTAGGCATTCTCGGCGTGTTTGCTCAAAACGAGTGGAAAATGAAGTACTTCACTCTGCTGGCAGGCCTTAGGTTGGACAATCATAACCTTATTGAAAATCCGATTCTTAGTCCGCGAGTGAATTTGATGTATAAGCCTACGGATAAGTTTCAGGCGCGCTTGACGTGGTCAACCGGTTTCCGCGCTCCGCAGGCCTACGATGAGGATCTTCACATCACGGCTGTTGGCGGTGAGGGCACGTTGATTTCGCTTGCCGACGGACTGAAACCGGAGCGTTCCAATAGCTTCAGTGGTTCGATTGACTGGGTGTTCAATCTCGGACATTGGCAGGCCAATCTGCTTTTGGAAGGTTTCTATACGGACTTGCGCGATGTGTTTGTGCTTGAGGTAGTTGGTCATGACGAGCAGGGCAATATGCTTCAGGAACGACGCAATGGCAGCGGCGCGCGAGTCTATGGTGCAAATCTTGATTTCAAGATTGCTCACGGCAAGGACGTGGCTTTGCAATTGGGCTTCACGGCGCAGCGCAGCCGCTATAAGCAGGCGGAATATTGGAGCGAAGACCCCGATGTCGCTCCAACTCGAAACATGTGGCGCAGCCCCGACTATTACGGCTATTTCACCTTGTCGGGGTCGCCGTTCGATAACTTCGATTGGTCCCTTTCGGGGGTATATACCGGCAAGATGTACGTGCCTCACTTTGCTCCGGACATGTCGGAAATTCCGGCGGACTATCCTTACTCCTACATTGCAAACGACGTCTTGGAGCGCACTCCGCAGTTCTTTGAACTGAATGCCAAGGTGGGCTATACGTTCGTTTTCCGTGATCACTTGAAATTCCAAGTCAACCTCGGAGTGCAAAACATTCTCAATCAGTTCCAAAGTGACCTTGATCAAGGAGGCTATCGCGATGCAGGATACTTCTATGGTCCCACTGCGCCGCGCACCTACTTTATCGGCATCAAATTCTTCAATTGATATACCGAAAGTCAGGTATTTCAGTGCCTCAAAAATTACTGAATCAAGGGTATTTCTCCTTTGCATGATTAATTGTAATTTTGCACATGGAAATTAAGTGATGGAAAAACACATAAAAGACTTCCGCAGCCCCCAAGCCGCCGAAGTCTTTTAATTGTGTTTAGTGTGAGAATGTGTGTATCATACTTTGCCCAAAAATTGATTTAATCACACCAATTCATATCAGTTATGCGAAAGAGCATATATTTTTTAATGGCAATAGTGTCATCCGTTCTATTTATTGCGTCGTCGGTATCGTGCACGCTTGTGCGTGGCGAGTCGGGTGGATTGGGGTCAGGAGTCGAATTTGGCGGCGATTTGTTTGAGGGAGAGGGCTTTGGTTAGGAGCCAATCGATGGCTTCGGGCCATGTGGTTTCGTCGGCGGGAGTGCAGGGGCGGAGGGTGATGATGCGAGTGTCTTTTGTTGCTTCACGCCACTCTACTTTGTCGCCTATGAGTGCGTTGATTTCGTCGGCGTGTTCGCGAAACATGGCGAATTTATCTTTGTCGTCGCAAATGTAGATTTCAGCACCGAGACGTTTTTTCTGAGTGTTGAAAGTGAGCCCTATGTGATATGACGAGCGGCCGATGCTTAGGTCATACCAATAATGAGGGTGGGGCTTCCGCGGTGAGAATTGTGAAGCGTATTTTGGCGTTGATTTTATTGTTTCGGCAAGTTGCTGCCAGAAGGCGAGTTGGAGTTGCTTGGTGTCGCTGAGGTTGCCGACGTTTTTCATTTGTTTTGCCCAGTCGTTCGGACGTTCCACAACGTTGAATTTCGGTGCAATTGCAGATTGGTCGATTTGCCATAGTTCAATTTCCACAAGGAAGAAACCGATTTCCATGCCGGTGTTTTGGTTGAGCCATTCAATGGCGCGGCGGTGTTCATCGCGTGCGCGTTTCACAATCCAGATGATAACTTCTGCGCCTTTGCCGGAGGCGTAGGTGATAAGTTTGCCCAGATGGTCGTGGTTCGTCTCCTCGAGTTGATTTTCGATGATGATTTTGCGCTCTGTGCCTTCTTCCATGGCATATATGTCGGCACTGAATTTGCCAACTGAAGATTCGAGTTCTTCAAGAACGATGTCAATTCCGATAGTTTCGCCCAGCAACGCGAGGTTGGATTCTTGAGCAAGCCATTTGCTGAAATCTTTGGCTTCGTGTTTCCATACAGAGCGCAGGTCGTTGATGCGCTTCATTTGTCCGAGTTTCATAGGGTTAATATCTTTTGATTTGATTCATACTTAAAGTGGATAAAAGATGAATGGTGCGTAAAAATTACGCAGCAAAGTTAAGTCGAAATTTTTAAACTGCAAAATTTTTTGCGTAAAAAATGCGCAAAAAGTTTAAAAAAGGGGTCTAACCGCTATATAATAGTGGTGATTTCGCGAGTTTGTTGTATATTTGCAGTAGGAAAAAATCGATATGGAGTGCAATATACAACGTAAATATTTCAGTGCGTCGAGCGGACGCCGAGAACTTCACGCGATGATTACGCCGAAGGCTGAGGGCTCTTTTTCGGAGCAACTTGGCGCGGTTTATTGTGCATTCACCGGATTGCATACCGAGGGATTGCGTGCGGTTATGGTACGTTATTTTTTGAGCGATCCGTCAAATCAGGCTCAGGAAGTAAGGGCATTGCAGCATGAGTGTGCGGTTTCGGTGGTCGGTCAGACTCCGCTTTGCGGTGCGAAAGTGGCTGCATGGGTATGGCTACAAGAGGGCGTTACGGTCAAGGTTGATGACGAAGGCGGTTTTACGGAGGTGAGCCATGGGGCTTACAGCACTCTGATTCAAGCATCGGCGTGTGAGCCGGGTTTGCAGTCATCGACGGCAACTCGAGCCATGCTGAATGATTTGGCATTGAGTTTGGAAGCCAGAGGAGGCACGCTGATTGATAACTGCCTGAGGACATGGTTGTTCGTGAGAGATGTCGATGTGAATTATGCAGGTGCGGTTTCAGGAAGAAATGAGCTTTTTGCACTGAACGGCATGACTGCCGACAGTCATTTTATTGCTTCAACGGGGATAAATGGCATACATGAGGATTCGACGGTGAGCGTCGTGATGGACTCGCTGAATTGTTTGGGAGTAAAGCCGGAGCAGATTAGGTTTCTGAAGGCGAAGACTCATTTAAATCCTACGGCTGAGTACGGAGTGGCGTTTGAGCGCGGCACGGCAGTTGATTTCGGCGACAGGCGCCATGTTTATGTTTCCGGTACGGCATCGATTAACAATAAGGGAGAGATTGTTTGGCCGGGCGACGTTGCGCGGCAGGCGGAACGCATGTTTGAAAACGTTGGCGCACTGCTTGAGGAGGCGGATTGTGGTTTCGATGATGTGTGTCATCTGATTGTTTACTTGCGTGATGTTGCTGATTATTCGGCAGTTAGCGCAATGATTAACGAGCGTTATCCCTCGCTTCCACGTATAGTGGTATTGGCTCCGGTTTGCAGACCGGGGTGGTTAATCGAAGTTGAGTGCATGGCATTTAAGGCTGTGGAGACCGCTTATGCGGCTTATTAAGCTACTCGCAAGGAGTTCGCAGCTGTTGTTGCTGCACCTGTCGTTTCTTTTGATTGCATTGGGGGGAGTGACAACGTGGCTGACTGCGCGCGAGAGCCGAGTGGCGTTAGTGCCGGGAATGCCGGTAGAGAGGTATGGGGTGAGTATAGAGTTATTGCGCTTTCAGACAGAATATTACCCCGGCGGCGACGTTCCGCGCGATTATGTCAGTTACTTATTGGTAAACGGAGCGGAAATGACGGTTAGCGTGAACCGGCCGCTTGCAGTCGGGGGGTGTAGGATTTATCAGCAAGGGTATACTCCGGAAGGGTGTTCAATAGTGTCTATTCGGCAAGATGCCTCAGGTACGGCGTTGACATTCATAGGATTTGCTCTGTTTTTTATCGGAGGGTTGCTGAGTTTGTTTAGGCGCAGGCGAGGAGTTGCGGTGGCAATAGTCGTTGCTGCATTTTCAACGCTGACTGTATCGGCATCGGATTTGCCTACCGTTAGTGAGGCGGAGGCAGATTCCTTGGCTCGGACTCAGGTTGTTTATCGAGGGAGAGTGGCAACGTTTAGCACCGTAGCTCACGACTTTATGAAGAAAGTTCATGGTGAAAAATATTTTTGCGGACTTTCGGCTGAGCGTGCGGTTGCATCGATATGGAAGTTTCCTGAGCAGTGGAGTGATGCAACGATGATTCAGGTAGGGGCGGAATATCGTTCCTTTGCGGAATTTTTTGATGAGAGGGGGAGGTACTTAGCTCCGGGAGATGCATCGGTCGATGAGCGAGTCGGGTTGATGTTGCTTTTGCGGAGCAATCAGCTTTTCAGCGAACCGGGCGAAGCCGATGCGCGACTTTCGGCAGCGCAGGTAGAGGGCGAAATCGTGTATAACACGCTGCCGCTTACGCTCATTGCGTTCGTTTTGCTTTTTATCGCTGCGGTGACAGCGTTTTTCGCGTCAAAGTGGGGGCGCATTGTCGGTTGGGTCGCGTTTTTGTTTCAGCTGACAGTGATTTTGTTTGAGAGTTGGCTAAGCGGTCGTGGACCGTTTGCCTCGATGTTTGAGACGTTGCAGTTTCTGGCGGCAGCAGTGGCGTTAATATCCCTGCTAATAGGTGGTTTGCGCGGTGTCGGGTTGTTGGTGTCGGGGTGCATGGCGTTGGTGGCGCATCTTCAGGCCATGAACCCGATAGTTACGCCTTTGATGCCGGTGCTTCATTCTCCATGGCTTTCGCTACATGTGAGCTTGGTGATGACGTCGTATGCCATTTTCGTGGTGGTAGCAATCTTGGCGTTGCAAACGCGCGGCGGAGATAATAGATGTCGTCAATTGCTGAGAGTTGCGGTTTACCTGTTGGGTTTGGGTATTTGTACCGGTGCTGTGTGGGCTAATGAATCGTGGGGCCGCTATTGGGGTTGGGATCCAAAGGAGACATGGGCTTTGATTACTTTTCTGATATACTGCATACCACTTCATTTACGGCGTCCGTCGCGGTGGTGGTACGTTGTGCCGCTACTCTCAGTAGCAATGACCTATTTCGGCGTCAATTACATGCAGTCGCTCCATTCCTACGGATGACGCTTAGTAAAGAAAAGACGCGAGGGATGCAATGATCATCCGTTCGCGTCTTTGCAGATGCCCTGTATGGAGGACGTGTGCAGACCGGGGGTGTCGCTGCGCTCCACGCCCCGGTTATTCATTCGCTTCGCTTTCCCGTGCTTCGCACGTTTTAAGGGATGTCGCTTGAATCAAATTTCGACCCTCATTTTGCAAAGTCGCCCCCACATTTGAGGAGGTGTGTTGCCTACTAAAAGTGAGATTTGGGACTTTTGGGGAGGCTTTGACTAGTCGTGAAGTTTCGATATTCTGTGGCGTGCGCGATGTGTGTCTAAGGATTTCGGGAGGGATTAGGGGAGGGTAACTCGGAGGTACACTTCCCAGCGGTAGTTGATGCGGCGATCGCCGAGATAGTAGTAGTCGGCTCCTCCGTCGATTTGGATTGAGTTGTAGCCTTGTTTGGCTTCGTAGCGAATGCCTTTGCCTCCGTTGGCGGTGTTGTCGGAGCAAAAAATACCGCCATAGACGTAGTATTTTCCGGTTGAGGGGTAGTAAACGTAGTCCACTTGGTCGGTTTGTCCGTCAACCCAATCGACATATGAGTCATCGGGATAACCGGAATAGGCGGCTATGTTGGCGGTGACTTTGCCCCATTGAGGCTCGGTTGAGTCGCTGCCGGAGTTGCCGCCATTGTTTCCGCCGGCCTCTTGAGTCTTTTGGTGGAGGAATATTATGCCGTTGAATGAGGCGGAATAGTCTGAGTTGGCTATCTTCAAGTCCAGACCGTGAGACTTTTCCTTGCCGGAGTTGTTTGCCGATGCATTTACGGTGAGAGTGGAGGGATTCAGCCCGGACACAGTGCAGCTAATCGGGTCATAATTAGGATCGTTTTCAACGGATAGCACAGTGACCGGAGGTATGTATTCATGCCATAGGGTGTAGGAACGAATATGAAAGTGATATGTGCCGGCGTCACCGGGCAGGTAGTATATCGGGAATCCAAGGGCATCGTTGGTTTCAATGTATTCAACAGGCTCGCAGTAAAAGGAGGCGCGCGGACCGTGGACGCGCTTGAGCGAGATCAAGTGTTCGTAGTCATTTTCATAGAAGCCGGTGATTTGTTCATCGGTAACGGTGACTCCGGTATAGACTTCAGTTTCAAAATCGCCGCCGTCGGTGAATATCAGAGTGATAATTCGGGTGTTTTCATCATAGGTATAAGAAAAGTTGTCAATGTCAAGTTTTCCTTCCACGCTATTATAGTTCTCGGCATATATTCCGGTTCCGTTGGCCCTGAATACGATGCAAGTCAAATCGTCCCAAATATTGTCTGATTGGGTGGACCATGTGCCAACTATGGGGCTGACGGGGTCATCGGGTTCTTCGTCGTTTTTTTGACATGAGGAGAATGCGACTGCCAAAGGCAGGAACAAGAGGGCAAGGAGCGTCCTTGCGAGGCGCTTGAGTGTGTGTTGCATAGTGTGTGTTTTTGTTAGTGATAATAAAAGATTGTGCGGAAGTCCATTTACGGCTTCCGCACAAAGTTATGTATTATTTGTCAGAATATAATTGTTATGAATGTTAAATTGTGTTAAGGGGTATTATTCGCTTACGCGGGCATCGATTACGGCAACTGCAACTACGTTGAGAATGTCGCGCACGGGGGTGTCAACGTTAACGAAGTGAACGGGTTTGTTCAGACCGATTTGCACGGGACCGATGGCGTCGCCGACTCCCATTTCAAGGAGAAGTCGATATGCGGAGTGGGCGGCGGTCAGGTTCGGGAATATCAGGGTGTTGACGTTTTGACCGCAAAGGCGCGAGCAGGGGTAGTTGGAGTCGCGCAGTTTGGTGTTGAGCGCATTTTGGAGTTGCATTTCTCCGTCGACGATTAGGTCGGGATATTCGCGGTGAAGTTTGTCGACCACCCGAGAAACCATTCTTGCTTCGGGTTCTGTGCCGGAGCCGAAGTTGCTGCAGCTCACCATTGCCATTATAGGATTATGAGCGAAGTATTCAACGGAGTGGCGTGCGAGTCGAGCAATGTCGAAGAGGTGTTCTTCGGTCATGGAGGAGTTTATGCCGGTATCGGCGAGGAAGTAAGTGCCGCGTCGGGTGTTAACGATGTGCATCGTTGCGAAGGTTTTGAAGGGTTCGCGTACGCCGATTACTTCCATGGCGATATTTCGGTTTTGTATTCCGGAGGAGTATGTTCCGGAGATGAAAGCGTCGGCATCGCCGGTTTCTACCATCATCATGCCGAAATAGTTTCGGTCAAACATTTTTTCGCGAGCCACAGCCAGGGTCATTCCGTGGCGGAAACGTTTGGCAGTGAGTACTTCGGCGTAATGTTCACGTCGGGCAGCTTCGCGGTCGTGGCGCAGGTTTACGATTTCCATTCCTGCGAGTTCCACTCCGAGGCGTTCGGCGCGTTTTTGAATCATTTCTTCGTTGCCAAGGAGCACCGGAGTGCAGAGGCCGTCGGCGAGGGCGGCAGCGGCAGCTCGGAGTGTGTTGTCGGTATTTGCCTCACCAAATACCACTCGTTTATGTCCTGCCATGCGCGCTTCATCGTGGATTCGGCGCAAGAGCTTATTGTCAACGCCCATGAGGTGGTGGAGTCGTTCGCTATATTCTTCCCAATCGGTGATAGGTCGTGTTGCAACTCCGCTTTCTGCGGCAGCGCGAGCCACAGCAGGTGCTACGGTGGTTAGCAGACGGGGGTCAAGCGGTTTGGGGAGAATGTATTCGGGTCCAAAGGTGATTTTGCAGAGGTTGTAGGCTGCGTTCACTACCGGAGGAACCGGCTGCTTGGTAAGTTCGGCAATGGCTCGAACCGCTCCGAGTTTCATGGCTTCGTTGATTTCAAGAGCTCCGCAATCAAGAGCTCCGCGGAATATGTAAGGAAATCCGAGGACGTTGTTGATTTGATTTGGGTAGTCGCTTCTTCCGGTAGCAAAAATCAAGTCGGGGCGCGATGCTATTGCGATGTCGTAGGCAATTTCGGGGTCGGGATTTGCAAGGGCAAATACAATTGGTCGGGGAGCCATCGAGCGGAGCATTTCTGGAGTGACAACGTCTTTGACCGACAGTCCGAGGAAGACGTCGGCATCTTTCATTGCATCAGCAAGAGTTGAAATAGGTCGCGAGGTTGCAAATTCGCGTTTCTGTTCGTTCAGGTCTTGTCGAGCAAGAGAAATAACCCCTTTGCTGTCGCACATTACAATGTTTTCTTTGCGCACACCGAGTGCAACATAAAGGCGAGTGCAACTTACGGCCGCAGCTCCAGCCCCGTTAACCACGAGTTTGATTTCTTCGATTTTTTTGTTTTGCAGTTCCAAAGCGTTGAGCAAACCTGCGGCGGAGATGATGGCGGTGCCGTGTTGGTCATCGTGCATTACCGGTATGTTGCACTCGGCTTTGAGGCGTCGTTCGATTTCAAAGCACTCGGGGGCTTTTATGTCTTCGAGGTTAATGCCTCCGAATGTTGGTGCAATGGCTTTGACGACTTGGATGAACTTTTCGGGGTCTGTTTCGTTGACTTCGATGTCGAAACAATCCAAACCGGCGAATATCTTGAACAGCAGTGCTTTTCCCTCCATTACGGGTTTGCCGGCTTCCGGGCCGATGTTGCCCAATCCGAGCACAGCCGTGCCATTTGAGATTACAGCAACGAGGTTGCCCTTGTTGGTGTAGTTATACACATCGGCGGGGTTCGCTTCGATTTCCTTGCAGGGGTATGCCACCCCCGGAGAGTATGCCAAAGCGAGGTCGTTTTGAGAAGAGTAGGGCTTGGTTGGTTCGATTTCAATTTTTCCGGGACGTGGAAACTTATGATAATCAAGTGCTTCTTGTTTTGTTACAGATGCCATAAGGGAAAAAAGTACTACCGTAAAATATGAAGGGGAATGAGTATTGGATTAGAATCCGGTGTAGGACTGAGGAGTGATTGCTCGCAATTCTGCTTTCACATCATCGGAGACTTCGAGAGTGTCGATGAATGCATTGATGCTTTCAGGGGTGATTGCGGTGTTTACTCGAGTCAGAGCCTTTAGGGTTTCATAGGGGTTGGGATAACCTTCGCGGCGCAGGATTGTTTGAATGCCTTCAGCCACAACTGCGTAGTTGTCGTTCAAGTCGCTGAGGATTGCGTCTTCGTTGAGCAGGAGTTTTCCAAGTCCTTTTGCCGTGGAAGCAATGGCGATGAGAGTGTGAGCCAAAGGCACGCCGACGTTGCGCAGCACGGTAGAGTCGGTGAGGTCGCGTTGCAGACGGCTAACGGGTAGTTTTTCTGCCAGATGTCCGAACACGGCATTGGCTATTCCGATGTTGCCCTCGGAGTTTTCGAAGTCAATGGGGTTGACTTTGTGAGGCATCGCAGATGAGCCCACTTCGCCGGCTTTGATGCGCTGCTTGAAGTAGTTCATGGAGATATACATCCAGATGTCGCGGTCAAGGTCGAGAATGATGGTGTTGACGCGGCGGAGGGCATCAAAGAGTGCAGCGAGATTGTCGTAGTGTGAGATTTGAGTGGTGGGATATTCGCGTACGAGTCCGAGTTTTTCGCGGAGGAAGTTTTGGGCGAAGGCATTCCAGTCCACTTGGGGGAAGGCAACGGCGTGGGCATTGAAATTACCCGTTGCACCGCCGAATTTGCCGCTGATGGGAGTGGCTTTGAGGAGTGCCAATTGAGTTTGCAGGCGGCTCACGAATACCAGAAGTTCTTTGCCGAGTCGGGTAGGGCTGGCGGGTTGTCCGTGAGTGTGGGCGAGCAGGGGCACGTCGCGCCACTGAGCGGCGAGGTCTTCAAGCTGCACAATGAGGGCGTCGATTGCCGGGGCGTAAACTTCAACGATGGCATCGCAGATGCTCATGGGCACAGCGGTGTTGTTAATGTCTTGACTTGTCAGTCCGAAGTGGATGAATTCCTTCCATTGTTCGATTTCAAGGGCGTCGAATTTTTCTTTGAGGAAGTATTCCACGGCTTTCACGTCATGGTTGGTGACGGATTCGATTTCCTTGATGCGAGCGGCGTCTTGAACGGTGAAGTTTTCGTAGATGGCTCGCAGGAGGGGGAATACCGTTGGTGGAACCTCGCGGAGCTGGGGCAGGGGGATTTCGCATAAGGCGATGAAATATTCCACTTCAACTCTTACGCGATAGCGAATTAGAGCATATTCTGAGAAAAATTCGTCAAGGCGTTCGCATTTAGAGCGATAGCGTCCGTCAACGGGCGAAATTGCGGTCAGCTGATTCAGTTCCATGATTAAAAAATACGTATTTGATGTTTATAGGTGCAAAGTTACGAATTTTTTTTGTAACTTTGCAGTCGAAAAACTAAGGGGTCGCGTAGCTCAGTTGGATAGAGCAACAGCCTTCTAAGCTGTGGGTCTTGGGTTCGAATCCCAACGCGATCACGATGAGAAAAATCGCTAAGTTTCTTGGCGGTTTTTTTGTTGTCGATTTTTAGAAAGGAAGAGAGTCCCGGCATGGCTTGTGAGCTCTGCCGGGACTCAAGTCGAGGATAGGGTTATTGAAGGGTTATTTTTGTATGAAAAGGTTTTGTTGGTTGTCGTAATGATAACAATGGCAGTGCCGATATTGTTTAGTGAGCGCAGTTCGTTTTTTTTAGTTTGATACGTTTGCTATAAAATTTCGATGATTTTGTGTGTTTTGCTTTTTGACTATTTTGTGTCGTTATAAGATGAGAGGAGGACGGAATGGTAATTGGATTAGGGAGATGGCATATAAGAGCAGAGCGGCTGCCCGGGGTGGGCAGCCGCTCATTGCGTTTTGTTTGCTTATGAAAAATTATTCGCCTTTGGAGAGTTTGTCCTTGAGAGCTGCGAGAGCTTCGAGGTCGCCAAGGGTTGTTTTTTCGGGAGCGGGGAGCGCGTTAGCTTCTTCTTGCTTGGGAGCGCGAGCTGCGCGAGCCTTGCGTTGTTCAGCTTTGCGTTCAGCCTTGGTGTCGTCTTCGTGGATGCGGCTGTGGCTGAGGATGATGCGGCGGTTTTCTTTGTTGAATTCGATTACTTTGAATTCGAGTTGTTCGCCAGCTTGAGCCTGAGAGCCGTCAGCTTTAACGAGGTGGCGGGGAGTAGCGAAGCCTTCAACGCCTTCACCGAGAACTACAACGGCACCTTTTTCCATGAGTTCGGTGATTGTGCCTTGGTGGATTGTGCCAACAGCGTAGTCACTTTCGAGAGCTTCCCAAGGATTTTCTTCGAGCTGTTTGTGGCCGAGAGAGAGACGACGGTTTTCTTTGTCGATGTCGAGTACTTGAACTTCGATAGTGTCACCGATATTGGTGAATTCGCTGGGGTGTTTGATTTTCTTGGTCCAGCTGAGGTCGCTGATGTGGATGAGGCCGTCAACGCCTTCTTCGAGTTCTACGAATACGCCGAAGTTGGTGAAGTTGCGAACCTTTGCGGTGTGGTTGCTGCCAACGGGGTAGCGTACTTCGATGTCAGCCCAAGGATCTTGTTTGAGCTGCTTGAGGCCGAGGCTCATCTTGCGTTCTTCGCGGTCGAGGGTGAGGACAACGGCTTCGATTTCGTCGCCTACCTTCATGAAGTCTTGAGCTGAGCGTACGTGCTGGCTCCAAGTCATTTCGCTAACATGGATGAGACCTTCAACGCCGGGAGCTACTTCGATGAATGCACCGTAGTCAGCCATAACGACTACGCGACCTGTGATTTTGTCGCCCACTTTGAGGTCAGCGTCGAGCGCGTCCCAAGGATGGGGTTGAAGTTGCTTGAGACCGAGGGCGATGCGTTTCTTTTCGTCGTCGAAGTCGAGGATAACAACGTTGAGAGTCTGGAAGGGCTCAACGATTTCGCTCGGGTGAGAAACGCGACCCCAACTGAGGTCAGTGATGTGGATGAGGCCGTCAACGCCACCGAGGTCGATGAATACGCCGTAAGCGGTGATGTTTTTAACTGTGCCTTCGAGAACCTGGCCTTTTTCGAGTTTGGCCATGATTTCTTTCTTCTGTTGTTCGAGTTCAGCTTCGATGAGGACTTTGTGAGAAACAACAACGTTGCGGTACTCTGGGTTAACTTTAACGACTTTGAATTCCATGGTTTTGCCCACGAAAATGTCGTAGTCGCGAATGGGCTTAACGTCGATTTGAGATCCGGGCAAGAATGCTTCGAGGCCGAATACGTCGACGATCATGCCGCCTTTTGTGCGAGCGCGCACATAGCCTTTGATAACTTCGTCGGCAGCCATGGCTTCGTTAACGCGGTCCCAAGCGCGAGCAGCGCGAGCCTGACGGTGGCTGAGTACGAGTTGACCTTTTTTGTCTTCGTGGTTTTCGATGAACACTTCCACTGTGTCGCCGACTTTGAGATCGGGGTTGTAGCGGAATTCGCTCATGGGGATGATGCCGTCGCTCTTGTAGCCGATGTTAACCACAGCTTCGCGCTTGTTCATTGCGATGATGGTACCTTCGATTACTTGTTGATCCTTAACCTGACTGAGCGACTCGTCGTAGGTTTTGGTGAGTTCCTCACGTGACTTGTCACCGGTAGAGATGCCGTTTTCAAATGCATCCCAATCGAAGTCAGCGATGGGGGTTGTTAATTGGTTTGACATAAAGTTAATTAGTTAATAAAAAAATGTGAATTGTTTGGTCTTTTGCGTAAAAACCGGCGCAAAGATACGAAAAAATATTGAGATTTCAATTATTTGCGTCTTGATTTCCTTGCTCGGGTTCTTCAGTAGGGTTTTCGGGTATGAACGGAGGGGGAGTTTCGGCTTCTTTAGCGCGCAGGATTTCTTCGGTTCGAGAGGTCCATTGTCGTTTACCGAATATCTTTTCAACGTCTTCCGTGAATATTACTTCTCGGGCAATGAGAACGTCGGCAAGTTCGCCGTGTCCGTCGGCTTTGGCGCGGAGTAGGTCTTTGGCGCGTTCATATTGTTCGGAGATTATGCGCGAAACTTCCCGGTCGATTGCCTCTGCACGGTCTTCGGAGTATGGTTTTGAGAATCCGTAGGCTTGGCCCGTTGAGTCGTAGTAGGATATGTTTGGGATTTTGTCGCTCATGCCGTAGTACACAACCATTGCGTAGGCTTGTTTTGTGACACGTTCGAGGTCGTTGGCGGCTCCGGTGGAGATATGGCCGAGGAAGAGTTCTTCGGCAGCTCGTCCGCCGAGTGTGGAGCATATTTCGTCGAGGAGTGCTTGCTGGGGGACTATTTGTCGTTCTTCGGGCAGGTACCAAGCGGCGCCGAGGGCTTTGCCGCGCGGCACTATGGTGACTTTTATGAGCGGATTGGCGTATTTGAGATGCCAAGAAACAGTGGCGTGACCGGCTTCATGGATTGCGATTGCACGTTTTTCTTCGTCGGTCAGGATTTTGGAGCGTTTTTCCAATCCTCCGATTATGCGGTCAACGGCATCGATGAAGTCCTGACGCTCAATCATCTTTTTGTTGTTGCGAGCTGCAATGAGGGCGGCTTCGTTGCAAACGTTGGCGATGTCTGCTCCGGAAAATCCGGGCGTTTGTCGAGCCAAAAGGTCAACGTCGAGTTCCGGTTCAATTTTTTTGTTGCGCAAGTGAACGTTGAATATTTCCACTCGGTCATTCAAGTCGGGCAGGTCCACGTAGATTTGGCGGTCGAAGCGTCCTGCGCGGAGCAGTGCTTTATCGAGGATGTCGGCGCGGTTTGTTGCGGCAAGAATGATTACGCCGCTATTTGAACCAAATCCGTCCATTTCGGTGAGGAGCTGGTTGAGGGTGTTTTCTCGTTCGTCGTTTGCTCCCATGTTGGCGTTTTTGCCGCGCGCTCTGCCGACTGCATCAATTTCGTCGATGAAAACTATACATGGGCTTTTTTCTTTGGCTTGGCGGAAGAGGTCGCGTACGCGGCTTGCACCAACGCCGACAAACATTTCAACGAAGTCTGAGCCGCTCATTGAAAAGAAAGGCACGTTAGCTTCTCCGGCAACGGCTTTGGCAAGCATGGTTTTACCGGTGCCGGGAGGGCCTACGAGTAGTGCCCCCTTGGGGATTTTTCCGCCAAGGTCTGTGTAGCGAGACGGATTTTTGAGAAATTCAACGATTTCTTCTATTTCGGTTTTTGCTTCATGCAATCCGGCAACGTCTTTGAAGGTGACTTTTTGGTCGTTGTCTTTGTCGAACACTCTTGCTTTGCTTTTGCCGACTGAGAATACGCCGCTATCGCTGCCACGTCCCATTTTGCGCATGAAGAATACCCAGAATAGAATCAGCAGAAGGATGGGACCGAATCCCCAGAGGAGGCTTGAGTAGTCCGAGGCATCGTCGTAGGAAACTTTTCCGGAGAAAAATCCGTCGGCTTCCCATTGTTTGATTTCATTTTCAAATGTTTGGCTATCGCCGAATTTAACGGTGACTTTGCCTTGGGCAGTGCTGCCGTTGCGTTCTGCATCGGTGAACTCTGCTTGAGTGGCCTCTTTTGTGAGCGTTCCGATGGCTTCTTTCTTGTTTCGGAGTACTTCGATTTTTTCAATGGCACCTTTTTCCACGAGTTCTTCAAAGTCGTTGAAGCTCTCGAGTTGGCGAGTCAAAGTGCTTCTGTCGGAAAAGAAGATAATACCGAGGAAACCGAAAATCAGTACGTACATCCAGAGGATGTTTGGTCTCAGTTTTTGCAGTCCGGACTTTTTGCCGGGTTTTGCCGGTTTGTTATTTTGTGGCATAATTAGTCAAGGTCGGGTATTTCAGTGATTTTTCCATCGCTCCAAAGTTCTTCAAGATTGTAGCGTTCGCGTTCCAAGGGGGCGAATATATGGACCAAGGCAGAGCCGTAGTCCAACACTATCCATTGGGCGTTTTGGTAGCCGTCGTAGTTATAAGGCTTAATGTTGCCATGCTCGATGAGGTAGTCTCTTACGGCATCGGCAACAGCGCCGACGTGGGTTTGTGATGTTCCCTCGCAAATGAAGAAGTCGGGTGCGGGGCTTGATTCGATTTGGGCGAGGTCAATATGGACTATTTTGCGTCCTTTGCGCTCTTGGATGCCCTGAATTATTAGTTCAGTGAGTGGTAGAGTTGTCAAAAGATTCAGTGTTTGAGGGTAAAAACAATGCAAAAGTACGTAAAAAAAATTATTCTTCCAATTTAACGTCGGGAAGCGCAGGAAGTTTGATTTGAGAAACAGCAAAAAATATGCCAAAATGAATTTGTGGGAATTTTGGAGAAAATTGCGTAAATTTGCAGTCTAATTATTTAAAGTTAAAATATGAACGAATTGCCTACCAAGTATTCTCCCGCAGAAGTGGAGGACCGACTTTATAGTTTCTGGATGGACCATAATCTGTTTCATTCAGAGCCGGATGCACGTGAACCCTATACGATTGTGATACCTCCGCCAAACGTGACGGGAGTGCTCCACATGGGTCATATGCTGAATAATACGATTCAGGATATTTTAGTTCGTAGAGCTCGCATGGAGGGCAAGAATGCTTTGTGGGTTCCCGGGACTGACCATGCGTCAATCGCGACAGAAACCAAAGTTATTGCGAAGCTTGCAGAACAAGGTATAAAGAAGACTGATTTGACTCGCGAGGAATTCTTGGAGCATGCATGGGATTGGACTCGAACGCATGGAGGTATTATTTTGCAGCAACTGAGGAAGTTGGGGGCAAGTTGTGACTGGAGTCGCACAGCGTTTACCATGGATGAGTCTCGCTCGGAATCGGTTACGAAAGTTTTTTGTGATCTCTATGACAAGGGTCTGATATATCGCGGCTTGCGCATGGTCAACTGGGATCCGAAGAATCGCACTGCGATTTCAGATGATGAGGTTAACTACGTTGATGAGCATTCAAAGCTGTATTATTTACGCTATTATGTGGCGAATGATCCGGAGGGTCGCTATGCCGTAGTGGCAACAACGCGTCCGGAAACTATTATGGGTGATACGGCGATGTGTATTAATCCCAAGGACCCCAAAAATGAGTGGCTTAAGGGCAAGAAGGTAATAGTTCCTTTGGTTGGACGTGAAATCCCTGTTATTGAGGACCGATACGTAGAAATAGAATTCGGAACCGGCTGCTTGAAGGTTACTCCGGCTCATGACAAGAATGACTATATGCTTGGAAAGACGCATAACCTTGAAACGATTGATATTTTCAACGAAGATGCGACTTTGAATGAGAATGGCGGTAAGTATGCCGGCATGGACCGCTTTGAGTGTCGCAAGCAGATAGCACAGGATTTGGCAGATGCTGATTTGCTTGAAAAGACTGAAGATTACAACAATAAGGTGGGTTATAGCGAAAGAACAAAAGTGGTGATAGAGCCTCGGTTGTCGCAGCAGTGGTTCATCAAGATGAAACACTTTGCGGATATTTCGTTGAAGCCCGTTATGGATGACATAATTCGCTTTGTGCCCGAGAAGTATAAGACAACGTATCGCATCTGGCTTGAAAACATTCAGGATTGGTGCATAAGTCGTCAACTTTGGTGGGGTCATCGCATTCCGGCCTATTACTTCACCGATGCGTCGGGTGAAACAAGAATTGTTGTGGCACCCACTATTGCTGAAGCCCTTGAGAAGGCTCGCAAGATTGCCGGTAAGGAATTGACTGAGTCGGATTTGGCTCAAGATGAGGATGCGCTTGACACATGGTTCTCCTCATGGTTATGGCCTGTTACTCTTTTTGACGGTATCAATAATCCCGGCAACGAGGAACTGAAATATTATTATCCGACAGCTACGTTGGTTACCGGTCCTGATATCATATTCTTCTGGGTGGCACGTATGATCATGGCCGGATATGAATACGTTGGCAAGCAGCCGTTTAACAATGTGTACTTCACCGGTATTGTTCGCGACAAGATTGGGCGCAAGATGAGCAAATCGCTCGGCAATTCGCCGGATCCGTTGGAGTTGATTGCAACGTATGGTGCCGATGGTGTGCGCATGGGTATGATGCTTGCAGCACCGGCCGGTAATGATATTATGTTTGATGAGAAACTATGCGAGCAAGGACGTAACTTCTGTAATAAGATATGGAATGCATTCCGCTTGGTGAAGGGGTGGCAAGTTGACGAGACCCTTGAACAGCCTGCGGCATCGAAAGTGGCCGTTGAGTGGTTTGACGCCAAGGTGAAGGCTTGTGCGGCAGAAATGACCGATTTGCTGTCAAAATTCCGCATTTCGGAGGCGTTAATGTCGGCGTATAAACTGTTTTGGGATGAATTTTCGTCATGGTATTTGGAGATGGTAAAGCCTGCTTACGGCTCGCCTGTTGATGGCAAGACCTATAAGGCGACTTTGGATTATTTCGACCGAGTGCTCAGGTTGCTGCATCCGTTCATGCCGTTTATTACTGAAGAACTATGGCAGCACCTTGCTCAACGCGGCGAAGGCGAAAGCATTATGTATGCGCCGCTTCCCGATGCCGAACTGACTAACGAAGGGGTATTGTTAATGATGGACCATGCCAAGGAGGTCGTTAACGGCATTCGCGGCGTGAGAGCTCAGAAACAAATTGCGCCCAAGGTGGCGTTGACCTTGCAAATTGTTGGTGAGATGAGTGAACCCGAAAAAGCCGCAATATGCAAACTTGCCAATCTTGACAGCATTGAAGTCGTTGGTGCCAAGACCAAAGGCGCGGCAGTTTTCATGGTAGGTACTCAAGAATATTCCATTCCGATGCAGGAAGCCGGAGTTGACATAGAGGCAGAGCGTGCAAAATTGCTCAAGGACCTTGATTATGAACGCGGATTCTTGGCATCAGTAGAGAAAAAATTGAGCAACGAGCGGTTTGTTGCCGGGGCTCCGGCAGCCGTTGTAGAGGCCGAGCGTCGCAAGCAAGCAGATGCACTTCAGCGAATTGCTGCAATCGAATCATCTTTGGCCGCTCTTTGATGAAAGCATTGTTGCTGATAATGGTCGGTTGGATTCTGGTCGGTTGGATTCTGGTCGGTTGTGCCGGAGCTAAGGCATGGACTGTTCCAACCGATTTACATTCCGGCTCTGCAGTTGAGATGGTTAACACTGCAGCTGCTGCCGGGCGACTAAGCGATTTGATGATTGCCACTGAGGAGCAGTTGTTTGATTCCGATGAAATGCGTTTTGCCGAGTTTTTGAGGGCCGCTCTTGCCAGCGGCAAACTCAGCGAGAGCGAAGTCTCGACTGCGGAGTGGATGCTGAATGATGTTTGTGAGCTGAATGCCCCCGGCTCTCGTGCGGTGGATTTCGAATTTAAAACACCGGACGGACAAGAGCATACTTTGTGGGAATACTTGCCTCAGAAGGCTTTATTGTTGGTGATATATGACCCGGATTGCGGCAGTTGTAAGGCTACGCTTAGCGCCTTGTCAGACTTGACAGACGAGATTACGGTGCTTGCGGTGTGCGTTGAGGCTTCGGAGCAACGTTGGTCACAGACGCGCGATTTGCTCCCACAGAGTTGGCACAAAGGTTTTGACTGCGATGGCATACTGTATAATGACTATTATGTGATACGTTCGATGCCGGGCATTTATTTGCTTGATGGCGAACGCAACGTGATAATGAAACATCCTAAAATTGAGCAGTTGCTCGAACAATTGAAGAAATGACACCTGAAGTATTAAATGCAATAATAATCGGAGGCGCATTGATTTTTTGCCTTGTCGGTTTGGTAGTCGGTATTATCCGTCAGTTGGGGTCGGTTGTGGCCCTCGTGGCCGGTTTGGTTGCCGGCAGAATGTTTGGCGCAGACGTTGCGGCGCATTTTGATTGGAATGTTTTTGTGTGTTCCGCGGTAGTGGCCATAGTTGTTTATATCGTGGTCATTCTTGTTGCCAAACTGCTGAGAAAAACTGTTCATAAGCTTATGCTCGGTCCGATTGATCGGTTACTCGGCGCGGCTTTCGGTGTGATTTTTTGGTTGTTGCTGTCATCTTTGGTTCTTAATTTGTTATTAGTATTTGCACCCGACATGGACTTTTCCGGTTCAACAGCCGGCATGTGGACTCTGGATTTTTTGCCGTGGATAATCGGGTGTGCCGAACCATATATCTAATAAATTACAATGTCGCAAGATAACGATTCTCTTCGTCAGATTTCAGCTGACAATGACGATTATAAGTATGGATTCTTTTCCGAAAGCATTCATACGGAGGTGATACCTGCCGGACTGAATGAGGACGTGATACGTTTGATTTCAGCCAAAAAGGAAGAGCCGGAATGGCTTCTTGAATTTCGCCTTAAGGCATATCGCCACTGGTTAACTTTGGAGCCGCCAACATGGGCTCATTTAGAGATCCCGCCGATTGATTTCCAATCTATCAGTTACTATGCCGCTCCGACTCAAAAGGTTGCCCCTAAGAGTCTTGATGAAGTGGACCCGGAGATTTTGGACACATTTAACCGTTTGGGAATTCCGTTGGAAGAGCAGAAAGCATTGAGCGGTATGGCCGTAGATGCAGTGATGGATTCAGTGTCGGTAAAGACGACTCATCAGGCAAAATTGGCGGAATTGGGCATAGTTTTTTGTTCATTTTCCGAGGCGGTTAAAGAACATCCGGAGTTGGTGAAAAAATACTTGGGCAAAGTGGTGAGCTATGCCGATAATTTTTATGCCGCCCTGAATTCGGCAGTTTTTTCCGACGGCTCATTTGTGTATATTCCCAAGGGCGTAAGGTGTCCGATGGAGTTGAGTACGTATTTCAGAATCAATGCAGCCGGCACCGGGCAGTTTGAGCGAACGCTTATAGTGGCTGATGATGATGCATACGTAAGTTATTTGGAGGGGTGTACGGCACCTCGTCGAGATGAGAATCAGCTTCATGCCGCCATTGTTGAAATCATTTGTGAGGAGCGTGCTGAAGTGAAATACAGCACGGTTCAAAACTGGTATGCCGGAGATAAGGACGGCAAAGGCGGAGTATATAATTTTGTGACCAAGCGCGGTTTGTGTAGGGGCGATAATTCGAAGATTTCGTGGACTCAAGTAGAAACCGGGTCAAGCATAACGTGGAAATATCCGAGTTGTATACTTAAAGGGAATGGCTCAATCGGAGAATTTTACAGTGTTGCCGTTACTCGCCATTATCAGCAGGCCGATACGGGCACGAAAATGATACATTTGGGCAGTAATACGAAGTCAACAATCGTGAGTAAGGGTATTTCTGCCGGTAAGAGTCAGAACTCTTATCGCGGTCAGGTTATGGTAGCGGCAAATGCTGAAAACTGCCGGAATCACACGCAATGCGATTCGTTGTTGCTTTCGTCGACTTGCGGAGCTCATACGTTCCCTCTGATTGATGTCAAGAATCCTACTGCAATAGTTGAACATGAAGCAACGACAAGTAAAATTTCCGCCGACCAACTGTTTTATTGCAATCAGCGAGGCATTCCGACAGAGGAGGCTGTTGGTTTGATTGTTAACGGCTATGCCAAAGAAGTGATGGCCAAGTTGCCCATGGAGTTTGCAGTAGAGGCCCAAAAATTGCTTGCCATAACGCTTGAAGGTTCTGTTGGATGAAACTGTTACTGCGCATACTCATTGCTATTGTTTTAGGCATAGGTTCCGGCTATGTAATGCCCGAATGGGGCGGACGCCTCTTTATGACGTTTAACGGGATTTTTTCTCAGTTTTTGGGATTTCTGATTCCGTTGTTGATATTGGGCTTTGTTGCTCCGGCTATTGGAGAATTAGGAGCTAAAGCCGGAAAAATGTTGGTGATAACCGGGGTGATTGCCTACGGGATGACGTTTGCTTCAGGAATGTTTGCCTATGGCGTTGGCGCATGGTCCTTTCCGAGGTTAATTGCCGGGGGCTCAGCTGCTCAAAATGCCTTGAGTGATACATCATCGGCTGGAGGAATGACTCCGTATTTCAGCGTGGATATGCCTCCGCTATTCGGTGTGATGTCGGCACTTGTCCTTGCGTTTGTTGTAGGCCTTGGCATTGCCTATACCAATTCAACTGCGTTGCGACGAGGTTTTGCCGAGTTTCGTCAGATCATAAACCGGACCATTATGGCAGTGATTATACCGTTGCTACCGGTTTATATCTTCGGCATTTTTATGAATATGACCATTGAAGGTCAGGTGGGACGAGTGTTGTCGGCGTTTGTCAGTATAATAGCCGTCGTGTTCGTGCTTCATGTGGCGTTATTGTTGGTGCAGTTTTGTATTGCCGGATTAGTTACCAAGCGCAATCCGTTGCGGTTACTTTATAAGATGCTTCCGGCCTATGTTACGGCCTTGGGCACACAGAGTTCTGCAGCAACTATTCCTGTTACGCTGCGTCAAGTTAAATCCCTCGGAGTGAATGATTCCGTGAGTGGATTTGTCGTTCCGCTATGTGCCACCATCCACATGTCGGGTTCTGCCATGAAGATAACGGCCTGTGCATTGGCTTTGATGATAATGCAAGGACTGCCGTGGGCAACGGGAGAATTTGCGGGATTCGTGGCAATGTTGGGGATTACCATTGTTGCCGCTCCGGGAGTGCCCGGCGGTGCGATTATGGCATCATTAGGATTGCTGGGTACGATGCTCGGATTTACGGAGGCGGACAATGCTTTGATGATTGCGCTCTATATTGCAATGGACTCCTTCGGGACGGCATGTAACGTTACCGGCGATGGAGCAGTGGCGTTAATCGTCAATCGAATTTTTGCCAAATAGCCAAGCGCGAGCGGATATAAGAGGCAACGAGTTCGGCTATTTGCTCCATTGGGAGCAGAGAGGAGTTGATTGTGAGGTCGTAAGTTGATGCCGCTCCCCAAGTGCGATCCGTGTAGAAGTTATAGTAGCTTGCTCGCAGTTTGTTGATTTTTCGGCACAGAGCTTTAGCTTTATCATCGCAATCTTTGTCTCCTCGGCCAATTATACGCTTTATGCACGCTTCTTCAGGAGCATGCACAAAGATGCTTATACAACGGGGATGGTCGCGCAAGACATAGTCGGCTGTGCGTCCGACGATTATGCAGCTTTTAGTGGCACCAAGTTCGCGAATCATATCGCTTTGAGCGCGATATACCATGTCGTCTCCGACATATCCTCCAATTGTTCCTGCTCCAAAGAGGCTCATGCCTATGCCTATGGCTCCGGACAGCATTGACGGCGTGCGTTCGTCGTCGCGTTCGAATATTTCAGGGAGAAGTCCGGATTTTTTTGCAGCGTCCAATAGCAGGCGTTTGTCGTAGAAGTCCACGTTGAGTTTTTCGGCCAGCAATTTGCCGAGTTCGCGTCCGCCGCTACCCATTTGGCGACCTATGGTGATGACGAAGTTATTATTGTTTTTCATCGATGGCGGCTTTGAGATCAAGCAAAGCTTGGTGAATTATTTTTCGAGGGAAACCAACGTTGAACCGCATGTGTCCGAATCCTTCGGTGCCAAACATTATGCCGTCGTTCAAAGCTAATTTGGCTTTTTTGACGAATAGGTCAACGAGTTCTTTTTGCTGTAATCCCAATTCGCGGCAGTCGAGCCAAATCAGGAATGACGCTTGGGGGCGCAGCGGTTTAATCTGAGGAAGATTTGTGCGACAAAATTCTTCAACGAAGCGAATGTTGTCTTCAACGTATGTCAGCATCCTTTTTCTCCATTCTTCACCTTCGGGCGTGAATGCGGCAATTGTGGCAATCGGAGCGAAGATGTCAGGATGATTGAATTCATTTGCTTCCAACCAGCCGAAGAATTTTTTGCGTATTTCCGGATTGGGGACTATTGCGTAGGAGCTGACAATGCCTGCAATGTTAAAGGTCTTTGACGGGGCTTGGAATGTGATGGAGCAGTTTGCCGCCGTTTCGCTGACAGAGGCAAACGGTATGTGTTTCTTTCCCCACAGAGCCATGTCGCAGTGAATCTCATCGGATATTACAATGATTCCGCGTTCTGAGCAGAAGTTTGCAATTTTTTCAAGAGTTTCACGCGGCCATAGTATTCCGGCAGGATTGTGAGGATTGCAAAGAATCAGCAGCTTGCACTTCTCGTCGGCTACCTTTTCAAGGTTTTCAAAATCAATGTCGTAGGAGCCGTCGGGCAGTTCTTTCAGGGGGTTGAATACGACTTGGCGAGCATTCGCGCGAGGAACGAGGCGGAATGGGTGATATACGGGTGGTTGAATGATGATTTTTTCGTCTTTCTCAACGAAAACGTTGATTACCATTCCGATACCTTTTACGATGCCGGGTATATACGTGAGCCACTCCGGTTGAATTTCCCAATTGTGGCGTTCCTTTACCCAATTGACCAAACAGGGGCGATAGTTGCAACTTTCAGCGGTGTACCCGAAGATAGGGTGATCAAGCCTGCGACGCATTGCATCGATAATGAAATTTGGAGTGGCAAAACCATTGTCGGCAATCCAGAAGGGATGAAGGTTAGGGTCTCCGAAATTTTGTTTAAGCAGTTCGAGTGCCATGGCACACGTGCCGGTTCGGTCGATAATGCGGTCAAATTCGCAATCGGGTTGCATTAGTTCAGCTGTTGTTTGGAGAATGTGAGTTTGATTTTTGCGCCCTCGGGCTTCAGTTCCACCATTGTTGGTACGGCTGTCAGCGGAGCAACACCACTGAGGGTTTCCGTTGTGGTATAGTCGTAATAATAATATGAGGAACTGTTGCTTTCGGTGACAGTGGAAATCGGAGTGATTGTAAAGGTGAAATCTTCAGCAGACAGAGTTTCCTTTTCAAGCATTTTGAGGAGGTATCCGCGCATGTCGCCGAAATTGTATGTCATGGTTTCCGGGTCGAGCGTTCCGATAAATGACGTTATATTGTCGGGCAGTTTATTTTCGGCAAAGAATTTGTCTTTTTCATTTGAGGGAACAAGCAGGAGGTATGCCGGAGGGTTGATGCCTCGATTATTTGCGATTGAGTCGGCCGGGATTGTGAATGTCATCGTGTTGATGACGGAGAGTACCGATTGAGTCGCATTGCGATAAGTGTCGAGAATCTCCCGGGTCGGGAATGTCAATTCAACATCGCGGCCTGCTGGGCTGACAATGACAGATTTGCCGGCGTCGGCCATCTGAGTGATATTGTCAGACATTTGCAGCGAAATATTAGTGTTTGAGATGACTTCAGGCGCAGTGGCCATGCAGTAGGCGAAATGGTTGGTCAAAGAGTCTACTTCAACCCCCTGCGAGTTAGTGAGTTTCTGCGTTTTATGGTAGAACATCACCACTCGTGCATTGTTGATGCGAGTAACACGTCCGCTACCGAATGTGTTTTTTACGTATATGCCGGGAAAGTATTCGCTGAATGCGTAGGGGTCATTAAACAATAGCGGGTCTTCCTTATACTTATTGAAAATGGTTACGCCGAAATCGCGAGGTAAGGTGGCGTAGGCGTAGCGATAGGCGCTGGCAGCCACGGTGTCGTTAACACTGATGCCCACAGCGGTGAACACTCCGGAGCCGATGGGGCGAGATGCGTCATAATAACCGGTGGGGTCGAAATCGGAATATATCGGGTAGGGGAGAGCCTTATTGAGCGGATAGACTTCCATGCCGATAAGAGCAAGAGAGTCACCCACGAATCCGTCTTTGTCGAATACCAATTGCAGTTTGATTGAATCAATTTCGGCAGCAGTGACTCCAATCGTGTCAATGTTGTTAGACGGGAAGAGTTGTGCCTCGAAATCGGCATGCAAAACGCCATATTCCGGAGCTTGAATCGCTCCGAGAAGTTGGGTTGTGGTTCGCGCTTGCACTTTATTGCTGATAATCGATTGAGATTGAACCACAAATGATGAGTCGATAATTACAGTGAAATTATCGTTTATCAATGAACTTCCCGGCACTTCGGTGAGGTCGGAGTCTTGCTCGCATGCCGTAAATCCGGCCAAGATGCCAAGGGATGCAATTGCTGTCAGAAAGAGTTTTTTCATTTCTGTGGGTTAAGAATAGAGTCGTAGAAGTCCACCAAGGCACTACCGTTTTCGTCAAGGTTCCCGGGTATTTTAATGAATGGTTTGCCGGATTTCTCCGCATATTCAAGCAATTCCGGGTTTACTGATTCATCAGTTGCAATGATTGCATCGGCGTGGTCAATGGCAAGACGATTCAGTGCTATGTGGTTGATTTCTTTATTTTTGATAGAGGCGAGGCTACGGTCGGATATGCCATCGGTGCGCAATTGTTTGTAAACTTGCTGATTGAGCGACATTGGCAATGTTGCTTCATCAGAAGTCAGGGTATAAACTATTTTTGCTTTTCGGAATGCGGGTTCATCATTGAACACCTTTTTCAGATAAGCCGGAGTCAGCGCGGTGAGCCACCCCGAGCAGTGTATAATAGCCGGCTCCCAACGCAATTTCTTAACGGTTTCGGCTACGCCTCTGACAAAGAAAATGGCGCGTTCACCATTGTCTTGCGCGTGAATGGTCGTTTCCAAGGCGGGAACGGGATGGCGCTCAAAATAATCATCGTTGTCAATGAAATAAACTTGCATTCGGGTAGCTTGCATGGTTGCTACTTTTATGACCAATGGGTGGTCGGTGTCGTCGATTACAATGTTTATCCCTGTAAGGCGTTGAACTTCATGTAGTTGGTTGCGGCGTTCATTGATGTTTCCATATTTGGGCATAAACAAGCGCACCTCATATCCGGCCTCTTGAGCCTTTCGTGTCATTGAGGCTGAAAGGTCTGCCAAAGGTGAGGAAGGGAGGTAGGGCGTTGCTTCCTGCGATATGAAAAGCATTTTAGGTTGACTCATGAGTGGGTAAATGTTGTTCGAAAAGCTACTTTAAAAATAAAAAAATAATCATGCAAAGTTACGAATTTTTTTGCGTAAAACAAAATCGAGGAGTCATTTATGAAAATTTTGCGCAGTTATTAAGTATTGTTAATGCGTTGTGTGCCAATGGATTACTCCCTCCTGGTGGCTCTAAGGGTTAAATGACGCTGCCGATGTTGTGAATATTTTGAAAAGTTTTATTAATTTTGCGCAGTCGTAATCAATCATCAGTCATTAACGGTAGTGCTTAATGAGGCTCGGATTACTTGTTAATGCTCACAAAAACTAAGTAGCCTCCAAACTAAAACAACTATATATGAGAGAAGTTTGTAAGAAGTTGATTGCATGCTTATTGGTGTTGGTGTCATCAATAGCTGTGTGCGCACAAGACTTTCCTGTAATTGATGCTCAACGGGTGCAGGAAAGACTTGCAAAGGTAAATCCATCATTCCTTTTGAAGCATCGCAAGGATAACAAATCTTTGACGAGTGTTTCTGTCCGTGAAATGAAGAAACCCGCTTCCAATGTGAAAATGGAAGCCGCTGCAGCCGGTGCGCATGTCGAGGGTCTTCAAGTGTTTAATCTTGATGAACAATACGATACTTGGTGGCAATTCAACCCCGAAACGGTTGAATCGACAGCGTTGTGGCAGAACGACATGATTGGTGGCTACAATTTTAATGCCGGTTTCGTCAAAGACGGTGTTATTTATGCCGTGACAGCTGAAAACGGATATATTTTAAAGTTTGACCTTGCAACAGGCGTATATCAAGGCTACATCTCATTGTATGACTATGATGACTTGATTATACATGCTGCGTATGACAAGGAGAACGATGTTGTTTATTGCTACACTTATGATACCACCGGCGAAGGCATGTTGTTCCAAATGTATGATCCGGAGGAACGGACCTATCAGTTGGTAAGAACCGAGGTTGGTGAAGGAACTTTGGCTGAGGATCCGCTCGTTGCGATGGCCTACAATCCGTTAGATAAATTCCTTTATGGTATTACGCTTTATGGTGAAAACTGGATTAAAATCAATCCGGAGAACGGTGAGTGGCAGGTAATCAAGAAACTTGACTTCCAGCCCTCCGGTTATGTTCAGGCAATGGTATATTTGCCCTCTGCATTCGCATTCTCATACGTTGCAGTAGATGTTAATGAAGCGGCTCATCATTTGATGATAGAACCGGAAACCGGTAACATTACCTCTCAAACAAGAATGCTTGACGAGGCTGAATATGCAATTTTGTATTGTCCCGATGACGCATTGGCAAAAGACGCGCCTTTGGCTCCCGTTATAGTTTCGTCTGAATTTGACCCTGTTGCTCTCTCGGGAAAAGTCAAGGTGGCAGTGCCTGACAAGACTTTTGACGGAACAGAATTGACCGGAACCGTTAAATTGGTGATGACAATTGACGATGCCGAATATTCAACTCAAGAAGTTGCCGTAGGTAGCGAAGTAGAGCTGTCGATTGAAAATCAAACCGAGGGTGCTCATAGCTTCAGCGTATATTGCGTATCGGCAACCGGAACAAAAGGCGGAGTGGCTGAACAAGAGTTCTGGATTGGCTTCGACGTTCCCGCAACTCCCCAAAACGTGGTTCTCACAGAAACCCTAATCACGTGGGATTCGGTAACCGAAGGTCAATACGGTCAGCCGTTGGAAAGCGACGTAATCACGTATAACGTATATATTGACGGTCAAAAGATAAATGAAGAACCTATCGTCACCAATTCGTATGAGTTGAATCTTGAATACACGGAATTGACGAAAGTCCGTGCAGAGGTTGAGGCCGTTTGTGGCTCTAAAGTTTCTCAGCGCGGCGTGTCTAATGAAGTGGTTGTGGGTTCATACTCGATTCCTTTGGAATTGAATATTACACAGGATGTGTTGCCTCTTATCACTGTCGTTGACGCAAACAATGACAACAAAACTTGGAAATGGAATTCAAGTGACAATGTTTTTGAATACTTGTATAGTTCTTCTAACGATGCCGACGACTGGGCAATTTTACCCAAGACCAAGTTCGCGGAAAGCAATCAATTGTACACAATTAATCTTGACGTTTCATGCTATAGCCTCTATCCTGAAAAATTTGAAGTAGGTATCAGCAAGACCGGCAAAGTTGAGGATATGGTAATCGTGGTTCCCGAAACTCAGGTTGCGTCAGATGATGTTATAACTCTCGGCGGTCAATTTAAACTGGATGAAGCCGGCGAATACTATATCGGTATTCATGCTATTTCCGATGCTGACTGCTATTACCTGAGACTCACCAAGGTAACTGCAACCATGGCTGAAGCACCTAAGACTGTGCCGGCGGCTTGCGCGGAAATTGTTGCTACTGCCGCTGAATATGGTGAGTTGGCAGCTACCGTTGAATTTACAATGCCTGCTCTTGACCTCAACGGCGAAACATTGGAGAGCGAAAAAGATATTACCGTAAGCTTGGTGTCAAACGTTGAAACAGTAACCGTTACCGGAAAGCCCGGCGAGCGCGTTTCAGGCGTAGTCAAGACCGAACAGGGCACAAATATCATCAAGGTTGTTCCTGAAAATGAATATGGTGTCGGAGTGGAAAGTTCCGTAACAGTATATACCGGTGTTGATGTTCCTCTTCCCGCAAAGTTGACCTCGGTAAGAGTTAGCGAAGATAACCGTACGGTAACATTCTCTTGGGAAACGACTACCGAAGGTAAGAATGGCGGTTTTGTGGATCCTGCGTTTGTGACCTATAAGATTTTGATTTACTATCCCGAACAAAATTATTGGTTCTTGGAAGCAGATTGTGAAACTACCGAATACTCATATACCGTTGAAGAAGGTGCTTCATTGCGTACCGTTAGCCTTGCAGTTACTTCGCTGAATGCAGCAGGCTATATGGAAGAAGGCCCGATGGTAATCTCTTCTCTGGGAGCCCCTCACGAAATTCCTATGGTGGAATTGTTTGAGAACCAAGAATTGACCTATGCGCCCTTGACGATTGAACGTCCCTCGGAAGAATGTTCCGGTTCATGGGACATCGTAAGTCCTTCGGCATTCGTTGTCGGTGCCGCCAATGAATCAGCGGCAGCTTTGAGAGGATTTGCAACTCAGGACGGAAATTCATTCGCACAGATTGCCCTCCCGAAATTCAATCCGCAAACCAACGACGAAGTTATGGTTAAAGTGAGAGCATACATCTATGGCGGCATGCCCGACGCTGAAGTGTTCGCACGCGGATATCAAGATTCTTATCTTCTTGGAACAATCTCGAAGGACGGTCGTGAAGAAGGTTGGTTTGAATTTGAGTTCGTGCTCCCGCAGGAAGTTAAAGAATTGCAGTGGGCAGAGCTCGTGATTAAGGCTAACTTCACTCCCGACACGGAATATTTGCTTATCGACAAGTATGAAATCTCAGTCTTTACGGGAGTAGAGTCCATTATCGCTTCTGAGACGAAGATTTATGCGACGGAAGATGCAATCGTCGTTGAGAACGCAAATGTTGGTGATGAAATCCGTATCTTCACTCCTAATGGTGCAACCATAGTGGTTGATAAGGCCTCTAAGGGACAAATGAAGTTTGATGTAAACGCCGGTATCTACGTTGTTCGCTGTGGCAACACGATTCAAAAAGTGAACGTAAGATAATAAAATGTCGGTTTAAAAAGACGGGAGAGTTGGAATTACTTTAACTCTCCCGCCTTTCCAATTTTGAGAAAAAGGAATTAACAAAAGAATCCCTCAATAAAAAGTTGATTTATGAGTAAAAAGTTATTTACATTCGTATTAGCGGTTCTTCTCCTGATGGGGCAGAATGTGGCATCGGCTAATATGAATAATATGCGAAGGGCATCAAATCAGCCTCGGTCGAGCGCAATGTTGTCCATGCAAAGCAGTGCTCCGGATTGGGCTCCGAAGCTAATTTCTGCCACCCCGGACTTCGCGTCGATTACTTCGGGTGTTAGCATGCTAAAACATAACCCGCTCGCAGCTCCGCAATTTATTGTTTCGCCGTCCGGTGCTACAATTCAAGGTCTGAGAGCGCAGTCAACTGATCCGAATTTTCAAAAAGGTTGGTATGAGTTGACAACTGATGGAGGCGAGAATCTAATGTGGACTTCGGAAGCTCTGGCAGAAACGATAGGTTTCGTTAGAGGCTCGGAATTATACACATTCTTCTCGCTCGATTTTATGGGTCAGATTTTCGTGAGCTGTAACGTATATGATTTAAATACCGGAGAATTTTTGCGTTCCAAGGATTTGAATACCACGAATTATTCTCAGATGGTATTGTCGGCAGTGTATGACGAACAAGAAGATGTTGCCTACGTTTACACCTACAATGAAAATATGACCGACGCGTTGATTCAGCGCGTAGATTTGGAAACCTTTGAATTTACATTAATCCGTTCTGACGAAAACTTACTGCTTGATCGAGTAGTTGCTTGGGCATACAATCCCGTTGACCATGAAATCTACGGTGTGAGTCTTAGCGGACACTTTGTGAGAATGGACAAGGAGTCAGGCCTTTTCTTCTATGTAGGTATGACGGGTATCACTCCGGGCTCTTATTCTCAGTCTATGGTCTATAGCCCGTTGGATCATAAATTTGTGTGGGCATGTATTTTGCCTGATCAAACGTCATGTTTGTTTACAATAGATCCTATTACCGGTGTCGCACAATCTGTGTATCGTTATGAATACCCCAATCAGTATACAATATTATATACTCCTGACAAGGTTTGCGTCGATAATGCACCGGGACTCGCCACGTTTAAGAGCCTGCAATTTGAAGGTGCTTCAACGACCGGTAAGGGAGTAGTGACGTTACCTACTGTTAATTATGTTGGAGAACCTATCTCAGGTGAAGTTTATCTGCGCATAAGTGATGGTCGCACGGTTATTCATAGTGAACTTAAAGGTCAAGTCGGTGAAGACGTTGAATTTGAGTTGACTCTTACTGAAGGATTGCATGACGTTTCGGCAATACCTTTCTTTAAGGAAAATGGTTCGACCGTTGACGGACATCCGGTATATAAGAAAATATATGTCGGTTATGACACCCCCAAAAAGCCGGAAAATGTAGTGCTTACTGAAACATCTGTTTCATGGAATGCCGTTGGTGCCGTTGGCGCAAACGGTGGCTTTGTTGATGTTAATGATCTCAAGTATAATGTTTATCTTAACGGAGTAAAACAGAATGAAGAACCGGTAGTCGGCACCAATTTTGCATTGACAATCCCTGACTCTACGTTAGCATACTACACCGTGGAAGTGGAAGCAGTGGCGGGAGGAAAGGTTTCTGAAAAAGCATCAACCACTGAATTGTTCGGTCATGCGTTCCCCGTGCCCTATAGCGCTACTCCTACGGAAGAACAAATCAAGTTGTTTACAATGGTCAATAGCGGCTACGGTTTCTGGAAATTTAATTCGAATGAATCCGAACCTCTGTATCATCTGTCGGACAAAGACGAACCGGCCAACAACTGGTTGTTCCTGCCGTTAATTGCATTCACCGATGAGGAACACTTATATGAAGTGTCGTTTGACGCCCGTTGTCGTCTTGCTGATTTCGGAAATGTTTTGCAAGTAGGTATCAGCAAAACCACTAACCCTGAAGATGCCGAAATTTTCTATACGCAGTCGCTTAATAATACTGAATATCTTACGTTTAAGAAGATGTTTAACGTTGAGGCTGCCGGAGATTACTATATTGCTATCAAATGTGCATCTGAGACTGATGGCTTCTATTTGTATCTGAAGAATATTGAAATTAGACTGACCGACAATCTGCCCGATGTTCCCGGCTTGTGTGAAAACTTCAAGTTGATTCCGGCAGAAAAGGGCGAACTGAAAGCAACTGTTGAGTTCACCATGCCACGAAAATCGCTTGTTGGCGGTTCATTATATACCAAAGGCGGTGAGTTGACTGCAACAATCAAATCAGATGTTGAGACGCTGACTGTTTCAGGCACTCCCGGTTCGCGTCAAAGCGTTGACATTGCGACTGTTCAAGGCATGAGTGCCGTCTATGTTTACGTTTCAAACTCGTATGGAGATGGTGAAGAAGTTCGAGGCATGGTATTTTGTGGGGAAGACGCCCCGACATTTACTAACATTAACGTTGATGCGAGTGAGGACAATCTGACAGCTATCGTTTCTTGGAATGCACCCAAAAAAGGCGCAAACGGCGGTTACTTGAACCCGGATAATTTGGTTTATACGATTTATAACAATCATCCGATGACGGGCGAATGGATTGAGCTCGGAAAAGTGACCGGCGAAACCGAGTATCGTTTCACACTCCCCAGCGGAGCCGGGCTTCAACTCCTCACCTTGGGACTCACTGTCAGCAATCAATATGGCGGCGGAGAAAACGTTGCTTATTCCACTATTGTTCTCGGACCTCCGCATAAGCTACCTATGATTGAAACATTTGATGGTGTGATTGCTTATGAGCCTATTGTTGAGCAGCCATTGGGCGATGACTATACCGGTCAATGGATATTTGCCAATCCCACCGAAGTAGATGTGGAGGCAGAAAACAACAGCGGGTATGCTCTCATCGGTTTCCCGGCAACTAATGCCAATGCGTATGGTCGAATTGCATTGCCCAAGTTCTCAACTTCAGGTGCAGAAAGAGCAGAATTGAAGATGCGATTCTTCGTTGCCGATTATACTCCCGAAACAGAAATTCTGATTTGTGGAAACTCTGACGATGAAGTTGTGCTTGGCACAGTCTCTTCACAAGATGGTGAAGGTTGGATTACAAAGACCTTTGTGTTCCCCGAAGAATTCCAAAACAGAAAGTGGGCCTACATAGCCCTCCGCGCAAAGTATGACGGTCAGGTTAGCTTCATAATAATGGATTCTTACTCAATCAAGGATCCGTTGGCGCAAGATTTGGCGATAACTTCACTCGAAGGGCCCAAGGCTACGATGATTGGAAATACGGAATATTACAATGTGACAATCGAGAATAACGGCTATGAAACAATGGCAGTTCCCGAGATCGTTTGTCAGCTCGTGGGAGAGGATGGCAAGGTGCTGAAAAATCTTGATGCCACAAGCTCTGTGAATACTGCCGATTTGGATCCGTCTCAGCAGCTTGACTTGCAGTTTGAATACAAGCCCACTGTGGATAATGTCGGTAATCTGAAAATTCGCGCATCATTTGACACCGATGATATGGATTTGTCGAACAATGCCATGGAGCAGGCCGTAGTTGTTCAAGTTGGCACCGATCCAATTGTTACAGACCTTGAAGCATCATATATGCAGGGTGGCAACTCTGTGGAATTGAATTGGTCGGCACCTGTCGTGTCGCTCGGACTTGAAGATTTTGAAGGAATGATTCCCTTCAGCTATGACGAAAATCTGGGCGATTGGACCAATATTGACGGCGACGGGCTTACTACATGGGTTTTCGGTTCATGGACATACCCTGACTGTGGTTTGGCCAAAGGATTCCAAGTGTTTGACTACACTCAGTTGCCGGTTTCCGACGCTTTGTTTAAAGCATATTCCGGCGATAAGTACCTTGTTGCCATTTCTCCTGATGATCCAAATGTAAACGCTGATGACTGGTTGATTTCGCCGCAAATTAAAGGCGGTTCATCGGTTTCCTTCCAGTTTGCAATCATCAATCAGCAGTATTCACCCGAATATGTTGAGGTGATGTATTCATCCACCACAAAAGACAGAAGTGCATTTAAGGTCGTTGAAACATTCAGCAAATCAACGTTGGGTTGGGAATTGATCACAACCAAGTTACCGGCTGATGCCAAATATTTTGCAATTCACTATGTGAGCAAAAACACATTCGGCATTATGATTGACGATATTACTTATGCTCCGGCAGATCAATTGGCGGATGATATGAAGTATAACGTTTATCGTGATGGTCAAAAGATTGCAGAAAAGCTGACCGCGACATCTTATGTTGACTCAAATGTTGAAGTCAAGAACTATGTGTATAATGTGACCGTTGTTGTCAACAAAGAAGGCTCAGATGTAGAGTATTCGATGTCAAACAGCGCTTATGCAAATCTTCTCAGCAGCTTGGAGGAAATAGCGTTGGACGGTACAATTTATGCGAGCGACGGTTGTATAGTCCTTTCCGGTTATGCGGAGCAAGACTATGGAGTATATACTATTGATGGAATATGTGTTGCATCAGGAATAGTGAAATCCTCGACTGAACGAATCAAACTCGCGCCTGATGTATATGTGCTTAAAGTAGGCACTCGCGTTGAAAAGATCATAGTAAAGTAAGTCACTGTTAAAATCAGCATTAAAGAGGCTGTGTCGCAAGATGCAGCCTCTGTTTTTTTAATAAATCCGAGTGAGCTGTCGGGCAAAATAAAAACAAAATTGCTCTCAATAGTGTTATCATATTAAAAACGGTTAAAATCAAAAATTAAAGAGTAATAAAATTTTTTATGATGAACACGAAAATTCAGCAATTTCAAGAGCAGTCTCATAGTTGGTGGGCTGTTCTTGTTGTGGGTATCCTCATGGTAATAGCCGGCTTTGCTTATTGGTTGTTTCCGGTTATCGGTTACGAAGTTGCATCGATTTTGTTTGGCTGGATGTTGGTGGCATTCGGTGTGGTGCAATTATGCGTAAGCGGAGGTAACCGTCGCCCCAAAAATTGGGGTTGGTGGCTTGCCGGAGGTATTCTCAATATGTTTGTCGGATTTATGCTGATACGAAACATAACGTTGGCAGAACTGTTGTTCCCGTATTTCCTTGCCGTAGTATTTGTTTATAGCGGAGTTACGGCCTTGGTAAGTGCAGCTTGGCGTGGTCGGCGTAGGCTGCGCTGGGTTCGCTATTTCAATGGTATCATATTGCTCCTAATCGGATTCCTGTTTTTCGAAGCCGGTTATTGGGCTAATGTCTATAATGTTAGTTTTTTGACAGCATTGGCATTTGTATATTGGGGCACTACCTTGATTATCTTTTCGATTGATATGAAGCCTGATAAGACAAAAGTCCGAGCGGCATAATCAGTCGGGCGGCTTCCTGTTTGATTCGGAAGCCGTCTTTTTTTATGGTAAGTTTGAGTATATGGAAAAATATACTTATCTTGCGGCCGGATTTATGATATAATACAATGCTTATGAAAAAATTTACCCTTGTCGTGATTGGTTTGCTGATTGCAAATGTCGGATTTGCTCAGCGTCAATTCAGTGATCGTATTGCACCGAATAAGCCGGCTTCGTTTGCAAAAGTGAACGAAGTTAACGCAAAGAAGCGTTCTGCCAAGGTTGGACCGGTAATGAAGGCTGCCGATGAAAACTCTCTGATGATGCCTCGCCATGAAGAAGAATGGTTGTTCATCTCAGAATGGGAGAAAGGCGGTGATTTTTACTATGCTTATGATGTTCGCGGAAATAAAACTTCCGAAACGTATGATGACGGTATTGTGGCAAACAAGACCGAACATACCTATGATAGCTATGATAATCTTACTTCAATACTCGAATCTTATTCCGAGGGAGGTGCACCGTTTGAATACACTACCAAGCGCCTTATTTCATACGATTCCAAAGTTAAGAACGTAATCGTTGAAAGTCAGAGTTTTGAATGGGATGGAACAGATTGGGTCATGGTTCCTGACGGTTATACTTACAAGCGCGTTATCAATCGCGATGAAAAAGGCAATGTTACCGGAGTGGAGATTTCGACCTACTTCAATGATGCGTATGATTTATTGCAAAAATCTACAGTTACTTATGGCGACGACGGACTCCCCTCGACATGGAAGTATGAAGAGTTGATATACTTGGAATCCGGCGACTTGCAAATGACCGAAATCTATGCTCTTTCCGATATGGAATGGATTTCTACCGACGGGCAAATTCTCGTTATGGAGGAAGTCAATGAATTTTTCTTCGGAAACAACAAACTGAAAAAGGCAACGCTATATGTTCAAGGTCAGGAAGCCGGATATATTGGAGGTGAATATCAAGAAAATGGCGATTACAGCTATTATGTAGTTTACTTAGGCGCTCCCATGGAAAAAGAAATCTACTCTTTTGCCGTAATTGATGAAAACGGAAGCTACAAAGATAGTTGTGTGGCTTATAAAGACCTCAATGGTGACGGTGAATTTGCCGAAGACGAATTGGATTACAGTGACGAAATCAACGTGACTTATGATAACGCCGGCAGAGTTACGGAGGAAGTCTATTCGGTGTTTGATGTGATAAGTTCTGCTGCACGCTATGAATATACCTATTCACCCGACTATGGTAACTATCCCGTTGAGCAAGTTTATTACTACTATGATGTTCAAAACAGCGAATATGTTCCTTATATGAAGTTGATTGCCGATGATTTTTATGACGTATGTGCCGGTATTGACGAAATCAACGTTGACAACTCTTCTGCCTGCGCCATCTATAATCTCCAAGGTATAAAAATCAACTCTCTTGAGCAGGATCTGCCCTCCGGAGTATATATCATTAAGCAGAATGGTAAAACAGTAAAGGTTGCCAAATAAATTCCTTGTACTTTTATTAGCATTTTATATCGGTGCCGGCTCGCAGAGTCGGCATCGCTTTTGATGTGAATTTTGTTAAAACCGCATGGGATTATGTCGGTATAAAAATTTTTCAGTATCTTTGCGAATAAACTTTTGCGCCGCCGGTGCGTCTAATAAGGTAAAAAAGAATGATAAGTAACCGCAAAACAGAAAGGTCGCAATTATGAAAAGAATGACTATTTGCAGATGGATGCTCGGAATTAGTGCATTGACCATGTTGTCAGGGTCGTTGTACGCTCAGAGCTATTATGACGATGATATATATTACGATGCAGCAGCCGCCAAAAAAGAGGCAAAGAAACAGGCTGCGGAACAGAACGCTGCTGTGAGTTATGCTTCATCTTCTCGTGATGTTGACGAATATAATCGCAGGGGCAGTTATGCTCCGGTTGCTGAAACATCGACAGATTTGGGCGATAATTTAGAATATACTCGCAGAATCGAACGCTTTCACAATCCGGATATAGTAGTGAAGTCAGGCGATGACGATCTGTTGTATTATTATGACTACGCCAATGACGAATTGGCGGACGTGAATGGTTATACCTCGCCCACCACTATCAATATCTACGTTGATAATCCCGATCCTTGGGACATGTATTGGAGTCCTTATTACTACTCCTCGGCATGGTCATGGGCATGGCGGAATTCATATTACAATCCTTGGTGGACCTATAACTATACGTGGGGCTATGGTCCTTCGTTCAGTTGGAGTTGGTATTGGGGTCCCTCATGGAGTTGGAATTGGCATTGCGGTCCTACCTATAGTTGGTATTGGGGTTGGAATCATGGATGCGGATGGATGCCCCCTCATCACCATCACGGACCGGCATGGCATGACAAGCCTCACCATCAGCCCGTGCGTTGGGCCGGGTCCGGAGCTTCAGGCACTCCCGGACGTCCCGGATATTCCGGCGGAGACAACAGAGGCCGTCGTCCTTCGGGAACTTATCCCGGCGTCAGCAGCGGCAGCGGCCGTCGTCCCTCCGGCTCAATGGCAAGCGGTGCATCAACCGGCCGACGTCCTACCAATGATAATTCCACAGCGAGCCAAGCAGGTCGCCCCTCCGGAATCTACAATCCCTCTGATGCGTCAAGACCTGTGAATGAATCAACCGTGTCGGGACGTGGAGGCACTCGCCGAGCCGCCGGCGGAACAAATGTCAGCACCGGCAACTCAGGGTGGCGTTCAAGCAGCAGCAGTTATAACAGCGGTCGCGCGTCGTCGAGTTCGCGCAGCAGTTCCGGCGCATCGCGCAGTAGCTATAATTCGGGTCGCTCGTCATCAAGTCGCAGTAGCATGAGCTCCGGACGCAGCACATCGAGTAGCTCGCGCAGCTGTGCCACTCGCAGCAGCGGCGGGTCGTCCGGTCGCAGCGGAGGCGGCAGAAGCTCCGGTGGCAGACATTGAACATAAATTATTAAAATTGCAGACAAAAAATGGATAAGAAAATAATTATAGCAGCAATCATAACGGCTTCAATCGGATTTGGGGCATCGGCTCAGGGTGCGATTGATGCGTTTAAACTATCGGAAATGGAGCTGCGCGGAACTGCACGTTATCTCGGCATGGGAGGAGCGTTCGGCGCATTAGGTGGCGATTTGTCAACGCTGAATCAGAACCCGGCAGGTATTGGCGTTTATCGCAGCAGTGAAATCGGTGCAACTCTCGATGTTGACGCGCAGCGTTTCACCATGGACGGCACAGGCTCTGCCCCTTATACCCATACTCAAACCCGCGCCGCTTGCAATAATTTCGGATATGTAGGCGCCGTGCGCACCGGATATGATTTGATGCCATATTTTCAATGGGGCGCCACTTACAATAGGGTGAACTCCTTTGAGCGTTATTATCGAGGATATTTCCCCGAGATTCATACTTCATGGAGCAACTATGTTGCCAACCTATCTAAAGGTTATTCAACCTCAGAATTGCTCGGCACCCCCGACTATGATCCGTTTTTTGACTCCAACGTGCCTTGGATTTCAGCGCTTGCGTATAACACGATGCTGATAAACCCAATGTCGAACCCAACCGGAGGGACTCAGAATTACGTAGGTCTCTTCAAAGACGGTTCGACCGGCAACGCGCAAGTTGAAGTCAGAGAAAAGGGTTACGTTGATGAATACTCCTTGAATTTTGGCGGAAACTTTCAAGATATGGTATATTGGGGTCTCGGACTTGGTATCACGGACTTGAGCTACACTCAGTGGAGCTACTATGACGAGCAAATCTCAAACGCTCTCGTTCCCAATGGAAATGATTCGGGTTTGACCAACGGAGCTGCCGAATGGGGCATTGAAAACTATCAAAACGTGAACGGCACGGGGTTTAACGTCAAATTCGGTTTGATATTCAAACCCGTGAATGAATTTCGAATCGGTTTGGCGGTTCATTCGCCAACGTGGTACAAACTGAACTTTGCTTCCAATGCTTGGGTTGACTATGGTCTCGGTCAGATTGAAAGCGATGGATACTACACGTTTGACAGCATGGTCGATAAGAATGATTATGCCAATACTCAAGAGGGATATTGGAGCCGCAAACTCAAGTCTCCTTGGCGATTGATGGGAAGTGCTGCCGGAGTGATAGGCGGCCGGTTTATACTCTCGGCTGATTATGTCTATGAAGCATATCCGGCAATGACCGTCAGCGATGGTTACGGAGTTTTTGACGAAATCTCGGCAGACGTGAAACAGTATTATCAAGCTGCCCACGAATTGCGCCTTGGTGCAGAGTTCAGAGTAACTCCTGCGTTCAGTTTGCGTGCAGGCTATGGCTTTAAGACCACTGCTGCGAAAGAAGATGCTCGCAATGGGTATGACTATATCTACACTTCAGGCACTCAGTCGATATATGAATTTGACGGTAAACGTCAGAATTTCTCATTTGGAATGGGCTATCGATTCGGCCAATTCTATGTGGATCTGGCTTATTTGCATACCACAAAGACAAGTCAGTGGGACGCTTTCTCGCCGAGTCCTCGAGCATTTGGCGGCGAGGCAATGTATGAATTGGACTCTACGGCGACTTATGGCCCCCATGCCGAGGTGGTCGACACGCATAATCGTTTTGTCTTAACTCTTGGCTGTAAATTCTAATCTCTTATAATTCCAAAGTAATTGCCGCGCAGAATTAGTTCACTGATTCCTTGCGCGGTTTTTATATCTGTATTGTTTATGGAATCGAGCATAGAAGTGCCGGTTCCGACAAATTCGGGGGTGTCTGCTCCGGCAATGTGCAGCATAGTTGGAAAAACGTCAATTTGCATAGTCGGTTTTTCAATGCGTTTGGTCTTTCCGGTGTTCGTGGCGATGAAAACAATAGGGATTTCCGAGTCGGGTCTCCGATTTACCGATGAGGTCGCAATGTTTTGGGAGTGGTCTGATGCGATTATGAGGATGCTATTGTCATATATGCCATTTTCTTTAAGGAACTCAATGAATCTGCCAAGTTGAAAATCAAAGTAGGCACACATGCGCAGATAATTAGCAACGGTTGGCTCAAGGCTTGTGTCGTCGTATATCCATGTGAATCCGTCAACCCCTTTGTCTTGAAACGGAACGTGCATTGATTCCGTTATAAATTGTATGACGAATGGTTCTTCGGCCTCTGTAATAAAACGCATGCCTCGGAGAAACATGGCGGCATCGCTGCCAATGTCATTCACTTCGTTGACTGATTCAGCTGCTGAAGAAATGATGGGGAATCCGTATTTCTCAAAGTTTTGATGTTCTTTCCATGAGTTTGCTTCTCCGGCAAAGACTGCTGCAATGGCCTTGCGACCGAGCTGTGAGGCAAGCGGTTGAAGTTGAATTTTGTGAACAACGTGAAGCGGAGTAGCCACTCCCTCAAGGGGCAGTAGCCCTGCATTGTAGATTAATTGACCGTCGCCGGAACCTCCCTCTTGGACTTGTGATAACATCAGTGTAGATGCGATTGTTCCTTCAGCATTTACTAAGGCGTTAAGAGTCGGGGTTACTTCTCTATTGTTGACTTTTCGGTCTATGACTTCGGCATTAAGTGACTCAACTATGATGAATATAATGTTTTTGAAGCGATTTTCTGCGAATTCCTCAGTGTTAAACTTGCGTTTTGATTCGTTGATGAAAAGTTTGACTTCTTCCATTTCGGACTCCGACAATGACTTGCTAATGGTTCGCAACTTTGCCGGAGTTGCCACTATCTTACATAGATAAGCAATCATCCCATTGTCTCTAAGGTATGCCGCCGAGCGGTGGGGGTGCGTTGTCAGGCGTTGCAAGGTGTTGGCAGCCAGAGTCATCTCTACGCCAAGGTCATTTCGATGATAGCGCCTGTTTTGCTCCGACAATGCAGTTTGTGACAGTAGAAAACCAACAAGAGAGAGCATGAGCCCTACAAGTTTAATTTTACTCGGAAACTTTGGCTCAGATTTTGTCGAAAGCCGTTTGGCAGCAATGATGAAAATCAAAATCGGAACGATAAACGTAAGGTCGCTCCACTGTATTAACCCCTTGATGCTATTAATCAACAGCCCGTTAACGTTTTCTGTCATTGTCAGACACGAAACCGGCAAAATATCGTTCCAAAATCGGAAATACCATAGATTTATAAGCGAAAAGATGCTGATAAATGCGATAGGGAAACCGATTAACCATCGCCATCGAGGAGACAATAACCAAAATAAACACGTTAAACAACAAGCATCGCCCACATTGCGCGCCATGTTAACAATCGTTGCTGCCCGGTCAACGTTACTTTCGAACGAAAAAAACGTAAGCATTCCGAAAATAGATAAAATCGCAATCAGGTAGAGCGCAAACGAGGATTTGTGCGCGATAAATAGGCGTTTCATATTGACAAAGTTAGGAAAAATTTGCGATGTTGAGAAATTTTTCGTAACTTTGCGGCGCTCTTAGAGCATGAATTAATCAACTAACTCTTATTTAATCAACAAAATGAACAATTACGAAACCGTTTTCATTCTGACTCCCGTTTTGTCTGATGCTCAGGCAAAGGAAGCGGTAGAAAAGTTCACCAAGTTGCTCACCGACAACGGTGCAACCATCGTGAACCAAGAAGATTGGGGCTTGCGTAAACTCGCTTATCCCATTGAAAAGAAAACTACCGGTTACTACACTTTGGTAGAATTCGATGCAGAACCCACTGTAATCAAGAAACTCGAAATTGCTTACCGTCGCGACGAACGCGTTATGCGCTTTTTGACTTTCCGTCTCGACAAGTATGCAAAAGAATATGCTGACAAGCGTCGCGCTCGCCGCAATGCCCCCGCAGCTAATGTTGAACAAGCTCCCGCAGCTGAATAATCATTGACTCTGACTATGGCACAAGCAAATACCGAAGTACGCTATCTGTCAACCATGGCGGTCGACAAGAACAAGAAAAAATACTGCCGTTTCAAACGCAGCGGCATCAAGTATGTTGACTATAAGGATCCCGAATTCCTCAAGAAGTTCCTCAACGAGCAGGGCAAGTTGCTTCCCCGCCGTATCACTGGCACTTCTTTGAAGTTCCAGCGTCGTGTGGCTCAGGCTGTTAAGCGCGCTCGCCACCTCGCTCTGCTTCCTTATGTAACTGACCTTATGAAATAACCCCATAAAAGATTAGGAGACAAAGTTATGAAACTGATTCTTATTCAAGACGTCCCCAATCTGGGATATAAGGACGACGTAGTAGAAGTAAAATCCGGCTATGGCCGCAACTATCTCATTCCCCAGCGCAAAGCTGTGATTGCTACTGAAAGCGCTCTCAAAGTTTTGGCTGAAAACCAACGTCAGCGTGCCCACAAGCTCGCTAAGATCAAAGCCGACGCTGAAGCTGCTGCTGCAGCTTTGGAAGGCATAAGCCTCACCATCGCTGCCAAGGTTGCTGAAACCGGCACTATCTATGGCGCAGTTAACGCTGCTACCGTTGCTGAAGCTCTTGGCAAGCTCGGTCACGAAGTAGACCGCAAGCTCATCACTCTCAACGCCACTATCAAGGAAGTTGGCAGCTACACTGCTACCATCCGCTTCCACAAGGAAGTTGCCGCTCAGGTTCCCGTAGAAGTTGTGGCTGAAGTAGCTGAAGCCTAAACAGCATCATTTCTCCCCTGATTATCCAAAGCCTCTGAGTCCCAACGGACCTCAGAGGTTTTTTCTATAATTCTACAGTGTATTTCCCAAAATTATCGCTAAATTTGGACTGTTAAAATATTCTTGGACTTGTTAATGAAACGCATTTTTTTACCGCTACTTTTCCTCCTCGTGTTGTTCGGTTGTTCATCAGAACCCGTTCATGATGAATTGCTAAATATAGAGTCGCTCATGGAGACCAATCCGCATGCAGCTTTGGCTGCATTAGATTCGTTGCAAACAACTCCAATCAGAAGAACGGAAGATAAGGCCATGTTTGCGTTGCTATATAGTCAAGCGTTAGACAAGAATTATATCGATGTGGCAAATGATTCTTTGATTATACAAGCTGTACAATTCTTTGATAAGTCAGATAATTTGAGATATCAGATGCTGTCGCATTATTATCATGGCAGAGTACACTATAATGCAAAGGAGTATCCTCGCTCACTTATTTCCATGTTGAAAGCACTGGATCTTGCCGAGCAAATTGAGGACTATTATTGGCATGGACGCATTGCTGAACAGATTGCTAATATATACGATGCAAATTTTCATACTGAAGACGCCATATTTTACGCCAAAACTGCTTTTAACAGTTTGCAAAAGTCCGGTCGCCAACCCTACATTAATTATGCTCTTTTTAGTCTTGCAAGGGTTTATAACAATAATGATAAATGTAATGAGGCTATTAAATATACAAAACAAGTGTTGGACTCAGCTTACTTGTATAATGATTCAATTCTATTATCAATGAGTAATGACTTATTAGCAATAGCATATGTAGGAGTTGAAGATTTCCATAGCGCTATAGATTGCTTTGCTCGGATTAAAGAGAGGAAAAAGTTGAATGATAATATGCTGAGTTTGTATGGACTATCGCATCTCGCTATTGGAAATATAGAACATGCGCGTGCTGTTTTTGAAGAGATGCACGAGTGTTCTACTAAAGATCAGTTATCATTAACATATCAGATTCATAAAAAAAATGGCGATTATAAGTCAGCATTGAATGTGTTGAGCAACTTATATGATAAATTGAAAATCACGTTTATTTCTGTTAGAGAGCAAAATTTTGGGCAAGCATTAGATGGGCTGTATGCAGAAGAAGTTAGCAAGCAGAAAGAAGTTCTTAGACGGTCGCATTTGTTGCGTAAAATATATTTCGGCATAGGTGTTTTGATGCTAATAGTAGCGATAGTGATATGTATTTACCTATACAAGTATACGAATACAAAAATTCACAAGAATATACTTATAGCACAAAATCTAGAGGAAATTTTGAAGATTAAAGAGTCTGGGCTAGCACAAGCTAATGAGACAATTCAAAAACTAATGGGCGCGAGATTTGAGATTATAGATAATTTATGTAAAATTATATATGAGCATAAGGCAACTGGATTAATTAGAAAGAAAATTTCAGCAGAAATAGAAGCATTAATTGAACAAATGTCTTCAGATTCGAAAAAAATATCAGAATATGAGCAAATTTTAAATGAACATTGCTCAGGCTTAATGGATTCATTTAGGGCGGATTTGCCAAATTTGAAACGAGAAGACTATTTATTATTTCTATATACTGCACTTGGGTTTTCGATTAGTGCTATTGCATTGTTCTTGAAGGTGGACAAACTTGAAGTAATTTACAATAGAAAGGCTCGACTTAAAAATAAAATACGCAAATTAAATACTGAAAATGCAGCAAAGTTTATGGCTTCAATGACTTAGAGACCTCATTTTCAGTGAGATAATGGTTTTTTTGTTATGGTGAGGGTTAAATACTTGATTATCAATGCGATATGGGCTGGTGAAAATGTTGCGATAAATTTTAGATATTTGTGTCGATGTAACTGTCTGAGTTTCATGGAAATAGGGTTTTAAAAAAACAAATGGTTTTACCCTCAAAATTTTAGTAAATAAACGATTCTGATGAAATTTGCATAAATAAAATCAAAAAGTTAAATTTATTTATGGAAAAGTTTATCAAAATTTTGTTAGCAGTTGCACTTTTTTGTTCAAGTATGAGTGCCTTAGTAAATGCAGAGTCACCACAAACAGCCACATCAGAATTGCAAACAGTGATTTTAGAGCGAGAAATTGTTCCTCCCATACAATATCTCGTACCAATTGGTGTAAATATCATTCAATTAGATACTACGGATTTACCATGTGGCATATATAGCGTGTCGTATATTGTTGATGGAGAGGCGATTAATGCCGTCAAGTTTTCAAAGTAACTCGACTGTTTTTGATAATTAGTAAAAATATATTAATTTTGGAACTATTAAAGTATTGTCAAACAACTTAATTATGCTGTTATGAAAAGGTTGATACTACGAATCCCGTTCTTTATAGGGTTGGTCATGGCGTTTGTTGCTAATGCGCAAGAGAAAAGTATTTCTTTGGAACAGGCCTATGAGGTTGTAAAGGGTTATTATGCAAATTATTTTAATCAAGATTATTGGTTGTTGGCAGAACGTACACAGCAGTGGGAGATATTCGTAGATGAAATGCCGGAAGCCAATTGGGCGCATGACTGCACAATTTATAAGTTCCCAAATACCGGCGATTTGGCAGTGGATTTGGTCCCTGAAATCATAAAACCTGAACCGCAGATATTTCCTAATGAAGATGTTGAACCCATTGCTGTAAGTATGGCAATTTATAATGTGACGCCGGGCATGCTGGGAAGCGAAATAGAAAGCGTTAAAAATAAAATTCACACATTGACAATCGGCAAGTCGCAACTTAATGAGGCGGATATTTATGATATGAGTAATTGTGTGAATCCGGGTAAGTTGGGTCAAATTTGCATGAATGAAGTAGTGCTTGAAAACAATGCTATCCCAGATTATGCGTTTGCTTCTCATGCAGTTAATGGCAGCGGTTTTAATGTTTTACAACGCATATCACTTCCGCAAGAGGTTGAATCCATTGGCTCTAATGCATTCAATGGCTGCGATTTTGAAAATATCACCTTTCCGTCATCGGTCAAAACTCTGGGCACTTCGAGTTGTGCTAATTGGGAAAGAATAAAGTGGATATATTCCGAGGCTGTGATTCCTCCGGTGTGTGTGGGAGGTAATGCTTTTGGTGGTTTTACTCCCAACTCTACCCCGGTATATGTTCCTATAGGCTCAGCCGAGGCGTATCGCTCCGCCCCGGGTTGGGATTATTTTACCACATTTATTGAAACCGATGAGGCTCCTTCAGCGTCAATAGACTCCGTTGGAATGAATAACGAGGATAATTCAAATGTATATTGGGACAGTGGTTCGCTGATTCTTGAATCAGATGTGGAGAGCGCAAGCTATGCGGTATATGATGTTGAAGGCAGGTGTGTTGCCACCGGTGTGATGTCATCATCAAAGTTGGCGCTGTTGATGCCTCAAGGCATATACGTTGTGAAAATCGGTGATCAGGTCCACAAAATTATCTAATCCCTTAAATCACGATAAGAGCATGGCCCTTCTGATGTATGCGTCAGGAGGACTATGTTTGTTTTCGTGGGGTGGGGTGAACGCTTCGCGTGGGTCAGTTGTTATGATTCTGATAACATAATCATGCAATTGAACTATGAAACGAACATTGTTAATGGGCTTGGCTTCGGGATTGCTCCTAATGTCCTTGGTCGGGTGCTCGCCTTATACGTTGGTGAACTCCGAAACGTATAATGATGCAGATTTGTCGGCGTATAAGACTTTCAGAATTGTCACTCCCGATGAGGGCAGTTTACCCAACGGAATGGCAATGGTGACCTACTATAACATCGCCGCTGCTATTCGTGAACAGATGATTGAGCGTGGATTCACCCCCGCCGATGATTCGCCATTGCTTGTGAATATCGCGGTTACCGTTCAAAGGCGAGTGGACACAGAACCGGCTTATCCATATGGACCAATGGGACCCGCGTTCGGCCCCGGCCCGGGTCCGTGGGGCGGTTTCTATCCGAGCTTTATTTATCCTCGATACTATTATTGGAATCCTGATGCTCAAGTAATTACCGGGATTTACAAAGAGGGAGTCTTGACAGTAGATATGGTTAATATCGACAGAAAGTTGCCGCTATTCTCGGCATCGGTGGCCACTATTATCGATGGTTCGCAGGGTCAATATAGGAATTTGAAGGGCATTGCCGAAGCGGTCAATACGTTGTTTTCTAAATTCCCTGTGCCACCATTGGCAGAATATCAGAGAAAATAGCAACTATAACTCGGCGGATTTTGCGGATTATCGACTTCATTTAGCTGATTATTCAAGGATTTTCGTTAAATTTGCAGATTATAACGAATATACCCACTGATAAATGAAGAATATCCGCAATTTCTGTATTATAGCGCACATTGACCATGGTAAAAGCACTCTTGCCGACCGACTTTTGGAGTATACTAACACGGTGAACCAAAAGGACATGGCGGCGCAGGTGCTCGATGATATGGACTTGGAGCGTGAGCGTGGTATCACCATCAAGAGCCATGCAATTCAGATGGACTATGTGCTTGACGGTACCAAATATGTGCTCAATCTTATCGACACTCCCGGACACGTTGACTTCAGCTATGAGGTGAGCCGTTCGATTGCTGCTTGCGAGGGTGCTTTGCTCATCGTTGACGCATCGCAAGGCATTCAGGCACAGACCATATCCAACCTCTACATGGCCATTGATAATGACCTTGAAATAATCCCCGTGCTCAATAAGTGTGACCTTGATTCGGCGAAACCCGAGGAGGTTGAAGATCAGATTGTGGATCTTTTAGGTTGTGACCCCGAAGAAATCATTCGAGCATCGGGCAAGACGGGTATGGGTGTGGAAGACGTGTTGCGTGCCATTGTGGAGCGTATTCCCGCGCCTAAGGGCGATCCTGATGCCCCCTTGCAGGCTCTGATTTTCGACTCTGTATTCAATCCCTTCCGCGGCATCATTGCATATTTCAAAGTGACGAACGGTACGATGCGAACCAATGACTTCGTGAAGTTTGTTAATACGGGCAAGGAATATCACGCAGATGAAATCGGCATCTTGCGTTTGGACATGGAGCCGCGAAAGGAAATCTCCGCGGGCAATGTGGGCTATATTATCTCCGGCATCAAAACCAGCCGAGAAGTAAAGGTTGGCGATACGATTACTCATGTTCAGCGCCCATGTGATGCGGCTATTGATGGTTTTGAGGAGGTGAAGCCCATGGTGTTTGCCGGGGTTTACCCGATTGAAACAGAAGACTTTGAAAATCTACGCTCATCGCTCGAAAAACTTCAGCTAAACGATGCGTCGTTGACCTTCCAGCCGGAAAGTTCCGTGGCTCTTGGTTTCGGCTTCCGCTGTGGATTTCTCGGTTTGCTTCACATGGAAATCGTTCAGGAGCGATTGGACCGAGAATTTGACATGAACGTTATCACCACCGTGCCCAACGTTTCGTATCGCGTTTATGACAAGAAAGGCAACATGACAGAAGTTCATAATCCGGCCGGTTTGCCTGATTTAACGCTGATTGACCACATTGAAGAGCCTTATATTCGCGCTTCGGTTATCACTGCAGCCGACTATATCGGTCCGATTATGACGCTTTGCCTCGGTAAGCGCGGCGAATTGGTAAAGCAGGAGTACATATCAGGTAATCGCATGGAGATTATCTTCGATATGCCGCTCGGTGAAATAGTGATTGATTTTTACGATAAGCTCAAGTCGATTTCAAAGGGTTACGCATCGTTTGATTATCATCTTCATGGATTTCGCGAGAGCAAACTCGTGAAGTTGGATATCCTTCTTAACGGAGAAAGTGTTGACGCACTGTCAACGCTAACCCACGTTGATAACTCCGTGACCTTCGGTCGCAGAATGTGTGAAAAGCTAAAGGAACTCATTCCGCGTCAGCAATTTGATATTGCCATTCAGGCTGCAATCGGCGCAAAAATTATTGCGCGAGAAACCATTAAAGCCGTGCGTAAAGACGTGACTGCAAAATGCTACGGCGGCGACATCTCACGTAAGCGCAAATTGCTCGAAAAACAGAAAAAAGGAAAGAAGCGCATGAAGCAAATCGGCTCTGTTGAAGTGCCGCAAAAGGCATTCCTCGCTGTGCTTAAACTTGATTAAGTTTTCGGTATGAAAGACTGTGACGACCATTTCGGTCCGGATATAAACAATAGACCTCATCGCATTTACTATGCGGCTGCAAAAGCAATTAAAGCGCATGCCACCGGAGGCAACGTGCTTATTGTTGCAACCATTCTTGCGCTTATCATTGCCAACTTGCCGAGCGTAAATCAGTGTTATACTGATTTTTGGCAGCAAGAAGTCCACCTGCAAATAGGTGACTTTAACCTCTTCAGCCATAATGGTCATCCGATGACCCTATTGGAGTTTATCAACGATGCGTTGATGGCGATATTTTTCTTCTCCATAGGCTTGGAAATCAAGCGCGAGGTGTTGGTGGGCGAATTATCGTCATTTCGTAAGGCCTTGTTGCCTATAATCGGAGCATGTGGAGGCATGATAGTCCCGGTCATCATCTTCTGGTTTTTGTCAAATGGTCAAGACTATTCGCGAGGCTGCGCAATACCAATGGCTACTGACATAGCCTTTTCATTAGGTGTGTTGACCATGCTCGGCTGTAGAGTCCCCATTGCACTAAAAGTGTTTCTCACCACTCTCGCCGTGGTTGATGACATAGGTGGAATTGTCGTTATTGCAGTATTTTATTCGTCAAGTATTCAGCTTGATTTGCTCTGTTATGCTGCCGGAGTACTGCTTGCTCTATATCTTGGCGGTTATTTCCAGATCCAAACCAAGATGTTTTATCTCTCGCTCGGAGTGGTCGTTTGGTTCCTGTTTTTGCAATCCGGCATACATCCCACCATTGCCGGTGTGCTCGTGGCGTTTTGCGTTCCTGCCCGTCCGGTATATGCACCGGAAGGTTTCGTGAAGAAAATTCGAGAGGCAATCAGTCACTTCAAAACTGAAGATGACCATAGACTGAATGAGATTTCCATGCTCTGTCCGGAGCAACTTAATCAACTTAAGGTCATCGAATCAGCCGGCGATAAGGTTATCTCCCCGTTGCAAGACCTTGAAGACCTTTTGCATCCGATTGTGAACTACCTTATTGTTCCGCTCTTTGCGTTTGCCAATGCCGGCATATTCTTACTTGATATGGAGCCAGCGGCAATGTTTGAAGGCGTTTCGTTGGCGATTATTTGCGGCTTGTTTTTTGGCAAGTTCCTCGGCATATTTTCGTTTTCTTGGCTGACTATCAGGTTGGGGCTCGCTCCCAAGCCGGCGCAGAGTTCATGGATCGCCTTGGCGGCAGTATCTATGCTTGGCGGCATAGGTTTCACTGTGTCACTCTTCATCGCAAATCTAAGCTTCCCTGATGCGTCGCACGTTGCATTGCTCAATCAAGCAAAACTTGGCATCGTTGTCGGTTCCATAATCTCCGGTTTGGTCGGCTATTTATGGCTTCGTAGGGTCTTGCCCAAAACGCCTCGCGCATGAACTTCTCGATGGCAGGGCGGCAAGGGCAACAAGGGCGAAAAGGGTGGAAGGCAATTATCGCTTATAGGTGAGTAGAGCCTTTTGCCCCTTTTATCCCTTTCAGGCCTTTTAAAAACTTTAAAATAAAAAAAACAAGTGCACTTCGACAAAAATATTATTGGGATTATTGCTGTATAAGTTTTCACTCCATATATTTGACGAAACCGAAGAGAATTATGCCAGTTAGCGATTTTATCCGTCAGAAAGGCAACTATCATGATCTACTCTGCTACCGGAAATCGGTGTGCGTCTATGATGTTACCTTTTATTTCGCCCACAAGTATCTGAGTCGTGAAGATCGAACAATTGATCAAATGATACAGGCGGCTCGCTCCGGGAAGCAAAACATTGTGGAAGGGTGTGCAGCAGCAACGACGTCTTCTGAAACTGAAATAAAATTGCTGAATGTGGCACGTGCCAGCCTTTAGGAACTTATTGAGGATTACAAGGATTATCTCAGAGTAAGAGGGTTGCTCTTATGGGCGGAAGGGAGCGAAAAACATGAGCAGGCTCGCAGGGTATGTGCCAAACAGAATTCCTCGGAGTATTACCTTGATGCTATAAAGGAACGTTCTGCAGAAACGATCGCCAATATTGCAATCATATTGATTCGTCAGACGGATTATCTGTTGAAGCGATACTTTGACCACGTTAAACAAGCGTTTCTCGAACGGGGAGGTATAAAGGAGGAGATGACGCGTGCCAGGCTGCAATGGCGAAAAGAGCAAAATAGCGCCTTGTAGAAGATATGTTTGCGGCAATTTAATTGGTGATGGCAGAGACGATGCGGGCGTGGGCTTTGCGGAGCTTTTCGACAGTGGCGCACAAGGAGATACGGACATAGCCTTCGCCGTTTGATCCGAAAATGAAGCCCGGAGTGATGAATACGCGTGCAGAATGAAGAATGCGGTCGCAAAATTCTTCGGCAGATTTTTCGTTTGCCGGGAGTTTTCCCCATAGGAACAGACCGCGTTGGTCGGGATTAAAGGTGCAACCGAGGGCAGTCATTATTTTTTCAGCTTCGATGCGTCGCTCGGAGTAGACTGCGTTCAGCTCATCGTACCATTGATTACTGAGGCCGAGGGCTTTGACTGCAGCGAGCATCACGGGTTTGAATTGTCCGGAGTCAACGTTGCTTTTCACTTTGAGAATCCAATCAATAAATTGAGGATTGGAGGCCAACATGGCAACTCTCCATCCCGCCATGTTGTGGCTCTTACTCAGTGAGTTCATCTCTATGCAAACGTCTTTTGCTTCCTCAATTTCAAGAATGCTCCGGGGAGTGGAGTTGAGAATGAAGGAGTAGGGATTGTCATGGGCGATGACTATTGAGTGCTTGCGTCCGAATTCTACGATTTTTTTGAGTAGTTCGGCAGAGGCGGGAGTGCCCGTTGGCATGTGAGGATAGTTTACCCACATGAGTTTTATGCGTTCCAGCGGGAGCTTTTCCAATTCATCGAAGTTCGGCTCCCATCCGTTTTCTTCCGTGAGATTGTAAGGAAAGATTTCTGCTTGAACGAGGTTGCTAACCGAGGAGTATGTGGGATATCCGGGGTTGGGGACCAACACCCCATCGCCGGGGTTGAGGAATGCCATCGACACGTGGAGTATGCCTTCCTTGGAGCCGATCAGCGGCAGAATTTCGTTTGCAGGGTTGAGGGTGACGCCGTATGAGCGATTGTACCAGTCGGCAAAGGCTTTGCGAAGTTCAGGCAGCCCAACGTAGGGTTGATAACTATGAGAGTCGGGGCGGTTTGCTTCTTCAGTAAGTGTTTCTATAACTTCCGAAGCCGGCATCCTGTCGGGACCGCCGATGCCGAGGCTTATAATGTCGAGCCCTTGGGCGTTTAGTTGAGCAACTTCGCGTAGCTTACGTGAGAAATAGTATTCTTGAACGTTTTGAATTCTGTTGGCCGGTACAATAGTTTTCATGATTATTCACAAGATTTGTATTCTCCGAGTATTATCAAGTCGTTGATTAGCGGACGGATGGCATCGATTGCTTGGCGATAGCGCACGAAACTTTCGTAAGTGAGGTCAAGGTAGAAACGATATTCCCATTCGCGTCCGAGAATGGGCATTGATTGGATTTTCGACAGGTTTATGTCGTAGAAAGACAAGATTGTCAGCACTTTGCTGAGCGCACCTTGAGTGTGTGGCAAAGAGAATACTACCGAGGCTTTGTTCAGATCTTCTTTTCGCGGCAGCATTTCCGCAGCTAAAAGCGGGTCGGCAAGAATGAGAAAGCGAGTGAAGTTGCGTTTGTTGGTTTCGATTCCTTTTTCAAGAATGTTAAGCCCGTAGAGGTTTGCGGCTAACTCGCCACACACCGCAGCGTGAGAAGCGAGTTTATGTTCGGCGATTTCTGCGGCAGCACCGGCTGTGTCGAATTTTTCGACCATCTTCATGTGTGGGTGGCGTCGCAGATATTGTTCGCATTGCATCAGAGCCATTGCATGAGAGTTTACTTCTGAGATGGATTCGAGAGTCTCTCCCGGAAGCGCACACAAAACGTGGCTGATTCTCATTTTGTATTCTCCGATAATCTGAGTGGGGCTTTGACGCAACAGCTCATGATTGGCGAGCAGCGCACCTGCAATTGTATTTTCAATCGCTACGGTTCCGAGAAGGGAGGCATCTGTTGAAAGAGCGTCGAACAGTTCGGGGAAAGAATTGTAGCCGATGGTTTCGACGTTTTCGATTCCGTATTGTGCGAGGAAGGCTCGAGCCGCGGCATCATGGAAACACCCCGCGATGCCTTGAATGGCAACGCGGGGTACTTTGGGAAAATTCTGAGTGAGAGTCATTTATTATTTGCGAATTTTGCTGACATCAGAGCCCTGACGACGGATGAATACACCATTTTCGGGTTCGCTGATGCGTACGCCTTGCAGGTTGAAGTATTCAACAGGAGCGTTGGCGTTATCAACGTTTTCGATTTCTTCGATAGCACTGTCTGATTCAACAAGGGGAATGATGTAGGAGTTGTAGTCATTGGGCAGGTCGTTGTCTTCCCAATAGTTGAATGCGACGGTGGAAAGCAGCGTGAAGTCGCGGCTGATCATGGGCATGCCGGTAACGTAAAGGGTCTGAAACTCAGTCACGTATTCATTGGGATCTACAACTAATTCCACGTCGCGTTTCCAATTGTCTTCAATCCATTGAGCTACAGATGGATTACGCATAACAATGTAGTCTTGCAGGGGCATCCATTCGGTAGCACCGGCGGGGAGAACGTAGCCGAGGTCAAGGCCGTTAATCATGTCGCGAGTGAAGCCAAGTACATCGCCATTGTCGCTCACTGCAGTTACGCGAATATCCGGACCGTCGCTGAAAATGATGCGGTCTTCAACCAAGTCATAGAGCACGGGAGTGTATTTTGAAACGCGAGTGAAGCCCATGAAGTAGGTTTCTACGGCTGAAGATGCGAGGTAGCGACCATTGGGCGAAAGTGAGTTGAGGTTAAACTCGAATGAGATGCTTTCGTTACGAATCTGAGTGTCGATGCGTTCATATTCATCATATTTTTCCAGCCATTCAAGGTAGGGTATATAAACAGCCATGAATGCGGCATACTCTTCTTCGGTCATGTAGTCTTTGTAGTTGGGCTCAACGTTTCCGTCGGGATTGGCGTTATATTCTTCGAGCGCTGCGAGGTATGCATCATATTGCTCCTCACTCATGTATTTTTCGAGAGTGGGGATTTCGGGCCCTTCGCCGGGATATTCTGGAATTTCGAGTTTATTGGGGTTAACCAGAGAGTCAAAGGGCTTGCGGTAGCTCCATGTGCCGTCTTCGGCTTGATTGTAAACCACGAACTCGGTCAGAAAACCGTTGTTGCTGACCAACTGACCAATGACGGTTTTGCCATCATCGGAAATGGACAGGGCGGTTACGTACTGAGGGTTAAGTCCGAGGTAGTCCTTAGTGGGGCAGGGGAGAAGAGTGCGAGTGAATGTGTTGCCGTTTCGTTCCCAAACCGCGGGAACAACCATTGTGTTTTCAGCCTCGATGCCGAACTCTTCGCCGGTAGGATTGTTGCCGCAGATGCGAGTGCCGTCGGGGGTAACGCCGTTGCTCGAGCCCAAACCGCCTTTGACTTCGTTGGTGATAGATACGAATCGACCGTTTAAAACGCCGGTTTTGCCCCAAAGGTATGCTTCAACGGCGTGACCCGAGCCGCGAGATGCGCAGAGGGTGTTGTTGCCTATGAAGTTGCCCAATCCGCAGCTGTTGTAGGTCAGGCCGTCTTCAGATGCTTCAAAAATTTTGGGCGCTTCATCGCTGGTGAGGTCATGTATATAAACGTTGCCGAAGTATTCACCTATGGCAACGGTTTTATCGGGAGAGAAGCCCATGATGTAAGATGAGGGCATGATAAACGGCTCGTCAATAGTAGCGCCGGCAATGGCTGCCACGCTGAGAGCGCAAATGCTGAGTAAAGATTTTTTCATAGATTATGAATTTATGGATGAATGATTTAATAATAGCATTTAGGTGAATTTTAATGTGCAAATTTACGCAATATTTCTGAAAATCAGAATGTATGGGTTGATTTTTTTTCAAGGGTTGTTTGAGTCGTGAAAAATGCTTACCTTTGCAAAACATATCATCAAAAATGAATCAATCAAAAAAACGCATTGCCATATTAGGCTCAACGGGGTCGATTGGCATTCAGACACTTGACATAATCAGCCGCAATCCGGCGCTATTTGAGGTTTCCACGTTGATAGGCGGAAGCCGTTTGGAGCCGTTGGTGGCGCAAGCTAAGGCGTATAATCCCAAACGAGTGATTATTGCCGATGAGCGTCAGAAAGGTGCTCTTACCGCGGCATTGTCCGGCTCCGGGATTGAAGTGGCAGCCGGAGACGCTGCTATTGCCGAATCCATGCTTGCAGATGACACAGATATGGTGGTAACTGCAACTGTGGGCTATTCGGGCTTGTTGCCGACGATTAGGGCCATAGAATCGGGTAAAGACATTGCTTTGGCCAACAAGGAAACTCTGGTAGTTGCCGGAGAACTGGTTTCGGAAATGCTCTCCAAATCCCACACGCGCGTCATCCCGGTAGATTCGGAGCATTCTGCTATTTATCAATGCTTGGTAGGTGAGGACTCGGCAAAAATCAAGCAACTTATCATTACGGCTTCGGGTGGTCCGTTTAGGACTCTGCCGAAGGAGGCATTAGCCTCAGTTACCGCTGCACAAGCCCTGAAGCATCCTAATTGGGATATGGGCGCGAAGATCACCATAGATTCAGCCACTATGCTCAACAAAGCCTTTGAAATCATCGAGGCGCGTTGGCTTTTCAACGTTGATGGTGATAAGATTTCGGCAGTAGTTCATCCACAGAGCATTGTTCACTCCATGGTGGAATTTGAAGACGGAGCGGTTAAGGCACAACTTGGCATTCCCGACATGCATTTGCCGATAAGTTATGCACTGGGCGAAACGCACCGATTGCCCACCGGTGAGCGTCCGCTGACTCTTGCCGATTATCGGACTCTGACGTTTGAGGCTCCGGACACGGATAAGTTCCCGTGTTTGACACTTGCACATTATTCGCTTGAGCGCGGTGGCAACACGGCATGTGTGGTCAATGCGGCAAATGAGATTGCGAATGAGGCATTCCGACGTGACCAAATCGGGTTTAATGATATTTTCGACGTAATAACGCGCACAATCGGGTTGGTGGGCTTCATTGAGCGACCGACTCTTGACGATTACATAGCAACCAATACTGAGGCACGCAATATAGCCTCCGAACTTATTAAGAAGAAGTAAATAATGGAAACATTTTTAATCAAGGCCTTTCAGCTCATCGTTGCATTGTCGCTACTGGTGGTGGTACATGAGTTTGGCCACTATATTTTTGCCCGGATGTTTGGAATCCGAGTAGAGAAGTTTTACATGTTTTTCAATCCTCGTTTTTCGCTGATGCGCTACGTTCCGGAGCAAGGACGTTTGGAATTTTGCACGTGGATGGATAAGCAGAGTAATCCTCATTCGCTGGTGAAATTCAATGTCGGGCAGGATTATCAGAAAACGGGCAACAAGGTTCCGGCATGGAAGAAAACCATTTACGGTATAGGTTGGGTGCCGCTTGGCGGTTATTGCGCCATAGCCGGCATGATTGATGAGACTCAAGATGCGTCGAAGCTTGCCGCCGAACCTCAGTCGTGGGAATTTCGCACCAAGCCGGCATGGCAGCGTTTGCTGGTAATGACCGGAGGCGTGTTGTTCAACTTTCTGTTTGCAGTTATCATCTATATCGGTATCACTTTCAGCTGGGGCGAGCGCGGAGTGAAGTTCCGTGATGCTTATGCCGGTATGGAGTATGCGCCGACAGCTCTTGCTGCGGGATTTCAGAACGGCGACATACCGCTGATGGCAGATGGTAAGGAAGTTGAGGCAGACCAACCCAACGTGTTGCTTACATTGGCTCAAGCAAAGGTGGTTACCGTGTTGCGCAATCAAACTGATACCGTTGACATTGCGCTGTCGAATGATTTCATGTTGAATCTCAATGAGGATAAGGGATTTTTTGCTTATCGTCAGCCGGTGGTCATTTCAAAGACGTTAAATGGAGAGCCGGCGCAGAAAGCCGGTTTAACTACGGGAGACCGGGTGGTTTCTGTCGGGGAGTTTTCCACACCGTCGTTCAAGGAATTTAAGGCGGCATTAGATTCATGCAAAGGTAAGACAGTTGAATTGCAGTATATCAGAAACGGCGCGACTAACATTACTCAGATTACTCCCACTTCCGAAGGACTGGTAGGGGTCAATATTGCACCTATCACAGAAATATATCCCGTTTACGTGAAGGAATACGGTTTCTTTGAAGCGATTCCGGCGGGGTGGCGACTCGGCACATCGACTCTCACCGAGTACGTGAAATCTTTAGGACAAGTGTTCAGTAAAAAAGGCGCGCAGCAACTTGGCGGTTTCGGTGCATTGGGCAGTATGTTTCCTGACATGTGGAATTGGGAAAGTTTCTGGTTCCTGACAGCTCTGCTCTCCGTTGTGTTAGCGGTTATGAACATATTGCCAATTCCTGCACTTGACGGTGGGCACGTATTGTTCTTGCTCTATGAAGTGATTACACGACGCCGTCCATCAGAAAAATTCTTGGAATATGCGCAGAGCATAGGCTTCTTCTTGCTCTTGGCTTTGTTGCTGTTTGCTAATCTTAATGACGTAATTCGCTTTTTTAAATGACATATCCTGTAGTAATTTTAAAGCGCGGTAAAGAAGATTCGCTCCGTCGCTTTCATCCTTGGGTCTTTTCCGGTGCCATAGCGCGGATGCCGGAGGACATTGAGGAGGGAGATGTGGTTGAAGTGCGCTCTTCGGCCGATGAATTATTAGGCATCGGTCACTATCAGATAGGCAGCATAGTTGTCAGAATGTTGGAGTTCGGTCGAGTGCGAGCCATAGATCAAACGTTCTTTGCCGAGCGTTTGACAGCGGCTTTCGACTTGCGCCGTTCACTGCAACTGATGCGTAGCGATAATAATGCTTACCGCTTGGTTCATGGGGAGGGTGATTTTTTGCCGGGCTTGGTAGTTGACATTTATGGTCCTACGGCCGTGGTGCAAGCTCATTCTCCCGGTATGCACTTTTGTCGCGACATTATTGCTGCAGCGTTGACGGAAATTCCGGGCTTGGCGGTAAAGAATGTCTATTACAAGTCGGAAACCACACTGCCCTATAAAGCGCATCTTGATCCTCAAAATGCGTATATCATAGGCGACTATTCGGGAAGTGTTGCGCTTGAAAACGGACTCAGTTTCAATATTGACTGGCTAAGAGGTCAAAAAACCGGATTTTTCGTTGATCAACGCGATAATCGCTCGCTTTTGGAATATTATTCTCGCGGGCGCAAGGTCCTGAATATGTTTTGTTATACGGGAGGTTTCTCTGTTTATGCTCTCCGTGGAGGTGCTCGCGAAGTTCATTCGGTGGATTCTTCCGGTAAAGCCATAGAATTGACTCGTGCCAATGTTGAATTAAACTTCCCCGGATGTGACCGCCACGAAGCCTTTGCGGTTGATGCTTTTAAATATTTGGCTGATATTAAGAAAGGAGACTATGACCTCATAGTGCTTGACCCTCCCGCATTTGCCAAGCATAGAAGTGCATTGCGTAATGCTTTGATTGGTTATCGTCGTCTGAATGCTCGTGCCATTGAGCAGATTGCTCCCGGAGGAATATTATTTACGTTCAGTTGCTCGCAAGCCGTGAGTCGCGAACAGTTCCGTTTGGCGGTGTTTACAGCCGCGGCGCAAACAGGTAGAAAAGTTCGCATTTTACATCAGATGACGCAGCCTGCTGATCATCCGATAAATATTTATCATCCCGAGGGAGAATATCTTAAGGGGCTGATAGTCCAGGTAGAATAATTTTAAACAACAACCCATTATCACAATGAAAATCAAGAATTTAATGCCTGTTGCATTCTGTGCTTTGACACTTGCGGGATGTGGCGGCTCTGAGAAACAAGAAACAAATATTGATTACACAGTGGACAGATTTGCTGACATTGAGGTGCTTCGCTACACCGTGCCCGGTTTTGAAAACTTGACGCTTGATCAAAAGCGTTTGGTGTACTATTTGACAGAAGCTGCGATTACCGGTCGCGATATTATTTGGGACCAAAATTGTGTGTATAACTTGCCTATTCGCGATATGCTCGAAGCTGTTTATGCTAATTATCAGGGCGATACCGAGGCTGAAGACTACGTGAATTTTCTCACGTATCTCAAGCAAGTTGAGTTTGCAAATGGTATTCACCACCATTATTCAATGGACAAGTTTACTCCGAAATTTACAGCTGAGTGGCTTGAAAATCAGGTAAATGCATTGCCGGATGAACTGAAGCCAGCCGATTATGCAACTCTTGCGGAGGTGATTTTTAATCCGGAAGTTATGCCTAAGCGTGTAACTCAAGCTGATGGCGTTGACGTGATTCAGGCGAGCGCATGTAATCTTTACGGAGGTGGTATTACTCAGCAAGAGGTTGAAGATTATTACGCCAAATTGAAGAATCCGAATGATTCCACTCCGATTAGTTATGGTTTGAATTCGCGATTGGTTAAGAACGCTGACGGAACTATCAGTCCTGAAGTCTATAAAGTAGGAGGCGTTTATGGAGCGCAGATTGCTCGCATTGTTGAACTCTTGAAGAAGGCTTCACAATATGCCGAGACCCCCGGTCAACTTGATTACATGAACAAACTCATCAGTTTTTATGAAACAGGTTGCCTGAAGACTTTCGATGATTATTCTGTGGCATGGGTTAAAGAACTCGATGCAAAGGTTGATTTTATCAATGGCTTTATTGAAAGTTATGGAGATCCGCTGGGCATGATTGGTCAGTTTGAAAGTATTGTGAACTTCAAAGACGAAGCCGCCAGCGAACGTACAGAAAAAATTTCAGCAAACGCACAGTGGTTTGAGGACCATTCACCCGTGGACGCTCGTTTCCGTAAACCGGAAGTTAAGGGCGTAAGTGCGAAGGTAATCACAGCAGCCATATTAGCGGGCGATGCCTATCCTGCCACTCCTATCGGCATCAATTTGCCCAATGCCAATTGGATTCGTGCCGAGCATGGTTCGAAGTCCGTAACTATTGAGAATATCACCATGGCTTATGACCAGGCAGCTAAAGGCAATGGTTTTGCTGAAGAATTCGTTATCGATGAGCCGACCCGTCAATTGATGGAAACATACGGTTTTGTTACCGATAACCTTCATACAGACTTGCACGAATGTCTCGGTCACGGTTCCGGTCAATTATTACCCGGAGTTGACCCCGATGCCTTAAAAGTTCATGGTTCGACTTTGGAAGAGGCTCGTGCTGACCTCTTTGCACTCTATTATCTTGCCGACCCCAAGATTGTTGAGCTTGGATTGCTTGACAATCCCGAAGCATATAAAGCATCATATTATGAATATATGATGAACGGATTGATGACTCAATTGGTACGTATTGAGCCGGGTAAGGACGTTGAAGAAGCTCACATGCGTAATCGTCAGCTTATTGCAAAATGGGCGCTTAAGCATGGCGAGGCCGACAAGATTGTCGAAATGGTTAAACAGGACGGCAAGACCTATGTGAAAATTAATGATTATGAAGCACTGCGCAATCTTTTCGGTCAGCTGCTTGCTGAGGTTCAGCGAATCAAGAGTGAAGGCGATTATGAGGCCGGACGCGAACTCGTTGAACAGTATGCAGTTGCCGTAGATCCGGATTTGCATAATGAGGTTCTTGAGCGCTATGCGAAATTGAATCTTGCGCCTTATAAGGGATTTGTCAATCCGGTATATACCCCCGAATTTGATGCAAACGGCGAAATTATTGACGTAAAAGTTACATATACTGAGGATTATTTGCCTCAAGTAATTCGCTATTCGAAGGAATATTCGATTAAATGATTGACAAAGCGGACATAGACAATGCTTTGCAAGTCTTGAAGCGAGGCGGCATTATCCTATACCCCACAGATACTATATGGGGTATAGGGTGTGATGCTACTAATGCCGAGGCGGTTGAGCGCGTGTATAGAATAAAGAATCGCGTCGACAGCAAGGCTATGATATGTTTGTTGGCTGATGCCGATGATTTGGAGCGTTGGGTCTGCGGAGTGCCTGAGGTGGCTTATGAATTATTGGAGGCCGCAGTTGAACCTCTGACGGTTATTTATGATCGGGCAATAGTGCCGCCGATAGCACCCAATTTGCCGGCAGCCGACGGGTCATTGGCTGTTAGGGTAACCAAGGACGCATTTTGTCGGGAACTGTGTCGCCGCTTGCGCAAACCGTTGGTTAGCACTTCTGCAAATATTTCGGGCAAGCCGGCGCCGAAGGCTTATAACGCTATTACAAAGGAGATTCTTGAAGCTGTGGACTATGTTTGCTCCTCGCGTAGAGCAAGCTCCGAAGCAAACGTCAAGCCTTCGTCGATAATAAAGTTGACCGAGTCAGGAGTAGTAAAAATCATCAGATAGCACTTGTGATTATGCTGAGCCTCAACGTTAAGATACAAAACAGATTGCGCTTGATTTATGTGGTAACGGACTTTGTTACCACGTATTTGGCGGTGTTTTTATTCAATGTGTTTCGTGTCTCTCTTATTACAATCCCATTGACGCTGAGTGAGTATTATCATTATCCGAAGGTGCTATGGGGACAGGTGTTGTTCCCTCTCATGATGATGGCTATATATTGGCTGTCGGGTTATTACAATAAAGTAGATGAACGCTCCAGAGCTCAAGAGGCAATATTAACCTTGTCATCTGCGATTCTCGGCTCTCTCGGTATTTTCTTTTTAGCCGTGGTAAACGATAGCGCATGGAGTCGCACGCTGGTGTTGGAGTATCTGCTCATGCTTAGCGGCTTACTTTTTGTCTGCGTTTATTGCGGACGGTATTTGATTACGACCATAGAACTCAGACGAACCCGTGCGGCTCATAAAATAAGCCATGCCGTGATGCTTGGCACTGATGAGGAGGCTTTTAGGTTGGCGTGTCGAATAAACGAGTCAAGCAGTAATGATGGCATGAAAATTCACACGTTTGTTCGGCTTAATGGTGAAGATTTTGCTGGTGTGCACAATAAGGACTTCGTGATTATTGAGCGTTCAGATTTGTCGGATTATTGTCAGACACATGCCGTTAATCGTATGATTTTGACGCCTAAGGTTATGGGCAGCGGTAAAGAGGTGGCATCATTCATACGTCTGGCGGCCGATATAAAGGGAGCATTGTTTGTTTCGCCCGACGTCAATAGCTTGGTTCTTGCTTCGCACCGATCGTTTAATGTGGTGGGTGAGCCGCTCGTTTGTATTTCCAATCCAAATATTCTGGATTCTACTGCCAATATTAAGCGCGCAGTCGATGTCGTGGGTGCATCGGTGGCAATGGTGTTACTGAGTCCACTGATGTTGTTTTTAGCGATTAAAGTAAAGTGTGACTCAAAAGGACCGGTGTTTTTTCGGCAAGAACGATTGGGATATGGAGGCCGTCCGTTTGAAATCATTAAGTTTCGCAGTATGCGTGCAGATGCCGAATCGGGTGTGGGTCCGCAAGTGACCGTTGACGGAGATCCTCGAATCACGCATTTTGGTCGATTCTTGCGAAAATACAGGCTTGACGAACTTCCGCAGTTTTGGAATGTCATCAAGGGCGATATGTCGCTCGTTGGTCCGAGGCCGGAGCGAAGATATTTTGCGGAGATGATTGCTGCTCGGGTACCGCAATATCCATTTATTTATCAAGTTCGACCGGGAATTACTTCGTGGGGGATGGTTAGATATGGTTATGCGTCAAATCTGGAGCAAATGATAGAGCGTTTGCGTTATGATTTGATTTATCTCGAGAATATTTCGATTTTAACAGATATAAAAATATTGCTTCACACGGTTCGCACCGTAGTTGGCGGTCATGGAAAGTAAAAGCTATGTCGGAGACTTCAACAGGGCATATTGCATATAGGTCAAGGCGGTTTAATCGCTGGATGCTGAATTTCTTGCGTTGGCGTCAGCATCATATCAAGGAGAAAAACTTTGTATTGATTCTGGCTTTGATAGTCGGAGTGTTATGCGGATTTGCGGCAATGTTGCTTAAGTTTCTCATACACACGATTGCAAATTTTTTGACGAGTGATTTCAGCCAAGAAGGAGGCAATTACTTATTTTTCGTATATCCGGTTATCGGTATAATATTAGCCGGGATTTATGTCAGACATATACTGAAGGATAATATCAGTCATGGTGTGACGCGTGTTTTGCAAGCCATATCCCAGAATAAGTCGCGGTTAAAGGCTCATAATATGTATTCATCGCTGTTTGCCAGCTCGATTACTATCGGATTCGGCGGTTCGGTAGGTGCTGAGGGTCCGATTGTTTATACCGGTGCGGCAATCGGCTCTCAAATAGGCAGTTTGTTTAGAATGTCGCCTCGCATATTGATGATGCTCGTAGGGTGTGGTGCAGCAGCCGGCATTGCCGGTATTTTCAAGGCCCCCATAGCCGGTATGCTGTTTACTCTTGAGGTTCTTATGCTTGATTTAACGGCGGCATCGGTAATGCCGCTGATGATTGCCTCGATTTCTGCTGCCACTGTTGCATATACCTTTCATGGCTATGACTTTGAGTTTTTCTTCGTGCAGAGTGAATCGTTCGTGACCAATCGAATTCCTATGGTTATCCTCCTTGGGATTGTTTGTGGCTTTGCATCGTTATATTTCACCCGAGTAATGAATGCCATGGAAAATATGTTTTCAAAACTTAAGAATCCATGGCTTAAAGTCCTTGTTGGCGGCTCGATTTTGTCGGCACTGGTCTTCTTGTTCCCGCCGCTTTATGGTGAGGGTTATGGCGATATTATCGACTTACTGAGTGGAGACCCGTCGGCGATTGTGCGTGCATCGGTGTTTTATGATGAGAGCACTTCGATAAATGCCGTTGCGTTATTTATTCTTGCCATCATATTGCTCAAGGTGTTTGCAACTTCAGCAACGAATGGAGCAGGGGGAGTCGGAGGTACATTTGCGCCGTCGCTGTTCGTTGGCTGCTTTACCGGATTTTTAGTTGCTTACGTTGGCAACGATTTGTTCGATCTCGGTCTTTCTACCAAAAACTTTGCGCTGATGGGCATGGCCGGAGTGATGTCAGGAGTAATGCATGCACCGTTGATGGCCATCTTCTTGACGGCAGAATTAACAGGCGGCTATAATCTGTTTTTGCCGTTGTTGATAGTAAGCACAATTGCCTATGGAACCATTAAGTTCTTTGAACCTTATAGCATCTATTCAATGCGATTGGCGCAACGTGGAGAATTGCTCACTCATCATAAAGACAAAGCCGTGTTAACTCTCTTGAAGATGGATTCCGTTGTTGAAACGGATTTCTTGCCTGTCAAGCCGGAAATGTGTCTGAAAGAAGTGTGTGACGTCATAGCCAAATCATCGCGCAATTTATTTCCGGTGTTGGCGGACGACGGAGTCTTGATCGGGGTTGTTTATCTTGATGAAATTCGCAATATCATGTTCCGTCCGGATTTATATCGTCGTATGTATGTTGATAAGTTTATGACGATACCGGCGGCTAAGATTGCCGTGGGGCAAAGCATGGAAAGCATTATGAAGACGTTTGATCAAACCGGCGCATGGAACTTGCCGGTTGTTGATGAACAGGGCCGTTACGTCGGTTTTATCTCAAAGTCGAAGGTATTTAACTCTTACCGCCGAGTTCTCCGCCACTATTCCGACGACTGATTAGAATCGATATCCCGAAGTCGGAAAAGGAATCAGAGCGATTTTCTCGGAACCGGAGTCGTTAATTCCATTCAATTCAACGTGTATATGTTCGTTGAATTGTTGAAGACAGTCGTTTATATTTTTGTCGTTGAATAGATTTTCTATGTCTGATGGAAGCCGCTGTAAATACGGATTATTCTCCATGCCTAAATATCGTTTAGCTTCTTCAAGTGCGAGTATCGGGTTATTGCCTTTATGGTTTCGTGTAGCAAGCATCGTTTGAATTGTGGTTTTTATATCGGTCTTGTGAGCTGTCTTTTTACCAAAAAGGGCATTGAGTGTCTCTATTACTTTTTGAGTGAAATATCCCATTTTAAACTCCAAGGTTTTCAAGTCGCGTTCTTTTGCTTCGACTATCAGATTTGGATTTGTAAAGTGCTGTATGGTAACATTAACTTCTTCATTAAAGTTACGAAAGAGTACCTGTAGTTCGCAAATTTTTTGGTATTTCTTGATGTTCTGTATAAATATGGCTGGGTGGAGCAAACTCATATCCACTTTAAGTTTCAAGAAATGTTCTTCAGCGGGGTAGTGAGTGTTGTACTTTCCCTTCATTTTTTCGCGCAGTGCGCTGATAACTATTAAATTTGTGGAGAAATGACGGGCATAATCAAGCAGCAGTTGCTTTTGGCTTTCCGGAGTGATTTTAGCCGTGTTTCTTTGTGTTTGCCACTGCGACCAAGCCGTTGCAAAACTAAATGTCAATGATATGAGTGAAACTCCGAATGCCAGCCAGTCCCATTTATTAAGGAAGAATCTGTTGATCGTTGGCGAGTCTGCCTGACCGATTTCTAAATAAATTTTATATGCAAAGATGCCAAGGCAAGCAAAACTTATTATAAAAACAATGCAGATGCAGAAAAGCAAAAATCCTGACCAGCGAATTTTTTTCAAAGGGTTCTCCATTTTTTTGAAATTATTTTAATAATTTTTTGTCATTAACGATTAGTTTATTTCAGTCAAGAGAAGTATTATGGCTAATATAATATAGCGGCAAAATGTGAGTTTTCGGGCACGAGGCGGATGGCTGATGGCGGAATTGTTGACGGGCGCGGAATTATTCGAAGTTCACCGGACCCAAAGCGGCGTGCAAGGGCAGAGGCAACGAATCCCATGGTCTTACGCAGATTAACTTCCACGCATGGACAAATATTGCCGTCATCGAGTAGCATCATATCAACTCCGAGTGGTCCCGAGTAGTCAGTCGGAATCCAGCTTTCGATTGCTCGAGCAGTTTCCTTTAAGTATGGTGTGTCGAGCATTCTGACAAGCTCATGCTCGGGGGCTACAATATTGCCGGTATATGCCGTTCCGTTGGTTAGAAACAATGACAATCCCCGATATTTGCCATTCTCAAAAAGCATGGCGAAGTCTCTGACTTTTCTGAGTTTGGTCTCAACCATTACCGACCCTTGTCGGCGTATGCTTTCTTCTGCTCTGCGACGAATTATATCGGACGACAATCCTTGGCAATCCACCACTCCTCGACCGCTGCAGCTCCAAGGGGATTTGAGTATGATGAGGTCTGAGTCGGGGAGCTCGTCGGTAGAGAATATTTCGCGAGGAGCGGGAGGAAGCGAGTAGGGGAGATTTGATGTAGATAAGTGATTGTAAAGGCTCATCGACGTGCGACGATGGCTTAGTTGACGCAAGCGTTCTATGTTAGGGAATGGTCCGGTGATACCGAGTCTGCGATATTGCCATACGGCATTCTCGCTCCATCCCCATGGCTCGGGCACTCCGACCATTTCCACGCCCACTGCGGTTCCGGTTTGGCGTAGCCATTCAAGGTTGAGGCCCGGAGCAATGATGTTGTCACCCGGTTCAGCAAGCCAGATGGGCAATGCTGCTAAGGCGGTTCGAAACTCAACTACGTTTTTCGGGGGAGTAAAGTTCGCAGCAGCAGAGGCGAGTGCAAGGTCGTTTTCGGGATTGAACAGGTGGAGTTTCACTCTGCAGTGCCAATTAGGTCAAAGTCAAGGGCGTCTTCAATTCTTACATTGACGAACTCGCCTATCTTCAGTGCTTTGTCTTTGTGAATCAATACTTGGGGATCCACCTCCGGTGAGTCCCATTGGGTGCGCCCGATAAAGAATTCAGGTTCTTCGTCGTCAACGATCACTCGCAAGGTTTGACCGATCTTGCGCTGCTGAATTTCTGCAGAAATTTCCTCTTGTAAAGACATCAGAGCATCGAGGCGAGCTTGTTTGACCTCGTCGGGAGTAGCGTCGCGGAAGTTTTTTGCCGCATAGGTGTCGTCTTCTTCGCAGTATGCAAATGCACCCATGCGTTCAAATTTAGTTTCTCGTGTGAAGTCCAACAGTTCCTGAAATTCGCGTTCGCCTTCACCGGGAAATCCCACCATGAGGGTGGTGCGTAGATGCAAATCGGGTACGCGAGAGCGCATTTCCGTAATGAGGTCACGAGTGCGTGCACCGTCAATGTGGCGGCGCATATTTGTCAGAACGGGGTCGGAAATGTGTTGTAGCGCAATGTCAAGATAGTTGCATACATTGTCATGGCGAGCCATCACATCCATTAATTCCATGGGGAAGTCGGCGGGGTAGGCATAATGAAGTCTTAGCCACTCCACTCCGGGAATATCCGCCAATTGTTCAATGAGTTCGGGCAGTAAATGACGCCCTCCGGGTAGGTCCAAGCCATAGCCGGTCAGGTCCTGCGCAATAACATTGAATTCTTTAACCCCTCGGCTAACGAGTTCGCGCACTTCGGTGGTGATTTCTTCAGGGGTGCGCGAGTGCATGCGTCCGGTAATGAGAGGAATGGCACAGAAAGCACAGAAGCGGTTGCATCCCTCGGAAATTTTGAGGTATGCATGGTGCGAGGGTGTGGAAATAATGCGTTCCGGACTGGCGGTTTTCAGTTCTCCGTCGGTGAGTTCGCGAGCAATGTCCTGCCAATTGAATTTTCCGTGCCAACTATCCACTTCCGGCAGTTGTTCTGCCAAATCTTTTGGATATCGCTCACTCAGGCAGCCAAAAACCATAATGCGCCCAACTCTGCGGTGTTTCTTTGCTTGTGCGGCAAGCAGTATTGTGTTGATGGATTCTTCTTTGGCGTCACCGATGAATCCGCATGTGTTGATAACCACGGCGTCGGCTTTAATCGTAGGATCTTCACTGATATTTGCATCAATGTTGTTGGCTCGTAGCAGTGCCAGCAGTCGCTCCGTATCTACCAAGTTCTTGAAGCAGCCGAGTGAAACGATGTTTACCCTCATTTTTCTGCAAACAGAGAATCAACAAATTCTTCCTTATTGAAGACTTGAAGGTCATCGATGCCCTCGCCCAGACCAATGTAGCGTACGGGAATGCCCATTTGGTCACTGATGCCTATGACTACGCCGCCTTTTGCTGTGCCATCGAGCTTGGTCACTGCAAGTGCGGTTACCGTTGTAGCTTGCGCAAATTGGCGGGCTTGTTCAAAGGCATTTTGTCCGGTCGAACCGTCAAGAACCAATAGAACTTCATCGGGAGTTCCTTCTACTACTTTTTGCATCACCCGGCGAATTTTCGACAATTCTTCCATGAGTGGCTTTTTGTTATGAAGTCGACCGGCAGTGTCGATGATTACTACGTCGGCATTCTGTGCCACAGCGCTTTGCAGAGTGTCGAATGCCACAGCCGCGGGATCTGCCCCGAGTTTTTGCTTCACGATTGCCACTCCGGAACGTGCCGCCCAAACGTCAAGTTGTTCGGTTGCTGCAGCTCGGAATGTGTCGGCCGCGCCGATAACAACCTTATTACCTGCTTTTTTGAACAAATTGGCGAGTTTGCCTATTGTAGTGGTCTTTCCGGCTCCGTTAACTCCGACAACCATAATCACATAAGGTCGGCGGCTATTTTCGGGTAAATGGAAATCTTCGTCGGGCCCTCCGGTCGTTTTCGGATCATTTTCGGCAAGCATATCGGCGATTTCTTGACGCAACATTGCATGGAGTTCGTCCATGTTGACATACTTGTCTTTGGCTACGCGATTGCGTATTCTCTCAATAATCTTTACGGTTGTTTCCACTCCAACATCGCTTGTGATGAAGATCTCTTCAAGGTCATCAAGAAAATCATCGTCAATGGTGCTGTGGCCGGCAATTGTTCGCTTTAGTTTGCCCCAAAATCCTTCTTTGGTTTGTTCAAGTCCCTTATTTAATGTTTCTTTTTTTTCGCGGGAGAAAATTTTCTTAAAAAATGACATGTAATAATACGTTATTAAATGTTTTTGTGTGCCTTATTTTGGGGTGCAAAGTTACGAAAAAACGACGTAAAAATCAACTTTGGTTATTGATAAGGGATTTTACACGGTTAACGATTTCGGCATAATCCTTGCAGCCGAGCAGATATTTGCGACCATCGGTTAGCTCCACGAGAAAGCAGTCGGCGGTCTTGCCGTGGTAGGCAAAGTATTTGCCTATTTCAGGAGCGGCAAACCATCCCCAATATCCGAGAAATCCTCCGCTGCCACATGTGCGAACTGCATTCTTCGGCTGGTAGGGTTTTATGTCCTTGATGTCGGCAAGAGGTAGTTGTTTTGCGAACGACAATGAGCGATTTATTACGATTGCAGTGTTGGTTACTTCAATGCTGAGTGGTGCATAATATAGTGAGAATATCAATGTCGCCGCGCAGAATACTCCCCAAGGAATCATCCATATAGCCTCTTGAATAATGAATGTGCAGCCAAAAAGAAGTACCAGAGTGATCGCTGTGGCAATGAAGCAGAAATTGCTGAGTTGTACGTTCCTTTTCATACTTATTATTTGTTTTGAGGGTTATGCGAGTCGGTCGGGATTTTTTGCTATGAATTCCTTCCAAGATTTCGGACCTTTGGGCAGTGTGGGTCGTTGACTTTCGTAGAAATGACAAAGGGCTGCGCCGAGGGCATCGGTGGCATCAAGCACTTCTTCATCAAGTCGCTCATGGGGAATGCTGAGGATTCGGCGTAGCATTTCGCGTACTTGCTCCTTGCTTGCTGCGCCGTTGCCCGTGATTGCCATTTTGATTTTACGAGGCTCATATTCCGTTATGGGAACTTCTCTGCTCAGCGCGGCAGCCATGGCCACGCCTTGAGCTCTCCCGAGTTTCAGCATTGATTGAACATTTTTCCCGAAAAACGGAGCTTCGATGGCCATTTCGTCCGGTAAATACTGTTCAACGAGGGCGCGCACCCGGTCATATATTCGACGCAGACGCATGTAGTGGTCCTCTAACCGATTTAGTTTTATTACTCCTAAGGCAATACATTGTGGCTTACCGCGTTTAATGCCGAGAATGCCGTAGCCCATGACGTTGGTGCCGGGGTCGATGCCGATGATTATTTTGTCCCAATCTTTTGTCATAATTCAATGACGTCCATCATGGTTGAAAAGCATGTGAAAGCATTTGCACCGAGGGTGCGAGTAAGGTCTGCAGCTATCGGTTGAAGGATGTCGTTAAGAAAAATCGTGGCTTCGGTTTCAGACTCGAAAAGCGTTTGAATTGCCATGCGCTCAACTCCTTCTTCGCTGCTCATTTTCAAGCAGACCGGTTGCGATTCGCCACAGCTTCGGCATGCGGGAATCCACTGATCGCGAAGTGTTGATTTTACCTTTTCGGCAGCAGTTGGAGTGAAGAAAAAGGAGGTGTTAAGGAGTATTTTCATCTCAGTTTCGCAATATTTAGGAGATACTTGCCGTTTACACGGCGAAACAAGGCATTGCGTCGCTCAACGTTGCGTTTGCTCAGCGGAGATAGTGCACCCGGAAGTATGGGACGCATTTCTTTCGGAATATTGTTCAGCGTCACCGTTGTAGCAGTAGAAAGCGGCGGATAACCCAAAATGACGTATAGAGTCGGTTGCTCACCGAGTTCAATGGCAATGGATGCCGAAGTGGAGCGGCGCGGAATGAAGTCACCGCGATCTTCAATCTCAGTCACTTCCGAGTCTTCAATAATGTCACAGCCGAGCGGTGCATAATAAAATGAGCGCGAAATGCTGTCGGTCAGCAATCCGGGTGAAATATCTGTCCGAGAACAAAGCAAATGGCATGCATTGTCATAGCGCACCCGTCCGAGTCCGTCGCCACAGGTCCCTGTGCAGGAGAAGTTGGTGCGGATAATCATTGAATCGGCGCGCAGGGATTCGAATTTGTAGCCGTTGTCGTCAGTCTCAAAGACAGCACCATTGCCATCTGCATCGATTACTCCGAAGTTTGCTTGCACCCCGAGGGGCTTGGGCAGAGAGTCAAGCAGTCTCGCAAAGTCATTCACCGTTTCACACTTACGCAATGCTTCGCTCATAATCAAACCCTCGCGGTCTTTCAACGTGGCGGTGTCGGGCGCAAGATTATAAGATGCCGTGTTCATAATGGCAAAGGACCTTTCGTTTACTCCAATCCATGCTTCACGAAGCAGTGAATCTCCACCGTTAAATAGGGCAATGTAGGCCATGGTTGTGTCAGTGGCTTCAACTCGCTCAATGAAATTCTGCTCAAAACCTGAATCGCGGTGCTTCCACAGTATCGGATTTCCCGAAATAGTGCGGTCCGCACCAATCAGAGCCGATGTGCAAGGCTGTGCAGCACTTGCAGTAACCATTGCAACAAGTATGAGCAACAACTTTTTCACAACTCCAAAGTTAGTAAAAAATCCGTTTATTTGACGAAGATTTTAGTTGTTTGCTTTTCTCCGTTGGAGTTAGTCGCAGTAGCAATGTAGATGCCTTTATGCAAGCCGTCAACGTTAAGTGTTCCGGTTGCATCGGCTACTTTGATACCGCTGATATTGAAAAGTTCGATAACGGAGTCTTTACCTGCGATTATCTCACTGCCGTTATATATCAAACGGTTTGAGCCCGCTGCGATGTCGTCAATCCCACTTTGATAGCCATCTTCAAAATATAAGCCGAAGGCGTTGTCTATCAATGCCCATGGCGCACTTGCTGTGGTGCCGAAATTAAAATTAAGAGCGGTCAGAAATTCGGCGGTGAATTCTTCGGGCATCAGAGTTGCGCCTTCTGTGGTATTGACTTCGGCGGAGATGGCGTTTTCAATTGCTTGAGCGGGAAGAACGGCGTAGTTCTTGTCAATAGCAACGTCCATGGTCGGAATTACCGTTTTGTCATATTTTTGAGCCTCAATGTCTTCGTCCCAACGAGAGTGGCCGATGATGCGATGAACGGCACTGCCCGTTGCTTCGATTTCGTCAATGTTGACCACATTGTTTGAGATTACCATGTTGTTCCATGGATTAGCTGCTGTTTCGCCGTTGTCCGTGTCGGTCGAAATTTCGCCATAGAATGCAGCAAGAGAGCCGACAATGCCACCAACGTTGATATAATTGCTGAATGCCGCCTGAGTTGCTGTCAGTGAGCCTTCTGCCAAGCAGGCGTGTATGCCGCCGCGGTCAGCATATCCTGCAATACCGCCAATGGTGTGTTTGCCGGTGATGCTTACTGTGGAATGGCAATTGGTGGTGGAGCACGCTGTTGATGCTTCGCCTACTATGCCTCCGATGGTTTTACCGGCATTGATTGAGCCGGAAGCTGCGCACGCTTCGATGTTTGACGTGGTGCGAGTGTCTCCGGCAATTGCACCAACGGGAGATGCTCCGGGTGCATTAATATAGGTGTTGGCGTTGTAGCATTCGCTGATGGTACTGTTGAGGGCTGCCGAACCAACAATGCCGCCAATGGTGGCAAAAGCATCGGCATCGGCTTCGATTATCGCATCAAAAACTTGAATATTGCTGAAATTTGAAGATATTGCATTGGCAGCAATGAGCCCGATAGACATTGCATTGTCTGAGGCGTAAATTTCGGGAGAAGCAAGTCTGAGATTTGTGACAGATGCATTCTCGGTTTCTGCAAATATTGAGGGATATGACGAATTGCCGCTGATGTAGAGATTGGAAATGGTGTGATTGTCACCGTCGAGAGTGCCGGTGAATAGCCCCAGAGGTTCCCATTCGCCGAACTCTGCAGCGTCAAAGTCTTTGATAATCTTATAGTTCGCTGAAAGATCACGCCCAATTAGCGCCATATCTCCGATGCTTGAAATGAGGTAGGGGGTTTCGACGGAGCCGTCGCCTCCGGCACTGAATTTATTGTAAGGGAGGAAATCAATTTCTACGGTGCAAAGATCTGTTGAACTGTTGAGGTAGGGCACGATGATGGCAGGGAGTCCGTCGTTGAAGCCAACGATGTTACAGATTCCGAGGTCTCCTTTGGTTGCATCTTCCTTATATGTACGCACCTCTGTGCCGTCTTCTTTAACGATGCGCAGTTCATCGGTGATTTTCCCGGTAGTGCCTGATACGTATTGATTGGCAATAAAGACATATTCGCGCATGTCGTCGGTGTCAAATACGTAGGGGTTCATTACTTCGCCCATCACTAAGGGAATCCAGCTTGCGTTGCTCTTGCCGAGATTGAATTTTACTTGATTGGCAATCTCGCCTTCAGTGGTAATCCACGCAAAGCGTTGAATAAAGTTCTTTTCCGAGTCAACTTCAGGGGTGGGGAGTGCCACGATATATTGGTATCCGGCGCCAACTGCATAGCGATCGATATTTGTGGAGATAGGTTCACCTTCCACTTCATTGCCAAAAGTGATTACTGTTTCACACTCGGGAACGTTCACCATTGACAGTGCGGTGCCGTCGGCTGAAAGCATGGCTAATTGAGTGGGTTGACCGGGTACGTCATACATTCTCATCCAATCGCTGATTTCAGTAGCAATGTCTTTAACATGATTGCCTTTCAGCTCGTAAACGCTGATGCTGACGTTTTCCGACTCTGAAACTACGTTGAAAATCGAAGTCGTCACCACGAGTTGCATATTATTGGATGAGTCCCAATAATTTTTGCTGAAATCTTGAATGCCCAATAATCCGATGCCGAACTGCATGAGTTTCTGTGGAGTCGATACTACCGGGACTTTAATCATGCCGATTTCTTTAAAGTTTTGGTCAAAAATGGTTGTGATAAAGTTGTTGTCGGCTGTGGGAATCATGTCCCAAGGTTCTTCATAGGACGCCGGATCGAGATATTCTTTTTCGTAATGCGAAACTGTGTAGTATGGCTTGTGGTCCATGAAAAACACATTTAGTACGCTGCCAATCTGATATTCTGCCAATGATGTGGGGACAGCAAACGTGTGTTTAAGAGTGGCGTTGTCGGAACTGTAGCCGGGTTTGGTGTATATATCGTAGCGTGCGTATGAATGACCGTCAGCAATGGAGTCGCTGCTCAAAATGCCAATCCATTCGTTGCGATATCCGGTATTGTAGCTCATCAGAACCATACGCCCCTCGTATGTTGCTTTGAGTTGACCTGAAGCAATGTCATAAATATTAGTTGTGTATGACGTTTTTCCGGGTGCAAGAATATTGTGGAAAATAACGGGGAGTTCCATGGTGTTGGCGTCTTTGTCGAAGAGAGTGGTTGAAACAACGTCATCAACTATTATTTGATTCACGTTTTGCCCCTCAGGGATTTCAACGTTGATAACTCCTTGTTGCTCTCCACGCCCATTGAAAACAGTAATAATAGATGCACTATAATAATAGTTCTCCGACGTATAGGTTTGAGTCGCATACCATTGAGAACCATCCGGACCGGTAATGAGGGAGTAGCCTTCTGTGGGCCCGAGGATAACGTCTGATTCTTGCTTTGATGCGTTCTCTGCAATATGGCGAATAAATTTCGGGGATTTCCAGCTGTGTTGAGTGTCGGGCGCAATGTTGTGCGCAAATGAATCGATTTTCACGATCTTATCAACTGCCGAAGCAGATGATGCGAGTAATAATGACATTGCTATGCCGGCAAGAATCTTTTTAGTCATGTATGGTTATGTGTTTAAGTGTATGATGAATTGTCTGCAAATTTACGCAAAAAATATGAAATCAGCGACCCTTGTTTGATTCAACGGATTAAAACGTAATTTCAAATATTTAATTTTTACAGATTGCCTTGTATTAATAAATGAAAATAAGTGTAAATTTACGTTTTGATAATTAAATTTGTTCAAGTGACACGGTGTTGTCGGTTAAAACCACCAAATTTGCCTCATGTTTCACCACAAAGAATTCATGTTACGGTTCTTAATAAATATGGCAACTCTGACCCTTGTTGCGATAGCTTTGGTTCAATGCTCCGATGTTAACGATAGAAGAGCATTGAGCATTCCGAGCGATGCAATTACGGAGGGAGATGTTGTGTTTCGTCGTGGCAATGGAATTACCAGCAATATTGTGGCTTTCAACGATGCTGATGGGAAATACTCCCATGTTGGGGTCGTTGCGAAAGGAGATAGCGGATTAGTCATAGTTCATGCCGTGCCCGGAGAGGGTGCTGACGGATTGGATAGAGTTCGTGCGGTGGCTTTGAATGATTTTTTCTCAATGGAAAAAGCCGTTAGAGGCGAAATCATGCGCTATCCTCTCGATTCAGTCCAACGTCGGGAAATCAGTGTTAGAGCAATAGAAAAGGCAAATCAGAAAGTCAAATTTGATCATCAATATGATTTATCAGACACTTCGTCGCTTTATTGCAGTGAATTGTTGCAGTTGCTCTTCGAACATGTTGGAGTAGACTTGGCTCAAGGGCGACTTACTCGAATCAATGCTCCCGGTATGTCAGGCGACTATATTATGCCCTCGGATATACATCAAAATCCGCTGTTAGAATCAACTTACCTTTATTAAATAAATATAATTATTAACCATTTAAATTCATTATTCATTATGAAAAAGCTATTTTTCTCTTTGGCTTGCGTGATTGCTCTTTTTGCAACAACAGCTTGTGGCGGTGGTGCTTCAACTCCCGCAGATGCAGCAGCAGAATGCATTGAACTCTTGAAGGACAAAGACTATGAAGGCTTCGTTGAAACCATCAAGATGGGCGAAAACGTAACTCCCGAAGAAGCTAAACAAGCTAAGGAAATGTATGTTTCTATGTTGAAAGAAAAAGGTGATGCTCAATTTAATGAAAAGCAGGGCATTGCTTCTTACACTCTCGTGAGCGAAGAAATCGCTGAAGACGGCACCACCGCTAAGGTTGTTTACGAAGTTACCTACGGTGACGGCTCTACTGACAAGCAATCATTCAACATGGTGAATGCTGACGGCAAGTGGATGCAAGATCTCAACAAGTAATCATCATCATCAGATATTCAGCAAAAGAGGTTGCACTTAAAATCCGGGTGCAACCTCTTTTATAAAACACACTGCAAAATAAATTTGCAAAATTCAAGAATAGTCGCTATCTTTGCAGTCGCAAAATCGGGGTGTAGCACAGTTGGCAGCGCGCCACGTTCGGGACGTGGAGGTCGGAAGTTCGAGTCTTCTCACCCCGACGATTTTCTACAAAACGGGTATAACTTACAGAGTTATGCCCGTTCTTGTTATATGGACGCTATGGTTTGTTTTGCAGCAGGTCGGCGATGAGGAAATTACTACCGCCGATGAAGATGGTGCCTCCCGCAGGGGTTATTTCTTGTGCACGAGCCATCGCTTCGCCGATTGAGGTGGCAACCTCGCCGATGAGTCCGATGCGAGAGCCTCGCCGGTGAAGTTCCGCGGCATCAAGTCCTCGCGGGCTTGATGGTTTGCAGAAGATAAACGATGCGTCTATGGGCATGGACTGCAAAATGGAATCGACGTCTTTGTCGGCGGCAAATCCACAAACGATTGTGAGCGGACGCGCCATGCGCGAGAGTTCCTGACTGAGGTAGTGCCATGCCCCGGGATTGTGGCCGGTGTCATACACAATGGCGATGGGCTCGGATTGCATTACTGTCAAGCGCCCGCGCAGTCCTGTAAGGCTTTCCACTTCACTAAATCCGCGTTTTATGGCTTTCAATGACACTTTCGGGAAGAAGCGCAGTGCGGTGAGAACTGTTGAGGCGTTTTGCGGCTGGAAAATTCCGCGAAGAGCTCCGTGTATGTCATGGTCGGGATATATCCATGAACCGTCTGGCTGCTCTATGGCGTTGATTTTCGGAGCGTATAATATGGGAGAGTGCCTTTCGGCGGCCGTAGAGTCAAAAACTTCGCGCACCACTGCATCGGAAGCCTCTCCGATAATTACCGGCACTCCCTCCTTTATGATGCCGGCTTTTTCGGTGGCGATTTCCCTCAGTGAGTTGCCGAGCAGGGCGGTATGGTCGGCTGAAATGTTGGTGATAATGCTCAGCATGGGGGTGATTACATTGGTGGAGTCAAGCCTGCCGCCGAGTCCCACTTCGATTATGGCAATATCTACGTTTTCTTTCGTAAAGTGGTCAAAAGCCATGGCAGTGGTCAGCTCAAAAAATGAGGGGTGCAATCCGCGGGTGTCTGCGCAATATTTTTCAACAAAGTCAATAACTTTTGATTCCGAGATCATTTCGCCATTGACTCTGATGCGTTCGCGGAAGTCAACCAAATGGGGCGAAGTGAAAAGTCCGGTGCGGAACCCTTCAGCTTGGAATATTGCCGCAAGAGTGCTTGCCGTTGAGCCTTTGCCGTTTGTCCCTGCAACGTGAATACACTTGATTTTGCGATGAGGGTTATCCAATCGGTCGAGTAATGATGTGATAGTGGCGAGTCCCGGTTTATATGCCGAGGCTCCTTCGCGCTCAAAGACCGGAGTTTGAGTAAAGAGCCAGTCAAGGGTTTCCGGATAGGTCATTTTAATAGATAAAAAAGCCTGCAGCACCGGCAAGGCATATAACTAATATTGGATGTATTTTCATGAAGTATGTGGCAATGAATGCCCCGGCGCATATTCCTATGCTTTTCATCACGGCGGGCATTTCAGTTCCGAAATTGTCGCCATTCATCAGCAGTAATGCCGCCGACGCTATCAATCCGATTGTCACAGGTCGCAGACCTGCAAAGATTCCTTTTATGGCTGCGCTGTCTTTATGGCGATGCACGAAATGAGCGGTGTATAATACCAACAAGTAGCTCGGAATAACCACCACGAGGGTGCAGATTATAGATCCGAGAATGCCGAATGCCGGGTGGCTGAATTGCGGGTCAACAGCTCCGGGGGTGACATAGCCGATATATGTTGCTGAGTTTATGCCGATAGGTCCGGGTGTCATCTGCGAAATGGCCACTATATCGGTGAATTCTGTCGATGTCAGCCATCCGTTGCCCACTATTTCGCGTTCAATGAGGGTGAGCATGGCATAGCCGCCGCCGAAGCCGAAAAGCCCGATTTTAAGGTATGACCAGATGAGTTTCAGGTAAATCATTGTTGAGATTTAGTAGTGTCGTTTTCTGTTTTACGTCCGAGGAAGAACCATCCCCCGAAAATGCCAAGCAGAATATAAATAACGGGATTTGAGACTATGGGCCAATGGCTCCAAATCAGCAACGCCGCTCCGATAGGAATGAAGGCGGTTTTCCACGTAATCCCGGCGCGTTTCCAATTAGTGACCAATGGCGCGAGAATAAGTGCTACAACTGCGGGGCGTATGCCTTGGAAAATTTTGCTTACCGTTTCGTTCTCTTTAATCATGTCCGGTGTCAAGAAAATGGCAATGGCAAGGATTATGAAGAATGAGGGCAATATGGTGCCGAGGGCGGAGACCACAGTCCCTCGAGTGCCGGCGATTTTGTCGCCCACCGCTACCGAGATGTTCACTGCGAGAATGCCGGGCATGGATTGTGCCACTGCGAGTTGATCCAGAAATTCTTCTTTCGTAAGCCATTTCCGTTTATCTACTATTTCGCGTTCCATGATGGCAATCATCGCCCAACCTCCGCCGAATGTGAAGGCTCCGATTTTTGCAAACGTCAGGAATAGTTTGCTGAAAACGTGGGGTTCTTTTGTCATAGTGAGTGCAAAGTTACGACATTTTTTGTGGCATATCCGCAGTTTTGTCAACCTTTTTGCTTACATTTGCCGTCGGTATGCGCAGGTTATTCGTGATATTGACTCTTCTGGGACAGACATTGGGAGCATTTGCCGGTGTCAGGTTCTTATCCGTGGATCATCCCGTCGTTACTGATAAGAACATCGATGCTTTGGAGGTCCGAGTGGCTCACAGCGCTGCCCGAGCCGGGCGTAACGGGCTTCAGCAATGGAGCGTGGGGTGGGGCGAGAATGTTATCAACGTTGTTTTCGATTTTCGTAATTTTGTTGAGGGAATAGATGTGCCGCGGGTCAAAATCCAATGCGGAAACGTTACCGGCACTCTTGACCATGGCTTCGATTGTGATGGCGGATATAACACGCTTGCCTTGGAATGGTCCTCTGATGGCTCTGTCGAAGTGCTTTTCGGCGAGCGAGGTCTTCATTCGGTAATGATGTTGGATTCATTGGCTCGCCCCGATGGTGAGCTGCTGATTAATGCCCGAGGCGGTGAGATTGACGTTGTCGATGTGGTCGTTGAGGTCAACGACGATGACATATCGCGCTTGATGACCGACTATTCCGCTCGCGATATCGCCGATGCCGTGAAGTTGCGCTATCTTGACCGCGAGAGTGACCCGAAATTGTCGAGCCCGGGTGGGCGATACACCTTGGCTCGTATCGGTGATGATTTGATCTACGTTGACGGAGCGCAAATAAATGCGACCCATTGGCACTGCGGAATGCTAAAGGGTCGCTTGACGCCGACTCCCTATGTCGGCTATTATCATTTGCTCTGGTATGACTCCACCGGACGTCGCCTTTCCGATGATTGCTATGCCGAGGTTGATGAAAATTCACGCACCATAAAGTGCGTGTTTCCATCGCTTTCGGCTACTCTACGATTTTCGTTCTGAGAGCGAGGCAGTTAGGTTTATAAACCAGTCGCGTGCGCGTGGCGAGATGTTGGCATCTGCCAGAGCTTCGTTGGCTTTTACCGTATATGAATCAATCAGTCGATGAATGCGTGCCGGAAGGTTCAGTTTCCGATAAACCTCGGTAACAGCATCGATTTTTGCTTGCGAGCGCTCGCCGCCGAGTAGCGGCCTGATTTCATCGGGCGCTTCGGCTTCCGCAGTTATGAGCAACCACGTTTTTTTGTCGTTCAAGATATCGCCGCCCGGTGTTTTGCCGAATGTTTCGGCATCGCCGAAGGTGTCGAGGTAATCATCTTGCAGCTGGAATGCCAACCCAACGTTTTCCGCCCATTCGCTCAGTGCTTGGCGAGTGGTGTCGGCTGCGTGGGCCATGATAGCACCGGTTTCGCAAGCGCATGACAGCAACACGGCAGTTTTCAACCGTATCATTTCAAGATATTCTTCGACTCTCACGTCATTGCGTACCTCAAAATCCATGTCCATTTGCTGTCCCTCATAGATTTTAATTGCCGTGGAGTTAAACAGCCTGAGCAACTCGGGTAGCTTTTCGTCGGGGCAGCGTGCCAGCAACTGAGTTGCAAGGGTCAGCATCGTGTCGCCCGAAAGTATTGCCGTAGCCTCGTTCCATTTAATGTGTACCGTTGGCCGATTGCGACGAGTCTCGGCGCGATCCATAACGTCATCATGTAGCAGAGTGAAGTTATGAAACATCTCAATGGCCCATGCTTGGTTGATGGCTTCTTCAGGATTAACTCCGCATGCCTGACAGCTGGCAAGGGTCAGCAAGGGCCGTATGCGCTTGCCTCCGGCACTGAGAGTGTAGCGAATGGGCTCATACAGCCCCGGAAGATAATCGCGCAGACCAAGGTTGCCCTTGGCCTGCTCGATTAGGTTAATCAGTTCTTCGGTGATAATCATTTTTGTTGCTGGGCTGCTTCGGCTTCGGCTTGGCGAATCATTTCTTCATTTGCAGAAATGAAAATCTCAACGCGGCGATTCTGTGCGCGTCTTTCTGCCGTTTCGTTCGTTGCAACGTAATTTTGCATAGGCAATCCTTCTGCCGACAGACGTGACTTTTCAACTCCGTTGTTGAGCAGATAAGTGAATACGGCATCAGCGCGACCCGTGCTCACGCGTTGGTTAACCTCAAGCGAACCGGTATTGTCCGTAAAGCCGTAAATCTGAACGTTCGTTTCGGGATTTTGCTTCAATGATTGTGCAAATTGGTTCAAGTCTGTGCGTGCTCCTTGGCTCAAAGTGGTGCCATTGGTCGGGAACAAAATGCCGCCGTCGAAAGTTACGCGGATGGCTTGCAGACCGTTTGCGTCGGTGGCTTCCTCCACTTTTGCGTTTTCTATTTGTTTGAGTTCTTCGGCTTGCTGGTCCATCTTCTTGCCGATAAGCATTCCGGCACCGGAACCCACTGCTGCACCAATGGCTGCACCGATGGCTGCACCTTTGCCGCCGCCGATTAATGCGCCTACTCCGGCACCTACTGCGCCGCCGCCTGCGCCGCCAATGGCAGCTCCCTTACCGAGGTTGGTCCATGTGCCACAGCCGGCGAGCAACAATGCGCCGCTGAGCAATCCTGCTGAGCAAATCTTTGTAATGTGTTTCATAAAAATAGGTTGAGTTTGATTTGTAATAGTTACTAACCGCAAATATAACAAAAAAATCGGAGAGTTTTAAGCGATGAATGAAAAAATATTTTCGTTTGTCGCTGAGGAGTCGCCGCTCTGCGGCTTGGTTGGGAGGGGGGTGTCTGTGGGAGAACCCGCGCTGCGCATCGCTACCGCGCTGCTTGCACGGGCCTATATGCAAGTCGCTGCTACGCAGCTTAAACGCCGCTCTGCGGCTATTTTGACGCGTGGGCGGTTGTTTTGTCGAATGTAGCTGCGAGCAGCGTGAGGTCGTCAACGTGGCGTCTTCCTCCCCCAAAAAGCTGCGTAGCTGCGGCTTGGTGGGGAGGAGGCGGCGTCGCTCAACAAAAAAAACGGCGACCCCATGCGGAGCCGCCGTCTTCCATACTTATCAATCTTTAGGCTAATTATTTAACCAATACTTTCTTTCCGTTGATAATGTTAATGCCCTTAACGGGTGCGCTCAAGCGGCGGCCCTGCAGGTCATAAATACCTTGAACCTTGTCAGATTCAACATTGATTTCTTCAATGCCGGTATTACCGTTTCTATCTACCTCTTCGAGGTACCAGTTGGTAGCGTGATTGCTGTTGTCGTATGCTCCATAGCGGTCAGCGGTGGTAGTGTTGTCATGTAAATAAGTTCCGCCCGATGTGGTGTTTGATTTTACAGTAAATACACCTGCTTTTTTGCCCTCTGAAGCTACAAATGTGTAGGTTTCTGCTCCGTCAGCGCTGAGGCTATGAGTGCCGGTAATGCCGGCATTGTATTGAACATTAAGAAGCTTAAATGTATTATTGCTACCTTCCACTGCTTGGAACAAGAATACTGAGTATTCATTCGCTTGCTCGCTTAACGTCATTTTTCCGGTTGCTGCTGTGGGGGTAATATACTTATTAGAAGCGTAGCCTTTGAATCGATAGTATTTGTCGGCTTCGGGGAGGTGTACTTGCACTTTTGCAACTTCTTCAGCAAGCGCAGCGGTTGCAGCGGTGATTGCAGCAACGTCTGTACCCTCAAGAGTTCCCTGCAGGGCAGCAGCTAAAGCGACGATAGCATCGTAGTCAGTGCCATAGAAATAGCCGAGGTCTTCACCGAAGTGGTCAGCAGTATAATTAGCGATGCTTGCGAGCGATGCTTGGGCTTCAGCTACAGCAGCAAGATAAGGAGCGGATGCTTCAAACAGGGAGCGCACGTCAGCAGCACTCTTTGAAGCCTTAGCGGCATCGAGCATTTCTTGAGTAATGAAGGCAGCAAGGTCACCTTCCATGAGACCGTCGAAGTCGCTATCTTCCAATGCGCCAAAGCGGAGGAACGAACCTGCGTCATTTTGGCTGTTTGCGTGATTCCAGATGCCGAGACCTGAAGAAAGGTCATTAACATGGGCATTGTTGCTTTCAGGGTGCTGCAATGAAATGCCGGTGCCATTGCTGTTGGTAACCACGCGGAACTCGGTAGGAGTTTCAGAGAACGCTCCTACGCTGTTGTTACCAACTGCTACTTGGAAACCGGTAGAAGCGTCAGCTGCGATTGAGTGAAGAGTTACGATCAGGCTACCCGTTGTTGCGTCAAAACCTTTACCTGCGAGATAGAACAAACGCTCGGGCACAAACGCGTCTTGGTTCGTCGTATTGCGAGTATTTACTTTTTTGGTACTTGCTTCATACAAAAGGTTAGAACAGCCATGTTGAGCACTCTTCAGGCGGATATCAATGCGATAAACTTCTTCATCTTCAAAGGGGAACGCCCAATCACCGATAACGGTGAATGATGTGTTTTCGGTTGAAACGATTGTGTTATTGTCTTCCAAGGCGGTTGCATTGAAGAATGCAACGGTCGGAATTACGTCTTGTGCATCAACTCCTGTCATAGTTGATACGGTCATGGTCAAGCTGTGTCCGCCAAATTCGGGGAATGTGAAAGTGATGTCTTGTTGAGTAGCTTCTGCAGCATTAATTTTTGCTTTTGCAGCAGATAAATCAACTCCGTGAGAGGGAACTGAGGTGAGTTCCATTCTGTTACCTACGTCCGGTGCGGTGCTGAATATTTTACAACCATTAGCTGCTTCCCAGTTAGTAACGTTAAGGTATGTTTGTGTCGTTTCGGGGACTTTAATAAGGAATAAGCCGTCTTGAACTGTTATTGACCAAGTGTAGGAGGCGTCTTCTACCAAATCAACTGCTACTCCTGTGCCGGACCAAGATAGGAACTTTTGTGCGGCAGTATTATAAATGTAATACTGACCTTCAGCGGTCTTATCTGTTCTCAGAATAGCGAACCATGCAGATGAATTGTCAATGGGAGCGGCATCATCTGTAATGGTGGTGTGTGACGATGAGTACAGCTGAGTGGTGTTTTCGCTGTTATAGTACAAGTAACCGCGACCTTCACTGTTAATTGTATAAACTGATTCATTGTCGATATCTGCCAACTCGTGAATCAATACCGGTTCAACTGCTTTAATGGCTGTTTCAGCGTTGGCTACGGCTTCAGCATAGGTAGTGAGGCCGTCTGCAATCAATGTCATTGTGTGTGTGGAGCCGCCGTCAGCTGCTTCCCAGTGATAGTTAACGTTCTTGGGCTTTGTGCCACAGGCGAATGAAACGTACTTGATAGAGGTATAGGTCACTCCGCCTTGAGTATTATCAACGATTTCCCAATTGTAGGGATTATCGCTGAAATGAACAGAACTGCCTTCTCCGGACAAAAACTTGTTCAAGGCAACGTTATAAACATAGTATCCGGTCGCGGTGCCATTTGGTGTGATATACCAATATTTGCCGTCTTCTATGGCTGTTGTTGAATTCTGGTTATAGTTGGACCAGCCAATATCGCTCAGAACGGGATATTCGGTGTAGCCTTCACCTGCGGCAAGGAAACCGCGGTGAGCTGAAGTTGAGCCGCCCTCAATGGTATAAATACCATCGGCGAATGGCAGCGTTGCTGCTGCGAACGCTGAAGCCGTCGTCATGGCCAGCGCTGCAAGTGTTAAAGTAAATTTTTTCATTGTACGTTTTGGTTTTATAATAATGATTGATTGAGTAGTAGTTATATGACGAAGCGCATCTGAGGATATCCGCAGATGTCAAAATTACGTTATTTTAGCAAAGTAATGCGCGAGTTTTACCCTCTTGCTTGTTTGCAAAATGGGGGGGTAAATGTCAGATAATCAAGCGTTTGCATTGATAGTATGGGTGCTGTTTTGTGTTTTTAACGCACAAATTTAATAAAAAATCTCATATTACACAAATCCATTCTCAAAATCCCGTATAAAAAATTCCTCCCCCCTCATAAGAAACATAAGTTACATATGCCCCATAGGAATAGTCGACTCGTCTGCTTTTCGGGTAAATTTTGCGCCGGACTGGAGAGATATTGGAGAAATTTATTTAACTTTGTGGTCAGAATCATTCGAATCACATGTCGTCATCGATATTTAAACATGGATTTAAGCGTGTTCCCGCGTTTATGGTGCATGTGGCAGCCGTAGTGGCTGTTGCGGCATGGGGTGTTTCGTTTGTCAATACTCGAGTTTTGTTAGATAATGGATTTTCACCCATCGAAGTCTATTTGTTCAGATGCGTGATCGCCTATGCGTTGCTATTGGCGTTTTGCCATAAGCGTATGCGAGCGCTTAACGGTTGGCATGAGTTGCTGTTCTTGCTCTGTGGCATTTGTGGCGGTTCGGTCTATTTCGTGGCAGAGAATATGGCGTTGCTCTATACCTCCACCACTAATGTTTCTCTCATCACTTCCACTTCGCCGCTCATCAACGCCCTTTTGGTAGGCCTCATCTATAAGGAAGAGCGTCCTAACAAGGGGATTGTGCTTGGCTCGGTTATTGCCATGGTCGGGGTGGTGATGGTGATTCTTGGCGGAAGCTCTGCCGGCGATTCAGCCGGTCATGGTTTCGCCCACGGAGTTCTTGGCGACTCATTGAGCTTGTTGGCCGCCGTGTGTTGGAGCGTTTATGCACTGCTGTTGCGCAAACTTCAAGCATTTTATTCCGCACTCTACGTAACTCGAAAAACCTTCTTCTACGGCTTGATAACAACGCTCCCGTTTTTGATGCTTCAGCCGAGCAACTTGACTCTTGAGGTTTTCACCTTGCCTGTCGTTTGGGTCAATTTGTTGATTTTGGCGTTGATAGCCTCATCGTTATCGTTCGTGATATGGGCGTGGGTCATTGCGCGCATTGGAGCGGTAAAGGCAGGGAATTATTTATATTTTCAGCCCGTAGTCACTTTGATTTTCGGTGCAATAGTGCTGCATGAGGCCATGAGCCTGCTCGGCATTGTCGGTGGGGTGGTCACTATCTTGGGCGTCTATGCCGGTGAGCGTCTGTCGAAGGAGCAGCGACGCCTGCACCATTGATTTAAACACATTCATTTCATTAAGAATTAATTCAGTAACGCATTGAATTGGGACTTATTAATATCCGATAAACGTTTCGGACTCGAGGATTATCATAATCGTCAAAGCGAAACTCGCAGTGATTTTCAGCGAGATTATGATAGATTGGTATTTTCTTCGCCATTTCGTCGATTGCAAAACAAAACGCAAGTGTTTCCTCTGCCGGGAAGCATTTTTGTGCATAACCGTTTGACCCACAGTATTGAGGTTGCTTGCGTGGGCCGGTCGCTTGCCCGAGTGGCGGTGACAGAATTGATGCGCAAGTATGCCAATAAGCCGTGGCGAGAAAAGTTGTTGAATCTGCCCGACATTGTTGCCGCTGCTTGTTTGGCTCATGACTTGGGCAATCCACCGTTTGGTCATAGCGGCGAGAAGGCCATTTCATCGTTCTTCTCTGAGGGCGCGGGTGCATCGCTTCAACACGAATTAACCGCAGAGCAATGGTCGGACTTGATTAACTTTGAGGGCAATGCAAATTCTTTCAGGCAGTTGACTCATCAGTTCAAAGGAAGGCGCCCCGGAGGCTTTGCCATGACTTATTCCATGTTGGCATCGATTGTGAAGTACCCCTATGAGAGCGGAGCCGCCGTGCATGCCAATAAGTTCGGTTTTTTCTGCACGGAAAAAGATGATTTTAAGCGCATTGCCGATGAGCTGGGAATCAAACGCATGGCTCGGGCAGACGGCAGAATGGTCTATGCCCGACATCCGTTGGTTTACCTCGTGGAGGCTGCCGACGATATTTGTTACGAAGTCATGGACTTGGAAGACGCCCATAAACTGAAAATCTTGTCGCATGGCGAAGTGATGGAGTTGATGCTTGGCTTTTTTGATTGTGAACGTCGTAAGCACATGATCGAGGTGATGAAAGGCATAGATGACCCGAACGAAAAAGTGGCATACATGCGTTCTTGCGTAATCGGTCGATTGGTGGAGTGTTGTGCCAATGCGTTTGTTGAGAACGAAGACGCCATACTTGCCGGTGAGTTCAGCGGCTGTTTGTTGGATAAAATCAATCGAGCTGAACGCGAGGCGTATGAGGCTTGTGATCGAGTTTCGTGGGCTAAGATTTATAGTGCCCCCGATGTGGTTGATATTGAGTTGGCAGGTAATCGAATTATTACGTTCCTGATGGAAAAACTCGTTGGTGCGGTGCGAGCTCCCGAGTTGAACTATTCGCGATTGTTGCTGAGCAAGGTCCCCGAGCAGTATGATGTGCATTCTTCGGACTTGTTTACCAAGGTGCAAGCCGCAGTGGACCATGTGGCATCGATGACCGATGTCTATGCCCTTGACTTGTATCGCCGACTGAACGGACAAACTTTGCCCGCTGTTTAAGTAAGGTATTATGAAGAGAATTTTGACGATTTTGATCGCCGCTCTGGCGATTTTTATGGCCAATGCCGCAGGCTATACTATTGACGATATTCCTAACGTGCACATTGCCGACAGCACTCGCTTTGTGACCAATCCCGATGGAGTGTTGACCCCTGCAGGCGAGGCACAGCTTAATGAAATGCTTCGCACTCTGATGCGCGAAACTTCAGCTGAAGTGTTTGTCGTGGCGGTGGCTGCCATTGATGAAAATGCCGATGTAAATGATTTCGCTACTGAACTTTTCCGCACTTGGGGCATCGGCAAAAAGGACAATAACAACGGATTGCTCATATTGCTCGACATGGGGCGCAAAGTGGCGGTTTATCGCACCGGCAATGGGTTGGAAGGACTTCTCCCTGACGGATTGTTGGGCACGTTGCATCGCCGCAAAGTAGTGCCGAAGTTTCGCGAGGGAGACTTCGACGGCGGATTGGTTGCTGCCGTATCGGATATTTCTCAAATTCTTTCTTCACCCGAGGGTAGGGAGGAGGTTATGAGTGAATTGGAGAATAATGCCTCAACCGACGAGAATGGTTCCTTGTTTACGTTCTTCATATCTATTTCATTGGTGATTTCCGCAGTGTGTCTCCTTTGGCTTTTGTTTGTGATTTCAGAGAATCGAACTAAGCCGGTCACTGAAAAATATGCCGCCCTGACAAAGATGATTATTCCCATGGGAATCTTGTCGTCCTTTACCCTCGGCATTGCTTTGCCTGCGCTGATAATAGTCTATGTGATGCGCAAGCGCATGCGTTATGGTAAGCACCTGTGTGCATCGTGTGGCGCGCAATCACACTTGGTAGATGAAGTTCATGACAATGAATATCTGACTCATCAACAGGATATTGAGGAGAGAATCGGCTCGGTTGACTATGATGTGTGGCTTTGTCCGCAATGCGGTGAAACGGAAATAATACCTTATCGTCAGCAGGCAGGGGCTTTTTCGGAATGTCCGGTCTGCAAGGCGCATACCTATCATGTTGTGTCGGACCGAACAGTTGTGCGCCCCACTTCATATTCCGATGGCACTCGACTTATTACCTCCAGATGTGTTCACTGTGGGTTTGAAGGGGCTGAGCAGAGATTAGTACCCAAAGTGCCCCCGGTGATTATTCTTCCCGGAGGTGGCGGAGGTGGCAGCTTCGGTGGCGGAGGTGGTTTCGGCGGTGGTTCTATGGGTGGCGGCACTACTTCAGGTGGCGGTTTCTCCGGTGGTTGGTAAGCCGATTAATTGTAGCCAAGCAACTGAAGTATAATCGGGGCGAGAATGGCGGTCAGCAGTCCGTTGATTGTCAGTCCCAAGGAAGAGAATGCTCCCCAACGTTCTCCGCGCTCAATGGCGGCGGCAGTGCCAACCGCATGGCTTGCGGTGCCAATGGAGAGAGACCCGGCAATGGGGCTTTTTATTCTCGACAATTTGGCAATCTTAAATCCTACTATATTGCCGAAAATCCCTGTGCAGACAACCACGGCTGCGGTCAGTGGCGCAATACCCCCAAGGGTAGATGCTATTTCCAATGCGATAGGCGTGGTAACGGATTTCGGTGCCAACGAGATGATTACGGCGCGCGATGCTCCGAGCATTTCGGCAATCAATACAACGGAAATGATGCCTACTATGCAGCCGGCAAGTTCAGCGAGCAATATGGGTAGTAGCTGCTTGCGAATGGTGCTCAACTGCCTGTAAAGCGGCACTCCGAGAGCCACAACTGCCGGCTTGAGCCAAAAATCAATGAATTGTCCCCCTTCTTGATATGTTTCATAGCTGATTTCTGTACATAGCAAAAATGCAATGAGAGCTATCATCGAAAAAAGTATCGGATTGAGCAACACTACTTTAAAACGGCGTTGCAACCACTGCCCGAAGAAGAATACCGCAAAGGTCAGTGCAATCAGAAAAAACTTATTTTCGAGAAATTCCACGTTTGTTCAGCTTTCGGGCAAATTGGTGCACCCTACCGGTAACTGCAATTACCAGCAAGGTGCTGACTATCGTTGCGATGATAATAGTGAAGAGGTCGGCGCGGATAATGTCGAGGCATTTAAGTAGCCCCACTCCGGCTGGCACGAAAAAGAACCCGATATTTTTCACCAAGAAATCGGCAATGCGACTAACCCACTGCTCCTTGATGATACCGATTTTTAGAGCTGCAGTGAGCGAAATCATGCCTATGATGCTTGACGGAATCGGCACTCCGGTCAGATATACCACCAACTCGCCAAGTGCTAAAAACGCAAACAAAATCAAGCACTGCACCACCATATCAGATTTGCTTTGCCTTCCTGTATTGCAGTTTGTGAATAATAATCAGCGTGAATGCACCGATGCATGTGGCCATCAACATTTCGTCTTCTCCATAATGATCGAAGAGTGAGCATATCACTGCAAAAACTGTCCAACATAGAATGAATAGCACATTGATGAACTTCCATTTTGGTTTGACAAGCCACGGAATGATGACGCAAAGTACGGTGAAGATGAACGGCCAAGCCCCAAAGTGAGCAAAGTACCCGGCATAGTCACTTCTCTCGTACCAATCAAATCCATGATCCAATCCTTCCAAACACATAAAGCATGAGCAAACCAAGACTAAGAGCCAAAGAAAGTTTGTGAATACTTTAATCCACGTTTTTTCTTTAGCTGCAGGGACCGGGGGGGTTGGCGGAGGCGTTATTGTCCCCGGAGCTTCTGTAACATTTCTCCGTGTGATTTTTTGCGCAAGATTTTGATGCATTGAGTTGATGTCGGCTCGGAGCTGTTTGATTTCACTCTGAAGTTCGGCAATCACTGCGGGATCCAATTGCGCGTACTGCGGTTGCTCCGGTTGCGGTTGCTCCGTCTGCGGCTGCTGCGGCTGTTCCGGCTCGGAGTGGTGAGCGAAGCATTCTTGCAGAGCAGTGAGGAGAACTTTTGCATTTTCAAAACGTTCTTCAGGATTCTTTGCCAAGCATGTCATTACGATGTCAACCAATCCATCGGGAAGATCATCGGTAAACGTCATGCCCGGGTGGGTGGATTCAAAAGCCTGCTTTCGCAGGTCGATGAGATTAGGCGGAGTCTCGTTGAGGTGCTGCATATAGACTTTGGCGCGCGCCGATTCAGGTGAGTTACCTTTGCATTGGAACGGAACACGCCCGGTAAGCATCTCATAGAGCAGAATCCCGAGAGCATACACATCGGATTGTTTTGACGTTAAGTTGTTTTCCAATTTTTCCGGAGCAGTATATTCGATAGCACCGTCGCCGCGCGATGAACTTTTCACGCAGTGGTCATTCTGAATCGACAGCCCGAAGTCAAGGAGAATATATTGGCCGTCATAATGTCTGCGAATGATATTGTTGGAATGCAGATCATTGTGGGTAACGCTATACTCTGCAATCAGTTCTTGCTCTTTTTTCGGCGAGATGATAAATCTCCGTCCATCGTTCGGATCGGGCTCAAGGTTGTCTTTTTCCGCATCCATCAAGAATCTGTAAATATCGACGTGGCAATATGCCAGCGCGCCTACAATCTGCATGGCAAACGCCTTGAATTCATCAATAGATATGAACTTCTCGGTGCCAATATATTCGGCAAGCGAAAGGCCGTCAACGAAGTCCATTTCCACTGCTGCTTTGTTCTCAAGGAGTTTGGGTTGATAGATTCTGACAATGTTGGGGTGAGCACCGTTGCCGATACGAAGAAGCATCTTGCACTCTTCAAGAAAGGTTTTCCAAACCTTGTCGTCTTTGCTTTCGATTAGTTCGTGGCTAACCTTCAGAGCTCTGACATAGTCGAGTTCGGCATGGCGCACTTTATAGACCGACGCAAAGGCACCTTTGCCTAAGAGTCGCAGCTTTTCATATTCTTGTAGAAACATAATTCTGTGAGATTATTGCTGTTTTTCGGTTGAGAAAATCAAAACAACGTGTTTGCCCAATTCGATGTGGTCTTTGTCCCTGAGAGGAATGAGACTGTCGGTGTCGCGCAGCTCTGTGCATTTGTCATTGCGATAGATTTTGGTTGCCACTCCGCCCGAAGCGCGGCAGCCGCCTTCTGAGGCTTTGATGTAAAACGCATTATTCTCTATGATGATTTCTGCTTGAGCACTGCTGACGTATTTGTTCATTTCCGACAATACGGAGTCACTTTCTGCATCATTGATGATGATGTCGTTGATTCGCATACGCCCGTACTTGCGAGCCGATACCCCTCGCCCTATCTTATATGAGGTTTTTTCTTTCGCTGACATATAAACCGGAGATTCCAAAAGACTGCCTGTGCCCTCCTCCACTGCAATCCATGCCTCGGCAGGTGTGATATTGGACTCTTTGGCGGATTTAACGGGCTCTTTTTCGCTTTCCCAATTGTAATATAATTCGTCAGCTATGACCGATATGCTGTTATGAGGGAGCTTGTCAGATGTAATGAAGTTGATTTGTAACTTCTTACGACCTATGGTTTCAAGCATGGCGTTATCAAGGGCAAGGCGCAGGTCTGACTTAAACACATCGTCGGCCCAAGCAAAGTCAGTGGGCTCATAGTCTTCTTCGGGGACAATTACCCAGATGTTCATATTGTGCAATTTGGCGGACTTCGACCCAATTGCTCCACTGAGGGATTTTACAATAGCTTTGACAGCATTTTCGCGCCGGTCAATTGCATTGTCGGTTGCCTCTTTAGTTGTGTTTTCTGTTTCCGGATCTGTGGCGTCTCCGGAAAGTTTTGCGAATATTTTGTTGAATAGTTTCATAAGCGATTATTTTACTTTATAGCCGGTTGACTGCAAGGTGGGAATAATGGCATTTGCCATGGCTTTCACGGCAAGTCCGGAAGTGTAGCCCGAATTCCCCACGCTTGTGCGTTCAATTCTTAGTGCGATTGCAAGAGGCGAGCCGGTTTTCTCTGATTCTATGAAGCAGATATACCATGCATCGTTTCTGTCAACTCCTCTGCGGTCGGTCCTTTCCGGAGTGCCGGTTTTGCCGCCCATGCGCTTCTCTGAGGAACTGTGTTTTGGGAATGAGTATCTATTACTCCTATGTTTGTCGGACTCTTCTTGCATAAAGCTTTTCAGTCGGTTGGCGGATTTCTCGTCAATGACGGATATGCTTTCTGATGCGTAGTCTTCCGATAATGTGTAGCGGGTCGGAACCAATGTGCCGTTGTTTGCCACGATTGATGCCACGCGCGCCATGTTGAGCGGAGTGGCTCGCAATGCACCTTGTCCCCACGCAACGGCAGTCTGCGCCCACCACATTTTGCGTGGACCAAGTGTCTTGTTGTAATTATAAGTGTTGACTGCATTGATTCCGATGTCAGTCATCAATTCGGAGAAGTTTGCTTTCGACGACAGCTCTCCGATATGGAAGTAATATGGGGTTTGACTCTCATACGGTGCATTGAAATGTTGAACTCGGACACCAACGGCCTGATACAACGAGTCTAACTCCGTATATAATTCTTTTTCATGTACGAGCTTCACAAAATAGCAGTTCGAGGATTTCACTATGGCACGTTCCATATTCACTCGACCCAAGGGCTCAACACCGGGCGGCTCAATGGCTTCTGCGGCAACGATATCGTACCATTGATTAGCTGCGTCGGGACCTTCTTTCATCAACGCTGCAATTGCCGACATAACTTTCGCCGTTGATCCGGGCTGTGACTGGAACGTCAAACCGAGATCTCGTTCGGTGATCGGAGTGTGTCCTTTGATTTTTTCCGCAGGTGCATCTCCCCAAATTCGGCGTTCGTTGAGCATGACAATGGAATCTTGTTCCGGTAGTGGATAGTTTGCCGACGAGAGCAAGTCGCCGGTGCGACTGTCGAGGATAACGACCGAAGCTCTCAAGTCCTTATATCCCTTGAGTAGGTTTGCCGGATTACTTATAAACTTGTTAAGCTCATTTTGGAGAGCCACTTGCAGTTTTGCATCAATGGTGAGTTTGAGGTCGCGTTCAGGGCGGTTTGCATTGTGCTCCTCAATGAAGTGGTTATTGTGAACGTCCAACTCAAGGAAAGGAAGAAGTGCGGAGTAGTCCTTCAGTCTGTAGGTGAAAGTCCGAGGTTGTGCCGACATGAACCTGTTTGGTTTATATTCATCAGCAGTCAAGGTTACTACGTCTGTAATCGGAATATCCAATCCACGCAATTCGGACAGATGTCTGTATTCTGCAAGATATCCGGTCGGATTGGCATCGTAGTAGCTGTAAACCTGACGTGTATTGGCATCGCCAATCATAAACAGGGTGTGATTGCCAAACGGGTAGTAACGCCGTTGTGTTTTTGCCATCATGGCTGCAATCTCGGTCTTGTTCGCTCCTGCTTTAATTAAGATTTCTTGATTATTGCTGACTGAGTCGCGGTTACTCGTTGCCAATAGCAATCCGTTTCTATCATATATATTCCCGGATTCGAGTCGGCGCAGAACCTTATTGATGCGAGGATTATATTCAACGATGCGTGCCCCTTCAGTGTTCGTAATCAAAGCCGGACGAATCAGAGTGTCGCTTTTGTCAAGAATCTGATAGTTGGCTATGGTGGCAAGAATGACAATACCACCGGCCATGAATACCAATGCTCCTGCAGCAACGGCCCCTTGAAATTTGTGTGCGTTTTCTTTTTGTGCTTCAGTCGTTTTGAGGCGTGATGCCGATAGGGCGATACCATATACCGTGAGCATCATCACCAGACTCACACCGCCTTGACTGAGGAAGGGCACATTGATGCCGGTAAGAGGGAAGAGACCTAATGAGCCGAACACTATTATAAGGAATTGCACTCCGGTCATTATGCCCAATCCCATCACGAAGAACATCACAAACGGATTGCCGGCTTTACGTCCGATGAGCAGCGTGCGGTGAATTAATGCAAACATGCAGAGAACCACGAGGAGCAAACCGACAAAACCGAGCATCTCACCTATGGAGAGAAAGGCCATGTCGGTATGACACGCCGGAATGCTTGACGGGCTACCATTGCCTAATCCCATGCCGGTAAGGCCGCCGGAAGCAACGCCCCATATTCCTTGTGCAATTTGATCGCCGCCCGGCACTGTGTTGTTCCAGACGCCATCCCATGCCATGCCGGTGCGATTCGACATTCGAGCACCTTCATTTCCCCCAAGAAATGCATTCATAAGAATGAACAGCAGAGGAATGAGATTCATGAAATACGCACTCTCAAAGATGGTTCGATGTTTCAAGCAATAGATGGACCAACCTACGTACCATGCAACTGCCGCAATTGCCACTATTATCATTGACTGCGATATGAGCCATGCAGCAAGCAAACAAATTGCAAACGTTGATACTCCGAGCAGCATTTTGCCTAAATCTTGGCGAACTACTGAATACAGTAGTATAAACGTAAACAACAATACTAATGCCGGACCGCCATCAGAGAGATAAAAGTATATGCCCATGAGGGTCATCATTGCAAATACAATGACCGACATGATTCTCAATTTGCGCTTAGTAGTAAGAGTGGTCGCTTTTTCCGAGAATTTCTGAATCAGCGTATATTTGTCTGCAAAAAATGCTGCAATGAATGCAAGTATGAGAAACTTGCATATCTCGCTTGGTTGAATAGGACCAAGGTTGACTTTGGCAACGCTGCCTTCGGGTCCGGTCCCAAAGAAGGCTAACATCACAAACAGAAAAACCGCCAATCCAAGGAATATCCAACCTTTGTTTTGAGATATGTTGAGTAGCCACGTAAAGCGTTGCTGAGGCTGAATCAGTGATTTGCCGTGATAAAACTTTGCCCAATTGATGGAGTATAATGCAGCAAATCCCAATAACCCGACTCCGAGATACGTTGACATGCTGCTGCCGTGAGCAATATCGCAGAGAGGATCGGTGATAGAGTGCCATGCAAAAGTGCCGATGCCCGACAATGTCATTAGGATGATAATGCTCAAGTAGTCGGATCTTGTTTTGAGTCTGTAGTCAGTATATAATGCAAGGAAAAGGACTGCCGCCCACCCAATCAAAAAGATCAAACAGCCCAAGAGGAGCGAACTCTTATAGTCGGCAGGAGTGCGCGCCGTCAGTGCATTGTCTGCCTTAATGTTGGAAAATACGCTACGAGATATTGGTGTCAACGTGTGAATTTTTTCCGTAAATCGGCAATTTAATCCGTCTTCAGTTAGTTCCGACGAGGTTGTGCCTCTCGCTTTGCCATATTGATAACCACGGTTAACAGGCACTACGCTATAATATTTCCCTTTGGGGACATAAAATCTTGCCTTTCCTTTATTGTCGGTTTTTGTCCACGCTACGGTCTTTTCTGCAATTTCTTCTTGATAAACGGTGTCTTGTAAGTTAGATTTTATGACCTTAAGTTCGGTGTAATGTTCGCGCAGTCTGACCGGAATACCTGAGAGCTGGCGCAATGGGTTTTTGCTCGTAACTGTAACTTCTATGCACGCATTGCCTGCCGATTGCTCGCCATAAGTATCACTTAAATTATCATTCTTAATGTTGTTGTATTCAGCGTCTTGTCCGAGAGAGTGATAATCGTTTTCAATGCGAATTTTAGTTTCTTTTCCGCCCAACATGGACGCTGTGTCCGCCGAAATTTTAAAGTTGTCCTTTAAGAGTGAGCCGAGGTTGGGAATTCCATTACCTAATTGAATCTTTTTGTAAATCCAATCGGCCGCCATGCGAGCGTCTTTAGGGTCAATGATGTATCCGCCATTGTACAATACCTTGTATAATGCGTCGGCGGTGAACTCGGAATTCAATGCCAATGCTTGACCGTCTTGAGCGGCCTTATTGAATTCCTCAAATTGATATGAGCGGTTAGATAATAGCGAGAATATTCCGCAAAGGAACATCGTAGCGCATATTAGGTAGCCGATTAAGGATTTACGCGGACTCATTTTCTGTGTCTTCTGTGTCGGTGGTAGGTTGTTCAGGTTCGGTAGTTTCTTCTGCCTCGGATTTGGGTTCTGGATTTGACTCGATTTGTTGATCAATCTCCGGGAGACTTTCCGGTGATGGAATTGAAGTAGAATTTGTATCCATCAGAACTTTCGGTTCTTTTTCGGTATCTTCCTCATGAACGGGGTTGATGAATTTGTATGCAACTAATGCCGCCAGAGCAAGGACCGCAAGAACTATAATTACACTAACTGCAACCTTGATTTTCTTTCCTTTTTTCGGCTTGACTACTGCTGTGCCTCCGGCATTGTTGTCAGTTTTGTTAGCTGATCTGTTGTGAAGTTGTCGTACTTGGGTCAAGACCACTGTGACGTTGTCTTTTCCGCCGGCTTCAAGGGCGTCGTTTATGAGGCGGTTTACTTTGTCTTCAGTCGCAAGGCTGTCGTTGGCAAGCACTTCGCGTATCTCGGAAGAACGTAACATGTCGCTCAATCCGTCGGAACAAAACAGGTATTCCGCATCAGCAAGGAGGGGATAAATTGAGGATTCGAGGAATCCTTCATCGTTTACCGTGTGTGATTCATGACCAACGCTGCGACTGATTACGTTCCGTTGAGGGTGCTTCATTGCCTCTTCTTCGGTTAAGTCGCCGATTTCTTCGCGGTAGCCCACAATGGAATGGTCATGGCTGAGTTTTTGCAACTCTCCCCCTTGATAACGGTAGAGGCGTGAGTCGCCTACGTGAACCACGTAGAGATGACGACCGATGATGTCGAATAGCCCCACTGTGGCCACACAGCCCATTGATGAATACTTGGGAGTGGCTTGGCGATGACGCACTATTTCGTTGTTAGCATTGACAAATGCTTGCTTTAAGGCCTCGAATACGTCGTCACCCTGAAAATCTTCAAGGTCATTTATCAGTGTGAATCGAGCTATATCGGCAGCGACTTCTCCGCCTTCATATCCGCCCATGCCGTCAATGGCGGCACAGAGCAAAAATTGATTATTCCAAATGTATTGAGATATGAAGCAATCTTCATTATTGGTTCGAACTTTGCCAACATTTGTTGCGCCGAACGTATCGACGGCGATGAGTGGTTTAATCATTTCGGGAGATTATTGAAATGGTTCTTAAATATAAAAATGACCAACAAAGCCAAGGCTATAATAAAAATCAGTTTCGGCATTATGGTTTTATTGGGCTTTAAAGGTTAGGTCAATGTCATCAATAGATATGTAGGAATGCTTGGGCAGTTGCTCCCACGTGTCTATTCCCGGTGTGAGCTTGCGTTCGTTGAGTCGAGCTTCGCCCAGAGTGTTTATTTTGAACTTTTTAGATGAACTGTCAAAGGCAATCTCAATGTGATGATTGAGAATCTTATCGCTGTTCACACACAGAACCGGAATGCCGTCATTGCCCGTTGACCCGTTTTTGCCGGCAATTCTCAGCGACGGATGTTTCATGGTGTAGGTTGTAAATGTGCGATTTCCGTCAATAAACGTGCCACCGGTTATTTTGATTGCTGCTAATGCAGATGTTTGTTTTGATGTTGGCGAGGTGTTGTTGACTGGGGCAACAGTATCGTCTAAACTAAAGCGAAATATGGCTTTGTCTTTCTCGGCAGCAATTAATCCTTGCAATATCGCTGAATTAAACCCCTTGGGTATTTCACGCATTGAATTTTTGTCGTGAAATGTCACTACTTCGCGCTCTCCGCATGAGTCTTCTTCACCGACTGAAGAGTTGGGTGCCCAAAGGCGTGATACTATTGCTATGCAACTGTCGCAGTCAGAGTTTTCAAGGCCTTGGATTCTCTGTCCGTTTGCCAAGGGAATCAATTGGAACTCCCAACGCGTGGAAAATGGCGTAAAATCCGGATAATTTGAAAGTTTGTTTTTCAGCGTTCGGGTGAATACCTTTACTGCATCTTCTGCTGTTTTATGAAAACTTGCCGAGATTTTTTCATAGAAATCTTCTTGAATATATACCTTATAGAAAGTGTGGCAGAGCATACTCTCTGTGGTGGTTTCCTCGTTTAAGGAGTGATGAAAAGCAGCGCGAAGCGAATCAAGCACGTTTTGGCGCGTAATAGTATTGTAGCTCTCGAGTTTCGGCTCGGTGTTCGTGTCATTGTCCGGCGCTAATAATTTTTTAAAAAAGTCTCCGATACTCATGCAAGACAGAATAGAAGTTCAGTTATTATATAATGACTCTAAAATATCATGCAAATATAGTGAATTTTAGTGATATGTTGTTAATTTATTAGAAATAATAGGCGCGTATTTTGTGAGTATAGATGTATATCCGTAACTTCGTAGCTGAAAAATCTATTTAATCAGTAGTGCTTATGAATAAACTTTTACCAATGATTGCCGCAACTTTGATGTTATCGGTTGCCGCAGAATCGAAGGCCGACAAGGTTATTCAAATTTACTCTAACGACTCATCGGCAGCGCCGGTCGAGATTCCGTTGCAAACTATTACTAAGGTACAGTTTGCCGATGGCGGGAAGATGAATGTGGTGAAGAGTGAAGGAGAAGAGGCGTTCGATATTAAGAATGTGAGCAGAATTTCGTTTGGCGAAGCTTCTGCTATTGATGAAATTGAGGCGTCTATGCCGTTAGTGGTGACCCCAAATCCCGTCAGAGATTATCTCACCGTGAAAGGCGGTCAAGACCTGTATGGCTCGGAAATGAGCATCTATTCGATTGCCGGAATGCGCGTAAAGAGCGTTCCCTCATGGAAAGGCGAATCGGTAGATGTTGTTTCTATCCCGTCAGGTATTTACATTCTTAAAATTCAGTCACAAACAGTTAAATTTATGAAATTATGAAAAAGATTCTCATTACATTATTGACCGCTATTATAGGTTTTGGCGCAATGGCGCAAGACGTTGACCCAAATCGCCTTATGGTAATTGATAAGTCTCAAAGCTTTAAGGGTTTTGTGCTCGATAACGTTGATTACTTGGAATTTAGGACAGTTGAGGGCGAAGTCGCTGCCGATGTGGAAGTCCTTGATGTTACATTGGAAACAGTGACTGTCAAGGTTATGCGCACCGAATCTTGCCAAGCATTTAAGATTACGTGCGTGCCCACCGTGCAAATTGCAAACTACACTGACGATACTCTCGCGAGAGTTGTAGAAGAAAATGCCGGAGAAGCATACTTTCAAGACTTTGAAATGGCTCAAATGTCCGGTATGGTGTTAGAACCGACGACTGACTATTCGATCTTAACCCTCGGCTACGATATCTATGGCATAGGCGTGGAAGTCAGAAGAGCAGACTTTACCACCCCGAACGTTCCGGTTGTGGGTAATCCCGAAGTGACTGTTGAAGAAGTTGATATTCAACAATATCAGTTCACCCTGCGGTTCACACCCAACGCTGACGTTAGTCGCTATGCGGTAGTTGCCGGCGAAAAAGGCACAATGCAGTCGCAGTATGAAATGTTTGCGCCCATGTTCGGGTACAATAATTTCGGTCAAATGATTGAACAATGGGGCGTGAAGTACGAAACCACTAAAGAACACACATGGACATCTATGCAGCCTAATACTGAATATGAAGTATTTATTCAGACTTGGGACGTAAATGACACTATGGCAGATTATGCGGTTTACAATCTCAAAACCGGTGCCTTGGGCGGAGAAGGTACTGCTGAAGTGACAATTACACTCGGTGACTATAAACTCGCAGATTGGAATGGAGAAATGCTTCCGAGTCAATTCATAACGTACACTCCGAACGATCAAGCCAGTGCATACCGTTTCAATGTTTATCTCGCCGAGGAATATGACCCCCAGGCTGAAGCAATTAAGGCCGACCTTTGCAGCGAACCGCCGATGCCGATGAGCAATTGGTTCTTCTATGATCCGATTACCACTGACTATCAGATCAATCCTAATACTGAAGTAGTTGTCATTGCAGCGGCCAAGAATATAAATAACGAATGGGGTCCTGTTAATGAGCTCCGCTTCACCACCCCGGCAGAAGCTGCTGACCCGAATGTCGCACCTTCTTCCGTTATCAAGCAGCGCAAACCGAAAGCTGTAAAACAAGCCGGCGTTGTTCCCGTAATCACTAAACAGCCCGTTAAGTTGGTTGTAAAATAAAAATTATAGATATCAAGTTTGTCTGAAGGCGATCCGTTGCGGTCGCCTTCATTTTTGTTATAACGGTTTTGTGTGGGGCACTAAAAAAAGACAATCAAGCGAGTGAACGCTTGATTGTCTGAAATGCTTTTGAGTAGCTTAGTCGGGGTGACAAGATTCGAACTTGCGACCACACGCCCCCCAGACGCGTACTCTAACCGGGCTGAGCTACACCCCGAAATCGGTTGACTTTTGCTCCCAAAAGCGATGCAAAGTTAGTGAGTTTTTTTGAGTTGACCAAATATTTTTGTGACTTTTTAGGTAATAATTTTAAAGTTGTCAGAATATCAGCAATTTACGCCTTTATGCAAAATTGCGAAAAAAGCGAATAAACGCGATCCACGGCTTCTTGCGCCGGGTGAACGAGATCAGATGCATAAAATTTGTAGTCGCGTAATTCATCAATTAAAACTTCATAGGCCGGAAAGTAAGCAGTTCTTTTTAGTGCGTCAATGGCGAGCAGCAATGTTGCTTTCGATAGTTGGTTGCCGTGAAGTCCGTCGGCGGTGTGACGAATCGGGCTAACTGTAAAGATGAATTGCTTCTGAGGGTATCGGTCAATGATGGGTTGCCATGCATTAACTATCTCGTCGATGCTTAGTCGGCGGCGCACAAACTCTCGCGCAGGAAGTTTATGGCAGTTGCATACTACTTTTCCATTGCGCTCGAAAACATAGGCGGTGCCAAAAGTAATAATGACGTGAGAGGCTTGCGCTAAGGCGCGTGAGCCGATTTTCATGGAGTCGTTAATGCGGTTCAGTGCTTCAGGAATGGTAGGAGCGGCAAGGCGCGTGTGGTGATCAAGTGAGCGCCACAGACCTTGTACTTCAATCAACTCGTCGGCGGTGTAGCGACGGTTAGATTCGAGGTTGCCTATTGTGTGAGCAGCCGATAGCGGATTAAACACGTTTCCCGTTGGATTAATGCAAACGTTGAAACCCTCGGCGGCAAGCTTTGAGCCTACTTCTGTTGTGAAGCACGAACCGAGCATTAAAATTGCGGAGTTGGAGCGCGTAATCGTTTTGCCTTCAATGGGCTTGATCGATATCAGGGTCTGTTGCATTAATACATTTGATAATCAATGCTGAGCACTTGAAATTCCGTGCGACGGTTGATTTGGTCGGCAATTTCTTGGTCTGTATCGCTCAGTGTTTCAATATATTCTGCGGTTAGTTCCGTGCCTTCTTCAAATTGCGGAAATTCGCGTGCCAATTTTTTTGTGATTATCTTAGGCTTGGTTTCGCCGTAGCCTTGTGGCTTCAGTCTTTCTTGTTCAATTCCGGCGGCGATAAGATAGTCAATGACGGATTGAGCTCGCCGTTGAGAGAGTTCAAGGTTATATTCATCAGTGCCTTTTCTGTCAGTGTGTGAGCCCATCTCAATGGTCACATTCTTGTTTTCCAGCAGCATTTTTGCCATTTCATCGAGTGCTGTCTTAGACTCGGGGCGCAATGATGCTTTGTCGAAGTCGTAGAATATGTTTTCAATAACCACGGGCTTATTGATTGACGCAAGAATAAAGTCTACGCCGTATTCCGCGTCTTCTTCGGCGGTGTCAGAGGTGAACTCTTGGCGAGCATTGAGATAACCGGGAGCTCCGGCAAGCATTGTGTAGCTCACTCCGCGTTGCAGCGGAAAACGAAATGACCCGTCATCTTTGCCCATTGCCTTTTGATTTGAACCGTCATTGCCAACAATGCGTATCACTGCGTTGGGCACCGGTTCTTCGTCCTTGTCGAGTACCCACCCTGAGATCCAAATCTCCAAGTTTGGAAGTTCAAAAGTATAAATATGGTCATAGCCGCGAGCGTCACCGCGATTGGAAGAGAAAAATCCGCTTTCCGAACCCTGAGCAAATGTTATGCCGAAGTCATCAGCAGGAGAGTTCACGGGCCATCCCATGTTTTCAACGTTCCAGCCTCCCGAAGGCGTTTGGGTGGCTTTGAATAGGTCAAGTCCTCCCATCCCGGCATGACTGTCGGACGCAAAATAGAGCACAGAATCTCCTCTGAGATACGGAAATTGCTCATTGCCCGGGGTATTGATAAATTCACCCAGATTTTCGAGCGAACCAACGCGATCTTTAAGATTGATGCGCCAAATATCGTAGGCTCCGGAGCCTCCGGGCATGTTAGATGTGAAGTAAAGCCATTCTCCGGACGGACTGACCGCAGGGTGTCCCACCGAGGAGAGAGTGTCGGCCGTAATTTCGAATTTCTGAGCTGAACTCCACGTTGCTTCGCTGCGTGATGACGTGAATATTTCAACCACAGTAGATGAGTTGGGCTCGCGGCGAGCGCGAGTCAGATACATCGTGTTGCCATCGGGTGAGAATGAGCAGATTCCTTCTTCAACGTCGGTGTTCAACTCCCCTTCAACGGCTTCCGGCTTCAACCATTGGCCTTGTTCGTCTTTTCTCATTACCCATATATCGGGCTTCTTTGTACCGGTTATTTCCGAGCGAATGTCGCCTGTGACTTTCTCATTGGTAGTCGTATAATACAGCATATCGTCGTTCTCGCCGGCATACATCGGGGCATAGTCCGAGCGTCGAGAGTTAACGAGTTTATGCTGACGCACCACGTAGCGTGTCGGGTCCGCTTTGGCTTCAATTGCGCCTCGTGCTCCCGAAAGTCCCAACTGTGCCGATTCATTCTCGGGATCTGTGCTGAGATAGTCTTCGTAGGCGGTGATTGCTTGAGCGTATTTCCCCTCTGCGTGCAGCGAACGCGCCAGCGCAAGCGTGGTTGTTGAATCGCCGGCTCCATAGCGTATGGCATTTTGATATGCCGCCGAAGCTCGCGGAAATTGCGACAATCGGCGATAACATTCTGCCATTTTCAGAGCCACTTTGCCGCGGTCCGGTCGCTGTTCGCGCTTGGTCATTTTATTATATACCTTGCGATATGTTTTGGCGGCATCGAAATATTCGCCGCGCTCCATTTGTTCATCAGCTACCGACAACTTAGCCGAGCCACACGAAACAAGTATCGACAACAGAGTCGATACCGCAAGCAATATCAATGAGAAACGTTTCATAAAAACTTAACGTATATCCTCCCTCGATTATTGCAATTTACAGTTCCCCATACAAATTGATTTTACAAAATATCATGGCTGAGGGACGACTTGATAGATCAGATTAAAACCATAAGATAAAAAGGTCTCGGACTTTGAGGCCCGAGACTTGTTTATGTCTGTTGCAATAATTTTGCGAAATTATTGACGGTGGAGTTTGAAGCCGGCGCAAATGCCATCGTAGCTGTCAAGCAGTCCGGTGATAGTGTTGATTGTTGAGTTGTTGATGGCTGAACCGATAGATTTGACTATGTTCATCAGTTTGCTGATATCGAACATAATTGACAGGTTTGAGCCTGATTTTACCACGTAGGTTTTAATCTTACCCAGCGATATTTTGCCCAATGCCGCAAAGTTAAAGTAAACGTCGGAACCTTCAATTGTGATTGTACCGGCTGCTTTAAGTTTACCGCTTTCCATGGTGAAGTTGAGTTCTTCGTCCACAGTGAGAACCAATTTGTTCAACCCAAAGCGAGTGAAGTATGGTGCAAGTTTGCCTTCAAGGGTCGCTGCAGCTGCGCTTCCACCGGCTTTTTGCAAGAAGTTTTCGGATTGGAAGCATACCGCGGGGCCGGAGTATGTCCACGTTCCGGTGAAGTCTTTGGCTGTGAGTTCATCATTTGACAGAAGTCCGCCAATCAATCCGCTAATGGCATTGCCCAAGTCTGAATTAGATGAGCCGTCGCCGCTGTTTGAACCTGTTGTATTTTTTAGATTGTTAAACAGGTCGCCGAGAGGATTGTCGGCAGTTTGCAAGGGAGATGCTGCAGCGCATAATGATGTTAGAACTGCTGAGCAGAAAATAAGGAACTTTTTCATTGTGAGGATATTAAAATGATGGATTATTTAACTTCTATTACGAGGAAATCGCGCAGAGCCCAGAATGATTCGGGATTGGTGATTACCAAAGTAAGCATCCCATGGGTGTCTTTTTCAAGAGTGTAGGAACTTTCGGGCTGTTCGGTCAGTAGTTTCGCTTTTTTCGAATCCAAGGGGATGCGCGTGAGTGTTCTGCGGTCGGCGCGAGTCATATATGTCAAATCAAAATCCGAGCCCAATTTTGATTTTTTGAAAATATTGCCTCCTTGTTTAAATCCATGTTCCTTGAGTTCATCGGTGTTGCCGATAACATAATAAATGGCGTTTATTTCAGCGTAGGCATCATTTAATTCTTGCTGAATTTCTGCCTGATTCACCATAACGGAGTCAATCGAAGCTGTCAGGTCCGTAAGTGAATCTTGTAGTTCTTCGATTTTGAAGTTTGCAGCTTCGAGGCGAGTTGTCAAGTCGCGTACCGTTTGAGCTTGGCTGTCTATTTGTTTTCGAAGGTCGCTTATTCTTTGGAGAAATTTTTCGTTTCCGGTTTTATTGGCATCAAATTGCTTCTCAAGTTCATTGATGCGTTGGCGTCGTTCATAAAGTCCGCGCTTTATGGCTTTCATGCGACGTGAAATGTCGGCACGAGTATCGGGACTTTCGTTGTCGATATCTCCGCTGAGCAGCTGTTCCATTCGAGTAATCTCCTCAAGTCCTATCGTAACATCATAAAGAAGTGCATACAGAGTGTCCGCATTGGCGAGTGCCACTTTCAGGGAATCACCGATGTTGTGTTCCGCCAATTCTTCGGGCGATAGTTTGGTGTTGCCGCAGCTGGCTGCTATGGTCAATGTGAGGGTTGTTGCAATAATTGGAAGAATCTTTTTCATTTATTGGAAAAATGGGAGTGTTATTCTTTATATTTATTCTTATGTGCTGAACGTTCCGGAGCCGGTTTTCCTGCCACAACTATAACGATCTCACCCTTTGCTTGGTTCGAGGCATAGTGAGATGCGAGTTCGGCAAGAGAGCCTCGGCGAGTTTCTTCATGAAGTTTGGATATCTCACGGCTCACGGATGCCGATCTGTCAGCGCCGCATGTTTCGGCGAGCTCTTGCAGAGTCTTACCCAATCGCAGAGGGCTTTCATAGATAGCAAAAGTGCGCGGCTCGTCGGCCAATTCTTTCAGTCTCGTTGCTCGTCCTTTTTTTTGAGGAAGAAATCCTTCGAACGCGAAACGATCAATGGGAAGTCCGCTATTGACCAATGCAGGAATAATTGCCGTTGGCCCGGGAAGAGTTTGCACATCAATATTAAGCTCCCTGCAGCGGCGTGAGAGCATGAAGCCCGGGTCGGATATGCCCGGAGTGCCGGCATCGCTGATTAAAGCAATATTTTCGCCGGCCGCAATTCGAGCAGCAATGGCGTCCACCGTCTTATGTTCGTTGAACTTATGGTGTGACGCCGTTGGGGTTGAGATTTCAAAGCGTTTCAGCAGAGGTGCACTTGTGCGAGTGTCTTCCGCAAGAATCAAACTGACACTTTGGAGCACTTCGATTGCTCTGGGTGTCATGTCGTTGAGATTGCCGACCGGAGTCGGTACGATGAAAAGTGTTCCTGCCATCAAGCTAATAGAGTGGGGCGTTCGTTGAATCGCTCATTGACTGCGGCCAAGAAATCTTTTGTAATCTGTTGTTCCGGGTCTTGATTGAGCGTGCCGATTACGTAAGCGGTCACTTCTTCGGCGCTGCTCATCTGCTCCATGTCGGTTATCGCATCGGTCATCTCCGATATGGAGTTGCCAAAGATTTCGCGCAAGAAGCGATAGCGATCGTTCAGAGTGAATTGAATCGGCTTTATCGGTTGAGGAGATTGAACTATATTTGGCGTTTCAGCCTCAGTTGGGGCCTCTGTGATTGCCGGCATGTCCGGCTGCTCTTTCGTGCTTTCATCGCATTCGCACACATCTTCTGCATGAGGGCATGCATTCAACTCTTGCTCGTAGCGAGCTGCCAAAGCATTCAGTTGCTCAGCCAGCTCCGAGATTTTGCGTGAAATTTCAAGTAATTCCTGTTTCATATTGAGTGCAAAGATACGGAAAAAATCCAATATATCATTGTTGGTTATTATGTGAAAAATACTTACCTTTGTGCGTTAATTTTTAGACGTATTTGAGATGCCAAAGTTTAATAAATTCACATGGCTTGATGTCAAAGATTATATTTTTATAATCATAGGCATATCACTTTATGCTTTCGGTTTCACGGCATTCATTCTCCCCCACGAGGTCGTAATGGGTGGTATGGCCGGTTTGGGCTCAGTTGTATATTTTGCCACCCAGCGAATGCATGAGGCCGGATATTTTCCGTTTGCCATTCCTGTTGCGGTGACTATGTATGCGGTTAATTTTTTGCTACTCTGTATAGCATTCCGCATTGTGGACCGCACTTTTACCATTCGTACTCTCTTTGGCATGACGGTGTTGTCACTTGTGGTCGGCGTATTGCAGCCTATATGTGCTGAACTGCACATTATGCCCGATGAAAAGGTGTTAAGCTTGGTTCTCGGTGCTGCAGTTATGGGTGCCGGCATCGGTACGGTGTTCATTCATAACGGGTCTTCGGGTGGCACGGACATTGTGGCGGCAATGGTGAGCAAAAAGAGCAACGTGACCATTGGGCGCACCATGATGATATGTGACTTGTTCATCGTTGGCTCAGCATTTGTAGTGCTCAATTATCCCATTTCGGAGATAGTGCTCGGTCTGCTGGTGACTGTAATGACCGGATATATGTGTGACCTCGTTATTAATTCGAATCGTCAAGCAGTGCAATTCACGATTTTTTCTAAAAAATGGGAGGAGATAGCCGATGCCATTATTCGCGATGCTAATCGCGGCTGCACTGTGCTCGATGCCGAGGGGTGGTATTCCCACAAACCGGTAAAAATGCTTCTGGTGATGTGTAGAAAAATTGAATCGGTAACTATTCATAGAATCATAAAATCCATAGACCCCGATGCTCTTGTAACGCAGTGTAACGTAAACGGCGTTTATGGTCAGGGATTTGATACTATGAAAGTGAAGATGAAAAAGACTCAGTCAGCAGCAAAGCGAATCAAAGAGTCTTAAGCGTAACTCGTATTTTCCTGTTCTTTATTCGCGCTGCATTAAGTGCGGCAGCAACAGACTTGGCTTTATCCGTTGATATTGCCGCAACGGCGTAGTGGTCATGAAGAGAAATCAATCCCACCTCAGTTGCTGACAAGTTGCCCGGTCCGGTTAGCGCACCCAAAATGTCGCTTTTCGATAGTTTTTCGCGTTTTCCGGCATGAAAGTATAGAGAGGTATATGGTTTTGCCCATCCCGAAGGTACATTGCCCGTGAATTCGGGAGCAGCGTAGCTCTCATTTGGGGCAAGGATATGGTATGCTTCGCCTTCTGCACCCATGCGAGCTGCGCGACCGTTTCTGTGGGTTAGTATTTCATCGGAAGAGGGTGAGTGGTAGTGAATGACTGAGCGTACTTGGGGAATGTCAAGTCCGCGTGCTGCCAAGTCTGTCGCAATCATAATAGGAGCTGTGCCGTTCGTGAATATATCAACTGCTATTTCCCGATCTTGTTGATCTAATGCACCGTGATACAATACTGTGGGGAATCCCGATTTACTAACAAAACTGAATACTCTTTCTGCACTCTCTCTATGGTTCACGAATACGATTGTTCGCTCTTGAGGCAGTCTTAGCAGTAACGTTTTCAACGCAAGCAGTTTGTCGGCTTCTGTTGATTTGAAGATATACTCCTTGATTTGAGGTTTCTCGGCCTCATTTTCGCTGTAATCAATAACGAGAGGTTTATTTGCTCCGAGCCATTCCGGAAGGTCATCGTCTTGGCGAGTGGCTGAGGTGAGTATTATTTGTTGCGGACGCCGTATTTTACGTACAATGCGCCGCATCTCATCTTGGAATCCAAGTTCCAGCGATTTGTCATATTCATCAGTCACGAGGGTCTTGACCCGATACAGGTCTATTCGCCCTCTTGTGATATGGTCAAGTATGCGTCCCGGAGTGCCAACAAGAATGTCGGGAGTGGCAGCTTCCAGAGAGCGCGATTCATCGATGACCCGATGTCCGCCGTAAACGGCTGTGATTCTCAGTTTTGGGGCTAATTGTGAAAGGACTTTTGCAATCTGCAATGTGAGTTCGCGAGTTGGTGCGATTACAAGGCTTTCAATGTGGCCGGTAGCACCTTTGGTGCGTTTAAGCATTGCAAGGGCAAAACCCAACGTCTTGCCTGAGCCTGTTGGTGCTATGGCTTGGACATGTGCCACGCTTGATGGCAAGTTGGCAAGTTTGTTTTGTAATGGCGTGAGCGACTCTATGTGGAGTCGCTCACGCGCATTCTTAATTATTTCTTTAATTTCCATTAGTAGGTGTATACTCCTTCCGGACCGGTGATAGTCAATGATGGAGAGTCAGCTTCGGCTTTTTCCACTCTGCCAATAACTTGAGCGGCAATACCGAATTTATTTGCAATGGCAATCACCTCGTCTGCATCAGTTGGGTCGACATAGACTTCCAATCGTGTGCCCATGTTGAATACTTTAAACATTTCTTGCCAATCCGTGCCGCTTTCTTTTCTGATGAGTTCAAAGAGCGGAGGTATGGGCAGCAAGTTGTCTTTGATAACGTGCAGTCCGGGAGCAAGGAAATGGAGAATCTTGGTTTGTGCGCCTCCCGAGCAGTGAATCATGCCTTTTATGCGCGGACGCATGGCATCAAGCATCGCTTTTACAAATGGAGCATAGGTGCGAGTGGGAGAAAGTACTAGCTTGCCGGCATCTACTCCGTCAACTTCAGTCTTATCGGTCAGACGAACCGAACCGCTATATACGAGCTCTGCAGGAGTGGCTGCATCGAAGCTTTCGGGATATTTTTCCGCCAGATAGTTGGCAAAAACATCGTGGCGAGCCGACGTGAGACCATTTGAGCCCATGCCGCCGTTGTAGGCGGATTCATATTCAGCTTGTCCGTAGGATGCAAGACCAACGATTACCTGTCCGGCTCCGATGTTGGCATTGTCGATGACGTCAGCGCGTTTCATGCGACAAGTCACCGTAGAGTCCACAATGATGGTGCGTACCAAGTCGCCAACATCAGCGGTTTCTCCTCCGGTGGAATGAATGTCAATGCCGTGTGAGCGCAATTCCGCCAAGAGTTCTTCCGTGCCATTTATGATTGCGGCAATTACTTCGCCGGGAATCAGGTGCTTGTTGCGTCCGATTGTAGAACTCACGAGGATGCCGGAAGTGGCACCAACGCAGAGCAAATCGTCAATGTTCATGACCAAGGCATCTTGGGCAATGCCTTTCCATACGCTCATATCGCCGGTTTCGCGCCAATAAATGTAGGCTAACGATGATTTTGTTCCGGCTCCGTCAGCGTGCATAATATTGCAATAATCAGGATCTCCGCCCAATATGTCGGGGATAATTTTGCAGAACGCTTTCGGAAAAAGTCCTTTGTCGATGTTTTTGATTGCGGAGTGAACGTCTTCTTTCGTTGCTGAAACTCCACGAAGGTCATAACGTTGGTTTGACATAATTTTATCTGCGGCGTTTGTTTTGTTGTTTTGCTTGTTCACGCATCAGTGCTTGCTGTTTGCGCTGAGCTTCTTCCATACGAGCCAACCAGCCGTTTTTCTTGCGCGGCTTTTTTGCATTTTCTGCCATCTCAGCGCGTACTTTGTTCTCATCAATTACCCAATGGCGAATCACGTAGGTCTGTATAATTGTGATAAGGAGCGACAGGAAGTAGTAGTAGCTCAAACCGGCAGCATAGTTGTTGAACCAGAACAAGAACATGAGAGGCATGCCGTAGGTCATCAGTTTCATGCCCGGCATTGTGGCACCGCCGGGTTGTGATTGCATCATAATCTTTGAATATATGATGTTGGTCACTGTCATCAGTAAGCAGAAGATGCTGATGTGATTATCAAAGAGCCATGAAATTACGGGGATATTGGCATCCCAAGAGAGCCATGAAACGGTGTCGGGGGCTGACAGGTCAGTTGCCCAAAGGAAGGATTGTCCGCGTAACTCTATGCAACTCGGGAAGAAAGAGAACATTGCAACCAAGATAGGCATCTGCAGCAACATAGGCAGACAGCCACCCATGGGGCTTACTCCGGCCTTGGAGTAGAGTTCCATGGTTTTTTGTTGGCGTATCATTGCGTTATCGTTGCCGGGATACTTGTCGTTGATTTCTTTAATCTCCGGACCGAGAACCTTCATCTTCGCCTGTGAACGATATGTCTTATAAGTGAAGGGGAATAAGACAAGTTTGATTAGGAGGGTGAGGATTAGGATGATAATACCATAGTTGGCAATGTGTTTACTCAAGAACGTGAACACCGGGATGATGACTCCGGTATTAATCCAACGGAACAATGACCAACCCAAAGGAATCACTTCTGTGAGCTTGAGGTCTCCGCCGTCGGGGTTAACATTGTCCATCTTGCTCAATACCGGGTAGAGGTTCGGCCCGAGATAAAAAGTGAATGAGGCAACGTCTGATTTGTTTACAGAGTAGTTAACTGAGGCTTCGGCCTTCATGCGTTTGATGAACTCCTTACTGCCCTTAATTTCTGCAGAATTGAGGTCTGCTTTCGCGTTGAATGAATCGTTCGCAATGAGAATGGAACTGAAAAATTGATTCTTAAAGCCAATCCACTTCAACGGCATATCAACGATTTCGCCGTCATTGTCCATTTCCGACAGGTGCTCAACGTCTTCTCCATCTGGCTTATAGTAAAGGGCGGAGTTGCGTTGTTCCATAACTTCGCCAACTTCGAGTCGAGGCATGTTTTGCCACCAACATAAGTCCATAGCCGATGCGCTTTCGGATATTACGTTTGCAGTAGCAATGTTGTGTTGAACAACGTCCATTTCAACATAATATCCATTGGGGTCCGGCATTGAGTAACGGATACCGAACCATGAATCCGCACCTAATTCGAGTTTCATCAAAACCGTAGAATCGTTTTCTACTTCCGGAGTGAAATAGAACGCGTCAGTGCGGAATTTTTGAGAGTCGGAGTAGAGTGTGAAGAAGAACATGTTGTCTTCCTTACCCCAGATTTTCATTTCTGTAGTGTCACCATTCAGATAGCTCTTGTATTCGCTTAGTACGGCAGATGAAATTTGAGCACCTTTTGTGGAGATGTCAACACTCAAAACGTTATTTTTCAACTTGATTACCGTGTCCTCACCTGAACGGAATTGAGTGAGACTGCGATAGTTTGCAAGGTCAGCAATGGCTTTGCCGATAGTGCGTCCGGCAGCCGCTTTATTCTCTTGGTTCCAATCTGTCGGATATAGTCCTGCAATGACGTTGTTTACGTCTACCTCTCCTTGTGGAGTCTTGATAACGCCTTCAATCACAGTGTCATTGCTAAGACGCAGTGCATAGCTGTCAGTGGTGATTGTGCGAGTGCTGTCGCTGTTCAGTACGCCGAATTGTGCCATTGCACCGCGAAGTGTGTTCACGTCATCAGCTGTGATTTCGGGAATGCGCAGTGATTGCTCTCGCTCAAGCACTCTTGCTATGGAGTCTTGGCGTGCAGCTTCTTGTCTTTGTTGAATTTCTTCTTGGCTTGGGCGATTCAAATACATGAAGCCGAATACTATGGCCGTCATGAGTAGTACGCCGCTCAGAGTGTTCTTATCCATTCTGATTCTTTTGATTGTGATAATTAATTGTGTGGCACACAAAGTCCGCAATAAGCGGATTTGGAGCCTGAATTGTTGATGTATATTCAGGATTAAAAATTGTTCCGATAAACCAGCGTTGGCCGGGCACTTCGACTACGTCAACGTGTCCGGTTCGGAGTGTTGTCCCCGAACAGCACATTCCGGCTTGTTCAAGGCGTTGTGTGTAATTTTTGTTTATTTCAAAACTATGGTGGTGTCGTTCTATGACAGTTTCTGCTTTGTTGTAGGCACTGGCGGCGAGTGAGCTTTGCTGCAAAGAGCATGGTTCTGCTCCGATGCGGGTCGGTGAGAGCTCAATGAGGTCTTTATCGTTTTGCTTCATTACATTGCGTGCATATTCTTTGACCATACATGCCATGCCGAATCCGATTGCGAGTGTGGGTACGTCGTTTTCGCGACTCCATTTCAGAGCCTCAATGCAAGATTCCTCGCCAATTTCGTTTATCTGCCCCGGGATAACAATGCCGTTAATGCCGTCAAGGAGACTACCGGCAGAATTGCTGTTGATTTTTCCGATCTCGATAGCGTACACGTTAACCGTTCGCTCTTTTCGGAGCGCGGCATATTTCAGGGATTCAACAAGTGAGAATATATTTTTCAAACTGCTGTCGCACCCAATAACTGCTATGTTTATGGGAACATTTTCATCCGCCTCAATTTTTTTGTCCATTAGTTGAAACCAAGGACTTAGGTCCGGCTCTGAAGCGTTAAGACCGAGAGTGCGGAGCACGGTGAGGTCTACGGCATTATTGTGCAAAACAAAAGGTGCTTTGATGCTTGATGTTTCAGTGGGTAATATTGATACTGAATATTCAGGAATATTGCCGGCACGAGCAATTTTGGGCACAGAGTTCATCGCATCTTTTGAGTCCGTTAGCAAAATAACCGCATCGGGATACAATCCATGCATTGTTAACTTTCGGATGGGCTCTATTGCTGTGAAATCATTTTCGAGTGTGGACATGTGGATGCTGCACGTTGCATTCGCAGCCTCATAACGGAGTTGACCGATTGCCTCAATAAAGGGTAGGGAGTCCGTTTCGGTAATGCAGTCGCTGAGTTGAACCACCACCAAGTCATACTTGCCCGAGTCGGCAAAATGAGTGATGCGGTGCTTGATTTCATTGATTACGTGAACCGAGAAGCGAACTTTTTCGCCATTGAAGTCACCGCGACGTTCTTTGTTGCAGACGGTTTGGAAGACATTGCCGAGAGTCACGCAGTTGTTTTGACTCGTTTCTTGTTCGAGAAAACGCTCATAAATTCCGAGTTCCGGCGGCGTTTCACAACCATCGGCAGTAATATAGCATTCACCGTAAAGGTTGGGATTTAGTGTGCTTGAGTCGTGATTCAGGTAGGGTGCAAGATTCAGAATAGCAACACGAAAGCCGCGTGCCTTAAGCAGGCATGCGAGCGATGACGAAAAATTTGACATATCGCCGGGTGAAACAATCCCTCCGGTGATGAAAATATATTTGCTATTCACGACTTCGTAATTACAAGTGCAAAGTTACGAAAAAATCGTGAAATTATGCCCGATTTATCACGCGTTTAATTACTTTATCCCGATTAGTAATAAAACGGCATTAATAGCATGTCAGGATATAGTCCTCACAAGGGGAAGAAAATGAAAATAGCTACCTGATTAGGTGGCTACGTTCTGATTTTTTCTGTGATCCGCCTGGAGTAACTTCAATTTGATGACCAAGTCAACGAGAGGAACTCACTTATATCTTTAGCTACTAAGAAGTAGTCAATTCATTTTAATGTTCTCGTTTTTGCTTCCATTTTTGTGGTAGGTAATGGAAAAATCCTTAGGTGATAGGTAAGCAATTTCTTGCTTTTAGGCTCATTTCAGTTGTTCAGTTGATTGTTAAGGGGTGTTAATATATTGATGCGTATTTCCCACTTACCAACTAACAAAGTTAATACAAAAAAATTATATCATCGGTATTCTGCCGTGAAATATTACATGGTATATACTTATCACATTCTCTTTTCTTATCTTGAACGGTTCGTAATCTGCATTGTCTGATGTCAATGTGATGTACGGACTATTTACTTTGCCAAGTGCGTAACCATTCGTCCCACGCTTTGAGTTTGCTTTTTGATTATAGTTGTGTGGCGAAATTCCCTTTATCAGTACTTGCTTATGTGACGCAGTTATTGTTCGTTGAGTATTTTATTATTCTACTGTCA
>SUXJ01000004.1 GCA_015061005.1 Bacteroidales bacterium
CCATTGCCGATAGCGAGGGTAACAACCCCACCACCGGCATTGAAGAAATCAATGTTGAATCTGACAAGGTTCAAGGTATTTATGACCTTCAGGGTCGCCGCTTGAGCGCACCCGTTAAGGGCATCAATATCATCAATGGCAAGAAGGTTTTGGTTAAATAATAACCTAACGATTGATAAGTATGGGAAACGGCGGCTCGTGAGAGTCGCCGTTTTGTTTGTCGCAAGTAAAGTGGCTTTTTTTGTTCAATATCCAGCGGTTTATTAATGCTATTCTGAGTGGGGATTCCTTTTTTTGACTAAGATTGTGGTATTGATTCTCGGCTCCTTAGAGGGTTCAATGATTACAATTCTGTCTGACTACACTACACAATTATTATACTACTACTTGATAATTACCCAATAGCCTTCTCTGTTGTTGCCATTTCGCTTGATGAAGCCACACTCTTTGAGCGTTTTAATGCTTTTTTGAATTGTTGTTCTGGATTTTCCGCTCCTTTCGACCAATGTCGTAGTGTTAATTTTCGGAGATTCCGAGATTAAATCCAAAATGGTCTTCAATGTTCGTAATTTTCCGCTTAATTCACTTTTTTCCCGGGTTAAAAGTAAATTTTTAATCTCACTTTTTGGCTCACTTTTTGGCTCACTTTTTGGCTCACTTTTTGGCTCACTTATGTCTTGAAATCCGTCTCTACACGGGATTTCAATTAGAAAATATGTGCGATTTTCGTCTGTTTCTATACGGGCAGGTAGTGAGCCATTTTTGCGGAGTTCATCTTGGATCGTTGGAATCCCCGTAGCACGGCCTTCAGAAAGCTCAAGTTCTTTAAGGAAATCGCCCAATCGTCTATTGCGGTAGCGGCGAGCTTTAAGTGACTTGGCTTTTTGGATAGCTTCCAAACTTATTGAGCGGTCAGGACCGGAATAGCTTAATATGGCCACGCCTTGGGGTTCAACTCGAATTTCGACCGGCTCACGCTCCTGGTAGTCTCTATGATATAGAGCATTAACAACCGCTTCTTCAAACGCTTGATATGGGTAGTTGAAGAACCGGTCGGATTCTGCTTTATCTTTTGGCTTTATGATTCTCTCTTTAATGATGTTGGTTTTAAGGTAATCGAGAGTTGCTTTTATCATATATGGAACAGGTCCCGCAATCTTAGGAATCTCAATCATGTTTCCGGGATCTTGTTCTAATCCATTAGGGAATAAAACAATCTCAACCTGAGTGTAGGGAAAGAATTTGGCTGGATTTTCGCAAAACATCATAGCGGAAACGTTCTTAAGCAGCCGTCGCTCTGTGGACCCGGTGAATAGATCCATTTTGTCAAGAATAATTTCAATCGGTACTTTGTGGAAATCATTCACGAGTTTGCTGTTCACCTTTTTGAGGTAATCCAGTACAAGCAGCGGAGAAATATCGTCAATGCTAATATCCGGGTTTCCTCTGTCATCAAACGGAGTGCGGTTTGCCATGTCTCGAAGTTCATCTAACACCTCTCCTTTTGCTATGATAGAACTGCTTCCAGAGCGGATATACCATTGGCTCTTAGTGTTATTTTTACTTACCACACTTTCCCTTACATCGTATGGCCGATTTACGCCCGAAGGAATCCAAATGACTAATATGTTTTGGCTATCAACGTTCTCTACGGAGGTTCGGGGCAAGTAATATGGGTTAATCTTATTGTTGTACGCAACCATCTCGCGCATGATGCAGTCGATGCTTTCTGCGGGTAAACCTTTCACCGGTCGTTTTGCGACACCATTATCTTCTTCCACTCCGACAAGAATATATCCGCCGCCAATATTGTCAAAATCGTTTGCGAATGCGCAAATGCTATGATAGATTGAATCAGGGTTCCATCCGCTTTTAAATTCAATTCGATTGCTCTCTATCTTTTGTTTTCGAAGCAGGTCTTCAATATTGATTGGTAGTGCCATGATGATTCTTGTTGTCAGTTGCCCTACAAAGGTAATAACTTTTTTGAAATGGAGGAAAATCAATCAGATAAAAATAAAACGCGGGAGTTGTAGTCTGTGATAATAAGATTTATAAGAATTATAAGATTTATGAAAAAAAATTAGTAACTTTGCTGAAAATTTTGTCAGAAATGCTCCAGAAAATAGAAACTTTAAAGGCTGAAGTTCAGGCTGTCAGTGCTACAAATGAGGCCGAAGTAGAAGAACTTCGCATCAAATATTTAAGCAAAAAAGGCGTAATTTCGCAGTTGATGAATGATTTTCGCTCCGTGCCGGCTGAGCAAAAGCGCGAAGTGGGCGTGAAACTCAACGAACTGAAAACGCTTGCTACCGAGTGCATCAACGCCTTGCGCGAAGAAGTGGCCGGCAAGGCTGCCGCCGATGAAGTAGCTGCAATAGACCTGACGCGTACTCCGGTGAGTATGCCGATTGGCTCGCGTCATCCTCTTAACATTGTTCGCCAAGATATCATTGACATATTTTCGCGCTTGGGCTTCACCATAGCCGAAGGCCCCGAAATAGAAGATGATTGGCACGTGTTTTCCGCGCTGAACTTTGCTGCGGATCATCCTGCACGCGACATGCAAGACACCTTCTTCATATCGCGTGAGCCTGCCGACGTGTTGCTGCGCACTCATACATCTTCAGTGCAAACCCGAGTGATGGAACACACTCAGCCTCCAATTCGCATCATTTGTCCCGGTCGCGTTTATCGCAACGAAGCCATATCTGCGCGTGCACATTGCTTCTTTCACCAAGTGGAAGCTCTCTACGTTGACAAAAACGTCAGCTTTGCCGACTTGAAGCAAGCTCTGCTCTACTTTGCTCGCGAAATGTTCGGTCCGGAGACTCAGATTCGTTTGCGTCCCAGCTACTTCCCGTTTACAGAGCCGAGCGCGGAGATGGATATCTCGTGCAATATCTGCGGCGGAAAGGGTTGCGGATTCTGTAAGCACACCGGATGGGTGGAAATCCTTGGCTGCGGCATGGTTGACCCTGCGGTGCTCGAATCATGCGGAATAGATTCAACGGTCTATAGCGGCTATGCACTCGGCATGGGCATTGAACGCATCACTAATCTGAAATACAGGGTTAACGACTTGCGCTTGTTCTCAGAAAACGACGTGCGTTTCCTCGACGAATTTGTCAGTGCCCGATGACGCTTGCCGAGCGTTATGCAGCAATTTTGGCGCGCTTTCGCCAACTGATGCCGGCTCCGAAAACCGAGCTCAATTATGGCTCGCCGTTTCAGTTGCTGTGTGCGGTGATTCTCTCCGCGCAGTGTACCGACAAGCGAGTTAACCTCATTACCCCCGCTCTCTTTGACGCATTTCCAACTCCTCATGCGCTCGCAGTAGCGACTGAGGAGCGCGTTTTTTCGCTTATTCGCTCCTGTTCGTATCCTAATAATAAAACGAAGTCGCTAATCGGTATGGCGCGAAAGTTGGTTGCCGACCATGGCGGAGAAGTGCCATCGGATATGGATGCGTTATTGGAGTTACCCGGAGTGGGCCGTAAGACTGCCAACGTGATTCTCGCCGTTATTTGGGGAAGGGCGGCAATGCCGGTGGACACCCACGTGTTTCGCGTCAGCGAACGCCTTGGGCTGACTTGCGGAAGCAAATCACCCTTGCAAACCGAAAAGATTTTAACGGACAACATACCGGCCGCCGACATTGCAGATGCTCACCATTGGCTCATTCTTCACGGTAGATACGTGTGTAAGGCGCGTCGTCCCGACTGTCAAAATTGTATCTTAACGGATTTGTGCAGATTTTACGAAAAAACGTAACCATTGGTCAAAAAGGGAACCGGGGCGTGAAAAATGGTTAAAATGACCAATGGCGGTGCCATTCATACACACTGTATCTCATATATAATTGTTATCTTTGCAGCCGTTAAAAAATAGATAGCATTATATATTAACAACTATTGTATGAAGAGAAACATTCGCATTCTCGGATTCGGCACATTGGCCGTGTCCGTTCTTTCTGTTCTCACTGCTTGTGGCGGTAACGATGATGCCCAAGCTCAAGCCGCAGCGATGGCTGCGATGCAGACCCCGACACTCGCCGTTCAGACTATTGCTCCGAGCTCAATTATGCTCGATGACGCTTATCCTGCCACTATCAAAGGCAAAACCGACATTGATGTACGTCCGATGATTAGCGGCAACATCGTGGGTGTTCATGTTGACGAAGGCGATAAGGTCGTTGCAGGTCAGCTGCTTTTCACGATTGATCAAACTCAATATCTGGCAGCCGTTGATCAAGCTCAGGCCGCTGTTAATGCTGCCGCAACCGCAGTAGAGACCTCGCAGATTTCAGTGAACTCTAACCGTGCTCTTCACGCCAAGAATATTATTTCCGATCATGCGATGCAGATTTCAGAAAATCAGCTCGCTCAAGCCAAAGCTTCTTTGGCTCAAGCCGAAGCCGGCCTCGTTGCCGCCAAAAAGAATTTGAGCTATACACAGGTAACAGCTCCTTCGAGCGGCGTGATCGGCTCAATTCCCTTGAGAGAAGGAGCATTGGCATCACCCTCGGGTATGGCGTTGACCACAGTGAGCGACAATTCGCAAGTATATGCGTATTTCTCGCTTACCGAACGTCAAATTCTCGACATGACCGAAAACGGAGCAAAGAGCCTTTCAAAGGCCATTGCAGAAATGCCCGCGGTTAAACTTCGCCTTGCAAACGGTGAGATTTATCCTCTGGAGGGTCGAGTTGCCACCGTTAGCGGAGTAGTAGATGCAAGCACCGGAGCAAGCACCGTGCGCGCACTCTTCCCCAATCCCAACGGAGTTCTCCGCAGCGGCTCTACCGGCAGCGTGGTTGTGCCTGCTGAGTACACTGACGTAATCGTAATACCTCAGGTTGCCACAACTGAAGCGCAAGACATTCGTTTCGTCTTCGTTGTGGGCGAAGGCAATGTGCTCAAGCAAACACCAATTCAAGTGCTTCCCAATCAAGACGGCAAGAACTTTGTGGTTACCTCAGGTTTGAACCCCGGAGATGTTATCGTGGTTGAAGGCGTAGGTACCAAGGCGCGTAATGGCGTGACCATCAATCCTGTTACTGCCGAGCAAATGGCTGCCGCGGCTGCTGCACAAGCACAACAGGCAGCTGTGCAAGCTCAGCAAAAGTAAGAAACAAACCGCATTTCATCAATAGCTTAATCGCAAAAGAATGAAGTTAGACAGATTTATTAACCGTCCGGTACTTTCCACGGTTATTTCAATATTCATTGTGCTGCTGGGCTTGATAGGACTTGCCTCCCTGCCCATCACGCAGTTCCCCGACATTGCGCCGCCAACAATTTCCGTATCCACTCAATATCCCGGCGCAAATGCACAGGCCGTTTTGAACTCCGTAATTGCTCCTTTGGAAGAGTCAATCAACGGTGCGGAAGGTATGACTTACATGGAATCTACCGCAACAAACAACGGCTCGGCAAATATTTCAGTGTACTTCCGTCAGGGATTCAACCCCGACATGGCAGCCGTTGACGTTCAAAACCGTGTGGCCAAGGCTCAAAACCTACTCCCGGCAGAAGTGGTTCAAATCGGCGTAACCACTCAGAAACGTCAAACGTCAATGCTCGTGGGTATTGCATTGTATGACACTACCGGAGTGTATAATCAGCAATTCCTTGACAACTATATGAAAATCAACGTCGTGCCTCGCTTGCAACGCGTTTCGGGCGTAGGTGACGTGATGTGTATGTCGGCAGACTACTCCATGCGTATTTGGTTGCGCCCTGCCGATATGGCGCAATATGGCCTCGTGCCGACCGATATTTCCGCCGCCATTGCCGAGCAAAATCTTGAAGCGGCTCCCGGCGCATTCGGTCAGCAGGGCGACCAAAGTTTCGAATACACCATGCGCTATAAAGGTCGCTTGGTAACAGAAGAAGAGTTCGAAAACATAGTGATTCGCGCAAATGCAAACGGCGATGTGCTGTATCTTAAAGACGTTGCAGACGTTGAACTCGGCCGCGTGACCTACGGATTCCGTAACCAATTGAACGGCTATCCGTCGTCGTTCGGCATGGTGTTCCAGACCGCAGGCTCCAATGCAACACAGATTATCAACGACTGTTTGAAAGTTGTTGACGAAATGGAAGCGGAACTTCCTCCGGGCTTGGCATTTGCCGTTCCGATGAACAACAATGACTTCTTGTATGCGTCAATAGGCCACGTTGTACAGACTCTTATTGAGGCATTCATCCTCGTGTTCCTCGTGACATACTTGTTTTTGCAAGATATTCGCTCAACAATTATTCCTGCAATCGCAATCCCCGTGGCGCTTATCGGCACGTTCTTCGGCATGAACATGATCGGTTTCTCGCTGAACTTGATCACGTTGTCGGCTCTTGTGCTCGCAATTGCGATTGTGGTCGATGACGCCATCGTCGTCGTCGAGGCGGTCCATGCGAAACTCGACGTGGGCTACAAGTCAGCTCGCAAGGCCGCCATTGACGCTATGGGTGAAATCGGCGGAGCAATTATCTCTATCACCCTCGTAATGATGCTCGTGTTTATCCCCGTGAGCTTCATGACCGGTACAGCCGGCGTGTTCTATCGTCAGTTCGGTTTGACCATGGCCATGGCTATCGGTTTCTCTGCGGTCAACGCGTTGACCCTCAGCCCTGCTCTCTGTGCCGTATTCCTTAAACCCCATAAGAATGAAGAAGACGAAACCAATGCTACCTTCGGCGCTCGCCTTGCCGACAACATGAAGGGCGCAGTTCGAGTAGCAGGCAGTCGATTCGCATTCCATCCGCTCATCACAGTGGCCCTCCTCGTGGCTACCATCGTATTCATGGTGCTTGGTTGGTTTACTTTCGAAAACGTGGTTAACAGCTTGATTGCTTATGCGGTTGCTGTTATGGCAATTATCGGCTTGTTTACTCGCCGATTTAAAGATGCGTTTGAACACGCCTTCACCAAACTCAGCACCGCATATCGTAAGATGAGCCATTTCTTCATGAACCACAAGGTTACTTCGGCTCTTGCAGTAGTGATCAGTATTGGCATCCTTGGTTGGCGCATGACGGTAACTCCCACCGAAATGGTGCCTGCAGAAGATACCGGCACACTCTTCGTTATGGTCAACATGCCTCCCGGTACCTCTCAAGAACGCACCATCGAAACTCTCGATAAAGTTCAGGGTATTCTCAGCCAAATCCCCGCTGTAGAATATGCTCAGCAAATTGCCGGCTACAGCTTCTTGGCAGGTCAAGGTAGTGCGTACGGTACGTTCATCGTGAAGCTAAAAGACTGGTCAAAACGTTCCGATAAGGAAAGTGCTGACAACGTCCTCAAAATGATTTACGGAATGACCGGTCAAGTAGTGAAAGACGGCACTGTTGTGGCATTCGCTCCGCCAATGATTACCGGTTTTGGTGCGACTAACGGTCTGGAACTAAAAATGCAAGACCGCACCGGCGGCGACGTTAACCAATTCTTTGCAATCGTACAGAATTTCTTGATGCAGCTCAATCAGCAACCTGAAATTCAGATGGCATACACCTCGTTTAACCCCACCTTCCCGCAGTATAAGATTGACCTTGATGCTGCAAAGGTGAAACAGGCCGGCTTGAGCCCCTCGCAAATCCTTTCAGCACTGCAAGGATACTATGGCGGTATGTATGTCAGCAACTTCAACCGATTCGGTAAAATTTATCGCGTGATGATGCAGGCGTCGCCCGAAGCTCGCGTGAGCCCCGAAACTCTTGAAGCGATTAAGGTTAAGAACATGACCACCGGTGAAATGGCATCGGTCAGCAACTTCATTACCTTGGAACGAGTATATGCTCCCGACTTGTTAACTCGATTCAACATGTTCCAATCAATCGCCGTTACTGCGCAAGCCAACCCCGGCTACTCCAACGGTGAGGCCATGGATGCCGTGAAGCGTGTCGCCGCACAGACTCTTCCTCAAGGTTTCGGTTATGAATATACCGGTCTTGCACGCGAACAAAGTCAACAAGGCTCAGGCTCTACCGGCATGATTTTCGGACTGTGTTTGCTCTTCGTTTATCTCCTTTTGTCGGCTCAGTATGAGAGCTATATTGTGCCTTGGGCGGTTATTCTTTCAATTCCGTTCGGTTTGATGGGCTCATTTATCTTCGCCACTATGTTTGGAATTGCAAACAGTATCTACTTCCAGATTGCGTTGATTATGCTTATAGGCCTTCTTGCAAAAAATGCAATTCTTATTGTGGAATTTGCGCTCGAACGCCGCCGAACCGGCATGAGTATCATCAATGCTGCGGTTCAAGGAGCTTGCGCTCGTTTGCGCGCAATTTTGATGACCTCAATCGCGCTTATTATCGGTTTGCTCCCGCTCATGTTCTCTCATGGCGTAGGTGCTAACGGTAACCGTGCACTCGGCGTAGGCTCAATAGGCGGTATGTTAATCGGCATGATTCTCCAGCTCATCTTCGTGCCCGCCCTCTTCGTAATCTTCCAGAAGATTCAAGAAAAGATTTCGCCGCTGAAGTGGAAAGATACAAACAACTCCGGCATCGGCGCGGAAATCGAGCAATACTCACGTTAACAGATAACTCCAATACAGTAAATAATGAGAATTTCAAAAACCATAGCAGCTTTATCCATGGTAGCGGTCTTTGCCACCGCTACCACGAGCTGCGGCTTATATAAGAAGTTCGACGCAGCAGATCAAAACTCTCAACTCGTCAATGAGTTCGCTGAAGCAAGTCAAGCACCCGTTGACTCCACGGCCTTGGGCAATCTCCCTTGGCAAGAAGTGTTTACTGATCCGATTCTCGTCGATATCATCAATCAGGCTCTGACGAACAACGTTGACCTGAAGAATGCAAAACTCAACATCGACGTTGCTCACGCCAATATGCTCGGTGCTCGACTCAGCTATCTGCCCTCCGTTGTTTTGGCGCCCAATGGCTCAGGAACGACAGCGAGCGTACCCGGCTCAAAAATGGCGTGGACCTATCAGATTCCCCTGTCCGTAAGTTGGGAAATCGATATTTTCGGGCGTCTGCTCAATGGCAAGCGTTCAGCTGAGGCATCGTATGAAATGTCAAAGGACTATGAACAGGCTGTGCGCTCGCAAATTATTGGCGGAGTGGCAAATTGCTACTATGCAATCTCAGCTCTCAACGGTCAACTCGCCCTCCAGCGCGAAACCGCAGCAATCTGGGCAAGTTCAGTGCAGATGATGAAAGACATGTGGGAGGCCGGTCACACCACCTCGGCTGCCGTAGTTCAAAGCCAAGCTCAGTATGAAAGCATTCTTGCGTCAATCACTGAACTTGAAACTGCCTTGCACGAAGCCAATAATTCACTCTCACTCCTTGTTGGCGTGATGCCTCAAACTTGGGAAATCCCGGCAGCTCAGTCCGTAATGCTACCCGAACAGTTCAATACGGGAGTGCCGATGGTTGCCCTCGCAAATCGTCCCGATGTGCGCGCTCAAGAAAGGTCGCTCGCAGTGGCGTTCTATGCTACCAATTCCGCTCGTGCAGCCTTTTATCCTCAGCTGTCCATTTCTGCCAATGGCGGATTCACCAACTCTCTCGGCAGTCTTATCCTTAGCCCCGGAGAGTGGTTCATAAACCTTGCAGGTCAACTCACCGCCCCTCTATTTGCTCGCGGACAAAACATTGCGCGACTCAAAGCGGCGAAAGCACAGCAGCAACAGTCGCTCAACTCTTTTGAGCACACCATCATGAAGGCTTCGGCTGAGGTGGGAAGCGCTTTGGTTACATATAATAATGCCATCAGCAAAGAAGGCCATCTGAAATCACAAGTGGAATACATGGCTCAAGCCGTTGATATTACAGAAACGCTGTTCCGTAACTCCGCAACGAGCTATAACACCACATATCTTGAGGTGCTTACCGCTCAACAGAGTCTTCTCGGTGCGCAAATGAATTTCATTAACTGTCAGCTTGCTCGCAGTCAGGCCGTAATCAATCTCTATCAAAGTCTTGGCGGCGGTCGCTGATATTAACTTTAAAATCTGAAAATTATGATACCACAGAACTGCCACGTTGACCCCTCTGCAAAAATCGGAGCAAACGTAACAATTCATCCGTTCGCCTTTATTGATCAAGACGTGGAAATCGGCGATAACACTGTCATTATGCCTTTCACAAGCATAATCCGTGGGACGCGCATCGGTGCGAACTGCAAAGTCTATCAAGGAGCAATCATAGGAGCCGACCCACAGGACTTCCGTTGGAAAGGTCAAGAAACATACTGCATAATCGGTGACGGAACCACTATCCGCGAGAACGTGATTATAAACCGGAGCATAAACGAAGGGCAAGCTACGCGCATTGGCTCTGAATGCTTCATAATGGCCAAGAGTCATATCGGGCATGATTCCGTGATTGAGGATAAGGTGGTTGTTGGTAATGGCGTTACCATTGCCGGCGACGTTCACGTTGAATGTTGCTCCATACTGTCCAGCAATGTCATCCTCCATGAACGAAGCCATGTGGGTAAGTGGGCGGTTATTAAGGGTGGTTGCCGCGTTGGCTCGAATGTGCCCCCCTTCACCATTATCGCCCATAATCCGGCTGAATTCTTCGGCGTTAACGCATGGATTATGAAGAAACATGGTTTTGGTGATGATGAAATTGATGATGTGGCGAAAGCTTATCGCCATCTTTATCAGTCCGGCACATCAGTTTTCAATGCTCTGCAACGCATTGAGGCAGACGTAGCCCCTTCGCCTAATCGCGATGCCATAGTTAACTTTATTCGCAAAAACAATTTGCGAGTAGTTGGTGCTCACCTCGACGTCGTTGAGGATTAATGGCATCAAAATCCAAGAAAATTATAGGTAGCATAGTCCCAACGTTAATCACGCTGGGATTATGCTATGTTTTATACTCCGATGTTGATTTCGGTCGTATTTTTGACCAACTCGGCAGTTGGAACTACTCATTGGTGGTTTTATTTCTGGCATTCAATGTGTTGGCAATGTTAATGCGTGCACTGCGTTGGCGCTTGCAGCTGCGAGCAATTGATGTATCGCCATCGTTTGGCGAAATGCTGCGCTCCATATTCGGGTGCTATGGATTAAATATCCTTGTGCCGCGATTGGGGGAAATATGGCGCAGCGCATATATTGCTCGAAGTTCCAAGAAACCATTTTCCTCAGTATTTGGCACCATGATTGCCGACAGAGTTTCCGACACTCTTGCTGTTGGTCTTATCGGAGTGGCTGCATTTGTAGTCGCCTCATCGGCCATGTTCTCTTTTTTTCAAAAGAGTACTGCTTTCAATGGCTTCAGCTCAATGCTTACTTCGTGGATGGCATTAGCGGTGATTTTCGTTTTGATAGCGACTGCGGTGTTTGTCATTTTTGCAAAGAACCGTTTTGCGGTTCGCATTCGCGAGTTTATTAGTAAAACGTGGGCCGGATTTGCCGTTCTGTTTAAGATGCCCGGTCGAGGTCGTTGGCTTCTCCTAACGGCTGCAATCTGGCTGAGCTATATTGCAAGTATGTATGTCTCCATGCTTGCATTCCCTCCGACGGCACAATTACTCGTTGAACACGGATTTGCCAGCGCATTGCTCACCTTCGTGTTCGGGTCTCTGTCAATGGCGATTCCAAGCAATGGAGGTATTGGTCCATGGCAAATTGCCGTAATGATGAGCTTGTGTGGTATTTATGGCATGAATCAAGATGTTGCATTGAGTTTCGCGACGGTTAATCTCGCTGCGACCTCACTGCTCACCATTGTGCTGGGTATAGGCACTTTTGTGGTGATTGCGTTAAAAAAACATTAAAATTTAATGCGATATATGGGGTAGGCTATGCCGCGTCCTCCCATTCCGTTTTTTTGAGCGAGAAGCCCCTCATTTAAATATCGTCCGTGGTCTTCGTTGCTGGTGCCAAAATCGAAATAACGCATTCCCTCGCAGCAGTTGTTGATTATATGGTCATAGATTATTGCGAGCGCGCCCTGTTGTCTCCCGGCCTCGGTAGTGGCAATGTATTGACAATGAGCGCATTGTTCGCACAGATAAATCACTGTGCCGGCAAGTAGCTGACCGGCGGCATCGTAGGCGCAGTATAATTTTATGTTTTCAGGGAATAGACCATGCAGATGCGTGATTTCTGTCAGTGAGTGAACCGGCGTTGTGTTGTGGCGTTCCTGCAGTAGTTTGGTCAATATATTCCAGAAACCGTTAAAATCCGACTCTTCGCGGATTGTTATACCCGTCTTTGAGTATTTGCGAATTTGCCTACGGCGTGTGGAGTTAAAACGAATGGGGCATGTTAAGTCTATAGTTGAGGAAATGTTGCATTCCTCGATTTGCGCGCAATAGCGAAAAAGGGCATATAAATCTTCTTCCGCAGGATATTTATGGTAAATGTGGGGAATCGGCTTATATAGCATGGAGGTGAACCCCAAAGATTTGTAGTGAGCTTTGATTTCGTTGAAGAGATCAACAGCCGTTGATGCCGAAAAATCAGAACCGTAACCACATATCAGACCGCCATACGTTAATCCGCCGTGTGACCGAACCTCTCTGCCGTGCGCTGAAGCCGGAAGAAGGGCTATTATTTTGTCTCCTCGGCTAATGAGCAGTGAGCAATCCTTAAACCTGTCGGAATGATAATCCATATAGTCTCGCCGCAACAAAAACGTAGCGTTGCGAGATGCGTCAACAAATGCGTCCCACTCTGCTTTGCGTTTCGGGCTGTATGCTTCTATGACAAGTTCCGTATTCATGGGTGCAAATTTATGCAAAAAAAATGTAAACTCTTTGCTCATAAGGAATTTTTCAGTAACTTTGCTCCACGGTCGGCAACATTTTTTGCCATTCCGTGAACCCGAATCTGATTATCTACGTTAAAGCGATATACTAAAGTTCTATAAGTTATATCTATGGACCTCCAAAACTCAGAGCGTGAGCCTCATCAAGACCACGAACAGCATTCCGCTAAAGCCGATACTCCGCAGCTCATGCGTACTATTTTCGGCATTTTTATGGTGTTGGTCTATGTGGGTATGGGCATACTTCTGTTTATGAACTTCTTTGATTGGGCCGGAAACTTTGCGTGGGTTCGTTACGTAATGGGCTCATTGTTCGTTGTCTATGGTTTTTGGCGTGGATATCGCCAAGCTAAAGGTATTGGCTAACTAAAAAACATCACTCTGCGATGAATTTCAAGCAAATCATGCTCATGGCGGCGACTGCCGCATTAACTCTTATGAACAGCTGTAGTTCCGGCTCGGTTAAAAATCGCCCCGGTTCTACTCGCATTGCTTGCGATGACACATTCGAAAATATTATCGCTCAAGAAATCGATGTGTTCGAATATGCCTACTCAAATCGGAAGCGTATGGCGGCAATCGTGCCCTCGTATGTGTCGCAAGCTGCTGCATTCGATTCGCTCCTGAATCCTGATTGCCCGATTAACACAATTGTGGCCGGTAGGAAACTGACCAAGGCTGAGCGCACCAGATTGGGTAACCAAAAGAAAAAACCTCGCGAGGAGCAAATTGCCGTTGATGCCGTGGCAATTATTGCCAATACGGCTAATGATGTTCCCGAATTGTCCATGCCGGACTTGCGCAAAATCTTAACCGGGGAATATGCAACCTGGGAGCAGGTTTGGCCCGCGTCAAACCTCGATTCCATCAGAGTCATGTTTGACCAAAATGGCAGCTCGCTGGTTCAGTATATGAAGGAAAACGTTATGGACGGTCAGCCGTTTGGTGAAAATGTCTTTGCTCAAGGAAGCAGTGCTGCGGTCTTTGACGCCGTGATGAATCGTCGGGGTGCAATCGGCATTATCGGAGTCAGCTGGATTAGCTCCGACATGACTGGGCGAACCTTTTCGCGTGAAGAAATACGCGAAATGTCAACCCAAAGTGACACAACTCGCCTTGCTTTCTCCGACAAGGTGCGCGTAATGCCAATCTTCAATGAATACGAAGCACGCAGTTATAAACCATACCAAGAATATATATTCGATGGACGCTATCCTCTTCATCGTCCCATATATATGATTACGACAATGTCGGCGCAAACCGTTGCCGGTGCTTTCTATTCTTTCGTAACAGGGACACAGGGCCAGAAGGTTATCCTCTTGACCGGTGTGCTTCCGGCCCGAGTAACTCCTCGCGTTGTTCAGTTGCAATAACCTCGTGTATTCGCTAAATTCTGTGGCAATAAATAAACCTTTCGCTTCGTTATCAATCAAGAAAATATAACCAATCAAAAAATACTTACAGATTAAGATGAAACTCAGAAAATTTATGCTCTCGTTGGCTGCTATGACCGCTCTCTTGGTCGGCGCGCAGAATCAAGGATTCCAGGATGGCATTGAATACTTCAAGGTCGATCAGCTCGACAACGCTAAGGAAATCCTCACCAAAACTCTCAACGATGCAGAAACAGACCGCGCACTCGCGCTGTACTACATCGGTGCGATTGCACTCGAAGAAGGTGACGTAGCTGCTGCGAAAGCCGCTTTCGATGAAGGTATTGCCCTTGACCCTAAAAATGGTCTTAACTTTGTCGGTCTCGGTGCCATTGACTTGAAAAACGGCAACCCCAAGGCTGCTGAGCAAAACTTCAAGGCTGCAACTAAAACTCAAAACAAGGCATTTATCCGTGTGGCAATTGCTCGCGCATATTACAAGGCTGACCCCGTTGCTTATCAAAAAGAATACAACAAATTCATGGAGCAAGCAACCGATAAGGATAAAAAAGAGCCTGCAATCTACATCTTGCGCGGTGACGTTCTCCGCGACAAAGCAATTGCAGCCGGCGAATCTGATGCAAATGCAATCGGTGAAGCTGCCGCAATGTATAACCAAGCAATCTATTTCAGCCCCGAGTCGCCCGAAGCATACGTGAAATATTCACGAGTGTTCGCTCAAGCTAACCCTCAGTATGCTATCGAAAAACTCATCGAACTGAATCGTATTGCTCCCAACTCTGCAATGGCTCAACGCGAACTTGCCGAACGCTATTATGATAATGATCAATGGACTCGCGCTGCCGAACAGTATGGCAAATACATCAGCAACCCCAATAGCTTCATCAAAGATAAGGAACGCTATGCCGTGCTCCTCTATTTCGGTGAAAAATATGATGAAAGCCTTGCTATTACTCGCGAAATATTGGCTACCAACCCCGAATCGCTTCAGATGATGCGCATGCTCTTCCTCAATCTTGAAAAGAGCGGCGATTTGGAAGGTGCGAAAGCGGCTGCCGAAGCATTCTTCGCAACAGAGCTTCCCGAAGGAGTGAAGTTTACGGCTAATGACTACACTACTTATGCAAATATCCTCAGCAGCCTCAAAGACCACGATGGTGAAATTACTGCTCGTGCCAAGGCAGCCGAAGCAAACCCTGAGAAACCCGAACTCTTGAAGGATCTCGCTGTTGCTTGCTCAAATGCCGGAACTGAAGCATATAAAATTGATAGCATCGCTCAAGCAAACGTTTACTATCGCAGTGCTCTCGAGGCTATGAATAAGTTCATGGAAGTGGGTGACTATAAGACTAACGACTTCGTGACCCTCAGTAGCTATTACCAAAACGTAGCGTCTTCTTCGCCCGTTGATTCACCCGAACGTCTCGAAGCTATCACTAAGGCAATGGAAACCATCGACAAGGTAATCGAACGAGTTCCCGACAACTACATCCCTCGCCGAAACAAGGCTCGTATGTCGATTGTGAAGAATGGTGGCGAACCTTCCGAAGAAAGCGTTCAGTACTATAATGAAATGATTCAGGTGCTGGATGCTGACCCCGAAAATAAAACTAAGCGCAAAGACACCTATATTGAGGCTTACAACATGATTGCAAAGTATTATATCAATCTGAAAGACCTCGAAGGCGCAATAGCCACTTACGAGCTCTATCTTGCAATCGACCCCGAAAACCAAGCCCTGAGCGACTATCTCGAAACTCTCAAAAAATCTCGTAAATAATAATTGATCCTAAACCGGGGCGGCGGCAAAATGCTGCCGCCCCGATTGTTTTATTATGATTGAAATAACAGTCGACGAACGATTGAACGTCGAAGCAAAAGCAGTTGAACTGCTTCGTACTGTTTTTGACCCCGAAATTCCGGTCGATATCTACTCACTCGGACTGATTTATCGAATTGAGTTCTCAGATGAGCGAATTTTACAAATCGACATGACGCTGACGGCTCCTTCGTGTCCGGCAGCCGACTTTCTTGTTGAAGATGCACGCTTCAAGCTCGAAACAATCCCCGGCGTAAAATCCGTTGAGATAAACATCGTTTTTGAGCCTGAGTGGACTCAAGACATGATGAGTGAAGAAGCTAAACTTGAACTCGGCTTTCTTTAATGGCGGAAAAACTGACATATTTTATTTCCGATTTGCATCTCGGAGCTCGTTACATAGCCGATCCGAAGGCTCATGAACGCAAGCTGTGCGATTGGTTGCGCTCTATTGCTCCGACTGCATGCCGAATATATTTGGTGGGCGACATCATTGACTATTGGTATGAATATCGCAATGTTGCGCCTCAAGGCTACGTGCGTTTTTTAGGCACTCTGGCTGATTTGGCAGATTCGGGCATAGAAATTACGTGGCTTATCGGTAACCACGACATTTGGATGTTTGGTTATCTGCAACGAGAACTCGGTATCAGAGTCGTTGACGGCGTTCTTGAGGAAGTTATAGATGGGAAACACTTTGTCATCACTCATGGCGACGGTATCGGCAAACTGCCGTTTGCGGAACGATTTATGAGAGCTGTTTTTCGAAACAAAATACTTCAAACCCTCTTTGCGGCTGTTCATCCTCGTTGGACAGTCGGCCTTGCCTACTCATGGAGTAGCAGCAACCGCAAGAGGGGTGCGGATCGCAATGTGTATTCCCATGAACCGGCTATTGATTGGGTGAAAAATCGGAACTCTGCATTGCCGGGAAATCAGCGCCCGGACTTCTACGTATTCGGTCACTACCATAATGCCTTTTCAGACCGCGTGGAAGGCTCGCAAGTTACAATCCTTGCCGACTGCATCACATCGGTTAACTACGCCGTATTCGACGGAAACGTCCTCACCTCTCACTCCCTCTAATCTCACTGAGATAAGGCATATATGTCTTGACCCAATCGATATCGGTTATAAAAATAACTGCGGGCGCTGCTTCTCGTCAGAAGCGCGCCCGCAAGCGTGAGTGATTAAGTCTTTTCTATGCAAGTATTACTTGCTGGCGAGACGGTCAGAAACGGTCAAGCTCTTACGACCCTTAGCGCGGCGGCGTGCCAACACCTTGCGGCCATCGGCAGTTGCCATTCTTTCACGGAAGCCGTGCTTGTTCACTCTCTTGCGGTTTGAGGGTTGGAATGTTCTTTTCATCGCGATTTTATTATTTAATTTACGTAAATTTCTATTAGTTTACTTACTCTTACCGAGGCGCAAAGTTAGCAAAAATTTTCGAAACCACCAAACCTTGTTGCATATTTAAGAAAAAGTTCTTATCTTTGCAGTGCTCTTACAAAGGAGTAGGAGTGTCCTCGGAGTGTAGCGCAGCCCGGTAGCGCGCCTGGTTTGGGACCAGGTGGTCGCAGGTTCGAATCCTGTCACTCCGACTCTTTTTGCGATAGAATATCACGAAAAATTTGTCTGTCTGCAGGATTTTTCGTAATTTTGCCGCGCTAAATAACAGCCAACTCTATTGAATAAACAATTAAATAATTAAATAGCAAATGATTATCGTACAAGTAAAAGAAGGCGAAAACATTGAAAAAGCCCTCAAGAAGTTCAAGCGTAAATTTGAAAAAACCGGTATCGTGCGCGAATTGCGCAGCCGTCAAGCTTTTGAAAAGCCCAGCGTTGCAAACCGCAAGAAGATGATGAAGGCGGTTTACGTGCAGCAGCTTCGTTCTGTTGAAGAATAAAAACGCAACTTTTTGCAACTTTTTCGCCTGATTTATTTGGCGAATTGAAAAGTATTTCGTAACTTCGTGCCAAGGCATCAGGGTATCAATAGCCCGAGAGCCGGCCAAGATGACAGATTACGTTAAATCTTTTCTTGAATATATACGGTGTGAGCTGAACTTATCGGCTTGCACCGTTTCGGCTTATGAAAACGATTTAACGGCATGGGTGGACTTCTCTACAGCCGGCAAGCCTGACCGGTTTCAGCCATTTGACGTGACGACTGCAGATTTGCGTACATGGATTGCTCACCTAAGTTCATCGGGACTTTCCAGAGTCTCAATCCGCCGAAAAGTCAGTGCCTTACGTTCTTTCTACAAGTTTCTGTGTTCACGCCATGGGGCATCAGTCAATCCGGCAGCCGAGATTCGAACGGCTCGCCCACCTAAGGATTTACCTGTTTATGTGCGCCCCGACGAGTTAAACGCGGTAATTGACTCCGGACTCGATGCAATGGATTTCAAAGACGTGAGTCGCGAACTTATACTTTCAATGTTTTATTCAACCGGCATACGCTGCTCCGAACTCATGACATTAAAGGATTCGGACGTCAATATTGCTCAGTGTGAACTTAAAGTGCTGGGTAAGCGTAATAAGGAAAGAATAATACCGTTTGGCAGTGAACTCGCAGAGTTGATTACGAGATACAGGAATTTGCGTCCATCAGGACCGGGTCCAAATGGTGAGTTCTTTACTCGCACTAACGGACAGGCTTTGTATCGCAGGGCTATTTATAATATCGTGCACTCTGCATTGAGTGAGGTTCATGCCGAAAGAAGGAGTCCGCACGTTTTGCGCCACTCTTTTGCAACGGACATGCTTAATAATGGGGCTGACCTGAATTCCGTGAGCAAACTCCTCGGGCATGCTTCGTTGGCAACCACTCAGATCTACACACACGTAACACTTCGTGACCTTCAAAATAATTATCAACTCGCACATCCTCGTGCACAAAGAAAAGGAGGAAATTATGGAAACTAAAATCAAAGCAATCCACTTCGAATCGTCTGCCGCACTTGAAGCATTCGTTAACAAAAAAATAGATAAGTTGGTGCGCAAAAGTCCAAACGTGACTGAAGCCGCCGTGAACCTGACGCTCATCAAGCCTGATGCAGCAAAAAATAAGGAGGCTATGGTGAAATTGTATTTGCCGCAGCGTGAGGAAATCGTTGCCACCAAAACGGCCGACACTTTTGAGGAAGCTGTTGACCTTGCAATTGCCGCTATTGAACCTCAACTGGAAAAGTGCAAAGGCAGCAAGTAAAGCCTATAGACTAACAAATAAAAAAATCCCGGCGTTGTCGGGATTTTTTTTGTTATGCTTATCGGTTATGCCAAATTCGATGCATTCTCCGGTGAATGACTCGCGCATTGATTGCGTTAATCAGCAGTAAGTATGTCAGTGCTACTATAAAAATCGGGGCGATAGATGCGTCGCCGATGCCAATTTCGCCCAGCGGACGAATCCAAATATTGCGAGCGAGCAAGGTAGTGCAGATTGCAATAACTGTTATAACCGAGTTTAGGATTATTACTACTCGCAAATAATACTTACTGATGATGGTTGGAGAGTAGCCCAATAGCATCAAGTAGTTAAGCTTGTCGCGACTTTGCTGTAAAAGCAGGAAGATGCTTAGCAAAAGAATAAATACGGCAAGAGCGCAGATTACAACCCCATTGATAGTGACTACACCCGATACCACTCCGAGAAATTTTGAAATCTTACCCTCATCGGCAGTGTCACCGGCTTTTTCATAGCCATGTTGTGCCAAATATGAGTTCATTTTATCAGCCTGAAGGGCATCTGTTTCTATAATCAAGCGAGATGGCTCTAACTTTTCGCCTTCAGTATAGAAGCGTTCGTTTGCCCAGTCCATAAAACTCTGTGGAACAGCGATGGTGTTAAGCCGAGTTGAAAAACCCACAATTGCCGCTTCGAAATACTCGGGGCGCATGCCTTCGCCGGTGAGACGCACCGATAAGGGTATGCTGCCTATTATTTCCTCGCTCAGCTGCGGCAATCCTTGCGGGACTGCAAATCCGAAATTATAGAGAGTCAAATAATCTTTATTAATAATAACGGGGATGAACCCGTCATCGGGGTCGAAGTTCCATTCTTTCGGTTTTATGTCGAAAAACTCGTCGGGGATGGATTCTAAAAACAGATATGTTCCGAGGCTGCGACCGCCGAGAGTTACCGAGCCATATACAGTGAACTGCGATGCGGTGAAGCGTCCGGTTTTTTTCGCCCACGGCTGACATTCGATATCAGTAATTTCTTCTTCCGAGAAAGTCACGGGGTTAAAGCCAATGCCGTCAACTTTTTTGGAAATCACTGCATAGTCCTTAGAGAAGAATTGTTCTCGATTTTTTGCTTCATTTCCACTGTCGAGATAGAACATAAGTCCGACAAGAACCACGATTAGTCCTACGGCGTTGGCGGCGGAGTAGCCCAAGAGTTGACCGGCTGAAATGTTTCTGCGCAGAAGTTGCCAAACTCCGGTTTGTGATGCAGTCTGTTTCATAGCGCAATAAATTTAGCATTAGGGAGCATCAGATGATGCCCCACAGAAGTGGCAACTATGCCGGCTTCATTTTTTGAGGCGTCTTCGCATATAATATCCGCCACGATGCGATTATTGCGCTCGTCAAGGTGGCTGACGGGCTCGTCAAGGAAGATGAAATCAAAGGGTTGGCAAATGCTGCGAACCAGCGCAACGCGCTGTTGCTGTCCGATACTGAGTTTTCCTGCGAGCACATTGCGCTTCTCGGCTATGCCCAGTCGGTCCAGATACTCCAAAATCTCCGTTTCAGTTTTGTGGTTCGTCAAGCGGTTTTTAATTTGAATGTTTTCCATGACGGTAAGTTCCGGAAATAGTCTCAATTCTTGAGGGAGCAAGGCTATAGACTTGGTGCGAATGGCGCACCAATCATTTATGGTGTATTCCTTAATGTTGCGGTCGTTAAAGCGGAGTGTCCCGTCATAGTCAACGCGGTTGCCATAAATAAAACTCAGCAGCGACGACTTGCCGCTGCCGGATTCTGCAGATATGCAAATGCGGCAACCTCGTTCAAGGCTCACGGAGTCTTTGAGCCATATTTCAGAGCACCTTATTTTATCAAAATCCTCCATTCCCCGAAAGACTCGGGGAAGGAGGTTTTGCAATGAGATTTTATCAATCATGTTTAATAGTAGTAATCATAGGCGGCAACAGAGTCTATTGCTGCTACTTCTTCTACTTCTTCCACTGCGGGATAGTCATAATCGTAGTCGTAATCGTAGTCATTATACTCATATTTGCGCTCGAAATACCGGCTATAGAGTTTGTCGGCATTGTTGACGATATCGAAAACAGTCTTGACAATTGAGGTTACAAGATTGTCAGGGCTGCCAATAATGCGAAGTTCGCCATCGCCGCGGAGAGGATTTGCGGAGTAGCCGCCAACCATTTCGAGTCCGTAGTTGATGCCAAGGTCTTGAAGTATTTGATTATTCTTATCGACAACAAATATACAGCCGAGAATTTGCTCGCCGAAGTCAGTGCGGCTAACGGGGTTGCTTTGAGCGGCAGTTATTTTTTCGTTTGAAATAACAATCATATCGTCAATAGCCATGGCATAAATTTCACCCAGATCAGGGATAGAGACGCTGAGACCGTTATTGATTTTTTCATAGGGCATTTCAGCCATGTCCAATAAGCCACTCAACTCTTTAATCAGATCGGATGCTCCGTTAGGTTGAGTTTGAATGGCAACACCAAATGTGATATTCTCCAACGGGTTGGCTTCACCGTTAATTAACTGACCAACTTCTTTCAATCCACCGTCGAATCCGGCACCTATGGCAATGTTGCCGCCCAATTTCTTAAGATAAGAGCCGACCATGGTAAGCGCACCGCGCTCGTCGCGCGACAGACGGAACGTTTCAGCGCTCCAATCGAAGAGTTCGTTCCAATCGGTGCCTTCAACGTTGGCGGCGTATGCCGCAATGGTGTTTGCCGGAAGATACTTAAGTATTTTAGAGTCGATGCCGGAGGTGAGTGTCAGTCCGGGGATTTCATTGCCGATGATGTTATTAAGCGACAATGGTTTGTTGTTGGAATCGTATACAGCCATTGTGGTAACCAACTTGTCGGCATTGAGTGTGTAGTTCGCTACGAAATATGCTCCTTCCAGAGAGTTGGAGATTGATGAGGGAACATCTTCTTTACGCATTTCGCGAATCAGAACCTTAGGCATTGTGAAAGCAAATCCACCGCCATTGCCTTCAAGAATGAGGGCGCCTTGCATGGTGGAACGATAAGATTTCTCAGGAGCAAAGAATGGCTGCAGAATGCGAATGGCTTCGTCCATATTATCGAAGTAGCGTCGGCTTTCAAGGAAATAGACATAGCCGTTGTTTTCTGCACATTCAATGCGAATTTGGTCATCCCAGCTGCTATTAGTATAGTAGTAGGTTACGCCTTTTTCGGTTTCGCTGAGTTGCTCTTCGTGGTTTTCCATGTAGTCGGAAAATGTTGCTTTGTCACGAACGGGCAAAACGAAGAACATGCGTTCGCGGTCGCCTGAGAGAGATGCAAACATGGCGCCAGCAGAGATGTCCAATCCGGTCTCCGCGTATTCTTCTTCAAATTCCTCAAATTCGTTCATTGCTTCTCCGGGAATCTCATTCTTGATGTAAGTGGGGAGAATGATGTCCGAGCCATTTAGCTCGATGTCGGCAGAGTTCATGAGCAGTTTGATGTCGAGCACGCCAACCATATCGGCCTCGGCGGGAACAGCGTCAAGGACATCGGCGATGCGCTTGTCGGCATTGCCGCCAATACAAGAATTAAGCGCAACCGCAGCAAAAATGGTGCAAATAGCAGCTAAAAAAGTTTTTTTCATAGATGTGATGTATATTAGTTATGTTATTTTGTTTTCAGAAGCAAAGTTAGCAATTCTTTTACACAATTAGCGTAGAAAATTGAGAAATGCAGCGTTAAGCGAAGGTGAATTAATGGATTTCGACTTCATCGACAAACAAGAATCCGGCCAGTCCGCGAGCTCCATGCCATTGGGGAATACAGTTCTCAACGATTGCTTTCACCTTTACATAGCGCGCTTCGGTAGGAGCAAAGTTCAGTTCATGGTCAAAAATCCGGTGAGCATCGGCGGTCATGGGAGGATACTGCTCGTTGAAAACCTCGGTGAAGGTTTCGCCATCGACGGAGGTTGAGATTACGAATCCGAGAGCATCGAATACCCAGTTGCCTGTTTCCACGCATGCGCTGAGTTTTACTTGACTGATTTCGGCAGGTTCTTCGAGGTCAATCAATACTTCAAAATCATTTCCGGAAAATCCGAGCCAGCGACCGGAGAAATAATTGAGGGCTCCTTTCAGTCCATCGTTAAGCGTGGTAGCTCCGGAGTAAGAGTAGTTAACATGGCTCGGTTGCAAGAGAGTGATGGGGCGCGCTGTGGACTTGCTGAACGCGAGACTATCGGTGAAGGTTCGGGTAGCACCGCGATCACCTATGGCCTTGGCTTTGAATGTGCAGTTACTTTTGATTGCTACCGGGGCTTCGTATCGTGGCGATGATTCGGTGGGTTCCGAACCGTCCAGTGTGTAGAAGATGGGCGAGTCGCCAACGACGTTCAATGTTGCCACTACGGCGTTGTTATCCTCATCGACCGAGAATGCTCCGGCTACGTTGAATACGTGTTTTGCGTAATTATAGCCTTTGAGGTCATACATGTCAATCAATTGAGGGAGGCGTTCCAAGAAGTCAGCGTAATTTTTGTTTTCGGGACGAGACCATTGCACTTCGCAGAGAGCAGCCATGCGAGGCAGTTCCATGTATTCTACGTGGCTATAAGTTGTGACGTATTCCGTCCACAGGTTGGCTTGCACGCCGATGATGCGTTTTTGCTGTTCAGGCGAAAGAGAGGAGTGCATCGGCTCATAATTATAGACGGTTTCGACGGGTACATATCCTCCGATAGCCAAAGGTTCGGTTTCGGTTTGGTCTGTTTGATAGTAGTCAAAATAGAGGAATACGTTGGGCGACATTATGCAATCATGACCGCGTTTCGCCGCTTCAATTCCTCCGGCAACACCTCGCCAAGAATGAACGGTTGCAGACGGTGCAAGAGAGCCTTCAAGGATTTCGTCCCAGCCGATTATGCGTCGGCCGTGAGCATTTAGGAATTTCTCGGCATGAGCAATAACGTAGCTCTGCAAATACATTTCGGCGCTGTTTTTTTCGTCGTCTTTCAGCCCAAGAGCTTTGATGCGAGCCTGACACTTCGGACACTGTTCCCATCGAGTTTTCGGGCATTCGTCGCCGCCAACGTGGATATATTCCGAGGGAAATACTTCGATGAGTTCGGCCAATACGTCGGTGACGAACTGCATGGTGGCGTCATTTCCGGCGCAGAGCACATCATGAGATACTCCCCACATTTGCCATACGTCATACGGCCCTCCGGTACATCCTAATTCGGGGTATGCCGCCAAGGCTGCTTGCATGTGGCCGGGTAGGTCAATTTCGGGTATTACAGTGATGTGGCGTTCGGCGGCGTATTCAACGATTTCACGGCACTGGTCTTGGGTATACAAGAATGGTCCATAGGGAATGCTGTCGTATTCGCCGCTATTGCGTCCGATGACAGTCTGCGCTCTTTGCGCACCGATGGTGTTGAGTTTGGGATATTTTTTTATTTCGAAGCGCCAACCTTGGTCATCAGTGAGGTGCCAATGGAATTTGTTCAGGTTGTGCAGCGCGAGCATGTCAATAAAGCGCTTTATGGAGTCTACGGTGAAAAAGTGGCGAGAGACGTCGAGGTGGGCACCGCGGTAGCCAAAGCGAGGTGCGTCGGTAATCGCAACAGCCGGCATTTGCACTGACTTCTCGCTTGTTACAGGCAAGGATTTGCGCAGGGTCTGAATGGCATAGAATACGCCGGCAGGTGTTGCTCCCGCGATATTGACTCCGTTGGCGTCAACGTTGAGTCGGTAGCCTTCAGGATTGCATATTGTGGTATCAATCGATAAGAAGATTGCATTTTCGGCGGGGGCGTCTGTGACGGAGAGTGCAAGGTTTGTCTTTTCCGAAATGTATTCAGCGAGAAGCCGAGCATTGCTTTGCATGGCGTCATCGTCGGGGCATACAATGCGCGTATTCGCATCAAGGGTGAAATCGGCATCATCGGTTGATGTGATTTCTTGCGGAAGGGGTATTACGCGGTAATCGGCAATTGCCGGTTTGTCGGAGCACCCGATTAACAAACTTCCGATAAACAGAAAAGGCAAAAAAACTTTTTTCATCGCATCTTAATGTTGTAAATGGTTATCAAGATGCGAAGTTAATAAAAAAAATCGTAATATCCTATTCTTTTGTTTGCGGACGGAATTAGAGCCTGTCGAGCACGGTTTTGATGAGGTCCGTGATGGCGTTTTTGTATTGCGGATTGGCAGTGTTATTATAGCGATTTGCTATGATTGAGCACACGGTCATGCATTTGTGGCCCATGAGTTTTCCGAGGCCTTGGAGCGGAGCCGATTCCATTTCGTAGTTGGTTATTCGACGTCCGTTATGCTCAAATGATTCAATACGCGAGTTTAAGTCGGGGTTTGCAAGCGGCAAGCGGACTTGACGACCTTGCGGGCCATAAAATCCGACGGCAGAAATGGTGTTCCCGCGGACCATGTCGGAGCCTCCAATGCGGTTTACCAATTCGGGATCGGCATCGACTACATAGGGTTTTGCCCAAAGAGGGTTCCAATTGGTGTGTTGGCAGAGTTCACGTTCAAAGTCGAGGTCAGACACTGCGTTGCGGCCGGCATAGAAGTTCAAGACTCCGTCAAATCCGATTGCTTTTTCAGCAATGACGGGGGTTCCAATGGATAATTCGGGTTGAAGAGCTCCGGAGGTTCCGATGCGAATCATTGTGAGAGTGCGTGGGGTTTCACGTACTTCGCGCGTTTTAAAGTCGATGTTGGCGAGCGCATCGAGTTCGGTTATAACGATGTCGATATTGTCCGGGCCGATGCCGTGGCTCAAGCACATGACGGGTTTGCCCTTTATGGTTCCTCCTATGGCATGAAATTCGCGCGAGGAGGTTTCGAAGGTTTTAGTGTCGAAAAAAGAGGCGACGAGGTTTACTCTCGCCGGGTCTCCGACAAGTATGATGTTGTCGGTTAGTTGGTCCGGGTGTATGTGGAGGTGGAAAACAGAGCCGTCGGGATTGATGATCAGTTCTGAAGGAGGGATTATTGTTGCCATTTGTTGTTAGAGGGGAGTTAGTTTGCAGTTTTACGATACCGTCCGCCAGGCAGCGCAAGGATTATTCCGCGAAATTCCATGTCGATTAGTATTGACATCAGTTTGCTGATTGGGAATCCTGTTTCGATTGTGAGCTGCTGCAAGGAGGCGTCTTCGTTTTTGTCCAAGAAGTTAACAATTATTGATTCTTCCGGGTTCAATTCGATAGGCAAAGTCGGGGATTCATTAAGGTTTTGTCCGTTTACGGGCCATCGCATGGCGCGGCATAAGTCATCGGCATTTTGAATGAGTCCTGCCAATTGCGAGGCAATCAGTTTGTTGCACCCTGCGGAGTATGAGTCGGATATGCGTCCCGGGAGCGCGAATACATCGCGATTATATTCCGAAGCGAGTTCAGCCGTTATCAGTGCTCCTCCTCGTTCAGCGGATTCCACTACGACCAAGCAGTCAATCAGTCCGGCAACGATTCGGTTTCGAGCCACGAAGTTTCCCTTATGAATCGGTTCGCCATTGCGATGTTCGGTTAACAGCAAGCCTCCACGACGAACTATCTCGGACGCGTCGGCGCGATGGTCGGCCGGATACACTGTGTTCAGCCCGGTTGCCATTACCGCAACAGTCGGTGTGTTTGAAGCCACAGCAGCGCGATGGGCAGTTATGTCGATGCCGTAGGCGAGCCCGCTGACAATAATAAGGTTGTCGACTTTTCGGGCGAGGTCTTCAATGAGTTTTTTTGTGAATTCGATGCCGTAGATAGTGGCATGACGGGTGCCGACGATTCCAACGATGCGAGCCGCGTTGAGGTCCAAGTCGCCAATGGCGTACATTAGAATCGGAGCATCGTTGCACTGAAGAAGCCTTGTCGGATAGTCAGGATCGGTGAAATATACCGGTCGAATGGAGTTTTTTTTGATGAATGATACTTCGTTGGCCGCCTCAGCGAGAATTTTGGCTCGGTATTCGTCGTCGTAGATTCTGGATTTTGATTGAGTCAGGTATCTGAGTCGCGTCTCGGATGCTTGGAAGAACTCACGTTCGCTTCCGACCAAGCGGATTATTTCGCCGGCAAGAGTGACGTTCATGCCGCGAATAGAGGCAAAAGCAATTCTATACTGAAGTTTGCTATCCATTGTTGGGTTAACTGAGATATTGAGCGAAGGCTTCGGCGAGTTCATCGCCACGTGTGAGTTTTCCGTCTATAAGGTTTACGATTGATACGTTTGCATTTACAATGGGTCGTTCATCAATATCGACAATCCACTGATGAAAGATGAAGCGAGCTCCTTTTCGCTGAATTGAGAGTCGGGATATGAATTCGGTTCCGAGTCCCAAGGATGACATGTAGGTTATGTCAATGTGGCGTACCACGGGTGCCATGTTGCGTTGGCGCATGGTTCGAAATGAGAGTCCCGCTTGTTCGCAGAACTCGTGGCGCGTGTGTTCGAGATAGTTGAGGTAACAGGCGTTGTTTACGATTCCTTCGCAGTCAACTTCGTAGTCGCGCACTTTCATTCGCAGTTCAAAAATTGCCTTATCTTCCACGGGCGCAAATATACAGAAAAAAAGTGAGTCGTGCAAAATTGTTAAGATATTGTAATGCAGTGTAAACTAACGACAAAAATCTGTAACTTTGCATAAGAATATGATTTAATAAGCATAAAGATGATAACGACATTGGTTATATTGTTGGTGTCCGTTGTATTGTTCGTTAGCGGCAAGGTTCGCTCGGATTTGGTTGCAATGGGGGCACTGTTGGCACTATTGGTTTCTCAGATTTTGACCCCTAACGAGGCATTGGCGGGCTTTTCGAATAATACGGTAATAATGATGGCCGGGTTGTTCGTTGTAGGCGGCGGTATTTTTCAGACGGGTCTCGCCAAGATGATCGGCAGCCGAGTGATTAAGCTTGCCGGCACGAGCGAGATGCGTTTATTTTTGTTGGTGATGCTCGTGACCGCGCTTATCGGTGCTTTTGTCAGCAATACGGGTACGGTGGCGTTGATGTTGCCTATCGTGGTGAGTATGGCGGCATATGCCGGTGCATCGCCGCGGCGATTGCTGATTCCGTTGGCTTTTGCGAGCAGTTTTGGCGGTATGATGACTTTGATCGGTACGCCTCCCAACTTGGTTATTCAAGAGACCTTGGTCGCGGCAAAAGAGGCAGGTCTTGTTCCGGAGTCAGTTCCCGATATTGAGTTTTTTACGTTTTTGCCGATAGGATTGATTGCTCTAACAGTCGGGGTGTTGGTTTTGATTCCGTTGACAAAGATTTTTTTGCGTCCGACTTCATCGGAGAAGAATAACCGTAAAGAGGGTAAAAGCCTGAGCGAACTCGTGAAGGAATATGGTTTATCGGAAAATCTTTTTCGAGTAAGCGTGGGTGATTCGGTTGCGGTCAATGGCAAGACGGTAGTTGAATTGGATATATATAACAAGTATGGCGTCACGGTTTTGGAGTTGCGTCGGGGGAGCGGAGGCAAGTTTGTTCGCAGTGTGAATCAGCAGCTTGCTTCGCCAACGTTGGTGCTTCAGCAGGGCGATGTTTTGTATCTTTCGGGCGCTCCGGAGCGAGTGCAACAGCTTACTGAGGATTTGTCATTGAAGTTATTAGATAAGCAGACCGATGACTTCAGTGATAAAGCATCGAATGCATCGCTTGATTTTTATGATATAGGGATTGCCGAAATTTTGGTTATGCCGTCGTCATCGGTTATTAATCGACAGATTCAAGAGGTCGGATTTCGGAGTAAGTTTAATATTAACGTTCTCGGGATACGGCGCGGACACTCATATATGTTGCACCCTTCGGGCAGTAAGAAGATACATGAATCGGACGTTTTGCTGGTTCAGGGTCGCTGGAAAGACATTGCGCGGCTTCGCAATGAGTCCAATAATTGGGTTGTGCTTGGCGAGCCATTAGATGAGGCTGCTAAGGTTACGTTGGATTATAAGGCTCCGATTGCTGCGCTCATTATGGTTCTGATGATTCTGGCAATGGTGATTGATTCGATACCCATTGCTCCGGTAACGGCGGTATTGTTGGCTGCGGGTTTAATGGTCGTCACCGGCTGCGTTAGGAGTATGGAGGCGGCGTATAAAACGATAAATTGGCAAACGATAGTGTTGTTTGCGGCTATGTTGCCGATGTCGACTGCTTTGGAGCATACGGGTACTTCAACAATGATAGCGGACTATATAGTAAATACGTTTGGTTTGAGTAGCCCATACGTGGCATTGGGTGCCGTTTATTTTGCGACGTCGATGATGACTGTTTTTATCAGTAATACGGTAACGGCAGTGTTGATGGCTCCGATTGCGTTACAGTGTGCGATAGGGATTGGCAGCAACCCAATAGTGTTTCTGATGGCGGTAACGGTAGCTGCTTCGATGAGTTTTGCGACTCCGTTTTCGACACCTCCTAATGCCTTGGTAATGCCTGCAGGCCAATACTCATTTATGGATTTTATCAGGGTTGGCTTACCGCTTCAGATTATAATGGGTATAGTTATGATTATAGTCCTGCCATTGGTGTTCGGATTGTAAGGGTCTATAAAAGACAAAAGGGGGACTCCGGGGTGCAAGTTTCCCAGGCTTGCACCGACGGAGTCCCCCTTGAGTTTTTGCCGACCGCGGCCTACCCGGCGGCGTGTTTGGAATGACCGGGACGGATCATTCACCCTCTTGTTCCAGCATTTCAATGTACTAACATTTGACATTTGGATAATGCAAAGTTACGTAGGGAACTGAGGGTGAAAGCGTAGATTTTCGTAGAGGGGATGATTTTTTTAAAGATATGGGGTTTAGCGGCGACGGGTGAGGGCTGCGACGGCGGTGCGGTAGCCACTGAGCTCAAGCTGTTGGAGGTCCTTGAGGGAGAAAACTTGGTGTCCGGCAGTTTCGGTTAGGCTAATGACAAGGTCACACATCTCGAGGTCGGGGACCACGTTGTTTTTCGACATTAGGGAGTATGCCCGGTGAGCTATTTCGAGGATATTTGATGCTGGTTCATCGGGTGTGTAGAGCGGAGAGCAGTTTATGCCGATGAGGTAGTCGCAGAGGTGTCTGATGGCCCATGCGGGCAGGTTTCTGAGTACACCACCGTCGACGTAGCGTTTGCCGTTGATTGTTACGGGTTCAAAGACAATCGGAATAGAGCACGAGGCGATTATTCTTTCGGAGAGTGGTCCGTTGGAGAATGCTACTTTTGTGCCGTTGTCGATGTCGGTTGCGCAGATGAGGGTTTTAATCGGCAGTTCTTCGATGGATTTATAGGGAATTTCCTGCTCGATGATTTTTTGAAATCGTTTTAGAGAGAAGAAGGATTCGCGCGGTACGTGCATTTCAGCGAAATCGCGGAATTTTGCGTTGCTGAAGATTCTAAGCAGGGGGTCGTTTGCGGAATCGTTGAGGAGTCCGGCGGCATAGAAAGAAGCTACGATGCTTCCAGCGCTTACGCCGGCGATGACATCGGGGATGAGGCCGTAATCACGCAGGGCTCTCATTGCTCCAATATGAGCGAAGCCTCGCGCGCCGCCGCCACTGAGGCAGACGCCGAGGCGATAAGGTTTGCGTAGTGAGGAAGGGAGTTTCATTGCGAGAGCGAGGGTGCGTTATTTTTCGCGCATGAAGATGCTGATTGGCGTTCCGGTGAACGACCAATTTTCGCGTATTTTATTTTCGAGGTATCTGCGGTAAGGTTCTTTGACCCATTGAGGGAGGTTGCAGAAGAATACGAAAGTGGGTATTTGTTGCTCTTTGAGTTGGGTGATGTATTTTATTTTTACGAATTTGCCTTTGTTTGCCGGCGGGGGATATGCGGCAATGGCATCGAGCATTATTTCGTTGAGTCGAGCCGTCGGGACATGGCGCATACGGTTGTTGTAAACCTCGGTTGCCGTTTCAAGTACTTTGTGGATGCGCTGTTTGGTCAGTGCTGAGGTGAAGATGATCGGGAAGTCACTGAATGGCGCAAATTTATTTCGAATTGCGGTTTCAAATTGTTTAATAGCGTCTTGCGACTTGTCTTCCACGAGATCCCACTTGTTAACGCAAACGATTAGCCCTTTTTTGTTTTTCTGAATTAGGGAGAATATGTTTCCGTCTTGGGCCTCGATGCCACGAGTGGCGTCGATCATCAAGATGCAGACGTCGGACGCTTCGATTGCTCTGATAGAACGAATGACGGAGTAGTATTCGATGTCTTCGTTGACTTTGTTTTTCTTTCTTATTCCGGCGGTGTCAACCAGATAGAAGTCGAATCCGAATTTGTTGTAGCGAGTGTAGATAGAGTCGCGTGTTGTTCCTGCGATGTCGGTTACAATGTGGCGTTCTTCACCGATGAAGGCATTTATCAGAGAAGATTTGCCGGCGTTAGGTCGTCCAACGATAGTGAACTTGGGAAGGGCTTCGAGGTGTGCCGCTTGGTCTTCGTCTGCTTCGGGCAGGTTTTTGACAACTTCGTCGAGGAGGTCGCCGGTTCCGAATCCGCTTACCGCACTGATGGGGTATGGTTCGCCAAGCCCGAGGGAGTAGAATTCGGGGACGTTGTAAAGCCAATCGTTAGAGTCAACCTTGTTGGTGACGAGTAGGACGGGCTTTTTGCTGCGACGTAGGATTTGGGCGACGTGGTCGTCGAGGTCTGTTACTCCGTTCATGGCATCGACCACGAAGAGTATTTCGTCGGCTTGTTCGATTGCGAGGTGTACTTGTCGGTTGATTTCCCCTTCAAAGATGTCTTCCGAGTTAACTACCCATCCACCGGTGTCGATGATAGAAAATTCACGCCCGTTCCAATCTACTTTTCCGTATTGACGGTCGCGAGTGGTTCCGGCAGTTTCATCAACGATTGCTCTGCGTGTTTGAGTGAGTCGGTTGAAGAGGGTGGATTTACCTACGTTAGGTCGTCCTACTATCGCTACAATTTGTCCCATAGTTTAAGTTTGTGTTGGAGGAGGGGGGTAAGATTTTTGTGTTAGTTTTGGATATAGCCGAATGCCTTGAGTTTGTTTTCGCGATTGCGCCAATTGGGCTCTACTTTAACAAAGATTTCGATGAAAACGTTTTTCCCGAAGAACGCTTCAATGTCTTTACGAGCAGCCATTCCTACTTTTTTCAGCATTGCGCCGCGGCGTCCGATGAGAATGCCTTTTTGGGAGTCACGTTCAACGTAGACGACCGCCATGATGTGTATCGATGACTCTTTTTCATCGAATTTTTCCACGATTACTTCAGTAGAGTAGGGCACTTCTTTGTCGTAGTTTTCGAGTATTTTTTCGCGAATAATTTCAGTCACAAAGAAGCGTGCAGGCTTATCGGTCAATGCGTCTTTGCCGAAGTAGGGGGGGCAGGGAGGTAATAATTCGATGATGCGGTGCATCAGATTGTTTGTGTTGAAGTTTTCAGCGGCTGAAATCGGGAATATTTCAGCCATAGGCAGGCGTGTTTGCCACTCTGCAACAATTCTGTTAAGGTCAGAGCCGTCTCCCTTGATGAGGTCTATTTTGTTTATAACAAGTAGGACGGGGACCTTTTCTTTTGCGACTTTGGCGAGAAATTCGGCGTTTTTTTCAGGGTCTTCGATAACGTCGGTGACATAAAGCAAGATGTCGGCGTCGGTTAAGGCGCCTTCGCTGAAATTAAGCATGGCTTCTTGCATTTTGTAGCGCGGCTTGAGGACTCCCGGGGTGTCGGAGAATACGATTTGATAGTCCGGAGCGTTAACTATTCCGGTTATGCGGTGGCGCGTGGTTTGCGCTTTCGGCGTAATTATGCTCATGCGTTCTCCCACGAGTCGGTTCATCAGGGTTGATTTCCCGACGTTGGGGTTTCCGACGATATTTACGAATCCTGCTTTATGTTGGGGAGTGTCCATTTTGTTGGTTTGGGTCGTTACGGAGTTGAAAACGCGCGGATGTCTGCCCCGAGTTAGATTGGGGAGCGGCATCCGCGCGAAAAGTGTTTAGGTCGGCTTGTTTAGATATCCCAGATGATGTACATGGCGCCCCAAGTAAATCCGGCACCGAACGCCGTCAAGATGAGTTTGTCGCCTTTTTTGATTCGGTCTTTGTATTCTGCGATGCAGATGGGAATTGAGGCTGCTGAGGTATTGCCGGTGTGTTCGATGTTTACGAGTACTTTGTCGCGGTCAATGCCGGCGCGGTCTGCCACGGCTTCGATGATTCGGAGGTTGGCTTGATGGGGGATGAACCAATCGACGCTTTCCATTGTGAGCCCGTTACGCGATGCTACTTCTAAAGAAGAGTTAAGCATGTTGGTCACGGCGTGTTTATAGACTGCGCGTCCTTCTTGGTAAACGAAGTGTTCGCGCGCATCGACCGTTTCATGCGAAGCGGGTTTGGCGCTACCTCCGGCTTTCATGATAAGGTTGCTTCGTCCTTGTCCGTCAACGTAGAATTGACCGTCGATGATGCCGACTTCGTTTTCAGTGGGTTCGAGCAGCATTGCCGCTGCGCCGTCGCCGAATAAGGGGCAAGTTGCGCGGTCGGTATAGTCAGTCATTGACGACATTTTTTCCGCGGCTACGACGATAACTTTCTTGTAGAGTCCGGAGCGGATATAGGCTGAGCCATCCTGCAAACCCACGAGGAATCCTGCACATGCAGCTTGCAAATCATAGCTATAGGCATTTTTCAAGCCTAAATCATAGCATATGATTGAGCCGGTTGAGGGAAAGCGGTAGTCCGGATTGCAAGTGCAGCAAATCAAGAGGTCTACCTCTTCGGGCTTTGTTCCGGTTTCTTCAAGCAGTTTTTCCACGGCCTTGGCTCCCATGAAAGAAGAACCGAGGTTCGGGTCGTTGAGAATATGGCGTTCTTTGATTCCGACGCGTGTGGTAATCCACTCGTCGTTTGTGTCGACCATCTTCGACAGCATTTCGTTGTCGAGTATAGCGTCGGGAAGGAAAGATGCCACTCCGGCAATGCGTGCGTGGGTCATAACAAGTGTTTTACTCTCTTAAAAATTAGATAGCTTCAGTCTTTTCGATAACAACGTGGCCACGATAGAAACCACATTCACCGCATACGGTGTGGTAGATGTGCCAAGCGCCACAGTTGGGGCATACAGCGATAGTGGGCATTTGAGCCTTGTCGTGGGTGCGACGTTTCGCGGTGCGGGTTTTTGATTGTCTGCGTTTAGGATGTGCCATTTTGATTTATAAGTTTAGTTGTTTTTTTGATTCGTTTATTATTGTCGGGTTTGAGCTAATCTTCAGAGTCATAGTTTTCGGAGTCGGTTTCGTCTGCGAAGTCTTCATAAGGGTCTTCGTTTTCGGTCGTTACTCCGTATTTTTTATTTAGAGCACTCATTGCGCGGTTGCACTTGCCCTGAGGGTGTACGTGGCGCGGGGGGATTGCGAGCACTGCCGTGTCGTAAATCATGAATGCAACGTTAAGATAGTTGTCGCTCTCCGGGATTATGAGGAGCGAGTCGCTGTCGTCGTTGTATTCATCACCGTACTTTACCGTTAGCGAGTATTCGGCATCGATGTCGATTGGCATTTCATCGAGGCATCGGTCGCAGAGTACGGTTTGAGTGCCGAGAAGGTGGAAAGTCAAAGCGTAAGCATCCCCACGATATTCCACCGTGAGGGTTACCTTGATGTCCGCATCGCGAATGTCAAGGTTCTCCATATTGGAGAAAAATTGCTTGTCAAGGTGGTACTCAAAAGAGTGCTTACCAACGGGTAAACTTTTGAGCATCAGCTTGAATTCGGTAAACTTTCCCATTTTGACGAATAGAGTTAGTCGTAAAAATCAGTGCAAAGTTACGCATTATTACTTAAAGAAGCAAATTTTTTTCGGAGGAGGGGTTGTTTTTGAACCGTAGGGAGAATGCGTGCATGGGTAATGGGATAAACAAAAAGCGAGGAGTCATCTCGACTGCTCGCTTCTTACCTTTATCTTAATCTAATACTATGAAAAACACATTGCAAAGATATGGAAATTATTTTGAATAATACAAATCTTTCGAGTGTGTTTTAATGTTTGTTAGCATTCTTTTAGATGTTATTTCTTATTGGTGGCCGCTAACGGCAACTTCTTTGTTGATTTTAGAGACCAAACCTTGGAGAACCTTGCCGGGACCAAATTCCACGAAGGAGTCAGCTCCGTCGGCAATCATGTTTTGCACTGAAGCCGTCCAACGAACGGGGGCGGTGAGCTGGGCTACGAGGTTGGCTTTGATTTCTTTGGGGTCAGTGTGGGGTTTGGCATCCACGTTCTGGTAGATGGGGCATGAGGGGGTGTGGAACTCGGTTGCTTCGATTGCGGAGGCGAGTTCGGCACGGGCGGGTTCCATGAGGGGGCTGTGGAACGCACCGCCTACTTTCAGGGGAAGTGCGCGTTTTGCTCCGGCTGCTTTAGCGGCTTCGCATGCAGCGTTGATGGCTTCGATTTCGCCGGAGATGACGATTTGGCCGGGGCAATTGAAGTTTGCACACACTACCACACCGTCAATGGCTGCGCAGATTTCTTCTACTTTCTCATCGCTGAGAGCGAGGATTGCTGCCATGGTTGAGGGCTTGATTTCGCAGGCTTTTTGCATTGCTTTTGCGCGAGCACTGACGAGTTTGAGGGCGTCTTCAAAGCTGAGAGCTCCGCAGCTTACGAGCGCGGAGAATTCGCCGAGAGAGTGTCCGGCAACCATGTCGGGTTGAGAGTTTGCCCCAAGGATTTTAGCGGTGATTACGCTGTGGATGAACACGGCGGGCTGAGTTACTGCGGTTTGACGAAGGTCTTCGTCTGTGCCGTTGAACATGAGGTCTGTGATGCGAAATCCGAGGATTTCGTTAGCTTTTTCAAAAAGAGCGTGAGCTTCTTCGTTTGTTTCGTAGAGGTCCTTGCCCATGCCCACGAACTGCGAGCCTTGGCCGGGGAAAACGTAAGCTGTCATAGTGTGAGATATGTAATAAATGATTGATTTAGCGGGTGCAAATTTACGGAAAAATTTCTTTAATACCAAATAAAAAGAAAAAGAGGGGCGCTCACGCGTGCCTCTCTCTCCATTCATCACATTATGCTTATGTTTCTAAAGTATAGGTGTTGTATGAGTATTAAATATGAGTAGTTTAGAGATATCGACTTTCAACGAGGTCCCAATCAATCAGCGGCCACAGGGCATTGAGCGCATCGGCACGGCGGTTTTGGTAGTCGAGGTAGTAGGCGTGTTCCCATACGTCGAATGTCAGCAGGGGAATCAGTCCACGAGTCATTGGGTTTCCGGCGTTTTGCTCTGCAATGATAAAGAGTTTGCCATCGGAGTCGGCCGCTAACCACACCCATCCGCTGCCGAAGATGCCGGTGCCAGCTTTGATGAAGTCGGCTTTGAATTGCTCGAAGCTGCCAAAGTCGCGTTCGATTGCCTTTCGGAGCGCTCCTGCGGGTTCGCCGTTCATTCCGGGGTTCAGCGAGAAGAAGTAGAAGATGTGGTTCCACGCTTGGCTTGCATTATTGAAGAGGGCACCGTCTGCCTCGCGAATGATGTCTTCGAGACTGAGGTTTTCAAACCGAGTGCCTTCAATCATTGCGTTTAGATTATCGATGTATGCCTTCTCGTGCTTGCCGTAATGGAATTTCACGGTTTCTTCGCTGATTGCCGGAGCAAGGGCGGCTGTGTCGTAGGGTAATTCCGGTTGAACGTATTTCATGGCAGTTTAGAGGAGTTTGGGTTGGTTGTTTATCCTATAAACGGAGGGGATATGTAAAATGTTTTATGGTTTTGATTTTTTAAGAATTTTTTCGAGTGCAAATATAGAAAGAAGGGAGAGAGGTTTTTGAGAGAATTTTGTTAAAAATCAAAAATAAGAAACTTAAATACTGTTAATGGTAATAGCGGTTAGTCAGGGAAAAGGAGATGTAAAAATAGGTGTTTGTATATTATTGAATAATAGGGGATTAGATTGACATGGTATTAAAAAACGATAAAATTGCTTGAAGTATTCTAAAAAAATCACTAATTTTGCGAGAGTAAAGACAATGCGACCGGGACCTGAGAATGGGCTTGGCGCAATAGTGATGAAGATTAGAAACAGAAACAATATAAACCATAACAAAATCAACCCATGAAAATGAATCTTAAGGCGTGTTTTGCGGCGGCAGTGCTTGCCGTGGGTACTTTTTTCGGAACACGCGCAGAGGACATGCAGTTCTCAACAGTAGAGAGTCCCGTGTGGTATCAGATTAGGTTTACCACCGGCGGAAATGCCCTTTCGGATCCCGGAAGCGGCAGCAATCTGGTCACCGCGGCATCCTCCATTTCGTCGGATGCGCAGCTGTGGCAATTTATCGGCAACTCCGATTCGTTCCAACTTCGCAGCAAGAAAGGAAACTACGTTGCGTATAAGAGTGATCGATTTGCATCGGCCGCAGAAGCGACCAATATGTATATCGTGAAAGCGGATAATGAGTATGAAATGGGTCGTCAGGACTCGGAAAAGCACGTGAACCAATGGGGCGGTACATGGGCCGGTGTTGAACTTGGCGAATGGAATGCAGGCGACCCGAACAACACCTTTTTGATTTACAATACCAATGGTCAAGCGGTAACGGTTCCCGTAAGCACCCCGGTTGGTACGCTTCCGACATTCTCGAACGGAGATAGCGAAGTGTGGTACTTCATCAACTTCTCCAAGGGAGGTTGTGTGCTTGCGTCTGATGGTTTGGGCAAGAGTTGTTTGCGTGCGCGCGCACTCCCTGTTGACGGTCAGATGTGGAAAGTCACGGGCACTGCCGACAATGCACAGTTCGTTAACAAGGCCGGCGAATATTTGACATGGGATAGCGGCACATCCGGCGCGGGTTCCATTAAGACTTCCGCGTCTCCGTATGCGAATGGCTTCTCAATTATTCCGACAGAAAATTCCGATTATTACAAAGATTGGGAAATCTTGGTTAACGGCGTTAACAATTATGAAGGCAAGAACTATATCAACCAATTCGGCGGCACCGATATCGGCGGTATGTTCGGACTTTAGTTGAAAGGTGACGGCAATAACGCAATTAAGTTCGTTCCCGTTGATCAGATGGAATTTGGCGAAACACAGTTTGAAGGATCAACAACATTCAAGCCCGAAGAACCTCTGACTCTTTGGTACACACGTCCCGGGACAACGGCGACTAACACGCACCAGTGGATGGACCTCGGCTTGCCTATCGGTAACGGTCAGCTCGGTGCCATGATTCTCGGCGGCGTGATGAAGGAAGATATTTCCGTTAATGAAAAGACTCTCTGGACCGGTGACTCCGAACTTCGCGGTTCATACTCATACGGTTGCTATCAAAACTTCGGTTCGCTTTATGTTAGAACTCGTGAAGAGGGAATCGGCTATGCTTCACCGGTGAAGAACTATTGGCGCGACCTTAACCTCGCAACGGGTATGGCACGCGTTCACTATGAAAATGATGAAGGAGTTTCGTATGATCGCAAGTACATTGCATCATATCCCGACAACGTAGTTGCGGCATTGTTTACCACCTCGAAGTCCGGAGCATTGAGCCTTAACTTCCAAGAGGTTCCCGGTATGGCAAAAAATCATGCGGTGACCTACTCGGTTGACGGCAACACTGCCACTATTGAGTATCACGGTAAGTTTGAAATCATTTCTTACTGCTCGGTTATCAAGATTACTCCTGCCGGCGCAAATGCCACTATTGCGCTTGCGGCAGACGGTCAGAGCATCGACGTGAAGAATGCAGACAGCGTATATGTTACCATTGCCGCCGGTACGGACTATGACCCCATTGCCAACGGCTACACCTCGGGTACTGCCGGGCTCCAAGATAAGATTGAAGGCATTGCCGCAGCTGCAATGACAAAGGGCTGGGACGCAGTACTCGCAGATCAACTTCCCGAGCATGAGAAATTCTTCTCACGCGTTAACTTTGAGCTTGACGGCGCAGTAAACGAAATGCCCACAGATGAAATGCGTGCACAGTATTCACAGCGCACAGCTTCCAACATCAACAACAGCAATCCTATCGTTAAGATGATGGAAATCTTGTATTTCCAATATGGTCGTTATCTTGAAATCGGTAGCAGCCGCGGAGTGGATCTTCCCGGCAACTTGCAGGGTATTTGGAGCGGATATAACGTTTTCGTGCCTCATGCCGACGGTCAGATTGCGCCTTGGAATGCGGATATTCACACCAATATCAACGTTCAAATGTGTTACTGGCCTTGCGAACCCACCAACTTGAGCGAACTTCATCTCCCGTTCTTGAACTATATTATCAATCAGGCAACTATTCAACCTCAGTGGCGTAACTTCGCCAAGAATACCACTCGTCCGGCCGCAACGGATCCCGATGCGTGGACATGTGCAGTAGAGAATAATATTTTCGGCGGCATGGGTTCGTATGATACTCGCTACTCGGTTGCCAACGCTTGGTATTGTACACACCTCTGGCAGCACTACGCTTATACACTTGACAAAGAATTCTTGCAGCGTGCACTTCCCACCATGTGGGGCGCAACCAAGTTCTGGCTGGAACGTCTGATTCTTGCAAGCGATGGCACATACGAATGTCCCTCGGAATCTTCACCCGAACATGGCCCGAACCAGAACGGCGTGGCTCATGCTCAGCAGATCGTTGCCGAATTGTTTGCCAACATGCTTGAAGCGGTTGAAGCACTGCCCGACCAAACTCTGATTGATGCCGAGGGTCTTGCATTGCTCAAAGACCGCTACGACAAGATGGATAAGGGTATTGCAATTGAACAGTTCAGAACCAGCAGCGGTTGGACTGCCAACGGTTTGAAAGATGGCGACGATATGTTGCGTGAATGGAAGTATTCTCCTTACACTGCAGGCGCTGACCAGCACCGCCACATTTCGCACCTGATGTGTCTCTATCCTTATTCACAGCTTGAACCCGGAACACGTGAATACAATGCCGCCGTTAACTCACTGAAGCAGCGCGGCGACGGCGCTACCGGTTGGTCAATCGGTTGGAAGGTGAACCTCTGGGCACGCGCACAAGACGGTAACCACGCACGTCAGATTCTGCGCAACGGTATCAGCAACAATGCTTACAATAACCTGTTTGACTCACATGCTCCGTTCCAGATTGACGGTAACTTCGGTTGCACCACAGGTGTTGCGGAAATGTTCGTTCAGAGCATCGGCAAGACTGTATGGATAATGCCTGCATTGCCTCGTTTGTGGAAGGCCGGCACCATGACCGGTTTGAAAGCCGCCGGCGACTTCACCATTGACTTGAAGTGGACTGACAGCAAGATTGAATTGGCTACCATCACTGCAAATCAGGGCGGCACTTTGAATCTCGGCAACAATGACTTGGTTAACACTCGTCTTGCCGTAAACGGAGTGCCTGTTGAACCCATGATTATCAGAAACGATGAGACCGGCAACGTGACCACCACCATCGAAGACTTGAATGCCGGCGATAAGGTTACTATGGTATATGAAGCCGAATATACTCAGCCTAATATCAATGGAGAATCAGCTATTGAAGAGGTAGAAACTCCCACAACAATGTTTATCACTGCTGCAAATGGCGTTATCTCAGTAGTAGGCGCCGAAGTGGCAGAAGTAAACGTTTATGACCTTTCCGGTCGTCAGCTTGCCGCTTCAACCCAATCAGACGTGAAAGTTGACGTTAAGGGTATCGTGTTGGTGAAAGCCACAGACGTAGCCGGCAAGATTGTTACCGCTAAAGTTACTCTCTGATTCTCGCAAGCAGAAATTTTCGATAGACAGATGCGCATCCTTCATCGGGGTGCGCATTTGTTGTTTGGTCGGGTGATTCGGGGGGCGAAATTTGCTGATTCAAGGAATTTGAGTTATATTTGCACATAAATATAATAAGCCATGAAAATAGATATCACAATTTTAGGGGTGAGCCTTATTCTCGCGTGTGTTTTTCCGGTGAAAGCGGTTGAACCGGCTGAGTTTACGGGCTCGAAATCCTATAAACCCGATGAACCGTTGACGCTGTGGTACATTCGTCCGGGTACTACATCGCCATCGTCACATCAATGGATGGATATGAGTCTGCCGCTTGGAAACGGTCAACTCGGTGCGTTGATTTCCGGCGGCATAGCGCGAGAAGAGATCTCGGTCAATGAAAAGACACTGTGGAGCGGTGACACACGCCTACAAGGCTCATATTCCTATGGCTGTTATCAGAATTTCGGTTCACTTTATGTTGAAACGCAGCAAACCGGACCGGTTACGGACTATTGGCGCGACTTGAACCTTGCAACGGGTTTGGCTCGCGTGCATTACAAAGATGCCAAAGGAGTAACTTACGAGCGAGAGTTTATTGCTTCAAATCCGGACAATGTTATCGCAGCTCGCTTTACCGCATCGAAAGGCGGTGAGCTGGATTTGACTTTTACGGAAGTGCCCGGCATGGCTAAAGATCATGAGGTAACCTATGCAGTAACCAATGACGGCAGCGGCATTATAGAGTATCACGGAAAATTAGACGTGGTGTCGTATTGTTCGGTGATTAAAATCCAAGCGGAGGGAGGCACAGTTCTGACTGATGGTAGCAGCATCAGTGTTAAAGATGCCAATGCCGCCTATGTTGTTATTGCCGCCGGGACAGACTATGACCCGATTTCAGCGACCTATACCTTCGGCACAGAGAATTTGCATTCACGCGTGGCGGCCACTGCCACGGCAGCATTGACAAAAGGTTGGCAGCAGGTCTTATCGGCTCAAAAATCAGACCACGAGGCCTTGTTTGGCAGGGTTGCATTTAATTTGTCAGGGGCACGCAATGACATTCCGACAGATGAAATGAGAGCGAAATATCGCGAACTTACAAAAGACGGAAATATCAACGTTGATGATCCGGTTGTGAAGATGCTTGAGATGCTGTATTTCCACTATGGACGTTATCTTGCAATCGGTAGCAGTCGGGGAGTGGCTCTCCCTGCCAATCTTCAGGGAATTTGGAGCGGATTTAATGTATATAGCCCATATAGTCAAGGTCAGTTGGTGCCTTGGAACGGAGATATTCACTCAAACATCAATGTTCAGATGAATTATTGGCCATCAGAACCTACCAACCTGAGCGAATTGCATCTGCCATTCTTGGACTATATTATCAATCAAGCCACTGTTCAACCCCAATGGAGCGAATATGCACGCAACGAGGCCGGTCAAACAAAAGGCTGGACATGCTTCACCGAAAATAATATATTCGGCGGCGGCGGTAACTTTATGACGAACTATGTGATAGCTAACGCATGGTATTGCACTCACTTGTGGCAACACTATGCTTATACGCTTGATAAGGACTTTTTGACACGTGCACTGCCCACGATGTGGAGTGCCTGCGAGTTTTGGTTAGAGCGTTTAGTGAAAGGCACTGACGGCACATGGGAATGTCCTGCGGAATATTCTCCTGAGCAGGGACCCGGCGCAGAAAATGCCACAGCTCACAGTCAGCAACTCGTCGCAGAGCTTTTTGCAAATACGATAGCCGCCACAGAAGCATTGCCGTCGCAAACAGTAATCTCGGCAGCCGAAATAGAACGCCTGAAAGAGTATTATCAGAGTCTTGATCGAGGTATTGCCATTGAACGATTCCGCGCGGATAGTGGTTTTGCAGCAAATGGTCTGGCTGACGGCGATGAGATATTACGTGAATGGAAGTATTCAGACTTCACGGCAGGGTGGGACGGCCATAGGCACTTGAGTCATTTGATGTGTCTGTATCCTTTGTCGCAAATAGAGCCCGGAACGCGAGAATTTAAGGCTGCGGTTAATTCCCTCCGTCAGAGAGGTGACGGCGCAACGGGCTGGTCGCTTGGATGGAAAATTAATCTGTGGGCGCGAGCCCATGATGGCGATCATGCGCGTTTGATACTTCGGAACGGCTTGAGTCATCAGGCGTATGACAACTTGTTTGATGCGCATCCACCGTTCCAGATAGATGGTAATTTCGGTGCGACTGCCGGTATTGCGGAGATGTTAGTGCAGAGTCTTGGCAACCGGATATTGTTGTTGCCGGCGTTACCTTCGCTTTGGACCGAGGGAGAAGTGCGCGGCCTCAAGGCTATTGGCGACTTCAGCATCGATATGGAATGGTCGGATTCGAAATTAAAGCGCGCCACGATTGTGGCAAATCAGGGGGGAGATCTCAATATAGGCTATTTTGATTTGATGCATAAGCGCATCAAACTTAATGGGAAGCAGATTAAGCCCGCGATAGTGCGCAACGGCGCAACCGGTTTGGTATATACAGTTATTAGAGGACTTGAATCAGGAAACACAATTATAATAGAATGATGAAACAAGCTAATTTGGTTCTTTGCGCAATTTTAGCCGCAGGAACGAGTTTTGCCGCAGACTTTACTGCGTCAAACTATTGGGAAAACGAGCGGATGGTTGGCGAGAATAGGGAAACGGCACATGCCACTTATTGTCCCTACTCAACGACCTCGTTGCTCAGAGCCGACAGTGAGTTTTTTGCTACCCCATGGGTGGAACCGAAAAGCGATCTGCGTATGAGTTTGAACGGCGAATGGAAATTTCATTACTCTGCGGAGCCGGATTTGCGCCCGATGGATTTCTTTGAGTTGGATTTTGATGCATCGACATGGGACGTCATTGAGGTGCCTTCAAACTGGGAAATGAAGGGCTATGGCACTCCGATTTATTGTAACGTAAACTCGCCGTTCGGCAACTGGAATCCTCCGATGATTGGAATGGCGGAAAATGGTTGGAGTTATGATTTCAATCCGGTTGGTTCATATATACGCACGTTTACTTTGCCCGAAAACTGGTCTGATAAACAGGTGTTCCTTAACTTCGGCGGCATATATTCCGCGGCTTTTATATGGGTTAACGGTCAATATATCGGATATACTCAGGGTGCGAACAATGACCATGAGTTTGATGTGACGAAAGCGTTGAAGTCCGGAGAGAATAAGGTTGCCGTGCAGGTGATACGCTGGAGCGACGGTTCATATCTTGAATCGCAAGACATGTTTCGCATGAGCGGCATATATCGTGATGTTACCCTTACGGCAGTGCCACGTACCTTTATTCGCGATCATTATATCACAGCGGATTTGTCGAGTTCATCGGACTATACTGCAGGGAAACTTAACGTTGATTTGTGGATTCAAAACCGCGGCTCGGCCGCAGCAACAGTTTCAGCTGCCGTTACGGTTCTCGGTCCTGATGACAAGGTCGTTGCGACGATGCCGGCGCAGAAAGTAACGGTAGCAGCTGACGGCAATGATAAGAAACTGAGTTTGTCGGCTTCTATGTCGGGCTTGAAACTTTGGAGTGCGGAAACTCCTACGTTATATACCGTGATTGTTTCGCTCAAGAATGATAGTGGCACAGAAATTGAAGCGTTTTCCTCCAAGTACGGTTTTCGCCACATTGAACAGGTAGGTACTCGCGTGCACATCAATGGCAAACAGATAGTGTTTAAGGGAGTGAATCGCTCAGACACGGATCCGATTAACGGCAGAGCCGTGACAATGGAAAATATGCTCACCGACGTTACCTTGATGAAGCAGAATAATATAAATACGATTCGTACTTCGCACTATCCAAACGCGGCGAAAATGTATGCCATGTTTGACCATTTCGGGCTTTATTGTATGGATGAGGCCGATTTGGAATGTCACTCCAATACGGATCTTTCAGACAGACCATCGTGGGAGAAGGCGTTTGTTGACCGACAGGAACGTATGGTGTTGAGAGATCGCAATCATCCGTCGGTGATATTCTGGAGCCTTGGAAATGAGAGTGCGTGCGGAGTAAATTTTGCGGCATGTTATGACCGAGTGAAGGAATTGGACGACAGAATGCTCCACTATGAGGGTCAGAAGAAGTGGGTGAACAGCACCACCAATATTTATACTGATATGACCTCGCGCATGTATCCCTCGTTGGAAACAATGGAAAGCGACGACCGAGATCCCAGATTTGCGAATACGCCACATTTTATATGCGAATATGCACATGCCATGGGCAATGCAATCGGCAATCTTGAGGAATATTGGGAGTATATTGAAAATCGCAGTATGCGCACCATAGGCGGTTGTATTTGGGACTGGATTGACCAAGCCATATATGATCCGCAGGATATTAAAAACGGCACGTTGCGCCCGTTCTTTACCGGCTATGATTATCCGGGTCCGCATCAAGGGAATTTCTGCTCGAACGGTATTTTGACTCCCGAGCGTAAGCCTACTGCCAAGCTCGCCGAGGTGAAGCATGTGTATAGATACATTAAGGTTGCATCTTTTGAGCCGGAAACAAGAGAAATAGAAATTGAGAATCGATATGCGTTCTTGTCCTTGAGCGATTTTGCGATGGAGTGGGAACTATTGAGCGATGGACAAGTTGTGCAGACGGGTAGAATTGATGAATTAAATGCCGCTGCAGGAGAATGCCAGATTATTAGCGTTCCGTATGATTTTTCAAAAATAGTTGAAGGCGAGGAAGGTTTGCTTACTGTTCGTTTCGTCAGGAAAAATGCAGCGCCGGCTCTTGCTGCCGGTTCTGTGATGGCTGAAGAACAGTTTGCGTTGACCGATGCCCCGAAGCTGGCGGCAAAAGACGTTTCCTCCCTTGCTGCGGATATGACGGTTAGCGGTAGCGGTCCGATTCACGTTAAGGGCAATGGGTTCAGCTATTATTTCGGTGCCAACGGGCGTCTGATTTCCATGGAGGTAGCCGGGGTTGAGTTTATTGCGAACAATGAGGGCCCGGTTTATGATAATGATCGATACATAGAGAACGATACCGACCCGGGTAACCTGAACGTTAGTACGGCATTTAAACAAATGTCGGTTCGCTATGACCATGGAGGCGATGCAACGGGATGTAAGTCAGTGACAATTCGTGTGCTGCTCGATGGGAGCACATTGTGTCAATACATGATGACTTATACCATTTATTCAGATGGCACGATTGATATGAGTGCGGATTTCCACTCGTATTCCGATGAAACGCGCCGCTTGGGAGTGTCGTTTGCCTTGGCTCCCGAGTTAGAAAACGTTGAATACTATGCACGCGGCCCTTGGGCCAACTATTCCGACCGCAAGACCGGCTCGATGGCTGCGGTTTATCGAACCACGGTGAGTGACCTTGCCGAACTCTACGTGAAACCTCAAACGATGGGCGGTCGCGAAGAAATGCGTTACTTGAAGTTCAGTAACGATAACGGGTCGTCATTGTTGATTGAGGCGGAAGGTCTGCCGGCGTTCAGTGCGCTTCATTACTCGGAAGATGATTTACGTGATGCACAGCACCATTTTGACTTGGAGCCGCGTAAGGAGACGATCATACACATTGACGCGTATCAGCGCGGACTCGGCAATGCGTCGTGCGGACAAGGCACGGGCACAATAGCCAAATATCAGATACATGGCGGAACCACAATGGGGTATAAGTTGCGTATGACTCCCACAGTGGCTGAAGCGGATCGCCCGGCAGTACCGGAAGGCACACGCAACGGTGCGGCATATATCTCGTCGATTACGATGGAAAATGCTATGTCATCGCCCTTGAAATACACCGCCGGTGAAGCTCCGAAGGACTTCTATACGAAGTTGCCGTCGGCGATGGTTATCAAGTCGCTTACCACAGCATATGCTTACGTTACGCTTGGCGGCGAGGCTGCAGCAACGGCGAAAGTGGAGGCATATATTGACTATAACTGTGATGGCGTTTTTGCGGCGGGAGAAAAACGTACAATCAATGAAGAAGGGCGCTTCTCGTTGAGAGCGGGCACTGCAACCAAGCCTATCAGCGGGGCACGCCGCGTTCGCATCATTGTGAGTCCCGAGCAAGAGATTAATCCGACTGGTTCTAACGACGGCTTGGTTTATGAGTTCTCTTATTTGGTGTCAGACAGTGACCCCGGTGAGATTTATGTGAAACCGAACGGGACGGTTGATGCAAAGGGCTTCACTTATGCAACTTCGATCAGCTCAACCGGAGCGGTTAAGAATATTGAAGAATCTTATTCATCGGCTCCTAAGGAAGTTTATGTGCCGATAGAAGAGCAGATGATTGCCGACCCGGGCACGGCGTTTACGTTGAAATTCGTGAATGCTTCGGCCGGTCCTCGTAGTGAGACTGTCGTTTATCAAGACGCCCGTTACAGCCGCGGTTACGTTTACGTGGATTGGGAAGGTACGGGCGCATTCCGCTTGGAGCAAACCATTGGCAAGCGTAATAACGAAGAAGGCTTTAATTCCAAACTCGGGAACTATGACGAAATGATGGAGTTCAGCGTGCCCATCAACGTGCCAGATGACGCTGCCGGTAGAGTGGCGCGAGTGAGAGTGATATACCACGATGCATGGCATGCCCTTGAAGGGCCGAATGCTCAGAATGTGCGAGGACAGGCATATGATATAGTGGTAAACGTTACCGGTGAGCCCTCAAATGATTTGCCAGAGAACTTGCGTATGGTTCCCGAAGGCGAAATGTTTGAGAACGGTCTTGCTTGGGTTAAGAGTGTCAGCACCAATGGCGCGACAGCGGATATCAGCTATGAGTGGGCTGAAAACCCCGGAGTATATTATAGCGAAGTTCCGGCAGAGATCATTGCCGAGCCCGGTCAGACGTTTACGTTGAAGCTTGAAGCGGATTCGGACGGGGTCGTAACTTCACGTCGCGAGGACATGCGCTTCACGTATGCCGAAGTGTTTGCCGATTGGTCAGGAGACCATTGCCAATTTGAATCGATAGAGCGATTTGGCGTTGAGGTTGGCGGCAAACTTTACTCTGAAGTGAGCGGCAACTACAGAAAAGTTATGAGTATAAGTCTTGATATTACGGTTCCGGAGGATGCGGAAAGCGGTTTGAACATATTGCGCGTAATCTATAATCATGCATCGCTGAAGTTGCAAAGCGCAATAGATAGAAATTTGGTGGGTCAGGCCTTGGATATTCCGGTGCGTCTGCCCTCTGCACAAGATGGCATCGTTGACATCATTATTGATGAGACGCGTCAAGGAGTAGAAGGAATTTATGATCTTCAAGGACGCCGACTCAATGAGATTTCTCGCCCCGGCATTTATATTGTGAACGGAGTGAAAGTCAAAAAGTAATCATAACCGTGATAAATGACGAAGGAGGCTGCGCTAACAAGTTAGTCGGCCTCTTTCTGTTATTGTCCTAAATAATAATAAAGTAAAATTTAGTTCGAGCCGGACTTTACTAACTTATTGTGCCGAGCCTGTCCAGAACCACAAATTTTGGACTGTGTTTACGATAAGCTAATCAATCAAAGAAAGATGATTGACATAGTTAAATTCATTCGTAATAATCCCGCCGGGTTTCCTCAGTGGCGCACCCCCTATATGGCAAAACTATTTTCGCAACCGGTATTTGTAAACATAAAAGAAAATAAAGGCTATTGGTTCTAAAAAGTTTTGTAACTTTGCTTAAACTTATAAATAATAGTATCATGAAATATATTTTATCATTGTTATTCGCCATCGCTACAATCTCTATTTCAGCCCAAAATCCTTATAAGGTATATTGCACCTTACAGGGAAACGAGAAAGAATTACGCAACAATCAAGTTTCATTAAGTATAGACTATGGTCAAGAATCTCTAAAGGATAATAAACTTGTTGATGAAAATGGGAATGAAATTAAATTCAATACTATGGTTTCTGCTATGAACTATATGTCTAAATTAGGTTGGAATTTTGAGGGTTCTTATAATTCCATAGACCAAACTTGGGGAGGACGTATTTTTATATGGATTTTATCTAAAGAAGTTACATCAGATGGCGAAATAACACAAGGTTTCCAAACAAAGAAAATGTTTAAGGAACGACACGGGAACTAATTTCTGTCTTATACGCATAAAGAATCAATCTCATTGAGCCTTGTTGGTGGAACGAACTTGATGATAAGGAGCAGCGATATGTGTTCGGTCTGCTTGCATCATAAAAAAGAGGCTGCCCGGCATTTGTTGTCAGGCAGTCTCAGCTTAAAAAAGGGACGGGGGATTAGAAACGGTATGATGCTCCGATGGAGAATACGTTGTAGGAATTTCCGACCGATTTGCGAACGTTTGCGGAGATTAGTCCTAACTGGGCGTTTATGCCCCAATTGTCGGTGATGAAGTAGCGAGCGCCGATGTAGGTGGCAACGGCGAAAGATGCTTTGGTCCAAGTTAGGTCAGCCCATTTAACGTGGTCAAGGTCATTGTATTTGTATGTTAGGGCAACTGCGCCATAGTCCGATTTGTTTATAACGTTGTCGCTTTCAAACCCGGTTGCATTTGAGACTTTGCCTGTGTATGTGTTCATGATGCTGAGTCCCATTCCGAGGCTGAGGTATGCTTCGAGTTTGTTGGTGATTTGATAGCGGAGCGATGCCGTCGGCATGAAACTGATGTCGTCGCGACTGAGTCGCACATCGGCAGTGCCATAGCCTTGGCGACGGTGATCGGTAGAAGTTGTTTGTCCGGTACGGTTGGATTTGGAGTAAATCTTATAATAATAGTCATAGGTGCCGACTGTGCGAGTGTCATATCCACCGCCGCAGTTGTTGTTGATGTAGAAGCCTACGGATAGGGATACTCCATCGGTCAGGAAAGTGGGCAGCATGTTCCATTCGGCGCCTATGCGCTGGGTGAACATTGCTTTGGACTTGGTGTAGACGCTGCCTGCACCGATTCCGACATCGATGGTAAGACCGTCCATGACGTTAGAGTTGATTTTAGAAGTCTGTTGAGCGTTTGAGGTGAGAATGCAACTCAATGCAGCTAAAGAAATGAGTAGTTTCTTCATGTTTTAGGTTGGTAATGAGTTAAATTTTAGCAAAAGTATGGAATTCCTTTCTGTTAAGCAAAACAATTTTCCATGAAAGTTGTTCTAAAAGTAGAAAGCATCAATACTTTTTTCATTGTGAAGAAAATGTGATAATGATTGGTTTATTATTGAGTCAGGGAGTGACTGTGAAGCCATTCCCTGACTGCGTTATCTAATGAGCTTTTCGATTTGTTGTGTCGGGATATCGGGCATGGCCAAGCATAGGTGGCTGAGCATTTTTCGGAACGCTTCATCAGGTGAAAGTGGCGAGGTGCAGAAATGGGCTCCGTAGAGCGCTTCGGGGGTGGTCAAGAGGGCTCGTCCCCATCCATATTCTTTTCCGTGTTTGTCGGTAGGATAGATAAAGTTTTCGGTGACTATGCGGCAGTCCATTTCCAGATGAGTTATGTAGCGGTCAAAGAGACTGCGCATTTTAGGACCGATGAATCCGCAGGCTGCGCGGAGATCGCGAGTGATCATGCTGCCGTTGCGTTTGAGGGTGGTTAGGATGCCTTCCTCAATGCTTCCCGGTTCAATGGGCGCGCTTTTGCTTCGTCGATAGGAGCAGAAATGGGGCCACCAGTCTGCACTTATGAATCCGGCTTTTGCTGCGAAGAACTTCCCATAGACGCAGCCGCCATCATTGATAATTGCTCCTTTCCATTTCCACATAGGCCAGTCCCAACCGCCGTCGGGTAGGGCAACGTAGCGGCATTCTTCATCGACCAAGGCGTTAGCCGAGAAATTTTTGATGCCGCAATCAAGTAGCGGCAGGAATCCGAGCTGTTGGATAGCATCGGTCAGTTGAGAGGCGTTATATATCGGAGTGGTATAAATCATTGCACCGGCAAAGGTAAAGAAATAATGTGGGATAAAGGGGAAGATATGGTCGAAAAAATTTTTTAGGGAAAAAGTTTCAAAAAAATTTGGTCAGGTCAAAAAAAGTGGCTAACTTTGCAGCGCAATTCGAGAAGGAATTGCGTTTGTAACATGATGATGACTCCGTAGCTCAGTTGGTAGAGCAACTGACTCTTAATCAGTGGGTCGAGAGTTCGAGCCTCTCCGGGGTCACACAAAAAAAGGCAGTTGATGATAAATCAGCTGCTTTTTTGTGTGGGTTAAGGTCAGAGTCCGGTGAACCGGATGCATCCTATTAAGATTAATAAGTCATATAAGTTTGAAAGGAGAGATATGGACTTATATGACAAGTAAGGAGTGACAGGAGGGGGTTAGTTTGAGCGGCGGAGGATGTGGGTGAGGAGGTCGGTGAGGGTTTGGCGTGTGGTGGAGTCGGGGAATGCCGAGTTGAGGGTGTCGGTTGCTTCGCGAGCGAGTTGTTGCATTTTGTTTCGGGCGTATTCAATGCCTCCGTTTGCAATGGCATATTGCATAAGTCGGTTGATTTCGTCGGTGTTAAGTCGTTCTTTTGCAACGAGGGCAAGCATTTCGCGAGTGTGGGGGGCATCGTTTTGGAGGAGCACGCTGAGGAGGGGGAGAGTTACTTTTCCTTCGCGGAGGTCATTGCCGGCTGGTTTGCCTATTTTATCTTCGCAGGGGAAGTAGTCGAAGATGTCGTCGGTGATTTGGAAGCATAGGCCGAGGTTTCGTGCGAATTTTCGCAGGGCACAGAGGCGAGGGTCTTCGTCAAGGATACCGGCTGCGTATGCTCCCATCTCGGCGCATGCCACGAATAGAGAGGCTGTTTTGTGGTCGATTGTTTGCATGTAAGCCTCTTCGCTGAGTCTGTGGTAACGAGCGTTGTAGATTTGGTCGAGTTCACCCATGGCGAGCCGTCGACCGAGTGATGCCATGGTGCCGATTATTCTGAGGTCGGCAGTTTCGTTTGCGAGTTGTAGTGCAGTAGAGGTGAAGAAGTCTCCAACGAGTACAGCAATGTGGTTGTCCCAGATGCCGTTTATTGTTGGTTCGTTGCGTCGAAGCTGAGACTCGTCCACTACGTCATCGTGGATAAGCGATGCGTTGTGGAGCATCTCAACCGATGCTGCTGCCGATATGATTTTTGGGGTTATATTTTCGGTGAAAAGTTTAGCGCTGAGTATTACCACAAGGGGGCGAATCTGCTTGCCTTTTTTCTGCAGGTAGTCTCTGACTATGCCATTCATCATGTCATTGGGCGATGTCAGGGCGAGGAATATGCGGTCGTTGAGAGTGCGCAGTTCCGGAGCTATTGACTTGGCAATGGATTCGATAGTGGAAGTGGCGTTGGCTGTCATTTCTCAGTCGTTGAAGGTTTCCTTGAGGGATTCAATGGCATCGAATGCTGTTTGATCCGGTCTAATAGGTGTGATGGTTACGTATTGACGTCGCAGCCAGTAGTTGTCGCCGGCAGGGTTTTCGGGGTCGAAGTCTATGTATTCGCCGGTGAGCCAATAAAATGCTTGTCCGTGAGGTGATTTGTAGTCGGCATACTCTTCTGTCCACCGTCCGGGGGCACATGTGGTGATTTTGATTCCTTTTGGCTTGCAGTCTTTAGGCATGTTTACGTTCAGACAGATGTCTTTTGGGAGGCCTTGTTCTGCGACTTTACGGATTATTTGCTCGATGAAGGGGGTGGTTTCGGAGAAATCGGCTTGGGGGTCGTGGCTAAGCAACGAGAAACCAATCGCCGGGATTCCAATCATGCAAGCTTCCATTGCAGCACCCATTGTTCCGCTGTATATGTTAGAGTTTCCGGAGTTTGACCCGTGGTTAACACCCGAGAGCATCAAGTCGGGGAGTTTGGGCAAGGCAGCGTGAATGCCAAGTTTTACGCAGTCAACGGGAGTGCCCGTTACGGCATACATTTTTGCACCGCGATAGTCCGGGTAGGCAATCAGTCGGAGGGGAGATGTGATTGTTATTGAACTGCTCATGCCGGAGCAGTGGTCGGCCGGTGCGATAGCATAGATTTCTGCGTCGGGGAATACGCTGTAGGCGCAGTCAATGAGGTGTTTGAGTCCGCGGGCGTGGATGCCGTCGTCGTTAGCTATGAGTATGATAGGATTTTTTTTGTCCATTTTTGTTTAAACGAGGTGGGCGATGTTGTCGTCTTTTGAGCCGGGGAGGAGGTCAATCATCGGGATTTCAATCATGGTGTAGCACCCGGGTTGTTGGCGCATTGATGCGCGAGCTGCGCTGACGAGTATTTGTGCAGTTAATGCGGGGTTGTTTATCGCCATATTGAACTCGAAGCGTTGCGAGGGGGTGCGCCCCGAGGTGCCTTTTCTGGTCATGTTTACGCCGTGGCCCATGTCGCGGACGGAATCAACGGAGTCAACTTGGATTACGTGGGTTTCGTCAGATGCGAAATAGGGGTCGGCTTTGACTGCGGCAGCAACTTCGTCAATGTTGGCTCCGGGGAGAAGTTCTACGTAAACCATGCGTCGGTGGATGCCTGTGCCGAGGGGTATGGTCATTGAAATTGCGTCTTTGACTCCTGCTTTTGAGCGGACGCAAACGCTATGGCCCATGCTCATACCGGGTCCGAAATTTGTGTATGTTACTCCTTTAGGGGCTGCTGCGAGCAGCAAAGCGCGCACAACGGAGTCTGATCCGGGGTCCCACCCTGCGGAAATGATTGCGACAGTTCCGTTTGCTTTGGCTATTTCCATTAGGTTTTTGCGCAGAGAGGGAATGTCGCTGTGGATGTCGAATGAGTCAACGGTGTTGATTCCGGCAGCAAGATATTTGGTTGCATACTCTTCGACTTGGCGAGTTGGAGTGGCAAGGATTGCCACGTCAACGTGGCCGAGTTGGGCGATATCGGTGACGACTTTGTAGTTGCGAAGTTCGTCGGGCACGTTCGCCGCAGAACGGCGAACGATACCCGCGAGTTCCATATCAGGAGCTTCAAGTACGGAGTCGAGGACGTAGCGTCCGATGTTTCCGTAACCGACAATAGCTATCTTCATTCCGGAGTGGGTGTATGTGGGGTGATTATTTGAGGGATTCGACGATTGCGCGAGTGTCGCGAGCAATGGTGAGTTCTTCGTCGGTAGGTACAACAACGACTTTCACCTTAGAGTTCGGAGTTGAGATTACGGTTTCGGTTCCGCGCACTGTTTTATTGAGTTCGAGGTCGAGTTCAACGCCCATGAATTTGAGGGGAGCGCACACGTTTTCGCGTACTCCGGTTTGATTTTCGCCTACGCCGCCGGTGAATACGATGATGTCAACTCCGCCCATTTCGGCTGCGTATGCACCAACGTATTTAATGATGCGCTGTTCGTACATGTCGAGGGCGAGTTTTGCGCGTTCATGGCCTTCGTTAACGGCAGCTTCGATTTCGCGCATATCATTGCTGAGTCCGCTGATGGCAGCAACGCCGCTATCTTTGTTGATGATTTTCTGAATGTCGTTGAAAGAGTAGTTTCGGCGTTCCATGAGGTAGGTGAGCGCACCGGGGTCAACGTCGCCGCTGCGAGTGCCCATCATGAGGCCTTCGGTCGGGGTGAGTCCCATTGATGTGTCAACGCTTTTTCCACCAACGATTGCAGCGATAGATCCGCCATTACCAATGTGGCAAGTGATGATGCGTTGGTCTTTGGGGTCAACGCCGAGGATTTCGCATACGCGCTGAGAAACGTAGCGGTGTGATGTGCCGTGGAAACCATAGCGACGCACTCCGTCTTCTTCGTAAAATTTATAGGGGAGGGCGTACATGTAGGATTTGGCGGGCATGGTTTGGTGGAATGCTGTGTCGAACACTCCTGCTTGAGGCACTCCCGGGAGCAGTTTGTCGACTGCTTCAACGCCGATCATGTTTGCCGGGTTGTGGAGGGGTGCGAGTGGATAGCATTCGTGCACCATTTCTTTAACTTCTTCGGTGATGAGTACCGAGCCTGAGAATTTGGTGCCTCCGTGAACGAGACGGTGGCCGACGGCGTCAATTTCTTTGAGCGATTCGATGCAGCCGAATTTGGGGTCAGTCAGTACTTGGAGCACTGCGTTGATGGCACCGTTATGGTCTGTGAGCCCGAGTTCTTTGATTTCCTTGGCTCCGTTGAATTTGAATTTGAGGAATCCGTCTTGCAGACCGATTTTTTCCACGCCACCTTCGGCGAGTACGGCTTCAGTGTCGGTATTGAAGAGCTTATATTTTACTGAGCTGCTGCCGCAGTTGAGAACTAAGATTTTCATGGTTTATTGATTATTGGTTACAGGTCATGATGATTGTTTTGTAAATGTCTTCCCATGATGCGCCGCGGCTGAGGTCGTTGATTGGCGCAGCGAGGCCTTGGAGTACGGGGCCGATTGCTTCTGCTCCGGCAATGCGCTGAACAAGTTTGTAGGCGATGTTTCCGACTTCGAGTGAGGGGAATACGAGCACGTTTGCTTTGCCTGCCACTTTGGATTGCGGGGCTTTTTTTGCTCCAACTGAAGGCACGATTGCCGCATCGGCTTGCAGTTCGCCGTCGAGGTCGAGCTCGGGAGCCATTTCTTGAGCGATGCGAGTTGCTTCGATGACTTTGTCAACGCGTTCGTGTTTTGCGCTGCCCTTGGTTGAGAATGAGAGGATTGCAACGTGGGGTTCGATGCCGGCGATGTTGCGTGCTGTTTCTGCGGAGCTGACTGCTATTTGAGCGAGCTGAGCGGCGTCGGGTTCAGGAACTACTGCGCAGTCTGAGAAGATCATGACGCCGTTGGTGCCGTAGTCAACGCCTTCAGGCATGAGCATGAGGAATGCGCCGCTCACCACGTCGATGCCGGGTTTTGTTTTGATTACTTGAAATGCTGCGCGAAGCACGTCGCCGGTGGTGTTTTCGGCGCCAGCCACCATGCAGTCCGCTTCTCCGGCTTTGATTAGCAAGCATCCGAGGTAGAGCGGTGCAGCGGCTACGGTGCGAGATTGTTCTTCGGTCATGCCTTTGCTTTTGCGGAGCTCATACAGAATGGGGGCGCAGCGGTTAATCACATTTTCGTCAGCCGGGTTGACGATGTTTGCTTTTGCGATTTCGGTAAGCCCGTTTTCATTCGCAATGGATATGATTTCAGAGGGGTTACCGATGAGGGTTACTACTGCGAGACCTTCTTTGATGATGCGGTTTGCAGCTGTTAGGGTTCGAAGTTCGTTTCCTTCGGGGAGGACAATCCGACGCTGGCGTTTGCGAGCGTTGTCGGTCATGTACTGTAAGAGGTCCATAAGCGTAATTTTTTTAGCACAGTAAATGAGATTTTGTTTATTTGAGTGCAAATTTAAACATTTTTTGAGCAAAAACAAATAGTGTGGGGGGATTTAGTGGAGAGTGGGGAATGGGGAATGGGGAATAGAAAACAGACTGCGCCTCGGGGTGCAGTCTGTTTTCTATTATTGTGAATGTGTGATTGTTTATCTGCGGCGGCGTTTCGCTCCGTAGTGGTATCCGTAGCCATAAGAGCCATAGACGCCATGGAGGGAGTCGGTTGCGTTGAGCACGAGGGCCATGTTGTTGTATCTTCGTGAGCTGAAGATTTGATTCAAGACCTTGATATCGCTCTTTTCGAATAGTCCGCTGCGCATTACGAATATTGTCATGTCGATATAGGGGTTAAGCAGTCGGGCGTCGGCCACGATTTCGATTGGCGGGCAGTCGAAGATTACGTAATCGTACATATTACGCAGACGTTCGATGAGTTCTTCCAATCGAGGAGAGTAGAGCAGCTCGGTCGGGTTTGGCGGCGTCATGCCTTCGGGCAAGATGTCGAAGCCTTCAATGCCATTGACATTGTGGTGAATGAGGCTGTTGATGTCGTCTGTTTTGCCAATGAGGTAGTCGGTAAGACCCTTTGAGGGGTTTCCGACATTGAGGCTTACGGTTCCTTTGCGCAGGTCCATGTCAACGAGGCAGACTTTCTTTCCTTTCACGGCGAAGATTGCGCCGGTGTTGAGGCTGACGAATGTTTTACCGGAGCCGGCGTTGAGGCTCACCGTCATGAGAGTTTTTCCATGGCCGAGGTCTTTGCGGTGGTCCATAGCTCCCATGAAGTCGATGTTGGTTCGAATCATTCGGAAAGCTTCGTTGACAATGTTATTGGTCTTTTCGGAAATTATGATTTTTCGTTCCGGATTCGGACTATAAGGACGAATGCCACCGAGGGGGAAGCGGCGATGCTGGGGCACGTTTGCCATGGGCACTTCTCCGAGGAAGGGAATGGGAAGGTCTTCAATGTCTTTGCGTGAGCGTACCTTGGTATTGGAAATTTCCTTGACGTAGATGATCAGGGTTGGAATGATTGCTCCCATAACGATGGCGAGCATCAGAATCATCTTGGTGTTTGGCGAGGTCGGGGTAGGATTGCCGTAGGGCTCGGTTACCATTCGGGTATTGTAGACCGTGAATGCCTGATTCAGTTCAATTTCTTCGCGACGCTGGAGCAGATAGACGTAGAGTTCCTCTTTGACCTTTCGGTTACGTTCCTCGCTCATGAGATATTCTGCCTGACGGGGTGCTGAGGCGAGTTGCGCTTGGGTTTTTTGGTCGATTGAGGTGATTGCTTCGTAGCGTTTGTTGAGAGTGGCAAGAGCTGCGTCGACTGATGCAATGATTGCTGCGCGAGTGTTAGCAATTGCTTCTGTTTTTTGGCGAATAAGCGGGCTTTCTTCCGGGAGCGACTGTAATTTTGCATTGCGTTCGCCTACTTGGGTGTTGTAAGCAGCAATCATTTGCTGAATGTCGGTTCCGGCAATTGCAGCGGTAGAGGGCAGGAAGCGCGTGATGTCGTTTGCGGCAAGTTCTTGTTTGATGTATTTGCCAATTGCAATTTCTTGGGCTAACTCGTTGAGCGCCTTTTGGTTTTCGGTGCTTTGGGCGAGGTAGATGTTTGCCATGGCCTCCATGTCGAGCATTCGGTGAGTGCTCTTGTAGGCGGTGATGTTGCTTTCAACGTCGCCGAGCTCTTTTTCGATAGCGGCGAGGCGCTCATCGATGAAGCTTGAGGTTGCCATTGCGATTTGGTTTTTGTCGGCAACCCAGCGATTGTTGTATGCATCAACTATGGCGTTGAGCACGTCAACGGCTTGTTTGGGGGTGGGGAGTGCAATGGTGAGGGTTACGATGTTGCCGCGTTCTTCGTCGTAAGCTGTTTGGAGTTTTTTGCAATAGTTGCGAGCGCAGACTTTAACGGGGCTGTAGGAGTAATAGATTTCATTTTGTGCTCCGATTTTTTCCACGGGTTTGGCGTAGAAGTCGGTGGGGCAGATGATGAATGTGCCCACGGGGGTTTCAACCGGTTCGTTGAATCGGCCTTTTGCTTTTCCGCTGACTTTTTTGCCTGCCACTTTGAATTTATCGAGTGAGAAGCTTGATGAGTCGGCATTGAGTTCAATGCGGAAGCTGTAGCCCAATGTGCGGTTTGTCAATGAGTCAATAGCTCCGACAATGACGGGTGCATTGTTGTAGTATTGGGCTTTGCGGAGGATTTTGGGGTATTTATAGACTTCGTTGAGTCCGAGTTTGATCACGGCTTCTTCCATGATTTCGGGAGATGCCATGATAAACATTTCGTTAAGCAGTTCGGAGGGCACTGAGTTTATGCCGAGCATGCTCAAATCAGTGGTGAGGCTCTGAGATGAGTCGTCTTTGAGCAGGATTTCGGTTGAGCGAGTGAACATAGGAGTGGCTCGCAAGAGGTATAACCCTCCGAGTCCGATACAGATTATAATCGAGATTACGAACCACAGCCAGTGGACGCGCATGGCGCGCAGCAAGTCGGTAAGCGACAGTCCGGCTTCTTCCGTTTCGTTGTTTTGGCCGGCGAAAATCTTGTTATCGTTATCTTCCATTATTTTGTTGGTTTATCGGGTGAGCGTGACTACGAGTGTTGCAATCGAGAGGGCGATTGATGCCATTGATGTCCAGAATCCGGCGCTTTTGAACGTGTTTTCATTGATGGTGCTCTGACCGGCGCGCACGCTGTTAGGTTCAACGTAAATTACGTCGTTTTGCTGCACATAGTATGCCGGCGAGGTGAGGAAGTCGGCAGAGCGGAGGTCGAGTTTGTAGGCGGCACGAGTTCCGTCGTTTTGTTCGCGAATTACCCAAACGGCGTCTCTGCGACCGTAGATTGTGAGGTCACCGGCGGCGGCAATGGCTTCGAGAATGGTGAGGTTGTCTTTAGCGATATTGTAAGTGCCAACGTTTTTGATTTCGCCCATGGTTGTGAACGTGAGGTTGGCAAACTGTACGGTGACATTTATTGAGTTGTCTTTTACTAATTTGCTGTCAATAACTTTCTGCTCGATGAGGGCAGAGATTTGTTGACGGGTCAGTCCGGCAACTTTGATTTCTCCGATTTCGGGCATTGTGATGCAGCCGCGAGTGTTGACGGTGTAGGGCACCATGGCTGCCGTTGAGTTAGAGAGCATCAAGCCGTCTTGCAACTGAGGGCGGCGAGTTCCGGAGATGAGCGAGAGGCGTCCTGCCATTTCTGCATCGCTGCAGCTGACATATATCATGATTTCATCGCCGGGTTCAACAGTGATAGGCGTTTGAGAAATTTGCTGAACGGTTTCGCCCGGAGTGAGGTCTTGAAGGTAAAGGACATTTTTGGATGCGCTACATCCGGACAAGGCAGCAACAGCAATAAGGCCAACCGCGGCGACCTTTAATGCGTTCATGATGTTTTTTAGCATAGAAGAGAATGTGAGTATGACTGTACAGTTTTTAATTTTTACTCTGCAAAGTTAAGAAATATTTATTTAGTTTGCAAATTTGGTGCGGTTGATGTGTGATTTATGAGATTTATAAGTCTTATAAGTCGTATGCGATTTATCGTATTGGAGTGAAAAAATGAAGAGGCTGCGCTTTTGGAGCGCAGCCTCTTGGGTTGGTTTTATGTGTGTGTTAGGGTCGGATTAGCGAGCAATGCGCTTGGTAGCCTTGCCGTCAACGCTTTCGATGTACATACCGGCAGCGGGAGCGGTTTGGAGCTGACGACCTTGGAGGTCATAGAACTTGGTGCCCTTAGCTACGGGACGTACTTCGATGCCTTCGATGCCTGATTCTTCACCCTGCTTAACGGCAATGTGGAAGTCGATAGCATAGCCTTCGAATACTACATAGCCGGTGCGGCCGGTTTCGCCTTCGGGGAGTGCCTCAGCAGTGATGGTTACGGATGAAAGTTCTTCAACTTCGTCGAATGCGGTAGTGAAGGTGATCCATTCAGAAGATGCGGCAGAAACGAGGTATTCACTAACGAGGCTGTTGATTACATAGTCGCAATAAACGGGAACAACAACTTCGCCACCTTCAACGGGAACTTCAACAGTGAAGTTTGCAGTTCCGTCAACGGGGTTAATAACAGTGGGGAAGTTAACGTCGAAGTACACTGCGAAGTCAGAGCAGTTCATGAATGCGGTGCGGTTTGAATCAGTGTAGTAGCGATAGGGAGCGCTCAGAATCAATGAAGCAGCTTCAGGAGTAGTGCCGTCTTCACCGGTTACGGTGCAGTCCACGAAAGTGTAGGCGTGGTTGGGGAAGAGGACTCTGGCGAGATCGGCTTTCTCTACGGGGTACTGACAGTTTTCGTTGGCAACCATGTCGAAGCGAAGAAGGTTTTCGTTGTCAAGACCTTCAATGCAAACCATAATGGCTTGTCCGGCAGGAATGCAGATGGGGGTATCCATTTCGTAGCCGTTTTCATCAACTGCAATGAGTTGAGTAATGGGCATAGCGCCAGACACTGAGTATGCACCTGCAGCGAAGTTGAGCTGACCCTTACCGATCGCTACTGTTGTGTCGATTTGACCTTCTTCGTCAATTGCATAAACCTTAACGTCAAGGGCAACGTCTTCTTTTGCTTCAACGGTATTGATCCATGCCCACATAGCGTTGAGCATGTAAGGGCTGGGCATTTCGGGAATCATGGTGCCGAATGCAGTGATCTTAATGTCAGAAAGACCGGGGTAAACGACTGCGTATGCGTACCAGTTAATGGGAGTACCATTAGCGTCGTTATCTTCTTCAGTGTAATCTGTGCCTTCGGGGCGGCAAATCATGTATTCAGGGAAGAGGGTTGCGCCGGGAGCAGCAGTACAAGCAGATACACCGAACAGGTCGATCCAATCATCGATTTCAGCGGGATCTTCGGGTACGTAGTAACCCCAATAAGCGGGAGAACCGCCGCAGTGGTAAAGTTTGTAGGGTTCGGGTTCAAATGAGAACTCATCTGCGCCTACAGTAGCTGCGAGAGTGGGGTAAGTGTAACGATTGTTGGGAGTGAGCTCCAAGAAGAAGTTCTGTTCGGTAGAGTTAGTGAACTCGTAGGTGTAGTCGCTTTGATCTTCAGTCAAGCCGGTGATACGACCTACAGTCCAATTGAATGCATCAGCACCTTGAGTGAGGTTTTGGAAACCGATTTTGTTACGGATACCGGTGAATGCTTGGGGAGTTCCTCTGTAGCCATAGGCTTCGGGTGAGAAACCGAGGTAGAAAGAGTTAACAGTGGGAACGTAAGAAACTTCTACGTCAACTGTTACTTGATCATCGCCTTCGGCGGTGGTTTCGATGCGGTTGCTTGCGCTGAGGCTATTCAGTACGCGAGCTTCGCGGTCAATAGCTGTGAGCTCAACTTTAGCTTTTGTAGCTTTTGTGGCTGTTGCCTGTTGAGGGGCAGCTGCAATGGCAGAAGAAGCAGTCAGAGCTGCAACTGCTGCAAAAAGAGTAAACTTTTTCATTTGCATTTAAGTTAAAGGTTAGTATTAGGGTTTATTTTTTGTTGATGAATGTAAACGAAATTTCGGGATTCGTTTTTGAGGTGAATACTATGCTTTCCGGGTTCATCGGATTGATGTTTTCAATAGTGAAATCATCGGAGAATAGAGCCTTGAATGCTGTGTATTCAGGAACGGTAGCATCAAAGTCGGCAGACGCTTTGTTCGCTTCTGTGAAGGCTATAGTTGCTTCTGTTCCGGCTTCGTTGACAACGATTGTGCCGAAGTCACGACAGGTGCGGCGACCTACGATGAGTGTAACAGAGAAGAGCAATTCGCCGTTGTTGCTGTTGAAAGCGAGGTCAACTGCATTGAGCTTGTAGGTGGAACCTGCGGCAGCCTGTAATGCGGCGGAGGCTGCATCGTGGGCGACGGTCATGGATTCTGACATTGTGGTCTTGTCAAGGGTCCATGCGCGGCTAACGTTGGCGAGGTTGATACCGGGAGCCTGGGCGGAGATGATGGCGTTTTCTGATTCGAGGGCGCCTTCTTCGTTCCATGTGAAGTCAGATACTTCCCATGTGGTATCGTCCATGCGAGTAACTACCAAGGGGTTCATGAAGCGGAAGCCTTCAGTAGTGAAGATGCCGTTGCCCTTCACTGTTTGAGCGTAGGGGTTGGTAGAGAGGTAGGGCACAACTGAGGGGACGCCGGTAGCGAATGCTGCCATGTCATAGCGAGCTCCTGTGGCCTTTTCTGTGAGGCAAAGGGTGGTGAACTTCTTGGAGAAAGAGTTACGAATATCGCTGATTGACTTGAGGTAGGCTTGAGGGTCGGTGTCGGCAGGGAGGCGGTGGAGCCAAGCAATGAGGCTGCGCTTCTTGCCCATCAGGCGGATAGATTGACCATCATTGTCCATGAGGAGAAACTCATAATCGCCTTCGTGGCCATAGCCGGTTTCGTCAATGTCTTCTTTTCTGTCGTTAATCGGAGCATCTTTGCCTATGATATTTGCCGGGTCGGAGAAGATGTGGAAGAGTGTGTTGAACGAGTTGAATGAGAGCACCGTACCATTGTCGGATATTACGTCCCACAGCGATTTTTCGCTCTTGTAAGTGCTGCCAATCCATTTGTGGTCAGTGTGGAACACCACGGCACCATCTGCAGTGAACTCGCAGACGAAAACGTAGCCGGGTTCGTCATGGTTTGCGAAGTATTGGAACTCCCAGATGCCGCCATCTGCGCAGAGAGCATCGGCGTAGTCTTGTTTGCTCTGTTCGAGGCGTTCGGCAGCAGATTGGTCGAAGATACTGCCGGCAGATTCTTCGCAAGAGCTCATTGAGAGCGATGCGGCAGCCAACAGAGGTATGATATAAAGTTTCTTGTTCATAAGAATGCTTCGAAGTTAATTAAGGGGGTGGGTGAATTATTCAACTGCATCGATTTCAGCACGGAGAGCTTCGATGTCGAAGTTCTGCTGGCGAGTTTGCACGATTTCACGGAGTTTGTCGAAGTCGAGGTCCCATTCGTCCTTGAACCAAGTGCGCACGATGTTTTGCTTGGTGAGAATCATATCGCGGCCGTCGATTTGGTCGTTATCGGTCACGGGGAAGATCCCACCCTCGATTGTGGTGTTCATCTTTTCGAGATATGCTTCAACCTGAGCCACGGTGTAGAACACTTCATTCTTTTCGCCAATCATGCAGGGACGGTTTGTCCAGTCTTTTTCCTCAGAGGTGAGGAAGTAGGTTTTTTCTTCGGGCTTGGTGACATCGGCAAGGTAGTAGTAGCAATAGTAGGGCGAATCGCTGCCGCCGATTGATTCCTCTTCTTCAGCACCGGTGGTCCAGCCTTGGTCGGCCATCCAGAGGATGAGATCGAGCTGTTCTTGAGGGCGAGTGAGATAGTTGGCGATGGTTTCAGCAAAGTCTTCGCGAGCTTCGGAAGAAGCGTAGGGAGTAATCAATCCCTGAGAGGCCATCAGGCCGATGGGTTTACTCTGCCAAGAGCCGGAGTCGTAGCGACCGGTGCTGAGGAGGTTGAACTCAGTGGGGTAGCTCTTGGTTTGGTGAAGAATGTGGCCGAACTCATGGTGCATGGTGCGGAAATAGTACTCGTTGAGCTGGTTGATGTCATTGAGGTTCATTTCGTTGACCTTGAAGAGAGTCACCTTCAAGCCACCTTCGGCGAGACCGAGGATTTCGGTGCCGGTAGAGGGGTTATAGGCAGGAGAGCCGATAAGGTGAAGGATGCGGGGACCATAGGTCTTGAGGAAGTCAATGCCGCAGTGCTCTTTGTAGGTGTCGAACCAGAGGTACTTGGTCAGCAGACAGAGATCGCGAGCGTTATCGAAAGTGGCGGGCACGAGATTATAGTTCATGTCGCTTTCGATGTCTTCCATGCGATACTTGAATTCGAGGTTATAGGGGAGGAGGAAGTTTTGTTCCACCCATTTGTCGAACTTGTAGGTGTAGCCGTTGGGATCAACGGGTTCGGGATCGGTCGGGAAGATAGTGGGACCGAGCTCTTCTTCGTAGCAGGAAGCAAGCGAGAGAGCGCAGGCTGCCATGAGAAGGATTTTATGAAGTTTCATAATTGAGTTGATTCGTTGAAAGTAGGTGAAACAATGATTATTCGGAAATCAAGACCAATTCGTCGGGCGACTGAACGGTGTCGTTAACGTCACCCTTGCGAACGTTGGGTTGCATGCCGGCTGCCACCACTTCGGCAGGGATTTGCACTGCGCGACGGGGGTCGTCGAGAGTGAGGTAGTCCATGGTGTGATACATGGGAGCTACGTTGTTGCCGATCTTGTGAGCGATTTCAATGCCGTAGCGCTTGATGTCGAGGAAACGGAATCCGAGGTGGATGGTTTCGATGCGGCGGAAGTGTTGAACGCATTGCAGTACGGGCATGATAGCGTCAACGCTAACCTTTGCGTCGCTTTCGGGGCAAACGAGGTCGATGTTGATGGGTTTGGCGATGCCGTATTTCGCCTTGCTGCTATAAAAAGTAGTGATATTTTCGAGAGTGAGGTCAACGAAGCGATCTTCGTAACCTACGGCCGAGGGACAGTCGCGACGAGCCTTTTCCCAAATGCTGAGGTCATCGATACAGCCCTGAACATCGCCGAGGAATAGCTTTGCTTCAGCACGCACAAGGAGAGTTTCTTCACCGTAGAACTCGCGACGAGTGTGGTGAGGATAACCGATGCCGGCGATTTTGTCGGTGTATTCGAACTGTTCGTCAACGTTGCCGAACATTACGTAGCCGTATTCAGACTTGCCGTTAGTGCCGCAAATGCCATTGAAGCAGGGGTGCATAGTGAAGCTGCCGCCTTTGCCGTTAGACTGTGTCCATTGGAAACTTGACCATGCCGGGCTTGAGCCGTGAATGGTTGCGTTGAGAGCGTCGCGAACAACGCCGTAGCGGTAGCCTGACGCATATTTGCGGAGCATCAGAGAGTAAACGGGCATAAGCAGGAAGTTGGTCTGCTTGTCCATGCCGTTCTGATAGAGACCGAAGTCGGATACATAGTAGAAGTTTCCGAGTTGAGTCCAAATGTCGCTCATGTAGGGCGTGGGATCCATATCGGGACCACCGAATACCTTGTCGGCATATTCAAGAGCCTTTTCGTACTGACGAGTGAAGAGGTAGTAGCGAGCGGCGAATGCGTTTGCGGCAGTGGTGTTGAAGTGGTACTTCTGGATTTCGTAGATGTTGTTGTTGATGTTGGGGAGAGCCTCGGTGAGGTCCTTTTCAATCATCGCATAGGTTTCGGCGAGAGTGCCGCGTTCGTAGTGAGGCTTCACTGTTACCTCGGGCTTGGTCACGTAGGGGATGCCAAGGAGGGTTTTGTTTTTCGCTTCGCCGGAGTAGGGCATGCAGAAGATTTGAGCCAGGATGAAGTGGTTATAAGCGCGGAGGATTTGAGCTTCAGCGCGAATGGCCTTTTGGGTATCGTCGAGCTTGCCGTTTTCAGTTTCCCATTTGTCGAGGATTTCGAGTGCAGCGTTGCAATATGCGATAGAGTTGTAGTAACCTTCCCAGAGGTTTGAGGGGGTGTCGGCCCCAGTGCTGCTAACGCATTGCTCCCAGCGGAACATTTCTTCGTCGCCACGGTCGTAGGAACTGAGGTTATAGTGAACGCCTTGGTTGCCTTCACCTTCAGGAGAGTTGTTGTCTTCGAGGTTGTCGGTCATGAGCTCAAGCGGCCACGAGTATGCCACAGAGGGATAAGCGGCGTTCATGAGCATGCGCACCTGTTCGGTTGTCTTGATGTCGACGCGTGTGTCGGTAGGTGTGTCCAAGAATCCGGAGCAAGAAGAACTCAGAGTCAGGGCTGCAACTCCCGCGAGGGTGTATATGATGTTTTTGATTTTCATAATTCAACGAGAGGATTAAAGGCCGAAGCGCAGGGTGAATGTGAACTGTTTGGGGTTGGGGCTTGCAACACCGCCGGAGTTAACGAACTCAGGGTCTTGACCTTGGAGTTTCTTGTCGGAGTAGCAGAGCCAGATGTCAGTAGCGGCGAGCTTGAGCGACGCATTGCTGATGCGCAAGGCGCGAGTCCAAGAAGTCGGGAACTGATAAGTGAGAGAGATTTCTTTCAAGCGAATGAAGTCGCCCTTTGCAACGCGTTCGGTAGAGTAGTTGTAGGCATTATAGCCGTAGCCGATCTGTGTGTTGTTGTAAACCTGACGGCGCGAAGCGATTGCGGGGATGTTGGTGAAGTCTTCGTCACCGGCTTGTACCCAGCGGTCCATGAATTCGCGAGGCATAGCGTCGAGGTCGCTATAAGAAGCGGAGAATGCCGGATCGAGGCGAACTTTAGAGCCGAATGAGTAGGTGAAGAACACGTTGAGGTTGAGGTTCTTCCAGCGAATGTTGTTGCCGAAGCCACCGGTGAAAGGAGGATCTACGGGACCTTCATATTTGAGGAAGTCGAGTTTTTCCCATTCTTGGAAGTTGATATTGTAGGTGGTTTCTTCACCGTTTTCGTTGATAACGATGGGCAGACCGTCTTCGGTCAATCCAACGAAGGGGATTGAGAAGATTGAGCGCACGGGGTAGCCTTCGAGAGCGAAGCCGGAGCTCTGCACGAGGTCGATTACGCGAGAACGAGACTTGAGGTCGGTAATGGTGTTCTTGGCGTAAGAGAAGGTCAAGTCAGTGGTCCAGTTCCAGTCGCGAGTGACGATGTTTTGAGTTGACAGAGTGAATTCCACACCGTGGCTCTTCATTGTTGCCACGTTAGCCCACTTGCCGATTTCACCGCCAACACCTTCAGTGTAGATGTAGCCGATAAGGTCGAAGTTGTTACGCTTGTACCAGTCGAATACGAGGTTGATGCGGTTGTTGAGGAAACCGAGGTCGGCACCTACGTTGATTTCGTGTTTCTTTTCGTAGGTGAGTTCGGAGTTGGCGAGAGAACTGAGGATGAGGGCCTGTTCGTAGGCATCAGTGTCCTGACGCCAAGGACGTGAGGGATAGTAGAGAGCGAGAGCATTGGAAACGTTGGCAGGGCCGGCATCGGCGGTCAGTGAGTAACCGGCGCGGATTTTAGCAGTTGCCAACACGGGGTTTGCGAACCATGATTCAGCGTCGAGGTTCCATGCACCGGAGATGTTCCAAGTGGGGAGCCAACGACTCTGAGTTGCACGGCCGAGTTTGTTAGAACCTTCATAACGGAAAGTACCGTTGATGATGTAGCGGTTGTCGAACATGAACGATGCGTTGACGTAGTAAGCGAGCTGGCGAGCAGCGGTGCGGTCATCGGCGTAGTATGAGCCGTTTTCTTCGTTCATTTGCTTGAAGAGACGCCAATCGAAGAAGGGGAGGTTGCCGTTGTCGTAGCAGATGCCCCAACCTTGGAATGATTCGCTGTGGCGGTCGATCTTAGATGCTTCGAAACCGGCAGTTGCATTCAAGAGATACTTGTCGGCGAAGTTTTTGTTGTAGGTGGCAGTTGCGCGGAAGTCAACTTGCTTGATAGAGAAGAGATTGTGGTAGAGAATACCGCCCTTGGGGAGCACTGTTTGAGGCAGTGAGTTGGGATCATCCGGGTCGCGATAGAGGTAGGGGTTGCTATTACGGATAGTAGCATTTTCAGGATAGATACCTGCGCGATACGCCATGGCTTGGTTAGAGTTGTCGTACACGTAGTGTTCCTGTTGAGTTGAGCTGTAACGGAACGAACCGAGGGCGCGGAGAGTGAGGCCGACGATGGGTTTGTATTCGAGTTCGCCTTGGAACTTCACATCGACCATTTCGTTGGTGATGTAGTTGTTGTCAAGTTCATCGAAGATGTTGAAGTCGGCGTAGTTACGAGTGAGAGTGGAGTGAGGGTCAGTGGTACGCGAAGTATTGAGCGCGTAGCTGAAGGGGTTGATGTCGAATGAACGGCTTACGTTACCGCTAACTACGTCGACATCTTGGCTGAGAGTACCGGGCGCTTTCTGGCTGCGGTAGCTGTCGTTGGTACGGAGAGTGAATTTGAGTTGCTTGGAGAGGTTATAAGATGCGTTAGCGTTGAATACGTAACGGTCAACAGAGCTTGACTTGGTCCAACCCGGGTCGTTCATGTAGGAGAACGAAGTGTAGAAATTACCCTTGTCGGTACCGCCGCTGACGCTGACGTTGTGAGTTTGCATCAATACGTCGTTGAAGAGGAGGTCGAACCAGTCGGTATTGCGCATTTCTGCCTGCTGGAGGTAGCGGTTGCGTGCCTCGGGAGTGTTTTCGAGGGCGTATTTACCGGTGGTGGGGTCGTAGGTGTTGATGAGCTTATACATGGTGCCATATACACCGCTTGAACTTGCGTTGGCCAAGGAAGCGAAGTTGAGCCAACCTTTGGCTTCCATTTCCTTGTAGATACCCATCTGCTCCTGAGAGTTGCTGATGTTGAAGTTGCGGTAAGAAGGCTTCATGCGGTAGGTGAGTTCGCCCATGTAATTAATAGAGGTGTGGCCCGAGCGACCTTGCTTGGTTGTTACGACGATCACACCCGCCATAGCGCGCGCACCGTAGATTGAGGTTGCGGAACCGTCCTTAAGAATCTGGAATGTTTCGATGTCGTCGGCGTTAAGGCCTGCGATTGCAGATGCAATCATTGTTGTTGCGTCACCTGAAGAAAGCGCGTCAGCGTCGATTTCAACGTTGTCTTCCAAGGGCACACCGTCGATAACCCAGAGGGGTTTTGAAGAACCGTAGATAGAAGTTGCACCACGCACGCGAATTTTCGGGGCGGTACCGAATGTGCCGCTGACGTTTTGCACGCTCACACCGGCTGCACGTCCGCTCAGTGAGCGAGAAATGTCGGTTACACCGCTGAGAAGGCTTTCTTCAGCATTGATTTTGGTGGTTGCACCGGTGAAGAGTCGTTTGTCAGTGTTGCCCATACCGAGAGCCACGACTTCTTCGAGCATAGTGGCTGAAGTTTCCATTTCGATATGGAGGGGTTTTGTTGAGGCCTTAACCTGCACGGTTTCGAGACCAACGAAGGTTACTTCGAGAACGGATTTCTCAGAAGGGACGCGGAGCGAGAATTTGCCGTCAACGTCGGTTGAAGTCGCCACTTTGGCGTTGCTCTTGAGTTTAACGGTCGCACCGATTACCGGTTCTTGCAGTGCTTTGTCGATAACAGTACCCGTCACGGTTATTTCCGCGGCGAGACCTAAAGACGACAAAAGCATGAGAAGCAGTATAGCGTAATGTTTACCCATGTTTTATAAAAATGTGATAATTGTTAATTTTCCGAATTAGCGGATTTACCTATTTGGTGAATGAATAATATTGTATTTGGAAAGCGCAAATTTAAGACTTTTTTCACAATGAAACAAAATTTCGTGAATAAATTAACATGAAAAGGTCAAAATTCCTTGTGAATGGCAACTTTTTGAAAAGTAAAAAGTGGTTTTAATTACAAAATGCCAAAAATTTTAGCCTATTATCGATAATAATATGTAACTTTGCTGAGCAATAAAGCAAAAAGCAACAAAAATATGGAAAAGCATAAATTTGAAGAATTGAAGACCAAGGATAAGATAGGTGTTTTATTTGTTTGTCTTGGGAATATTTGTCGCAGTCCGGCGGCGGAAGCTATGTTTAGAACCGTGGTCGAGCAGCGTGGGGATTCGGCGAGGTTTGAACTTGATTCGGCCGGGACCACGGCATATCATTCAGGGCAGCAGCCTGACAAACGCATGCGCGTGCATGCTCTGCAGCGCGGCATCAGGCTGGAACACGTGTGTCGGCGTGTTCAGGCAGATGATTTCGAGCGATTTGATGTTATAGTCGGCATGGATGCATCGAATTTGCAAAATCTCAGGCAGATGGCTCCGTCGGTGGAGGCTGCGCGAAAAATCGTTGGCATGGCCGAGTTTTTTTCTGCCGGTTCGCGATATGATTGTGTGCCCGACCCTTATTATGAAGGAGCAGAAGGCTTTGAACTCGTTTTGGATTTGCTTGATGAGGCATGCGTAAATCTGTATGAAGAGCTCACGGTATGAATTGATGTTGGCGCGCCGCTTGGGTTGGAAACCCGATGAGCGTCGAAAGGTTTCGCCGGCGGTGGGAGTCGCAGTGACCGGAGTGGCATTGTCGATGATCGTGATGCTGCTTGCCGTGGCAATCGTTTCCGGCTTCAAAGAAGAGGTGAGTGCTCGGGCGTTTTCTGCCGGAGATGCCATCTTGGTGAGTGCGTATGACGATTTCGGTGGGAAATGTGCATTTGATTCCGTCGAGGTGCTTTCTGCGTTGGACCTTCCCGAAGATGCGGTAGTTGTTGGTCGCACATCGGTAGAGGGTATATTGAAGCCTGCGGAAAGTTTTCTTGGCGTTAGTTTTCAGAGTTCGTTGTCTGTGGGTGCGGACTCGCTGATAAATATATCGCCGACAATGGCGTTGAAACTCAGATTGAAACCGGGAGATAAGATACCTGCATATTTTGTGATTGACAATCGCCTGCGTACTCGTACGCTGACGGTTAGCGCGATTTATCAGAGCGGACTTGCCGAGCATGATGAGGTCGTGGCATATTGCTCGCCGTCGTTACCTGAAAAATTGCTTGGTTTGCAGCCCGGACAGGTTCAGGCTCTCGGTATCAATGGGATTTCTGCTGAGGAGATTGAGCCCTTGGCGCAAGAGGTTTATTCTGATTTGTTGACGGCGTATTATTCAGGGAGACTGAGCGGCGCATACGGAGTGCAAACCATCTATGAGTCACAACCGGCTTTTTTTACGTGGCTTGGGTTGCTTGATACGAATGTGGTGGTTATTATAGTGTTGATGAGCGCAGTGGCAGCATTCACCATCATCAGTTCGCTCTTTATTATTATATTGGAGCGAGTAAAAACAATTGGATTGCTTAAGGCTTTGGGCGCAACGAATCGGGAGGTTCACCGCGTGTTTATGCTCATGGCAGAGCGTCTGGTTATTCGCGGTTTGCTGATTGGCAATGTGGTAGGTCTCGGACTTATTGCGATGCAGTATTGGACCCATATCGTGCCGTTAGATCCGGCATCGTACTTTGTTGAGTATGTGCCGGTGCGATTTTCGTTTGTTGGAGTGTTGATGCTGAATGCGGGAGCAGCAGTGCTGAGTTGGCTCGTTTTGATGCTTCCGGCAGCAGTGATCAGTCGAATCTCTCCGGCAACGACTATGCGTTATGAATAGTTGACAAATCTGTAGGGCGGTGTGGTATCGGACCACGGACCGGCACTATCGATGTGCATAGTCGCAAAATCCGGGAAAAATGCATCGGCATCAGTAGGCGCTGCATCTATTTCTGTGAGTAGCAAAGCATCGGCCAATGGCATGAACTCACGATAGATTTCAGCACCGCCTATGATGAATACTTCTTCGCTGTCATTGCATAAGTTGAGAGCCTCTTCAGGGCTGCCAACCACTTCCGCGCCTTCGGGGGCATAGTCTTTCCGGCGAGTTATAACGATGTTTCGCCGTCCGGGAAGCGGCCCTTTCGGGAAGGATTCAAAAGTTTTGCGTCCCATTATGATCGGGCGTCCCATTGTGAGGGATTTAAAGCGCTTCAAGTCTTCGGATATGCGGAAAAGGAGTTCGCCGTTTCGGCCGATTGCGCCGTTGGAACATACGGCGGCGATGATGTTTATGCGAGGTTTCATGATGCAAATGTAAGCAATTGAGTGATTTTTGCCAAAAAAATCGTATTTTTGCATCGATATGAAACGAGTTTTATCATTTTTATTAGTTGCGTTAGTAATAGTTTCGCCTGTTTATGGCAATGATTCCATACGTGTTGCGGAGACGGATACGGTTAAGTTTACTCCGCAGCAACTCATCGTGCCCGGAGCTTTGGTTGCGGTTGGGGCTCTCGGAGTTGCCGTTCCTCCGTTTGTTCAAGCGCGAAAGTGGATTAATAAAGAGATAGGGCGACATGATATAGTGCCCGTTGATGACTATTTGCAGTATGCACCATTGGCGGGGTATCTGTTTTTGGATTTTGCCGGGGTGAAGAGCCGTCGGCCTTTTGTTGACAGGGTTATTGTGGGAGCAACGGCAACAATATTAACCGTTGGCTTGACGCATGGCATAAAATGGTGTGTCAATGAGCAGCGTCCGCATAGCGAGCGTATGAACTCGTTCCCATCCGGTCATTCTGCGATGGCTTTTGTCGGTGCGGAGTTGTTGCGTCAAGACTATGGGCCATGGGTTGGTGCAGCCGGTTATTTGGCGGCAACAGCAGTGGGAGTTATGCGCATTGTTCGCGGTTATCATTGGTTGAATGACGTAGTGGCGAGTGCCGGCATAGGCATATTGTGTGCGCGAGCCGGAGAATGGCTCTTGCCGTTTAACCGACGTTGGCTTGGTTTGGATCGTAAAAGGGGAGAAGCTGCAGTTCTTGTCCCGACGTATTCTCCATTTGACGGGTCGGTCAATTTGAGCTTTGCGATGACGTTTTGAGAATAGAATAAAGTAAAAACAGCAAAGCCGTATCCGCCAGCGGATACGGCTTTGTTATTCTCAGCTTTAAAGGATATTAAGCGTTCTTAACTTTGTCGCAAACTGCTTTGAAAGCTTCGGGGTTGTTGAGTGCGAGGTCGGCAAGTACCTTGCGGTTGATTTCGATGCCGGCCTTGTGGATAAGACCCATGAGCTTGGAGTAAGAAAGATCTTCTGCGCGAGCGGCAGCGTTGATGCGCTGAATCCAGAGAGCGCGGAAATTGTGCTTTTTGTCCTTGCGGTCACGATAAGCGTAGGTGAGACCTTTTTCCCAAGTGTTTTTGGCTACGGTCCATACGTTTTTACGTGCGCCATAGTAGCCGCGGGTGAGTTTCAGAATTTTCTTTCGACGTGCGCGCGAAGCGACGTGGTTCACTGATCTGGGCATAGTAATGCTGTTTGTTAGTTGGACGTCAGCGGCCTTGCATCAAGGCACTTACCGGCTGAGCATCCGGTTAGAAAAATGGGTTGATTAACTCTAAGTGCTATCAGGATTTATTACTTGAGACCGAGGAGCTTTTTAACGTTCTTTTCGTCGCAAGAAGCTACGATACCGTTGTGGGTGAGGTTACGTTTTTGCTTAGTGGTCTTTTTGGTGAGAATGTGGCTTTTGAAAGCGTGCTTTCTCTTGATTTTTCCTGAGCCGGTAAGGGCGAACCTCTTTTTGGCACCGGCGTTAGTCTTAATCTTAGGCATTTGTAAATAAAATGATTAGTAAAAAATAAGTGTATGTGAATTTTGTTTATTTCTTTTTCGGGGTGAGCATGATTATCATGCGTTTCCCTTCAAGCAGAGGCATTTGTTCAACTTTGCCGTAATCTTCGAGGTCGTTTGCAAAGCGGAGCAAGAGGACTTCGCCTTGTTCCTTGAACAATATCGAGCGACCTTTAAAGAACACGTAGGCTTTTACTTTTGCGCCTTCTTGAAGGAAGCCGATTGCATGCTTGAGTTTGAAGTTATAGTCGTGGTCATCGGTTTGCGGCCCGAAACGAATTTCTTTCACAACGACTTTCACGGCTTTAGCCTTCTGCTCTTTCTGGTGCTTCTTCTGTTGATAGAGGAATTTTTGATAGTCAAGAATTTTGCAAACCGGAGGTTCGGCATTCGGGGAGATTTCAACCAAATCGAGTTCCTGCTCATCGGCGATGCGCATTGCCTCCTGAATGGTATATATGCCTTGCTCCACGTTGTCGCCTACAAGACGCACTTCTGTTGCACGGATATTTTCGTTAATAGCGTGAAGATCTTTCGACTGCTGTCCTTGCTGTCGGGTTTTGGGTGCGTTTGTCGCGGGGCGTGGAGCCACGGGGCGGGGTCTGTAGACCGTTTTTTTTGCCATTCAGATTCGGTTAAAAGTTTGTCATATTATTGACTTCTTCAGTCAATTCGGCTGCAAAGTTAGTAATTTTTACCGAACCTTTATCACCTTCGCCCTGTTTTCTTACAGAAATTTCGTTATTTTCCTGTTCTTTTTCACCAACAATGAGCATGTAGGGGATGCGTTTGAGTTCGTTATCGCGAATTTTGCGTCCGATTTTTTCGTTTCTGTCGTCAACGGTTACGCGAATGTCGGCCTCTTCGAGTTGGCGTTTTACTTCGTATGCGTAGTCATTGAAGCGCTCGGAAATAGGGAGGATTACGGCTTGGTCGGGAGCGAGCCAGAGGGGGAACCTGCCGGCGGTGTGCTCCAAGAGTACGGCGACGAAGCGTTCCATTGAACCGAACGGAGCGCGGTGAATCATCACGGGGCGATGCTTTGCGTTGTCAGCACCGGTGTATTCCAATTCAAAGCGTTCAGGCAGGTTGTAGTCCACTTGGATTGTGCCGAGTTGCCAACGGCGACCGAGTGCATCTTTCACCATGAAGTCGAGTTTGGGGCCATAGAAAGCAGCTTCGCCGGTTTCTTGGCGAGCATTAATGCCTTTTTCGGCGCAAGCCTCAATGATGGCGCGTTCTGCTTTTTCCCAATTTGCGTCCGAGCCGATGTATTTTGTCGGATTGTTGGGGTCGCGCAGCGAAATCTGTGCCTCGTAGTTGCTGAACTTCAGGGCCTTGAAGATGTAGAGGATGATGTCCATTACCTTGAGGAATTCTTCCTTTATTTGGTCGGGTGCGCAGTAGATGTGGGCATCGTCTTGAGTAAATCCGCGCACGCGAGTCAGTCCGTGGAGCTCACCGCTCTGCTCATAGCGATACACCGTGCCGAATTCTGCAAGTCGCAGAGGAAGCTCGCGGTAGCTGCGGGGTTGAGCACGGAAGATTTCGCAGTGGTGAGGGCAGTTCATCGGCTTGAGGAGGTATTCTTCGCCTTCTTCCGGAGTGTGAATGGGTTGGAATGAGTCTTTGCCGTATTTGGCATAGTGACCGGAGGTTACGTAGAGTTGCTTGTTGCCGATGTGTGGGGTGATTACCTGTTGGTAACCGTATTTTTTCTGAATTTTGCGGAGGAATTGTTCCAGACGGTCGCGCAGGGCAGCACCTTTGGGAAGCCAAAGAGGCAAGCCGGCGCCCACGTTTGCAGAGAACGCAAAGAGTTCCATTTCCTTGCCGAGTTTGCGGTGGTCGCGTTTTTTTGCTTCTTCAAGCAAGGCAAGATATTCCTCGAGCATTTTTTGCTTGGGGAATGTGATGCCGTAAACGCGCACCAACTGCGGGTTGTTTTCGTTGCCGCGCCAATAAGCACCTGCGAGCGAGGTGATTTTTGCCGCTTTGATGGGTGCAGTGGTGGGAATGTGCGGTCCGCGACATAGATCAGTGAAACTGCCTTGGGTATAAGTGGTAATGTGTCCGTCTTCGAGTTCGGAGATTAGTTCGCATTTGTAAGTTTCTCCACGGTCGCCAAATGCTTTGAGCGCGTCGGCCTTTGAAATATCTGCACGCACGATTTCTTGCTTTTGGCGAGCAAGTTCAAGCATTTTCTTTTCAATGGCGGGGAAATCAGCGGCTGTGATGCTGTGGCCATTGGTGTCGATGTCGTAGTAGAATCCGTTTTCAATTGCGGGTCCGATGCCGAATTTTACTCCGGGGAACATTTCTTGCAGGGCTTCGGCAAGGAGGTGTGCCGAACTATGCCAAAAGGCGTGTTTGCCTTCCGGGTCTTCCCATTTATAGAGTTGTATGGTGGCATCGGTGTCAACCTGACGAGTTAGGTCCCAATCTTGACCATTGATTTTGGCGGCCAACACGTCTTGTGCCAGTCGGGTGCTGATGCTTTCAGCTATTTGCAGAGGGGTAACGCCTGATTCAAACTGCTTGACGCTCCCATCGGGGAATGTAATGTTAATCATTTTTAGGGTGATAATTGCAAAAATCGGCTGCAAAGTTACGAAAAAATCTTTACATTCAAAAATTAAAAAATCCGATTATTATTGCTAACTTTGCGGTCATATGGACTTGAAGGTAGATATAGATGAACTGTTGCGCGAGCGTGCTCCCCGATACTATCGGTGGATTCCACGTGTGTTGATTCGCGCAATGGAGCGATATGTTTGCCAAGATAGACTCAATGAAATTTTGCGGGTGACGGCAGGGCTGACCGGCTCTGATTTTGCGGCAGGTGCGTTGGCGGAACTTAGCGTAAGCTACTCGGTGGAGAGTGGCGCGGAGAATGTGCCGGCTCGCGAAAATCGCAGGGTGACTTATGTTTGTAATCATCCGTTGGGCGGTCTTGACGGAATCTGTCTTATTGATTGGGTAGCGAAGCATCACGGAGTCGAGCCGGCTTTTGTTGTCAATGATTTACTCACTGTCGTGACGCCGCTTAATAATATCTTTGTGCCGATTAATAAACACGGACGCCAATCGCGTGGCGCAGTGGCCGATGTTGATGAGGCTTTTGCCAACTTGGAGCGTCCGGTCATTATGTTCCCGGCGGGACTCTGTTCGCGACAAGTCAAAAAGGGAGCAGAGATATGCGATTTGAAGTGGAACAAGATGTTTGTTCAAAAGAGTGCCGAAGCCGCTCGTGCAGTTGTGCCGTTGCGTTTCATAGGTCAAAACACCCCTGAATTCTATCGGTTTGCGCGTCGCCGCGAGCGTTGTGGCATGAAGTTTAATCTTGAAATGTTGCGCTTGCCTCGCGAGTTGGTCTTGGGGGAGGGTAGCCATTACGGTCTGCGCATCGGACGGCAAATTGCTCCGGAAGATTTGAATCGCGGTCATGGAGCGGTTGCGCAGGCTCAGGAAATAAGAAATTACATTTACACCTTATAATATATATGAATGAACCCGTAATCGACGAAGTTCCCGCTCATTTGATTCGTGCGGAACTGACGGCAGAGAGATTTCTCCGTCATAGTAATCGCGGAAAGAATGATCTTTATGTGGTCAATGCCAATAATGCCCCCAATACTATGCGCGAAATCGGTCGTTTGCGCGAAATTGCCTTTCGCCTTGGCGGAGGCGGTACGGGAAAAGAGTGCGACATCGACGAATTCGATGTGATGACTCCGCCATTGCAGCAGTTAGTTGTATGGAATCCGGAGGAGCAACGCATCGTAGGTGGCTATCGATTTATTTTGGGTAAAGATGTGCAGATACTTGCCGATGGCTCGCCGCGTATTGCCACTGCCCACATGTTTCGTTTCTCGGAAAAATTCATCAGTGATTACTTGCCCTATACGCTGGAATTGGGGCGCTCGTTTGTGAGAGTAGAGTCGCAGGCCACTCGCCATAGCGGAAATATCTTCGCTTTAGACAATCTATGGGACGGGCTCGGTGCTCTCGTGGTTAATCACCCCGAAATAAAGTATCTTTTCGGCAAGGTTACGATGTATCCAAGCTATAATCGGCATTGTCGCGATCTGATATTGTATTTTTTTGCTCATCATTTTGTTGATGCCGATGAACTTGTTCAGCCTATAACTCCGCTTGCGTTGGACGCCGACAAGTCGGATTTGGTGCGCGATTTTCCTCTTACGGGCGATTTTCGTGAGGATTATCGAATGCTCAATCACTTGGTGCGTGAAAATGGGTTGAATATACCGCCTTTGGTTAATGCATATATGACACTGTCGCCGACCATGCGCTATTTTGGCACTGCAGTCAATACGGAATTCGGTGATGTTGAAGAGAGTGCTATCCTTATCGCCGTTGATGAGATTGCCGAAGAGAAAAAACGTCGCCATATTGAATCGTTTACTGAAGAATCCAGAACTTTATAATCTTTACTATATGAATTCAACGCAAAAACCCGCACGAGTTGTTGCTGATTTCGTGCTTGAATCGATGACTCCGCTGGGGGAATCTTATGGTCTGCTTTTGTTGCGAACCGAGGGCGAACTTCCGCCCGTATTTCCCGGACAGTTTGCACAGGTCCGCATAGACCGGTCAACGTCCACCTTCCTGCGTCGTCCCATTTCTATTTGTTCGGCTCAGCCCGCCGAAGGCAGGGTAGAACTCCTTGTCCGTCGAGCCGGAGCAGGCACTGATGCGCTGTTGCGTACTCCCGTAGGCTCATCGGTAAATCTGATGTTGCCGTTGGGTAGAGGATTCTCAGTTCCTGAAAATGCCGAGCGTTTGCTCCTTGTGGGTGGTGGTGTAGGAGTCGCTCCCATGATGTCGCTTGGGTTGGATCTTAAGGCTCGTGGCTATGCTCCTGAGTTTATCTTAGGGGCGAGAAGTGAGTCCGACTTGTTGCTCATCGATAGGTTCAAGGAACTCGGACCTGTGTATGTTACCACTGATGACGGCTCTGCCGGAGTGAAGGGCGTTGTTACCGCTCATCCGCGAATGCAGCAGCCTTCCGACATGGTGTATTGCTGTGGCCCGAAGCCGATGATGGTGGCAGTTGCCAAAGCTGCGGCTCGCGTTGGGTCTCCTTGCGAAGTTAGTCTTGAAAACATGATGGCGTGCGGACTCGGCGCATGCCTTTGCTGCGTTGAAAAAACAGTGCGCGGCAATGTTTGTGTTTGTACCGAGGGTCCGGTCTTTAATTCCAACGAACTCACATGGCTCGATTAAACGTAAATATCGGCTCGTTGCAGCTGAAAAATCCGGTGCTCACCGCAAGCGGCACTTTTGGCTACGGTGAAGAATTCTCCGATTTCATGGACTTGTCGCGATTGGGCGGCTTTATAGTAAAAGGAACCACTCTGATGGCGCGTCAGGGCAATGATTATCCTCGAATGGTTGAGACGCCTTCCGGTATGCTCAATGCCGTAGGTCTTCAAAACAAGGGCGTAAGTTACTTTGTTGACCATATCTATCCGCGTATTAAAGACTGTGGTTCGGAGGTTATAGTCAATGTGTCGGGTGCCACAATCGATGATTACGTGGCGGTTGCCGAGCGTTTGGCTCCTTGCGATGGTATTCGCGCCATAGAGGTCAACATAAGCTGCCCCAATGTGAAGCAGGGCGGAATGGCGTTCGGTACTACGCCCAAGGGAGCTGCTGCGGTTACTGCTGCGCTACGCGAGGCATGGGATCGCACTCTGATCGTTAAACTGAGCCCGAATGTGACCGATATTGCCGAAATTGCACGTGCTGTTGAAGATGAAGGCGCGGATTCCGTTAGTCTGATTAATACTTTGATGGGTATGGCGGTCGATGTTGATCGTCGTCGTCCGTATTTGAGCACCATTACCGGCGGCCTTTCCGGCCCGGCTGTGCGCCCCATCGCAGTGAGAATGGTGTGGCAGGTGGCTAAAGCGGTAAAGATTCCCGTTATCGGTCTCGGCGGCATCATGTCGGGACGCGACGCTCTGGAGTTTATGATGGCGGGTGCCACTGCTGTCGAAGTCGGCACTGCGAACTTTATCGATCCGGCAGCAAGCGTGCGTATTGTTGATGAGATTGATGATTATTGTCAAAAAAATAATATTTCCGACATTCGCGAAATTATCGGCATTATATAGACTTAGCGTGTCGAGGATTATTCGGTTGTGACAAGTAAAAAACGTCTTAACATTTCGCTTAACAAAGTTTAACAATTGGAAAAGCCCTCCATGATGAAAAATCGTTAACTTTGTGGAACAAATTTTTAAGAATTAGCCTGAAAAACAACTATTTTAGGTTGGTTTTTAACGTAAATTTGTTAAATAAAATGAATTATTAACCCTAAATCACAAAATATCAGAAACAAAAAAACGTATTGTCATTCAACCGGGAAAATGTGCTCCGGCGGAGCATAAGCCTCATTGGCTCACCGGGTTAATCAGCATGAAAAATCATTAATTCAATCAATCATTAATCACAGAATGAGAAAAAGTTCCTTACCCTGGCGCTATGCCCTTTTGGGTCTTGTTGCCATGACAATGATGGCTCCGGCATCGGCTTATGCTGCTGCGGATCCTTCAGGTGAGCCGGCAGCTCAAGCTCCCGCCGGCATGCGTACTGTGACCGGTTTGGTTGTCGATGATGCCGATGGCGAACCCCTTCCGGGTGCAACCGTTGCTATCGTGGGCGACAAAGCCGCAGTGACTGCCACCGACATCGATGGTAACTTCAGCTTGAACATTCCTACCGGGAAGAAAGTAACGCTGTTGGTTACCTACGTCGGCTACAACGAAGCTCGCGTACCCGTTGACGACCTCGGCTATGTTCGTGTCGGCATGAAGGGCGCAGAAAACACTCTCGATGAGGTTATCGTCGTTGGTTCAGGTACTCAGAAGCGTGTATCCGTAACCGGTGCAATTACCTCTGTGAAGGGCGATGAGCTCAAGCTCCCCTCCACTAACCTTACCAACGCTTTGGCCGGTAAAATTGCCGGCGTTGTTGCTCAGACCACTTCCGGTGAACCCGGTTCTGCTGCTGAGTTCTACATTCGCGGTATTGCAACATTCGGTGGCCGTGCCACTCCCCTTATCCTTTTGGACGACGTTGAAATCTCCGCTAATGACCTTAACTATGTCCCCGCTGAAAACATCGAATCTTTCTCAATCCTGAAAGACGCATCTGCAACTGCAATCTATGGTGCTCGCGGTGCAAACGGTGTGATGATCGTTAAGACTAAAGGCGGTGACTATAACTCTCAGACCAAGATTGGTGTAAGTTTCGATGCTTCTTTCAACTTCTTGGACAAGTTCCCCGATTTCGTTGAAGGCGGTCGCTACATGGAAATGTACAATATCGCTAACCAATCTCGCGGTCGTGACGCCGTTTACAGCGCCGACGAAATCCGTTGGACCACAAACAAGGTTAACCCCTACGTTTATCCTAACGTTGACTGGGGCGATATCCTTTTCCGCAACATGGCATCTCGCCAGCGCGGTAACGTGAACGTGAGCGGTGGTGGTTCCAAAGTTAAGTACTACATGTCAATCGACGTGCAGCACGAAGACGGTCTTCTCAACACCGAGAAGCTCTACTCTTGGAACAATAACATTCAGCTCTTCAACTACACGTTCCAAAACAACATTTCGTACAAACTGACTTCTTCTACCACCATCAGCATGAACATGAATGCTCAGGTGCGTCAGAAATCAGGTCCCAACGTAGGTGCAAGCTCAATCTTCAACTACACGTTGACCACTACTCCGATTGCGTTCCCCACCGTATTCCCCGGCAACGTTGACGATGAATACATCCGCTACGGCTCACGCAAATATTCGGAACACACCCTTGCCAACCCCTACGCTGTGATGAATACCTCGTATTCTCAGAACAACGAAACCACTCTTAACACCGTAGTTAAGATTAATCAAGACCTTGACTTCGTAACCAAGGGCTTGCGTTTCGAAGCTTGGGTTAACTTGAAGGCTTGGAGCGGCATGAGCTTCAACCGCAGCATCACTCCTTACTACATGACTCTTGCCGGTAACAAGGCTAACTATGTTGACCCCGTAACCGGTGAACTCCGTCCTCACACCGAAGGCACTATCTATCGCACCAATACTCTGCAGGAAGGTACTGCATATCTGAGCGAATCCGCTTTGAATCGTTCTTCTGACCAGACTTTTGAAATTCAGGCTCGCTTCGACTGGAACCGCAAGTTCGGTCTCCACGATGTTAGCGCAATGGTGCAATATCGTCAGTGGGAATATCGCGGTGCAGTTCTGCCCAACCGTAACCAAGGCTTCTCTTTCCGCGCCACTTACGACTATGCTCACCGTTACCTCGTTGAATTCAACGCCGGTTATAACGGTACCGAACGTCTTGCTCCCGGCCACCGCTTCGGTTTCTTCCCCGCAGCATCTATCGGTTGGGTAATCAGCAACGAACCTTGGTTTGAACCCGCAACCAAAGTTGTCAACAACCTTAAGCTCCGTGCTTCTCACGGTCTCGTAGGTTCTGACGCTCTCGGTCAGCCCGGCGGTTCTTACTTCCTCTATATCGACAAGATTACCGACAATAACATCAACTACGTTCAATGGAAGTCAGGTGACTATGACGTTGGTACAGTTAACCGCGGTGGTCCTCAAGTTACCTACTATGCTATCCTTGAAACAGGTTGGGAAAAATCTCGTCAAACCGACATCGGTATCGAGTTCACTCTCTTCAATGACTTCACCTTTACCGGCGACCTCTTCTGGCAGAAGCGTTACGACATCTTCATGGAACGTAAGGCATGGCCCAAGTCTCTCGGTTATGGTCAAGCAACTCCTTGGGCTTCAAAGGGTAAGATGATCAATAAGGGTGGTGACCTCTCTGTTGCTTACAACAAGACTATCAACAAAGACTTCAGCTTCAGCATCACCGGTACTTTCACCTATGCTGAAAATAAACTCACCGACTGGGACGAACCTATCTATCCCTACACTTGGATGATGGGTACCGGACTGCCAGTAGGCGGCTCAAAGACCGTTGGTTACATCGCTGAAGGCCTTTTCGAAAGCGAAGAAGAAATCGCTAACTCTCCCGCTCAGAACGTAGGTTCTACTCCCATGGTGGGCGATATCAAATATCGTGACCTCAATGGTGACGGCGTTATCAACAATAATGACCAAACCATGATCAGCGAATACGGTCGCGTGCCTCGTATTCAGTACGGTTTCGGCGGTACTATCAACTGGAAGGCATTCGACTTCGGCTTCCAATTCACCGGTTCAGCCAAGCGCACTATCATGATCAACGGCGTTGACCCGTTCCAAGAAGGCGGCACAAATGCCGATGCTCGCAACGTCCTCACTTGGATCTCCGACAGCTTCTATGATCCGATCAACGATCCTGACAACTTCGACGTTGAATATCCTCGTCTGGGTAACATGAGCACCGACGTTACCAACAACACCGTTGCTTCAACTTGGTGGATGCGTAATGGCGCGTTCCTGCGCTTGCGCAACGTGGAACTCGGTTGGCGTTTCCCCTATGGTCGCGTTTACGTGTCAGGTCAAAACCTCCTGTCATTCAGCCCCTTCAAGCATTGGGATCCCGAGCTCTCAAGCTGGAACTCATATCCTATGCAGAAGACTGTAACCGTTGGCGTGCAGATCTCCATCTAATCCAACCCTTAATATAAAATAAGAGACTAAAACATGAAACTCAATAAAATCTTTCAATTCGCAACCATCGCTGTTGCATCGGCTACGCTCCTTGGCGTAACCTCCTGCAACTATCTCGATGTTGTTCCGCCGGAACAGCCCGGTCTTTCGGACGCGATGAAGAACCACAACAACGCTTTGGGCTTCTTGCACTCTTGCTACAATGCGTTCAACGATCGCGACCACATGCCGCGTGACTATCGTTCGACTTTCAACTCTGCAAACGACGAATACCTGATTCCGGAAGTTTGGTACTCCATCGATAACCCGAATGCGTATGCGGTAATGCGTAACACGCAGACCACTACTGTAACCACCTACTGGGACCACTACTACAACGGTATTGGTCAGACTCTTCTCTTTGATCGCGAACTCGATACCGAAGGCAAAAATAATGAGGTTTGCGTTGACGAAGAAGAATATAAGATGTGGAAAGCAGAATCTCGCTTCTGCCGTGCTTACTATCACTTCGAACTTCTTCGCCTCTATGGTCCTATCGTAATCACCGACAAACTCGTTTCCATGGAAACCGGTTTGAGTGAATATCCCGGTCGTACTCACTTCGACGGCTGTGTGGACTGGATCGTTAATGAACTCGAGTTGGCTGAAAAGGACCTCCCCGAATCTCGCGATATCGCTGAACTCAACCGCGCCACTAAGGTAATGTGTAAGGCTCTGAAGGGTCGTGTGCTCCTTTATGCCGCATCTCCCCTGTGGAATGGTGAATTCCCCACTGCTTATAGAGGTTGGTGCCAGAGCGGAAACAACTGGAACTCAAAGAATCCAGTAACCGGTCAAGACTACGGTCGTGCACTCGTTTCTACCGAATTCAAGCCCGAGAAGTGGCAGCGTGCCCTCAAGGCTTGCTCTGAAGCTCTTAAATACGCTGAAGATAACGGCTTTGCTCTCTTTGACCCTCAAATTCGCGACGAAAGAGACCAAATTGACGCAGACGTTGCTCCCGAGCAAATTCGTATCCCCGGATTCGCAGCTATGTGTCAGAAGTTGGAAAACTCTTCTCTCACCTTTGCTAATGCCGATGGTGACGAAGAACCTTTCAGCGCTGAAGAGTTCCTCCGTGCCGTTTACAAGCTCCGCTACCTGAACACTACCACTTATAACGAAGGTAACCACGAGATCATTATTGCCACAAACTTTGAAACCTATGGTCGTATTGACTCTCGTCTGCCTCGTCGAGTTCTTCAAACCACTTCCAATTCACAGTGGAAAGAAGGTTGGAACGGTGTTAGCCCCACTCTCTACACGGTTGAACACTTCCTCAATGCCGACGGTACTCTCCCCGGTACTGCCAGCAAGGTATTCGGTACTCTCAGCTCCGGTCAGTTCCACAAAGAAGCCGGTCTCGGCAAGGAAGATAACGTTGACCGCAGCCGCGTTACCAATATCTGCTTGAACCGTGAACCTCGTTTCTATGCTTGGATCGGTTTCGACGGTGGTGACTACCTCACTAACCTGAAAGACGGCGAACCTTGCGTGCTCAACATGCGCGATGCTGAACAGCAAGGACGCGGACAGGGCGAACGTAACTACTCGGTTACCGGTTTCCTCTCTATGAAACACGTTGACCCGCTCGCTAAGTGGGATAGCAACAACGGTACTTGGACCACCGGTAAGGAAAGCCCCGAAGTATTCCTCCGTTTTGCTGAACTCATTCTCAACGTTGCCGAATGTCAGGCTGAAATGGCAGTAAGAGGCATTAGCCCCGCTGCTGATGATCAGCTCAACGCCGGCAAAGATATGCAGACTGAAGCTATCAATAACGTTAACAAAATCCGCACTCGTGCTTACGTTGGTAAGTTAACTGCAGATATGCTTGGTATTACAGAGATTCGCACTTCCGATGGCGCAGATGTCAAATGGGATATTGTTCGCTGGGTACGTAACGAACGCTTTGTGGAACTTTGGGACGAAGGTGTGCGCTACTTCGACGTTCGTCGTTGGGTTGCAGGTGATGAATACTTCGGCTATGGCAAACGTCGCGGCCTCAATGGTCTCGCTGTTAACCCCGGTGCTGCTTTCCTCACTCCGATGATGATCAATAGCCAGTACACTTTCCACTATCGCCAGTATCTGTATCCCATCTACAATGATGAAGTTTACAGAAACCCGCAGATGGTACAAAACCCCGGTTTCTAATCGATTAATCATTAACCGACTTAAACCAATTTGAATAATAATATGAAGAAAATTATCATAGCCTCGGGATTGCTTGCTCTCATGGGTGCTGCCACCTCTTGTGACAAGTACGACATCTATCCCGAACAATATGGCGACGTCATGATGATTAAGAACGCCGGCGAAAAGGAGGTTACCGTCTATGCTACCGATGATGCCGCTGAATATGGCATCACTGTGATGAAGGGCGGTTTCGACCCCGAGGACGCTTCATCGGCTGTGCTTCGCGTCATGACTGAAGATGACTTTAAGTCATATAAGGAGAAGTATTATGGCGATCCCAACTTTGCGGGTCTCGATTATCTTGCTCCCGAATTCTACACTTTTGTTGACGGAGACGGTAATTTCGTCAGCGGTTATAATGAAACAACCGGAGAAGTTGAAGACGGCGAACTCGTTCATGAATTCACTTCTGCTGATGACCGTTTCTTTACAGGTAATATCCTTCTGAATGCGCAGAAGATTTCTGACTGGCGTCTCCAGATGGAATCTACCCCCGAAGGCGAACTTGAGCTGAATGCGAAGAAGTTTGTCATTCCCGTTGGTCTCTATTCTGAAACCGACTCAGTGAATGCCGATGGCTTCTATGTGATGCTCGAACCCGTGGTGACAGATCCCGTGATGACAGTAACCGTTGAACATAACGGTTATGCCTTGACCGAAATTTCTCGCACCAAGCTCGTTGACGATCCCGCGTTCCTCAATGTTAATATTGAGCCCGAAGTTTACTTGGAAATCCCCTGTAAGAACAACTATGGGTTCTCCGTTAAGTTCCAATCCACTGCCGGTCTGGTTAGCAATTTCAACGGCAACAACTCTGACGTTCAGTTGGCTGACCTGAAGAACCCCAAGAAGGACGAGCTTGACTTTAACAGCCCTGAAGGTTGGGTATTCAAACTCGGTACTGAAAAGGATGGCGAACTCGTTGATGAAATTGAATTCCCCAAGGGAGAAACAAGAGTACGTTTGCCCTTGACTTTCAATACTAAGCTTATTAATCCGAACGATCTTTCAAGCAACTTTGTTAAAGGTATCCAGTTCAAATCCGCCACTAGCGGTAAGATCGGTATTGACATGGTTTGGGATGAAAGTGTGCCCGAAAAAGTTCAGAAGTCTTTGAAACTTCCCCGTAATCCCGAAGATGCAACTCAACCTTATGTGTTCTTCGTTGGTTACAAGGTGGTTGAAACTCCGCTCGAACTTAACGACGGTTGCGTGACTTCAAATGACTGCGAACCTACTGAAGGCTCAATCGGTGCATTGTTCGACGGTAACCTCTCAACATTCTTCCACTCAGGTTGGACAGTGGCATTCGAACGTTCAGTTCCCTTCGCTTCATATCTTGAAATCGAAGTTCCCACCAACAATGACGTTAACGCTTGCTACTTCCAGTTCACTTCTCGTGTTCACAATAATCCTCAGTCTCCGAAGCAAGTACACTTGTACTATTCTAACGAGGATGATCCCGAGATCAGAATGAACGCTAACTCTTGGAAGGGTAAAGACGGTGTGACTGCCGATAAACAAGATGCTGAACCCTTCGCTGAAATCACGCTGAAGAAGAAACTTGGTTCAGGTGAAACCGGTGAAATCGGCTCTCTTGACAAGATGGCTATCGCGCCTGAATCATTCAAGTATCTCCGTTTCTGCGTAATGCAAAATGCTGATGGCAAGTCGCTGACTTCACCCTCTACCGCAGTTTATTGGAACCTTGCAGAACTTCGCATGTATGGTAAGTACATCGAACCTGAAAGTGCAAAATAATCTGAAAATCTTTCATTGAATACTCAAGGACGGCGTCAATCATGACGCCGTCTTTTTTTATTGTCGAGAATGCTGAGTGGACCGAGTTTGTCGTTAAGGGCGTTGCAATAAAAAGCGGTTTGATACGTTAATTTTTATGTGAGAATGATTCGAGTTATATTCCTCTGCCTTTTTTGCTTCTGCGCCACAGCAGTTGGAGCAAAGTATCCTCATTTTCATTTGAAAGAAGTTGAGGTGAGACCCAAGAAGGAAAAATACTCGAAAAAGAACAATCCGGCGGTGGATTTTGTGCGCCGAGTCATGGAGTGTCGAAACATGACGGATCCGCGTCAGACCAATCCTTATTACAGTCATGGCTCTTATGAGCGCATCAACTTGGGGCTGATAAATTTCAAAACGGACTCGACTGATGCTTTGGGTTTTCTGAGTGAATATGTGGATACAACGGAACTCACAGGCAGACCCGTGCTTAACGTATCGGTGAAGGAAAAAGTGAGTGATGTGTTTTATCAACGCGAGCCGCAGAAGAGGCGAGAAGTGGTCAGGCTTAGAAATCGCAACGGGCTTGACGAAATGTTGGGCAATGCAGAGTCCCTTCAAGCAATTTATGATGACTTGCTGCGACAGGTTGACCTTTATGATGCGAATGACATAACCTTGCTGCGCCAGAAATTCGTGAGCCCATTGGGGCGCATTGCTCCGGACTTCTATAAGTTCTATTTGACCGATACCATTGCCGACGCTGCACATGGCGATTCGTTGGTTGTGCTGTCGTTTATGCCGCGTAACGCATCCATGCCGAGCTTCAATGGTCATATTTACGTGGTCAAAGATGATTCCGCTATGTTTATCCGACGTGCGGAGCTTAGAATGCCCCATAATAGTAATGTGAATTTTATTTCCGACATGGCATTGGTGCAGGAGTATGAACGTGCCCCGGACGGGTCGCGCCTGAAGCAACGCGATGAGGTGATTATTGAAGCCTGCTATGCCGGCATTGATGTGTATTTTTCTCGCCTTACCGTAAATAATTCCCATTCATTCAAGGAACCGAAAGACCTGACGATGTTCAATAGTGAGTCAGAAGTAATTGAGCTCAATGATCTTGGTGCCTCGATTGCGTCATACAGACCGGCAGGAACTCAACGTGGCAGTGCCGATATGGGTAGCATGATGGAGCGATTGCGTGGCAATACAACATTTTACCGATTAGAGAGGGTTGTTGCGGCATTGGTCAGCAACTATATACGTCCGGGAGGTGCAACGGCTCCGGTTGCGATAGGGCCGATATTTTCAGTAGTAAATCATAACGGTTTGGAAAGTTGGCGAGTGAGACTTGGAGGTATGACCACAGCTCACTTAAACAAACGTTTCTTTGTCGGAGGCTATGGCGCATACGGATTTAAGGATAAAAAATGGAAATATAAGGGCGAGATAGAATACAGCTTTATTGACAAGAAAGAACATAAGGAGGAATTCCCTATACGTTCCATAAGGTTATCGCATTCATACGATATAGACCGCCTCGGGCAGCATTATACGGCATCGGGCACTGTCTTCAACTCTTTGGCTCGCACGGACAATCACCTGATGACCTATAATCGCGAAACGGCACTGAAGTTTACTTATGAAACAGCCGGACACATGACGTTCTCGGCAGGGTTGAGCCATTGCCGTCAGGAAGAGTCGGCGTATGTGCCGTTTATTGATGGTTACGGCACTCGCTATCCGGGCTTTCAGCAGACCGCCATTCAAATAGGGTTCAGATATGCACCCCATGAACTCTATTATCAGAACATGAACATCAGATACGAGGTGACGAGCGAATATCCGGTCATAAGCGTAAGTCATACTTATGCTCCGGGTGGATTGTTCGGCACTCGATGGGGCGTTAACAAGACTGAGGTGTCGGTTAGCAAACGGCAGTATTTTTCCGCGTGGGGACATCTTGATGCCAGCCTCGGAGCCGGGCATGTTTGGGGTGAAACGGTGTTTACGTCACTGCTGATGCCCAATGCTAACCTCAGTTATTTCTATCAGCCGCGCGCCTTTTCGCTACTCGATCCCTTGGAGTTTATCAATGATTCATACGTTGAATTGCATCTGAATTATAATGCCAATGGTGCGTTGCTGAACTATATTCCGTTGGTGAAGCGTTTGAATCTGCGTGAATTAATCGGATTTCATGCCATTTGGGGCAATTTGAGCGATCGTAATAACCCCGCGTTAAATCCCTCGCTGCTGCAATTGCCGGAGGGTGTCGAGGTGCGAAAAATGGGTAAGACTCCTTATATGGAGTTTAACGTCGGCATCGGTAATATTTTCAGAATTCTGAGCATACAATATGTGCACAGAATCACTCACCGCAGCTCTGCAACGGCAAAGAACGGGGTGCGAGTGATGTTTCAGTTCAGTTTTTAAACGGTTTCCCTCCCAAATAGACCGCAGAAATCAGAGGAGTAGAGTAGGCGTAGGGTAGGAAAGCCAATGAGGGAATCGGGCGAGTTATAATGAAGTTGGCACGTTTGCCGGGTGCAATACTTCCGAAATCATTGCTGAGTCCCATGGCATAAGCCCCGTTGATTGTGGTAGCATTCAGCGCAGCCTCGGGGGAAAGTTTCATCTTAATACATGCTAATGAAAGCACCATGCGCATATTCCCCGACGGCGACGAGCCGGGATTATAGTCTGATGCCAAAGCCACTATTGCTCCGGACTCAATGGCTTTTCGGGCAGGGGCATAAGGCATTCCGAGGAAGAATGACGCTCCGGGCAGCATGGTTGCCACAGTGTCGGATTCGCTTAGAAGCTTCAGTTCGGCATCACCGATTCGCTCCAGATGATCAACGGAAAGAGCGCGGTGTGTCACTCCGACCTGAACACCTCCGGAAATCGCCAATTCGTTGGCGTGAATCTTCGGCCTCATTCCATATTTGGCGGCAACATTAAGAATTTTTTCTGTTTGTGCGGGAGTGAAGAACCCTTCATCGCAAAATACGTCAACAAATTCTGCCAAACCTTCGGCAGAAACTGCCGGGAGCATTTCGCGGCAAATTAAATCGACATAATCATCTTGCCGACCGACATAGGCGCGACCTACGGCGTGCGCTCCGAGAAATGTTGCTCTCACTGTGACCGGAGATGCTTCCGCCATGTGAGCGATGACGCGCAGCATCTTCAGTTCATCGGCAGTGGAGAGTCCGTAGCCGCTCTTTATTTCGATACACCCCGTGCCCATTGCCGCAACCTCATTGAGTCGCTCCATGGATTGCCGCAACAGCTCCTCTTCAGAAGTTAGATGCAGGCGATCGGCAGAATTGAGAATGCCTCCGCCGCGTCGGGCAATTTCTTCGTAGCTCAGACCGTTGATTTTGTCAAGGAACTCGCCCTCGCGGCTTCCGGCATAGACGATGTGGGTATGGGAGTCACAAAATGATGGCATCAGCATTCCGCCGCATGCGCTGATTCGTTCTTCCTCGGCAATGTTTTCGGGTAAAGATTCCATGCTTCCCCAATCAACAAAGCAGTCGTTATTCACTCTAATCCACGCATTCGGCAATGAATTAATGCGGTTCATTTGCTCGCCGCGCAAATAGGGCAGACGAGATTCGTCAAGCCCTACCAGCAGACCTATATTGGTGATAATCATTTACGCAGAAATTCAATGGTTTGTTCAATTAGTGGCGACATTACCATGTCGGTTTCGATAAACGGCACGGTGAGACGATATTCGGCGTGCCACTGTTCGAGTTCGGGCGATGTTTTTGCCGGCCGGCGCAAATCTAGGGCTTGGGCAGCGTTGAATAATTCAATGGCAAGTACACGTTCGGTGTTATAAGCAACCCTGCAGAGTTTTGTGGCGGAGTTTGCGCCCATAGAAACATGGTCTTCCTGACTCTGAGAAGATGGAATACTATCGCAACTCGTGGGCCAGCAGAGTCCTTTGGATTGATTAACGATCGAAGCGGCAGCATATTGAGGAATCATGAACCCACTATTCAGCCCGGGTTTTGCAACGAGGAAACTCGGCAATCCGCGAGTGCCCGATATGAGGCGATAAATGCGACGCTCTGAAATGTTGGATAGTTCTGTCAATGCAATGGTGAGAAAGTCCATCGGCAAGGCTATAGGTTCGCCGTGGAAGTTGCCGGCAGAAACAATAATGTCTTCATCGGGGAAGATGGTGGGATTATCTGTCGGGCTGTTTACCTCGGTTTCGATAACGGAAGCAACATAAGCCAGAGTGTCTTTCACCGCGCCATGCACTTGAGGCATGCAGCGGAAAGAATACGGGTCTTGAACGTGCTGCTTGGGCTTGCCAATCATTTCGCTTCCTTGAAGGTGTCTGCGCACCGCTCTTGCCGTTTGCAACTGTCCGGGATGAGGTCTCACGGCATTCACCTCGTCGCCGAAAGCCTCGATGCGCCCATCGAACACATCGAGCGACAATGCACCGATTTTATCGGCGAGTTCGCTCAGTCGGATTGCTTTGAGAATGGCAAATACGGCGTGCGATACCATGAACTGAGTGCCGTTGAGCAGTGCCAGCCCCTCTTTGGATGCGAGAGAGAGCGGTTGCCAACCTTTTTCATTCAGAACATCGGCGGCTTGTCGGCGAGTGCCGTTGTACCACACTTCTCCCAGTCCAAGTAATGGCAAACACATGTTTGCCAACGGAGCCAAATCTCCGGATGCACCGAGAGAGCCGAGGCTATAAACCACGGGGATGACTCCCTCGTTAAACATATCCACTAAACGCTGCACCGTTTGCAGTTGCACACCGGAATTTCCAAACGACAAGGACTTGATTTTTGTGAGCAACATAATGCGCACTATTTCCGGATCGATGGTTTCGCCGCAGCCACAAGCATGGCTCATGACCAAGTTGCGTTGCAAGGTCGCCAAGTCATCGGAGTCGATAGAGATGTTGCATAGTGAGCCGAAGCCGGTTGTGATACCGTAGATGGGTTTATCACAAGTGGCAATTTTTTTATCCAAATACTCTCGACAGCGGATTATTCTCCTTTCCGCCTCAGGGCTGAGCGCCAATTTGATGTTATTTTTGAGGATTTCTCCTATGCGCTGAATGGTCAGGCGTTCGGGGCTAATATGATGTATCATAAAAGGGTTTGGTTTATCAGTTCGTCGTCAGCAAGATTGGGCATGGTAACTTTCAGGAGTGGATTGCGCTGCATTTCGCGGTTAATGGCGGAGATTGCACCGGTGTTTCGCGCCCATGAGCGGCGTGCCAGACCGTTGGTTACATCCCAGAGGAGCATGTTGTCAATGTGGCAACGTGATTCCGACGAGCCATCTATTACCATGCCGAAACCGCCATTTATCACTTCGCCCCAACCGACACCGCCGCCGTTGTGGATTGACACCCAAGTCGCTCCGCGGAAGGAGTCGCCGATTACGTTGTGAACGGCCATGTCGGCAGTGAATTGTGAGCCGTCGTAGATGTTAGAGGTTTCGCGATAAGGAGAATCAGTGCCGGAAACGTCGTGGTGGTCACGTCCGAGCACAATCGGTGCGGAAATTTCGCCGGCAGCAATGGCCTCGTTGAATGCCTGAGCAATGCGCATACGACCCTCGCAATCCGCATATAGTATGCGAGCTTGAGAGCCCACGACCAAGTTATTGCGTCCGGCCTCTTTTATCCAATGAATATTGTCGCGTAATTGACCGTGGATTTCTTCCGGTGCTTCAGCGAGTATTTCTTCCAAAACGCGAGCTGCAATTTCATCGCTCTTTGCCAAGTCCGACGGGTTACCCGAGGTGCATACCCAACGGAATGGACCGAAGCCGTAGTCGAAAAATCCCGGACCCATGATATCTTGAACATAAGAAGGATATCGGAATGTGCCGTCGGCATTAAGAATGTCGGCTCCGGCGCGTGAGCTTTCCAAGAGGAAGGCATTGCCATAGTCGAAGAAATACATGCCGTCGGCTGCCAACTTGTTGATGGCGGCGACTTGACGGCGAAGCGATTCTTGCACACATAGCTTGAACTGCTCCGGATTTTCAGACATCATTGTTTTGCTCTCTTCGAGAGAGAGCCCTACGGGATAATATCCTCCCGCCCAAGGATTATGGAGGGAGGTTTGGTCAGAGCCAAGGTCAACTTTTATGCCGTCGGCAGCCAGACGTTCCCAGAGGTCAACGACATTGCCTTGATACGCGAGCGAAACGGTTTCTTTTGCCGCTTGGGCGCGTTTCACTCTTAGGAGCAGTTCATCGAGCGAAGTATATACCTCATCGACCCATCCTTGCTCTTTGCGTTTTGTTACGGCTTGAGGATTGATTTCGGCCGTGATACTCACTACCCCGGCAATATTCCCGGCTTTAGGTTGTGCACCTGACATGCCGCCCAGTCCGGCAGTGACAAATAGCATGCCGGCAAGACTGCTTTCGCCGGGCTTGAGTCGTTTTCGGCCGGCGTTTAGGACTGTGATAGTGGTTCCATGCACTATGCCTTGAGGTCCGATATACATATAAGATCCGGCAGTCATTTGCCCGTATTGCGATACACCCAAAGCGTTGAAGCGTTCCCAATCATCGGGTTTGGAATAGTTTGGAATAACCATGCCGTTGGTGACTATTACGCGAGGAGCATCGGGGTGAGATGGGAACAGTCCGAGAGGATGGCCGGAATACATGACCAAGGTTTGGTTATCGGTCATCTCCGAAAGGTATTTCATGACGAGGCGATATTGCGCCCAATTTTGGAATACTGCGCCATTGCCTCCGTAAGTGATAAGTTCATGAGGGTGTTGAGCCACGCGCGGATCCAGATTGTTTTGAATCATCATCATGATGGCTGCGGCCTGACGCGACTGAGCCGGATATTCATCGATGGGTCGGGCATACATTGCGTATGTCGGGCGATAACGATACATGTAGATGCGTCCATATTCATGGAGCTCGGCTGCAAATTCGGCGGCTAATTGTTGATGAAGATGTTTTGGGAAATATCGCAGAGCATTTTTCAGCGCAAGTTTTTCTTCGTCAAGCGATAATATTTTTTTGCGTCGCGGTGCATGATTTACGGTTGTATCGTAGATTGGCATTTGCGGCAGAGTGTCGGGAATGCCGGTGCGAATATCTTTGTGAAATTCTTGTAGGGTCATGATATTTTGGAGTTTACGATTTCAAGTACTTTTTGTTCTGCCGCAACGGCTTGTGAGGCAAGTTCGGCAGCACGCTCAATCAACTCGGCTGCTGCGGCTTTGTTTTTCAGGCCGGCCACGTTAATACGCACATTCAGTTCGGCACCGAGAACTGCGCTACGTGCCGCCAATGCGCCGACTCCGGCATCTGATGCGGAAGCCGGGTTGCCTTGTTCTGCCATGGCCATAAGCAGCGGGAAGGTTGCCACTGCCGCCTCCATAGTCTCCAAGGGGACTTTCGCCGCATAGAGAGTTGCCTCCTCGATAGCAGAATCACGATTGGCAGCCTCTTCCGGGGTGGATTTCGGGAGTTGAAATGCTGCCATGATTCGGTTGAACGCCTCAGTGTCTTTATCGACCAATTGCAGCAGTCGGGATAGGACTGCTTGTCCGGCTTCGGCATGGTCTGAAAATTCTTTCCAACGGTCATCCCAACCGGCTTTGTGGGCCGACAAATTTGCCACCATAGTTCCTAATGCCGCGGCGAGCGCACCGAGGTATGCCGACACGGAGCCACCTCCCGGGGCAGGAGATTCCGATGCCGTTTCGCGAGCAAAAGCTTCGCACGTCATAGAGGTTAGTTTCCCGTTGGTGCTATCGGGTGCAACCATGTATTCAATGACTTTTTCTCGTGGGTTGAACGGGGCGAGTTCATCAAGTCCCATTGATTTAATTGCAATTCTGATAATTTCGTCGTCAGCAATGCCGGCGGAGCGTTGCTGCTTTGCAAGGAAATACTTGCCGGCATCGATGAGCGCACGCTTTGGTACAAGACCGACTATTTCTGTTCCGGTTACGCGAATGCCGCGAGCGTTGGCGGCGCGACATACCTCATCGAATGCAACGTGGAGCGGGGTGATGCCAATATCAGTGATGTTCATTGACACTTGAGCAATTCCATACTCGTCGATGAACCAACCGATGGCTTTTGTTGCTTTCAGAGTTCCCGGAATCATTATGGTGCGACCGTTTTCGTCGGTCAATGGTTTGCCGTTGGGCTTTCCTCCTTCGCGTTTGGGACGTCCTTTTTCGCGTACGTCAAAAGCAATGGCGTTGGCGCGTCGGGTGGAAGTGGTGTTAAGATTAAAGTTTACTGCAATCAAGAAGTCGCGAGCACCCACCGCGGTAGCTCCGGTAGCGGCAACTTTTTCGTCAAAGGGTCTGTCGCCGAAATCCGCACCCTTGCCCGTATGATTCAATTTTTCTGGAAGAGCTTCATATTCTCCGGCGCGACATACTGCCAAGTTTTTTCGTTCCGGAGAGAATGCCGCAGCCTCGTAGCAGTAGGTTGGAATTGCCAATTCGTCGGCAATTCGTTGTGCTAATTTTCGCGCTAACTCGGCGCACTCTTCGAGGGTGATGCCGGAGATTGGAATGAGGGGGAGCACATCTGTGGCGCCCATTCGCGGATGAGCTCCGTGGTGCTTACGCATGTCAATCAACTCGGCGGCGCGCTTTACGCCACGGAATGCGGCTTCGAGTACGTCAACGGGTTCGCCTACAAAAGTTACTACGGTGCGGTTTGTTGCCTCTCCCGGGTCAACATCAAGTAATTTGATGCCCTCAACACTTTCTATGGCATCAGTAATATCTTTAATGACACGTTTGTCGCGCCCTTCACTAAAGTTAGGTACGCATTCAATCAGTTTTTGTTTCATGGATATCAGGTTATGTTTTCAATGCGCAATTTACGAAAAATTGCTGCATTATTAACCAAATATGCTTTTAAATATATTTTAAACGTGTCCTAAAGCGAGGGCGATTACTTCGGCGGGGGAGTAGCGAGCGCGGAGTTCAGCCATGCTCATGGCAGAGTCGCGTTTTGCGAGGCGTTGTCCGGCAGAATTTGTTTTTAGCGGAATGTGAGCAAACTCGGGTATTTGGTAGCCGAGAAGGTTGTAGAGATAGATTTGCTGTGCTGTGGATAGGAGCAGATCGGCCCCGCGTACAACTTCTGTGACACCCATAAGGGCATCGTCGACTACCACTGCCAATTGGTATGCCCACTGTCCGTCGCTTCTTTGAAGGATAAAGTCTCCACAGTCATGGGCGAGGTTGAATGTTTGCTTTCCGAAATTGCGGTCAATGAAACTGATTTCAGAGTCTGGGACCCATAGGCGAGTCGAGTATCTTCCCTCGGGTTCCGGCACTATGGTCGGCATTTTCGGCGGACGGCATGTTCCGCCGTATATCACTCTGCCGTCGCTTTGGTGCGGTGCTTGAGTTGCGAGGATGTCTGCTCTGGAGCATGAGCAAGGATATGTCAGGCCCTTTGCTTTGATTTTTGCGAGGTGTTCGGCATAGATTTCGCTTCGTTGGCTCTGACAATAAGGTCCGTTTGGTCCGATGTTGTCAAGCCCTCCTTCGTCCCATTGCAGTCCCAGCCAAAGCAGGTCATCTTCCAATTGACGGGCATATTCCAAGCGAGAGCGTTGCGAGTCGAGGTCTTCGATGCGCAAAATCCAACGTCCGCCCCGCGCTTTTACGGATTGGTATGACATTATTGCGGCATATACGTTGCCTAAGTGCATTCGACCGGTTGGCGAAGGAGCAAATCTGCCCACGGGAACTTTTTTATTGTCCATCATCGGCGCAAAGTTACTTTAAATTTTGTTTAATTGAAAATTATGTGTAATTTTGTGAAAACCTTAATAACAATCAAAAAACCATGAACGAACAAGATCTTAAAATCCTTGAAGCAAAGGGTATCGCCCCGGCACAGGTTGAAGCGCAGCTCAGCCGCTTCAAAATCGGGTTTCCCGAATTGGAAATTAAAGACTCCGCAACGGTGGGTTGCGGTATTATGCGCTTGAGCGAAGAAGAGCAGAAGTCGGCAGCAATGCGATGGAAGCAATATCTTTCAGAAGGAGGCGATGCGTGTAAGTTTGTTCCGGCCTCCGGCGCAGCATCGCGTATGTTTAAGTCGCTGTTTAATTTTGTTGACGGCGATAGTGAAGTTCCTGCGGAGGGGTCCGATGTGGCTCAAGTGTTGGAGCGAATAGAAGATTTTGCTTTTTATGATGCCTTGAACGGCGCGTGCGAGAAATCATACGGAAAGACAATTGCCGAACTGAAAGCCGAAGGCAGAAATAAGGATATCATTGCAGGTATTATCAATGCTTCGGGTTTGAATTACGGTCAACTTCCGAAAGGATTGTTGCAATTCCATTCGTATGCCGAGGGTTCTCGCACGCCGGTTGAAGAACAGATTGCCGAGGGCGCAGCAACGGCAGTGTGTCCCGGAGGAACGTTGAATTTGCATTTCACAGTGAGTCCCAATCACCGAGCCCTCTTTGAACAGAAATTGGCGGCAGCCGTTCCTGTGGCAGAAGGGAAGTATGGTATAAAGGTGAATTGGGAACTGTCGGAGCAGAAGAGTGCGACAGATACAATTGCGGCAAATCCTGACGGCACTCCGTTCCGCAATGAAGACGGGTCGCTGCTGTTCCGTCCCGGAGGTCACGGGGCGTTGATTGCCAACTTGGGCGAAATCAAGTCGCCGGTGGTGTTCATCAAGAATATTGACAACGTGGTTCCTGACAAGCATAGAGGCGCTACGGTGGAATGGAAGCAAATTCTTGCCGGCAAGTTGATTGAAGTGAGAGATACCATTGCCGGCTATCTCAAGGAACTGCATCAAGGTAACTGCCCGATTGAACGTCAGCGCGAAATGATTGCATTTTTGCATGATACGCTTCAGGTTCGCGATCCGCAGATGAAGACTCTGTCGGATGCCGACCTTGAAGGCTTCTTGCTCGCTAAATTCAACCGGCCACTGCGAGTTTGCGGTATGGTTGTCAATGAAGGCGAACCCGGCGGCGGTCCATATATTGCCGTTAATCCGGACGGCACTTCGTCACCTCAAATTCTTGAGAGTCATCAAATCGCACCTCAGTATAAGGAGTTGATGGCAAAAGCTACTCACTTCAATCCGGTTGACCTTGTTTGTTACATCCAAGATACGGAAGGCAAGCCATTTGACTTGACTCGTTACGTTGATGCGGCGACCGGTTTTATCTCCAACAAGTCAGCGGGCGGCCGAGAGCTTCTTGCTCTTGAGCTTCCGGGTCTGTGGAATGGTGCAATGAGTGACTGGAATACCGTGTTTGTGGAGGTTCCTGCGGCAACCTTCAATCCGGTGAAAACGGTTAATGATTTACTCCGTCCGACGCATCAATAAACTGTTACAGCCAATCAATAATGGCTGTAATGGTGCCAACCAAGGCAAAAATCATCAGTAAAGATCCGATAATTCGGTTGATGAGATACAGAGAGCGCACATTAAAGTGTGCTCTCATTTTGTTGACCAAGGTGGTAATCATGAACCACCATGACAAGGCGCCGGCAACGATGCTGAGGTAGCCGAGAACATAATGGTAGAATTTGAATTCCGGCAGCAGGAAATTAAATCGAGCGAAGAGGCCGATGATGAAGAAGAGGATGAGGGGGTTGCTGAAAGTGAGCAAGAATCCGGTTACGATATCGCGCCAATAGGAGTTTGCGGTCATGGTTCTGCGTCGGCGCATTGAGCGAGCCGGGTTTTTTCTAAACAAGTATAGTCCGAATATGGCAAGGACTACTGAGCCGACTAATTGCAAGAGAAATTGTTGCTCGGCAATGAAATCGGTGATGAAAGCGATGCCGGCACCGGTCAGTATGCAGTAAAACAAATCGCTTACGGCGGCTCCTATCCCCGTGGCGAAAGCGGGCCAACGTCCTTTGTCTAAAGTGCGTTGAATCACGAGCATACCGATGGGCCCCATTGGGGCTGATATCAGCATGCCGATAGCAAAACCGTGTATGAGAACGTAGAACAGGGTCTCCATTTCGATGCAAAATTACTCCAACAAACCGAGATTCGCAAGAATTTGGGGTAGAAAAAGACAAAAGGGGGGCTCAAACGCTCGCAAGTTCCCGTCTTGCGGCGATTGAGTCCCCCTTGAGTTTTTGCCGACCGCGGCCTACCCGGCGGCTTGTTTGGAATGACCGGGACGGATCATTCACGCTCATTTTTCCAACATGTCAAAGGTTTTTCGAGCGAGGGCACTCTTGCCGCAAGCTTTAGCCTGATTTGTTGATGACCGCGGTTTGGCTTCCGCTCGAGTTCGGTTTTCCCCGGGGGGTAAGATTTATAATATTTATAATATTTATAAGATTTATAAGTCTTATGATTTTGATAAGGGAAGGGTGGACTCGCTTTCCGTCGGTTTGCCTTTGTGGGGTCGCGGTGACGGGACCGCTTAGGTGAGGAAGGCTGCGAGTGCCGGTTTTGGGTGCGGTTCGGCAGCCGGGTTTTTGGGAAGGAGGGGTTTGAGGATTATGTTTCTTATGTTTCTTATGTGGCTTATGGGTTTGGGGCGAGGGATTGGAGGGGAAAAGCGTAGATTTTCGGAAAAAGGGAGTGAAATTTTTTTATTTGCGGGTGATGAGGAGGTAGAGGAGGAGGGTAATGATGAGGTAGAGGAGGAATTTTGGTGGTTGATGTTGCTTTGTCTCTTTTGTTTGGGTGAGGGAGGAGAGTTGGTGATGCGATTCTGCGATTAGTTCGGAACTATGTTGCTCTTTCAGTTCTACACTTTTAATCAGTACGCGTGCGCGCGAGGAATCAGGCGGAATGATGACAATGTCGTTGAGCTTGATGCGTAGGTTTGCGGAGAGTTTGGCTCCTACGGTGTCGCATTTGATGATTTCGCTCCGTTGCTGTTCGACGACTGCTTTCGGCGCAGAGCAAGACGCAAGAATGAGGATAGCGACTATTGGGATGATTCTCATTTGAAATAAAGAGTCGCCTCCTCTCGACGACGTCTGACCAGTCCGGACATCACCTTCCCGGCTGCATATTTCCACTTCGCGAATTGCCGGGCGATATCGGGGTTGTCAGGATTTTCACGAATCAGTTTCCAAAGAGTTGAGCGGCGAAAGGCACTGAATCCGACGTTAAAGATGAAACTTGTAAGAGCCGAGAGTTGATTAGACGATAGGGTGACATTGGCTTCGGCAGATAATTGAGTGAGTTTTGTGAAAATTTCGGAAACGTCATTGCGCAGCAGTTCATCGGCTTCAGCATGGCTGACGGACATTAGTGGGCGTACGTTTTTGGTGTGTCCCCAACCGATGGTCCATACCCCTGCCGGGCAACGATAGGCAGAGAGTGAAAGCCCCTCAAAGCGTTTAATGAGAGAGATTGCGTTTTCCATAGTGATTATTGACGGTATTTATAATCTATTCCCAAGAGCGAGCCTCCAAAGGTGAGGCATTCACCGAATCCGATGAGTACGGATTGATGGATTTCGCCTGCCGGAGCAATGATGAATCCGGCAATAAGGAGACCGCACCCGATTGTGGTTACTGCCAATGCGGCATAGAGTTGAATGAGATTGCGCTGAGAATTGTTGTTTTGCTGTTTCATGCAGCAAAGTTACAACCGAGGCGAGGTCGAAAAGCGTAGATTTTCGTCAGGAAAGTAAAGAGTGGAGAATTTCGGGCGACTTTAGGGTGGATAGATTGGCGTGGTGGATTGTGTAATACTCCAAAATACGATTTAGCACCTCGTTGCGTTGACCGGGGGAAAAGCGAAAGCGAGCCATGTTGTTCCACGTCATTCGCATGAGTCGCTCAGCGGCTGCGGACTCCTCGGGCGAAAGCGAGCGTCCATGTAGAGGCGCCGCAGCGCGGAAACGGGCATCGACCATGTCAAATACCTTTCCTCGGCAGAAGTCTCCGCTATCAGGCGCAATGCCCAATAGAGAAGCCAATCCGACGAGGAATGCGATATGGAAATTAGCCGTAGCCACCGATTTGTCGTTTAATCGCGCCATTGCGTTGACTATATAATCAAAAATCAACGCGTCGCCTTCGTTTTGTCGCAAGATTGGCAGAAGGGCTTCGGCGATAAACATAGCCAAAGACGCTCTGACCGGGTCGGTATGCACCAAATGTAGAGCTAATAGCGCTCTCGGCTCCTTAAAAGAATGGACATCGCGTCCCGGTCGAATTGATGCTTCAACCTCCAACGGAGTCAAAATTGACAGCAAAGCGCGCCGCCGAGCGGCACTCGGACCATTTCCGGCGGGAATGGCGAACGAAATGGTGCCTAACTCGCGTGAAAATGCTGATAATAAGGATGTTTTGTCGCTATATCGGACAATTCGGAGGGGTAATATGTTGAGCGTTCGATACATTTTTTCAGCACAAATTTACACATTTTTTGCAGAAAATTTGCACAGTTCAAAAAACTGTCGTATATTTGCACTCGCTTTAAGGCACAGACGGCCCATTCGTCTATCGGTTAGGACGCAAGATTTTCATTCTTGAAAGAGGAGTTCGACTCTCCTATGGGCTACTAAAAATATTAAAGAAACAGACAAAACGACACAACCAAGACATGGCAAATCACAAGTCATCTATTAAGAGAATCCGTCAGACCGAGAGCCGTCGCCTCCGCAACCGCTACTACGAGAAGACCGCTCGTACAGCAGTTCGTCGCATTCGTAAAATGACAGACAAAGCAGAAGCACAGCAGGCCCTCAACTCGCTGACTTCATTGCTCGACAAGTTGGCCCGCAAGAACACAATTTCGAAGAACAAGGCTGCCAACCTGAAGAGCGCACTTCAGAAGCACGTAAACTCACTGGCTGCGTAAGTAACTGCGCGAGAAGCCGGTTTGTAATGGCCCATTCGTCTATCGGTTAGGACGCAAGATTTTCATTCTTGAAAGAGGAGTTCGACTCTCCTATGGGCTACAAAGACATTTGTTGAAGCAAATGTCTTTTTTTGTTTAATGGGTGATTTTTATGATTATTGGGATGTGTATTTTTTGACAAGGGCGGCAATTGTGATTGCGAGTCCTTGTTCGAAAGTGACAGAGGGGGTCCATCCCAGGTCAGTACGGAGTTTTCGAGAGTCGATTGCATAGCGGAGGTCATGGCCGAGTCGGTCAGTAACGTAAGTGATTAACTCGTTGCTATGGCCTTCGGGATTGCCTAATTCTTTGTCGGTCAGTTTGATTATGAGGCGGACGAGGTCAATATTTTTCCACTCGTTAAATCCGCCGATATTGTATGTTTCGGCAATTTTGCCTTGGTGGAATATCAAGTCGATGGCGCGCGCATGGTCGATAACGAAGAGCCAATCGCGCACATTTTCGCCGCGACCATATACGGGGAGCGGCTTCCGTTCGATGATGTTTTTGACAAAGAGCGGGATTAGTTTTTCGGGGTATTGGTCGGGTCCGTAATTGTTTGAGCAGTTGGTCACCAAGGTGGGCATTCCATAGGTGTCGCAATAGGCGCGGACGAAGTGGTCGCTTGCGGCTTTAGACGCCGAATAGGGAGAGTGGGGGTTATAGGCGGTTTTTTCGGTGAAAAACTCAGTTCCGAAAGCCGGGTGTTCGGGATCGAATGGTGATTCGGTCCCTTCAGGGTGGGTCAGTTCCAACGCACCATATACTTCATCGGTGGATATATGGTAAAATCGTTTGCCGGAGAATCCTTCCGGTTTTTGAGTCCAAAATTCGCGCGCCGCCTCCAAGAGGGTCAGAGTGCCCATGACGTTGGTGCGCGCAAATACAAAGGGGTCGGCGATGGATCGGTCGACGTGGCTTTCCGCTGCCAAATGTATTACCCCGTTGATGTCGTATTTTCGCAGGATTTGCCTCATTGCTTCGAAGTCGGTAATGTCTGCCTGCTCGAAGCGATAATTAGGGGCGTTTTGAATGTCGGTCAGATTATCGAGATTTCCCGCATAGGTCAGTTTGTCGAGGTTGACAATGAGGTAATCGGGGTATTTATTTACGAAGAGCCTGACAACGTGGCTCCCGATGAAACCGGCTCCACCGGTGATAAGAATATTCATAGCTTGAATGGAGAGTCAAAGTTGGAGAATAACTGTCGGCATTTGTCTTTTTCGGAAAGAATTGCATCTTTGGGGTCAATTCCCCAATCAATGCCCAAGGACTCATCGAGGGCCGATATGCCGCATTCGGCAGAGGGGGCATAATAATTGTCGCACTTGTATTGGCACACGGCGACGTCGCTAAGAACCGCAAACCCGTGAGCAAATCCTCGCGGAATGAATAACTGCATGTGATTTTCGGCAGAAAGCTCTATGGCGAAGTGCTTTCCGAAGGAGGGGGAGTCGGTGCGCAAATCAAGGGCAACATCAATTACCTTTCCGCTAATGCAACGGATTAACTTGGCTTGAGCAAAGGGAGGAATCTGGAAGTGCAATCCGCGTATGACTCCTCGGGCTGATGAGCTTTCGTTGTCTTGTAGAAAAGTTACTTCAGCCCCCACCGCATCGTTGAACTCGCGCGCTGAGTAACTTTCGAAGAAATGGCCTCGCGCATCGCAAAACACCTTGGGTTTAAGAACGAGCAATCCGGGTATGTCAGTTTCGATGAACTCCATAATCAATAAGATTCAACAAATATTTGCCATATTGATTGTTTTTCATCGGCTCTGCCAACGAGATTAACTTTTCGCGAGAAATCCAGCCATTTCGATACGCAATGTCTTCCAAACAAGCAATTTTCAGGCCTTGGCGTTTTTCAAGCACTTCGACGTAGATTGATGCCTGAGCCAGCGAATCGTGAGTCCCCGTGTCGAGCCACGCGAATCCGCGCGGCAATGTTTGCACTTTCAGCAATCCATTGGCAAGGAAGTGTTGATTTACGGATGTGATTTCCAACTCTCCGCGCTCAGATGGCGTTATTTGAGCGGCGACATCGACTACTTGGTTGGGATAGAAATAAAGTCCAACAATGGCGTAGTTGCTTTTGGGGTTTTTTGGTTTTTCTTCAATGGAAAGACAATTTCCGTCGGCGTCGAATTCCGCAACACCGTAGCGGCTCGGGTCGTTAACGCGATAGCCGAAAACGATTGCGTTTCCATCGTGTTCTACCGCATTGACGGCATTTTGCAACTGAGTGGTAAATCCGGCGCCATGAAAGATGTTATCGCCCAAAACCAAGCAAACGGAATCATTGCCGATGAATTCACGCCCGATGATGAACGCCTGAGCGAGTCCGTCGGGGCTTGGTTGTTCGGCGTAGGACAGATGTATGCCAAAGTCGCTGCCATCTCCGAGCAAACGCTTGAATGCCGGCAGGTCTTCGGGGGTTGAAATTACAAGGATATCGCGAATTCCGGCCTGCATCAAGGTCGAAACGGGGTAGTACACCATCGGTTTGTCGTAGATTGGCAATAGCTGCTTGCTGACACCTTTGGTGATAGGATATAGACGCGTGCCGGTTCCGCCGGCGAGAACAATGCCTTTCATCATACGGGCAAAGATACGAATAAAAAAGATTTTTTTCGTAAATTTGCTCTGTGAAAAAGATATTGACTGCAATAATTTTGGCTCTGACGAGTGTTTCTGTCGGAGCTGTGCCCCGAGTGAGCCTTCTGACTGCGCTTCCCGGCGAAGAGATATTTACGTTGGAGGGACATAGTGCATTGCGCATATATAATCCTGATACAGAGGATGATATTGCGATAAATTGGGGCGTTTTTGACTTTAATTCGCCGAATTTCGTGTATCGGTTTACCCTTGGAGAAACCGACTATTTGTGTGCTGCCGAACCAACGGATTGGTTTATTCGTAGTTATATTGTAGCCGGACGTAAAGTTATAGAGCAGGTGCTCGACCTTGACTCGATACAAACGGAGACGCTTCTACAACTCGTTGCTCAAAACTTGCGTCCTGAGAATAGGACATACAGGTATAACTACGTGAAAGATAATTGTGCCACTCGTCCGTTGGATTTCATAGAGAAGGCGGTTGGTCGCAAAGTGTTGAGCGACAAAGCCTCGGGTACTACTTTTCGCAATGAAATGCGGAAATTTCATGCTGACTATCCGTGGTATCAATTCGGAATAGACTTGTCGTTGGGACGAGGAATTGATGAGGAAATCAGCGTGCGAGAAAGTGCGTTTGCTCCGGTTACGTTGATGCATCTGATTGGTGAAACCGAATTGGTCAGAGAAACGTATGAGTACGGGGCGCAACGCGTTGTTGCAGAGGAGACTCCCATTTATGCTACTCCGATGTTTGTCAGTCTGATAATACTCGTTGGCGCAATTGCGGTAAGCTTTATGCGGCGGTCGAGATGGTTTGATACGATACTCTTCGGCATGTTTTTTATCGAAGGGTGCGTATTGGCGTTTTTGGTGTTTGTTTCCACCCATGAAGCAACATCGCCGAATTTATTGCTGTTGTGGTTGAACCCAATGTGCTTACTTGGCGCGGTTTTGCCATGGATAAAAACGGCAAAAAAGGCTCGAAATTGGTATTTTTTTGTTAACTTTGCACTCTTGATATTACTGACTGCGCTCGTGGTGCTTCAAGGTCGAGGCATGAATGCTGCATTTTGGCCTCTGATTGCCGCCGATGCATTACGCAGCGTTGCGAATATTAAACGATGCAAAAAAACTCTAAGCCACTCATAATCAGTGCTCCGGCATTGGCGCTTATCGCCACGTTGCTCACGGCTTTTTCGGGTCGTGCAGCTGAGCCTGCACGCAGTCAGCGTCCGCAGTTAGTGTTGAACATCGTCATCGACGGGCTGCGCAGCGACTACCTTGAACTTCTGAGCGAATGTTTCGGGTCAGACGGTTTTAACAAGTTGATTGAGGGAGGGGTCGTTATTGATAACGTCAGCTATGGTCCCGGGCTTGATATGGCCGGTGCCGTTGCCGTGCTCAATACGGGCGCAGAGCCGGCGGTTAATGGCATAGCCGGTTCGATGACGTATAACACGGCTCGCCACCTTGCCTTGCCTACGCTTACTGACCCCGGGAAGATAGGGAACTATACAGACGAAACACTATCGCCTGCAGCAATCAGAGTGTCGACGCTGTCGGACGAATTGCGTATAGACGGCGGCGGTGCAGCATATTCCCATGCGATAGCGCCGAATGCGGCAGAAGCCATCATTATGGCCGGACATGCCGGAAATTCGGCGTTTTGGATAAACGATGCTACGGGCAATTGGGCCACGACGACACATTACCGAGAAGTGCCCAGTCCGGTGACGTCGCGTAACTACAGGTCGCCCCTGAGCTATCGCATTGACACGATAAATTGGACGCCGTCGCTCAGCTTGTCGGATTATCCGGGACTACCGGCACACAAGCGGTATTATCCTTTTAGTCATACTTTTACCGGTACAGACCCCGACAAGTATCGCCGATTCAAGACGTCGGCTTCCGTGAATCGCGAAGTGACAGATTTGGCCATCGACTATATAGCATCGCTCAACCTTGGGAAGCGCGATGCTATGGACATGTTGTCGGTGGGTTATACGTTGGCACCGTATGTCGGTGCAACAGACACCGATGCGCGTTTGGAAACGATGGATGCATACGTCAAGTTGGACCGCGAACTTGCGCGCCTGCTGCAAAGCTCAGAGTCCGCCGGGGCAACAGTCGTTATTCTTGCCGGCACACCGTCGAAACCCTCCGGAGAAGCCGATGACCCGAAATGGCATCTGAGCAATGGCGAATTTTCCACACGTAAGGCAGTTTCTCTGCTCAATATGTATTTGATAGCGCGCTATGGGAACGGTGAGTGGGTTACCGACTATTATGACGGCGCGTTCTATCTGAACAATGAAATTATAGAACGCAAAAATCTCGATGCCGAGGATTTGCGTTCAGATGCCGCGAAATTCTTGATGAAGATGAGCGGTATAGCAAACGCTTATACTATTGACGATATACTTGAAGGCAGAACGGACGATGCATTGCGTCGGAACACCATAGTAGCCACCGCTCCAGATGTGTATATCGACGTTATTCCCGGGTGGACTCTTATTGATGATTATGCGCATCCCGAAGCTCCCAAGCACACTACGATAAGGGCTTCGTCGGCTACCGCTCCGGCAATTATTTATGCCCCGGCCGGTATTGTGCCACAAAGAATAGGCGGCGAAGTTGATGCGCGTCGGATTGCGCCGACAGTGAGCCGCATTTTGCGAATTCGTTCTCCTAACGGTGCATCGCAACCCCCCTTACCTATAGTGTTTAATTCAAAAATATCGAAATAATAATAAAATTTACATATAGCAATGTCAATAAATTCATTTCTCAGTTCCCTGTTCGGCAACAAATCTCAGCGAGACTTGCGCGAGATACAGCCTATCGTGAACAAAATCAATGCACTCCGACCCGAGTTGGAGGGGCTGAGTGCCGATCAGCTTCGCGAGAAAATCAATGACGTACGTGCCGATATACGCAGTTCAGTGGAACCGCATGAAGTTTCCATCAAGCAGCTGCGAGAGGAGCTCGAAGCGTTACCATTTGAGAAACGTCAACCCCTTTGGGATCAAATAGATGATCATGAGAAGAAGATTCTCGACGTTATCGAAAAGAAATTGAACGAACATCTGCCCGTTGTTTTTGCTACCGTGCGCGAAACTGCCGCACGCTTTGCAAAAGGCGATGTGGAAGTTACGGCAACTCAGCTTGACCGCGATTTGGCGGCTCAAGGCAGAGACTTCGTGAGCATCACCGATGACGGGAAAGCCATATACAAGAATCATTGGATGGCCGGCGGCAATGAAATCAGCTGGGACATGGTTCACTATGATGTTCAGCTCATAGGCGGAACGGTTCTCCACTCCGGTAAGATTGCGGAAATGGCCACCGGTGAAGGTAAGACCCTCGTTGCGACCCTTCCGGTGTTCCTGCGTTCGCTCAGCGGCAAAGGCGTACACGTGGTAACAGTCAATGACTACTTATCCAAACGTGACAGCGAATGGATGGGTCCGTTGTATATGTTCCACGGCTCAACAGTTGATTGCATCGACAAGCATAGGCCTAACACGCCCGAGCGTCGTGCGGCCTATAACTGCGATATTACGTTTGGTACCAACAATGAATTCGGTTTTGACTACCTTCGTGATAACATGGCGATGAGCCCCGATGATATGGTTCAGCGCAAGCATTATTATGCGATAGTCGATGAGGTTGACTCCGTGCTCATTGATGATGCACGCACACCGCTTATCATATCCGGTCCGGTTCCCAAGGGCGAAGACCAATTCTTTAATGAATATAAAGTGAACGTTCAGAACGTGGTAGATGCGCAGCGCAAGCTTCAAATCAAACTTCTGAGCGAGGCCCGAGAAAAACTTGCAAGCGAGGACAATGAAGTCCGCAAGGAAGGCGCGTTGGCGTTGTATAGAGCATATCTTGCCGGTCCGAAATATCAGCCGCTGATTAAGCTTTTGAGTCAAGATGGCATGAAGACCACTTTGCTCAAGACAGAGGGCTATTATCTTCAAGATAATGCACGCGAACTTCCTAAGGCCGTTGAGCCCCTATACTTTAAGGTTGACGAAAAGACACGTCAGGTAGATTTGACAGATAAGGGCTATGACGTGTTGACCGGTCGCATCGATGACCCGACGTTCTTTATCCTTCCCGATATTGCCGCTCAATTGAGCGAACTGGAAAACATTGCAAATCCGGAAGAAAAGGCAGAAAAGAAGGATCATCTGCTCGCAGAATATGCGGTGAAAGCCGAGCGCGTTCACACGGTAAATCAATTGCTTAAGGCTTACACCCTTTTTAATAAAGACGAGGAGTATGTTATTGACGATAATAAGATTAAAATCGTTGATGAGCAGACCGGTCGTATCATGGAAGGGCGTCGTTACTCCGACGGTCTCCACCAAGCACTTGAAGCGAAAGAAGGAGTGAAGGTTGAGGCCGCCACTCAGACTTTTGCCACTATTACCCTGCAGAATTACTTCCGTATGTATCATAAGTTAGCCGGTATGACCGGTACGGCGGAGACAGAGGCAGGGGAATTTTGGGATATTTATAAACTTGATGTTGTAACCATTCCGACAAACCGTCCGATAGCGCGTAACGACATGAATGACCGCGTTTATCGTACGAAGAAAGCAAAGTATGCTGCCGTTATCAAGGAAATTGAAGAATTGGTGGCAGCCGGTCGTCCGGTTTTGGTCGGTACAACTTCAGTGGAAATATCTGAAAATTTAAGTCGCCAGCTTTCACTTCGCCATATACCTCACAACGTGCTCAATGCCAAGCTTCATCAGAAGGAAGCAGACATCGTTGCGCTTGCCGGCCGTATGGGCACCGTTACCATAGCAACAAATATGGCGGGTCGCGGTACTGATATTAAACTTCCGGATGAGGTTAAGGCAGCCGGCGGTTTGGCTATTATCGGCACGGAACGCCACGAGAGTCGTCGTGTGGACCGTCAGTTGCGCGGACGTGCCGGACGTCAGGGCGATCCGGGATCTTCAGTGTTCTTCGTGAGCTTTGAGGACCAGTTGATGCGCATGTTTGCATCAGACCGAGTGTTGAAATACCTTGATCGCCTTGGCTTCAGCGAAGACGAAATGTTGGAGAGCAAGATGGTTAACAACTCCATAGAGAAAGCTCAAAAACGCGTTGAAGAAAATAACTACGGAATCCGTAAACGTTTGCTTGAATATGATGACGTGATGAACAAGCAGCGCACGTATATCTATTCTCGTCGTCAGCATGCATTGAAGGGCGAACGCATTGGCATAGATATATCGAATATGCTTTATGACGTTGTCGAGAACCTTGTGGATACGCATAATGCCAATGATCCTGCGGAATATGAAGCGTTGAAGTTCGACGTGATGACTTTGATGTCGATTGATGTTCCTCTCAGTGCCGAGCAATATCGCTCCATGAATCGCGAAGATGTGATTGCAACGCTTCACGGAGCGGCAATGGAGGCCCTTCAGCGAAAGAGCGAAAAAATCTTGGAGGTTACTCGTCCGGTGCTCAATGACCTTGGCGAAAAGGGATATAAGGGCGATATTCAGGTGCCTATCACAGACGGCAAACGCATATACCGCTTGATTATCAACGTTGAAGAATCGGTAGCCGCTGATTGTAAAAACATTGTGACGGAATGGCACAAACTTATCATGTTGGCCACTATCGATGAACTTTGGAAAGAGCATCTCCGTGAACTTGACGAATTGCGTAAGAGTGTGCAAAATGCGAGCTATGAGCAGAAGGATCCGTTGGTGATTTATAAGGTAGAGTCGTTCCACTTGTTTGAGGCAATGCTCAAGAACCTCAACGACAAAGCGACTACCGCTCTTATGCGAGGCAGGGTTTACGTTCGCCAGCCGCAGCCGGGAGAGTCGATGCAATCCGAAGGACAGCAAGGCGCACAGAGGCCTCAGCCGGAAGTGCAGCGTGCCATGCCGACCAAAACGGATTACTCTCGCTATAATGCTCAGAAAGCAGAAGCTTATGACGGCGCAAATGCGCAAAAAGCAGCGGCGAGCGCAAATCAAGGACCTCGCCAAGCGCCACAACCCATTAAAGCCGGTCCGCGCATAGGACGCAATGATCCGTGTCCGTGCGGCAGTGGCAAAAAGTATAAGGCATGCCACGGCAGGGGGCTTTAAAGCGCACCTATCGCGTACTTAGAACAATTATAGTGTCCCTACTGTCAGTGGCAGTAGGGATACCGTTATTCCTATATATTCTGCTGAGTTTCGGCTCGGTACATGAAAAAATCCGTCAAACGGCGGCGGGAGAACTTTCAGCCTTATTTGGCGCGGAAGTCAGTATTGGAAAATTTAAAGCAGTTCCGTTTAATCGCATTGAGTTGAGCGATGTTAGCGTGGCGTTGAACGGCGATACCTTGGTCGCAGCGTCGGCTCTGAATGCGGGTATCAGTTTCAGTAATTTGCTGAGGGGGCGCATTGTTGTGACCGATGTGGAATTAATGCACCCCGACATTCGTATCAGCAAGGAGACGCCCGATGCTCCGCTCAATGTGCAACCTATTCTTGATCGACTCAAGGGCGAAGATAAAAATGAGCCGCAATCGTTTAATTTGGCAGTGCATACTTTTGTGATTCGTTCGGGTCGAGCTTCGTATGATGTTTTATCCGAGCCATTACGTTCCGGTTTGGATCCGAATCATGTGTCAATAGGCGGATTGCGTGCAGACTTGACGGCTCCACAGATAAGCAATGAGAGGATAACGGTTAGTCTCAAACGATTGAATTTTACGGAAAAGAGCGGTTTGGCAGTGAGAAATGTGCGAGCCAATATTGCCTTTTCTGATGGAATGCTCAATCTTAGTGGATTGAACCTAACCATGCCACAGTCGAGTTTGAGTTTTGCGGATATGACTATGAATCTTAGCGGTGCACGCAAATTGGCCGACATTGAGATTCTTAAAGGGTCAACAATCAACATGGCAGATTTGTCGCCGATTGTGCCTGCACTCGGTAACTTAAACGGTAAGATAGCATTAAGTGGCGCAGCGGTCTTGTTTCGAGATTCGTTGAATGTCAAGAGTTTTAATCTTGGAATGCCATCGCAGCAAATAGTTCTGAGAACGAATGCAGAGGCATCGGCAAATGCAGTTAGGTTACATTCATTAGAACTCGGGCTTAACGGACCGATTCTCTCGCAAGTCTTAAATTCGCTAAAACCGTTGCCCGCAAGCCAAAGTACAATGATTGACGCCTTAGGCGATGTGGGCTTGTCGTGTGTGGCCTCATGGAGGAAACCCGGCGATGCCGGCATAGCCGGAGAGTTGACTTCTGCATTGGGAAATGTGAGTTTCGATGCAAATCTAACAGCCAAAGGGCTTGCCGGAGAAGTTAACGCCGAAGCGGTCAATCTCGGGGTGATTGTCCCGGGGCAGTCACTCGGGCTCGCTGATATTGCAGCGTGGTTTGACGTTGGGTCGCAGAGTGGCAATGCGCGAGTTTCGGTGCCTCGTCTGCAGTGGCGCAATCATCTCTATGAGGGCGTTGATGCATCGATGTCATATCAAGGTAAGGCATATAGTGGCAGTATCAGTATAGTTGATACGTTGGCAACCGCCGAGGCTCAAGTGAGCATAAATCTAACTCCCGGGGCAGTGGGCGCATCGTTGTCGGCAAGCGTGGATAATTTGCAGCCTTATGAACTTGGGCTCATAGATAAATATGAGGGTCACTCTTTGCTAGCCGATATTGAAGGCTCATTTGAAGGAGAGGCATTTCACCGCTGCGTAGGTCAGATGGAAATCGCAAATATGCGGTTCACCGATTCCGATGGCAATGGACTCATAGAGGCTCCGATATTATTGACGACTGATTTGAGCGGGCCCGATGGAGAAATCAGCCTCACTTCAGATTTGATTGATTTTTCAGCGCGAGGAGAAATTAATTTGTCAACCATCGGTAATACTCTTAATAATATTCTCAGTCAAGTACTTCCCGAACACATAGAGCCTAAAGCGGTCAATGCAGATGAACCGAATAATTTCAGTTTTGAGGCAACGATTCATGATGTGGCACCGCTGTTTGACTTTATCAATGCTCCGGCGAAACTTCTTTATCCGGTTACCATTACGGGTAGCGTTGACCAAACGACTGAAAAGGCCTCAGTTTTAGTTAGTGCACCATATTTGCAGCAGGGTAATAATTTGATATCAAAGACGTCTGTTTCCGCTCAGTTGGGAAGCGATGCCTCGTTGAATGTCCATACCAAGATGCCGAGTAAATTCGGGAATATGGAGCTTGATTTGTTGACAACCATGGCGACTTCCGGTGGTCGTGCACGTTTCTTACTCAATGACCCGACAACTGATACGTATAGTGCGGAATTGAATTTGAATTTTCAGCCGACAGCCTCCGGAGCTGACATACAAATAGAGCAGAGTTCATTGAATTTCGGCGATAGCGATATGAATTGGGACATTGCTCCCTCGGATATAAACATAGACAATGGTCGAATAACTTTTAGCGGTTTGAGCTTAAAGCGTCCCAATCAAGAACTTTATATCAGCGGCACAGCATCGGCAAGTCACGAAGACACCCTTACGGTAAATCTGCATAAGATAAACCTTGATAATATATTTACGGCACTGAGAATGAATCAAGTGGTTCAGTTCGGCGGTATAGCCGACGGCACGGTAACCGGTTGCGGTCTGCTCGGCAAGGAGCCGATTTTGCAGACAGAAGATCTCTTTGCCAAGGATTTGAAATACAGTCATTGCCTCATGGGTGATGCTCGTATCAAAGCGCGCTGGAATAATGAATCGCGTGGCATTGAAATCCTTGCCGACGTGGACGGCAATGTTCCCGACGGATATGTTGGGGTTGACGGCGTGATTTATCCGATGACGCAAGAATTAGACTTTAAGTTCAAGGCGCGCCATGCTCCGGTCAGTTTCTTGCATACGTTTATGTCAACATGGGCATCAAAAGTGGGAGGATACGCTTCGGGCGATGTGCATCTTTATGGCGACTTCAAACTCGTTGACTTGGTAGGTGATGTCTATGCCGAAGATTTCGCATTAACGGTGGGATTTACCAACGTGACATATTATGCCACCGATTCGGTTAGAATACGCCCCGGGCGTATCATTCTTGACAGAGTGGCGGTTCGCGATGAATCGGGACGAACAGCCAAGGTTTCCGGAGAATTGACCCATAGTTGGTTTCAAGATGCGAGATTTAACTTTCATATCGGCGAGTTGGATAATATTTTGGCTTACGACGTAGGTCCGAGTCTCGACAGTTTTTGGTATGGAAAAATCCGGGCCAATGGAGCGGTTGATATAAAAGGCGAACCGGGTCACGTTTTGATTGAGGCCGATGTGAGCACCGCCCCTCATAGTGAATTTACGTTTGAATTGACCGACAAAGCCAGCGCTCATGAATATGATTTTCTGACGTTTAATGATGTTACGCCCGTTACTCGCAATGACACGGTAGTGTTATTGCCCGGCTCTCCGGAACTTGACAAGTTGATGCAAGAGCGAGTGAAACAAAAAACGGTTTCACATCTGTTGTCGAACTATGAATTCAATATGCAAGTAGGCATTACGCCGGATATTAAGATGACGCTTGTGATGGATCCTATTTCCGGCGATAAAATCACAGCGTACGGTGACGGGCATATCGGTATTCTCTACGGTTCGCGTACAAATGAGATGCAATTATACGGAGAATATATTATATCGCGAGGAAACTATAACTTTTCGCTTCAAGATATAATCCTTAAGAACTTCACCCTGAGCAGCGGCTCGTCGGTGGCGTTCAACGGGGATCCTAATGCCGCCATACTTGACCTGTCGGCGATTTATCAGCTAAATGCCAACCTCACCGACCTTGACGAATCGTTTAAGACCGATAAGGAAGTACAGCGCACGAATGTGCCGGTCAATGCCGTGCTCAACGTTGACGGCAACATCAATGAGCCTCAGATTTCGTTTGATATCGATTTCCCAACGCTTACAACCGACGTGAAACGTAAGGTGTCGTCGATTGTCAACACAGAGGAAATGATGAATCGACAGATTATTTATCTGTTGGCTCTGAACAGGTTTTACACACCCGAATATATGGCCGCCACCAAAGGAAACGAGTTGGTTTCAGTGGCGTCGGGTACTATATCTTCGCAGTTGAGTAATATTCTCGGTCAGCTCAGCGATAAGATTTCTGTGGCTCCGTCGTTGCGCTCTAATGCCGATGACTTCTCCGATGTTGAGTTTGACGTGGCATTGTCGAGCACGTTGCTCAACAATCGCTTGTTGCTTAACGGTAATTTCGGTTATCGCGATAAGGCGATGAACTCATCGAGCACGCAATTTGTCGGCGACCTTGATGTGGAGTATTTGCTTACTCGCCAAGGAAATTGGCGACTCAAGGCGTATAATCATTTCAATGACCGAAATCTATACGTCAAAACAGCATTGACCACTCAAGGGCTCGGCTTGGTGTTCAAACATGACTTTGACAGTCTGATTCCGCGGCGCAAGAAGAAAGTGGAGGCGGAGGCAGACTCAGTTTCCGGCAATTAGAATTAATTTTGAGCTTTTTTTGTTCGCCGATAAAGGCTGATTCCCGAGAATAGTAGCGATACGGCAAGGATTGCGGCGAAAACAGACCAGTGGCAATTTTCAAAAAGTGATGCCACAAAAGCCGATGAGCAGACTATTGCCGTAAAGATTATTCTGAGGAGATTGCTTCGTGAAACGGTTACTCCGTAAACGCGATGCAGTACCACGTAGGCAATAGAGTCGCCTACAAACATTCTGACAACAAAGCTCACTCCCAATCCGACAAGCCCCCATAAATGGTAGAATAGGAAGCTCGTTAAAATCCATAGGACGGCAGGCATGAGAACCTCCATGATCAGATAGATGCGAGAGTCATTTTTGACGATGAACACGTAGCTCAGCGGATAAGTGATTGCTAAAATCATAATACCCAGCCCCATCCAACGCATCAAAGAGGTTACGGGGAGGAATTCATCGGTGAGCAGTAGCCGGATAATCCAGGGAGCAGTGGCAATCAGGCAAATGACCATGGGCGCGATTATAAGACTCATGATTTCAATCTGCCGATTGATGATGGCGTTAAATTCGCCGGGTTTGTTTAAAGCAGCCGACAAGCGAGGGAAGTAGTCCATGGCAAGAGCACTGAATACCAGCCCGACATATTGATTCGTAAGGGAGTTGGCGGCGTTATATAGCCCCACATCGGATAGTGAGCCATGGGTTTTTACGTAAACATTGACAACGTAGCCCACGAACGACGTAATCATAGAGCCAATCATTAATACGGTACCAACTTTTAGCAACCGCATAACCAATGGTTTGTGTTCCGCCCAATTGAATTTTACAGCGAGGTTATAGCCGGATTTGCGAAATGACGTATAGTAGAAGATAAACATGGTCAAAGCCCCGACGGTTAAGCTCGGAACTATGCCATTATAACCGAAGAAGTAATAGAGCGGCACTCCGAAACATAGCCCTGCCAAGCCGCCGACGACTGATGCTTTTACGAGGTATTTAACAGCCCCGACCCCTTGCAGCAGTCCGGTATATGCCACCGAGGCAATTGTTAATGCCACACAGATTGACATGAACATAAAACCGGCAGTGTAATCCGCAGAACCGAATGTCCATAAGCTAAGCAGTGGTGAGAGTAAGAAGCAGATAGCACCGCCGCCGAGCGACGTTAACAATATGAGGCGCAATGCGACAGACATGAGCACCTTCATTTTGTCGGCATCACCCTTGATCGGAGCCACTTCCTTAACCAAAGCTTGATTTAGCCCGAGCCCGGCTATTTGCTGAATGAATCCGGTGGAAGAAGAAAACAAGGAGGTTATACCCATGCCGGTTGAGCCGAGCAGCATGGCGACGAGCTTGCCCCTGACCAGAGCAATCAGGGCACTCAAGGCATGCACACCACCAAAGGCTGCAATGCGTTTCAGAATGGTTCTGTAGCTATTTTCCGGCTGTAGATTATCCACGAGATAATGCAAATGTAGGGATTTTTCGGATTAGATGCAAGCCAATATCTCATCTGCTGAGGTCACATAGACGACTTCGGGGTCGCGCTTGAGCCAAGTCAGCTGTTTCTTTGCATAAACGCGTGTGTTTTTTTTGAGTCGTTCAATTGCCGTGAAGCGGTCAAGCGTGCCGTCAAACATTTGAAACATCTCCTTGAAGCCTACAGTGTTGAGCGAATTTAGTTGTCGTAAGGGCAGCAACGCTCTTGCTTCGTCTTCCATGCCGTCGGAAATCATTTGATCGACTCGTTGGTTTATTCTGTCGAATAGTTCTTGTCGATACCTTTCTATTGCGAACTTTTTAATTTTAAAGGGGCGCGTTTTTGTTTGGCCGGTGCGCAGTTCGCTGAGTGGGCGTCCGCTTTCACGAATAATTTCAAGGGCGTGGACTAATCGGCGATGATTGGCAGGGTCGGCTTGTTCGAGATAAGCCGGGTCAAGTTTGGCAAGTTCGGCACGCACTGCGTCGATACCGTTTTCATTAAAGAAACGCAAGGTGTCGGCTCGGACCTCATCGGAAATAGTGGGGAGTTCGTCGAGACCACGAGTCAGCGCGTCGATATACATCATAGAACCGCCACAAACGACGCAATGGGCCAATCCTCGGTCCTCCATGTCGGCGATAAGGCGCAAGGCGTCTTCCTCAAAACGTGAGGCACTGTAGTATTCCTCAGGTTCTAAGGTTTCTATGAGGTGATGGGGCACACGACTGCGGTCGGCAGCGGAAGGCACTGCCGTAGTGACGGGCATTCTGCGATAAATCTGCCTTGAGTCGGCCGAGATGATTTCGCAGCCGAGCGCTTCAGCGACTTGCACTGCGATTGCCGACTTGCCTGAAGCAGTGGGTCCGGTTATGATGATTACGGTCAAAACTTGGACCAATCAACCCAATTCGACGATGGCCAACGCCAAGAATCGAGCAGCGCCACGGGGAGCTGCTTGTCGCTCCATACTTGCAGAATCGAGCCCGGTTCGGTTGCTTTCAAGCAGTTGGCATATCCGGCGGGAACGCAGAGAACTTCGCTTTTTTGGTCGGAAATGTGGAAAATTTCGGGTTCAAGGTCGGGCGATGGATTTTCCCAGTTATCAATCTTTACGAACGCCATTGTGAAGCCTCCTCGCAAGCAGTGGAACCATTTGCGCTCGTTTTGATGACCATGCCACCCACGAACCACAGATGCATCGGGATGATGTATAGTGTATGTGCGTTCCACGCCTTCAAGGTGGAAATCGTTGAGCGAGATGATTACTCCGCGGTGGTCGCGAAAGATTTCGCCGGGGATTGAAGTTACCATTTTGATAGAGAGTTAAAGGGGTTTGTTTTATCTATATTTTGAGGTGCTTGTTGCGTCATTTTCGAGAATGGAGAGATATGATGCATAGCGACTTTCAGAGATACGATGTTCACTTAAAGCCGCTAACACCGCACATCCGGGTTCGCCGGCAGTGTGGGTGCAATTTGAGAATTTGCAATCGTGAGATGCCATGAAGATTTCCGGGAAGAAGTGGGCCACTTCGTGGCGGTCGAAATCCAAAATTCCGAATCCGCGCACTCCCGGAGTGTCAATGATTTTGCCTCCGGAGGGAATGTCATACATGCGAGAATTGGTGGTAGTGTGCATCCCGGAATCATTGGCTTCACTCAGCATCGCAGTTGCGGCTTTTGCGTCGGGAATCAAGTGGTTGATAATTGACGATTTGCCGACTCCGGAATTTCCGGATATGAGCGAAATGCCCGTGGATAATACCTCGCGCAACTCATCAAGTCCTTCGCCGGTAACGATGCTGGTGCATATTACTCGGTAGCCTATGTTGCGGTATAGAAACCTTACTGCGTCAAGCAGCTCGCGGTTTTCGGTATCGGAAAGGAGGTCGGTTTTGTTCAGAACCAAGACCGCCGGAACAGAGTAGGCTTCAGCTGTTGCCAAGAATCGGTCGATAAATGTTGTTGAGGTAGATGGGTGAACCAAGGTCGCTACTAATATAGCTCTATCTATATTTGCGGCAAGGATGTGGCTTTCTTTGCTCAGGTTTGATGCTCGGCGAATAATATAGTTTTGGCGAGGATCAATCGCAGTGATATATGCCACGTCGGTTCCCGAAGCAAGAGTGAGCGTTACTCGGTCGCCGACAGCTACCGGGTTTGTTGTGCGAATGCCTTTAATTCTCAGGTTTCCTTTCGCGGCGGCAGTAACGATGGTTTTTCCGTCGTCGAGAAGTACATCGTATCGACTTCCGAGGCTGCTTATGACAAGACCGTGCATAGTTCCGCGTATTTAATGAATGATAATATCTTTTATCGCATCGGGGGAACCGGCGTAGGAATTGAGTGCTTCGAGCAGCTTTGTGCGCATGAACATCAGGTCATTTTTCACTGCCGCCGAAGTGATATAAACGTGCATTTCTCCATTGTCGGTAACGTATCGGCGAGTGGTTTGTTGATTTACTCCGGTACCGACAACGTTTACCCAATTGATGAGCGCACGATGTCGCTCAACATTGCCGGTTTGTCCGGAACGGCGAAAGACGTCGTTGATAATATCTCCAATTTGTTGCGGCTCAATCTTTTTCATGGTGCAATGGAGTGAAATGTCCGTTGTTGACTTCCCAAAGTCGGTAATCACCGCCTGCGCGCATCATTATTTCATCGAGATGAGAGCGATTTGTGTCGGTAATGAAGATTTGTCCGAATGCGGGGTCCTCAACGAGTTTGACAATTCGTTCTACGCGGCACGAGTCCAACTTGTCGAAGATGTCATCGAGGAGCAGCAGGGGTTTCATTCCCGTTGTTTGGCTAAGGAATGCATATTGAGCCAAACGTAGTGCGACAACAAAGGTTTTGCACTGCCCCTGAGAGCCGGTGCGTCGCATTTCCATGTCGTTGAGAGTGAATAAGATGTCGTCGCGATGCGTGCCGGCAGAGGTATGGCGCAGAATAATATCGCGCTGACGGTGGCATTCCATCATGTCGGCGTAAGATTTCGCATCTTGCATCTGGGATGAATAAGTCAGTCCGGGGACTTCATCGCTTCCACTTATTCGCTCATAGAAATCTCGGAATATGGGTTCCAAGCTTTTTACCCATTCAGTGCGAGTCTCGAAGATGTATTGTGCGGCCGGTTCCATCATGGCTTCGATTGCGTAGTAAAGCGACGCATCGGAAACGCCGTCTTTAAGCATGCGATTTCGCTGTTCCAATGCTTTAGTGTAACGAATCAGTGCATCAAGATAGCGCGCATCACCTTGCGAAATGACCATGTCCATCCAGCGGCGACGTTCATCGGCACTTTCACGAACCAAGTCCACGTCGGCGGGTGAAATCATTACGAGCGGAAATTCGCCGATGTGTTCGGAAAGGCGTTGGTATTCTTTCCCTTTTCGTTTAAGGCTTTTTCGTTTGCAGTCGGTTAGCCCGAGAGAGATGTCTTCCTCGACTCCGCGTCTAAGATATTCTGCTTTGACCAAGGAGAATTGCTCGCCTCGGCGGATAAGCATAGAGTCGGGCACTCGGCAGTAGCTTTTAGTGAAGCTCAAAGTGAAGATGGCATCGAGAAGATTGCTCTTCCCCATGCCATTTTGGCCGAGCAGTCCGTTTACCTTCGGAGAGAACTCCATCCGGGCCCGCTCAATGTTTTTAAAATTGTCGATGCTCAGCGACTTGATGAGCATTATGCTTGGTAGACAAACGTTCCGATGGGTTCTCCGGTCAAGACTTTCGCCAAGTTTCCGGGAGTGTCCATGTCAAACACAATGATGGGTAGCTTATTTTCTTTGCAGAGTGCCGTTGCGGTGAGATCCATAACTTTCAGGCCGCGAGCTACTACATCGTCGTATGTGATTTTGTCGAATTTGGTTGCAGTGGGGTCCTTTTCGGGATCTGCTGTGTAAATGCCGTCAACTCGAGTGCCTTTGAGCATCACGTCGGCTTCAACTTCGACTCCGCGAAGAGCAGCTCCGGTATCGGTTGTGAAGAATGGGTTTCCGGTTCCGCAGCTCAAGATTGCCACTTTGCCTTCTTGCATGGCTTTGATTGCGCGCCATTTGCTGTAATGGTTGCCAATCGGGTGCATGTCAATAGCCGTGAATACTTCGGCGGGTTGACCAATAGCTTCGAGTGCGGAACTCAGCGCCAAGGAGTTGATTACAGTGGCTAACATGCCCATTTGGTCACCTTTGACGCGGTCGAATCCCTTGGAAGCTCCTTGAAGTCCGCGGAAAATGTTTCCACCGCCTATCACTATTGCGACTTGCAGTCCTGATTCGACTGCCGCTTTTACTTGCTCGGCATATTGTCCGAGTCTGGTAGAATCAATGCCTTGCTTCTGCCCTGCGGCGAGAGATTCGCCGCTGAGCTTCAGCAATACACGTTTAAATTTACGTTCACTCATATTAAAGTACGCCGGAGAGGTTAAAACGATTGAATTCCAAGTCTTGCGATGCTTTAGCAGCCATGCCGGGGTCAAGTTTGATGGCTTGTCGCAGAGAATTTGTAATCATGGCTTCGTTGTTTGTACGAGCGCCGAGGACAGCCATGAGGTAGTAGGTAGTAGCGTCGGGGGCTGCGATTGCTGCAAGCGTTTTCTTTGCGCCGGAGTAGTCTTTTGTCAAGATTTGAGCCAGAGCGGCATTGTTGGAAACCACGTCCTCCATTGTGCGAGCAGCTTTGGCATTCTCGCCTTGCTTAAGATAGTAAACGCCGAGGGCTTCAGCGAGTTCGGGTACACCGGCAGCATTGCCGAAGCGAGTTTGTGCGTCAGAGTAGTTGCCTTGTTCGAGAGCAATGAGTCCGAGGTTCATTTGAGGTTCGGCAGCAGCAGGAGCCAATCGAGCGGCTTGAGCAAAGCTGGAGCGAGCTGCTTTATAGTCGCCGAGTTGATATTGAGCCATGCCAAGGTTATTGAATGTGCGGTAATCGGTGGGGTACACTTCGGCTGCGGCACCATAAATTTTGGCGCGTTGCTGAGCGTTGTCGGTAAGGGATGCATAGTAGAGGATTTCGTCAACGCTAAGCGATGCGGGGTCTGCCTCAAATGCTTGAGCAATTTCTTCGTCGCTCTTTCCAATTACGTTGATAGTTGCAGAAATGCGGCTGTAGCGGAGTTGGGGCAGGATTTCTTCAGCGAGTTGATCAAATACGCTGCTGAGATTGTGGATTTCACGTTCGCGCTGTTCGGGATCTTTATACATTTCCAGCACGCTCAGAATGAGTTCTTTGTCTTGGATTTTGCTTTCGCTTACAAGGCGACGGAAGCCTTCCCAGTCTTCGGGGGTGAAATCTGCGGTGAGCGCACCGAACTTGACGTCTTTAAGCTGCTTGTCCATATAGGATTTCGTGGCATCTTCACGCTTTTGAGCCAGTTTTGCATTCAACTCGTAAGAGCCATCGGGCGATGCGTAGCTTTTAATGTTAATTTCTTCGATTTCCTGACGTTCATCGGCATTAGCGTTGCCAATGCGTTCGTTTAGGGCGGTCATTTCGCCGGAACGCAGTTGATTGTCGCGAATGTTTGCTTGGTTAATCAAGAAGAGAATGTCGGCGTCAATTTTTTCGGCAATTATGCGTTGGAACTTATCGGCAGCAATAGCGGGAGTGACGCTACCGGCATCGGCTAACGCAGCGGTTGCAACCACGCCTTTGGCAACTTCGATGCGGGGGAGTACGTAGGTTTTTGAGCCTTGCTTTGCCGTGAAGGCAAGTTCAAGACTTGATGTGCTCATGTCGGGAACGTAGGCAAACTCTACGGGAATGCTTACTGTTCCGCCTTGTTCATAGTTGATTACCGGGTTGTTTCCGCGCACTTTCTCGCCTTGGAAGGTATATGATGCTGAGGCGGTTTCGCCATTGTTGTATGTCAAGTAAGGCGTTACGGTGAGTTCTGCATTCTTAACGAAGTATTTTGCGGGAACGCGAGCTGAAATGGTTGCCGGAACCTTTTCGCCAACCACTTCAAGCGGATTGGGATTAGTGGTGAATGCGTCCGAAGAAAGTTGACCTAACTTTTTGGAGCAGCCGGTAAATATCATAGCGGTGCCCATGAGCAGCACAAGGCTGGCGGATTTAATGATTCTATTCATAGGATCAAAATGTTGGAAAGTGGTTATATAAAATTTATTACCGCAAAATTAAGCATTTCTCCTCAATAATACAATGAGAAACAGTCGCTACTTTCTTTAAAAAATATAAAAAAGGGCGAAGGTCTGTTTTTTAGAAGCGTACGCCGCAAACTATGGAAATTTGCTGAGTGGAGTTGATGAAGGAGTATTTGCTGTTGAAAACGAGACTGCCGTCAAATTTCATTGTCAGGTTGGCAAATAGAGCTTTGTGGTTATAAGTAAACCCCATTTTGCCGCTCATGTTTGCAGAGAGCATTTCGGAAATGGATTGTTCGCCGGGGAGGAGTGAGCGCTTGAATCCTATGCCGGGAAGTATGGTGATGTTGTATATCCAATTGTGGGGCATCACGGCGTTGTAAGAGTATCCGCCGAGGATGTTGAAGTCACGATAGTGGAAATGGTTTTTCATTGGCAAATTCTCAGGCATATAGGGCATCATTTCCGGGGGCAGCGAGCTGAAGTCCATTTCAATCCTTTGGCGTTTGAAACTTGCGCCCAACATCCATGAGCCACTGCTCTTCTTTTGGTATTTTGAGAATTTATAGACGGCGGCTTGCGAGAATTTCTTGTGGTTAAAGAAGTAGTAGGCGTTAATGGAGAGTAAGTCGGTGTTAATGTCATCAAACGGCACGTTGATTCGCTCGCCGTTGTTGTATTGTCCGAAATGTGTTATGCGAGTGTTACCCGAAGTGGTTTGTGTGCGTAATTCGGCTGTGAATAATGCACACGAAAAAGCGAAGTCAAAAGTGCTTCGCGGCGAAGGGTGTACCTTGGCTAATTGGTTGACGTTCCATGTGTAGCCGATGCTGACGGCCATAAATGACAGTCGTACGCCGATGTCATAATTAAAATTACTGTGTAGGGTTATGCGTTGATCCCAACCACGAGTATTGAATAAATCGAAGATATAGCCATAGCTTTGTTGCCACACGGTGCCATCGACATTAAATTTCCAGTTTTTGCCTGTGCCTACTACGTAGTCTTTATCGTAGGTATTGAATGTCTTGTCGCCCCAATTATATACGTTTCGGCAAAAATTGGCAAATTTCGGGTAATGAATGCGCGGGTCATTGATGTTGAAATTGGCTTGCATCAACTGTTGGATCCAATTCCCTGTCAGCGGTGGCAATGAATCAGACGTTTCAATGTTTGCCTCTTGAGCTCTCATGGGAATAAACATGGAGCTTGCAATCAATAACAATATGGAGATAAGTTGCTTCATTCGTTAATGATATTCATTGTTTTTTCTATGAATTTTGGATCATCATGGTCTAACCAATGGATATGATGTCCGCGTCGCTCCATTCCTCTAAACCATGTCATTTGGCGTTTTGCAAATTGGTGAATGGCGATTTCAAGTCCGGCGAGCATATCCTTGCGAGATAATTGTCCGGTGCAATAAAGGGTCAGATACTTGTATTCCAAGCCGTAATATATTAAGTCATCGGGGTGGATGCCGGATGCCAACAAGTGTTCGACTTCTTCAATCATGCCGGAGTCAACTCGCGCAATGAGTCTCTCGGAAATGCGTCGGCGACGCTCATTGCGGTCAATGTTGAGTCCGATAATTACGGCATCGGTCAGAGGGTGGGGTTCCGCTTGTGCCGCAGCATCGGGGTGGTCGGAGTAATACGTTTGTATTTCAATTGCACGGATTGCTCGCGCTGGGGTATCGACGTCGGTGGTGTTATGAAGAGTCTTCATTTGCGCAAGCATATCGGTTAGTTCCTCCAGAGATTTGCCTCGCAACTGTGAACGCAACTTCGGGTTTTCCGGCACCGGTGGTAGCCGAAGCCCGTTGAGCAATGATTCTACATATAATCCGGTTCCACCGCAGACGATAGGTCTGTTCCCTCGCATCTCAATGTCGTCAATGGCAGAAGATGCATCGCGCAAGTATTCAAATAAATTGTATTTGCTGCCGGCAGGGCAAATGTCGATGAGGTGATATGGTACGTCACCGTATTCGTCAATATCTTTGCCGGTGCCAAGGTCCATGCCGCGATAAACTTGCCGAGAGTCAGCACTGACAATCTCTCCGTTGCCAAGTGCTCGGGCAAGTTCCACTGCTCGGCGGGTTTTCCCACAGGCGGTAGGTCCGATGACGAAAATTTTATTTGCCAAGATTGCGGTTAAAGAAGTCAAGCATTCGAGCGTAAACTACTGCGCGAGTGTTGCAGCCGTAGATTGAATGATTCATGTTAGGAAACAATAGCATTTCGGGCCATCGATTCAGGTTAATCATTTCCGCCACGTACTCAATAGAGTTGCTCATGTGAACGTTGTCGTCGGCCGTGCCTGACATGAGCAGCAACGGGCATGTCAGTTTGTCAACTCGACTCAGCGGTGCGCTATTTTCGTATCCTTCGGGGTTGGCTTGCGGAGTGTCCATGTAGCGTTCGGCATAGATGGTGTCATAAAATCGCCAAGACGTTACGGCTGCCACGGCTACGGCAGCTGCGTATGAAGCGCCGCTCGATGCCGCCATCAAAGTTTCATATCCGCCAAAGCTCCATCCGAATATTCCAACTCTTTGAGCATCGACGTATGGTAGCCCTTGAAGATATTCCAGAAAAGCCACTTGATCCTTTGTTTCATAATAGCCGAGATTTTTGTAGACGCATTGTTCGAAGTCACGTCCGCGTGCGCCGGTTCCGCGGCCGTCGGTGCATGCCACGATGTAGCCTTGTTCGGCAAAATATTGCATCCAATCAATGCTCCAGCGATTTGTGACTTCTTGTGACCCCGGACCGCTATACTGATATATTACAACGGGATAGCGTTTTGATTCGTCGAAATCACGGGGTTTTACAATCCAGCAGTTCAAATCGTTGCCGGCGGTATTAAACGTAAAGAACTCTTTTTTTGCTGCGTTGGCAAACTTGGCGTTCGTTGCGGCATTATCTTCGAGGATGCGCACTGAGGCGTCTTTTGCTGATGCCATCAGGGTATAGACCGGAGCGGTTTGTGCCGAAGAATAGTTCATCACGTAGTGGGCTCCGTTAGGAGAAAATGAAGCAGATGCCCAACCCTCGGAGGGACTGATGTCGGTCGTTTTTTTCTTTTTCGGATTTACTTTTGTAATAACTCGGTTGATGGCTCCGTTTTTTGCACTTTGATAGTAATAAGTGCCATCGGCGAGCGTGCAGTAGTAGGCAGTTACATCAAATTCGCCTTCGGTGAGAGCACCAAGGCTGTTGCCGTTGTAGTCCATGCGGTAGAGGTGACTCCAACCGGTTCTATCGCTAAAGATGACCATGCCGTTGGTTTCATATGCAACAGATTGATACACCTCGGGGCGAATCCAAGTGTTGCTTTTTTCTTGGTGTATTTGTTTTACTACTGTGCTGCGAGGGTTAACGGCATAGAAGTCCAAACGGTTTTGTTCTCGATTCAGAGTAAGGACGATGAGCTTCTCAGCCGATGGGGAAAAATGTATACGTGGGATATACTCAATGTCGTCTGCCGGAAATGCAATATCTTTGGTCTTACGCGTGTCAACATCATAGCTATGGAGAGTCACTTGCGAGTTCGGCTCTCCGGCAACGGGATATTTATACGTGAAGTTGCCGGGATATAGGGCATATTGAGTCTGAGGGTCACAGGCCCCTTCATACATGGCAAAGCTGAATGCCGGAACTTTGCTTTCGTCATATTTCAGGTAGCAAAGCATGGAATTGTCAGGAGCCCATTCCATGGAACGTGATGTTGAGAATTCTTCTTCGTAGGTCCAGTCTGGCACACCGTTAATGATTTCATTGACTTTACCGTCGGTGGTTACTGCGACTTCCGTGCCATAGTCAAGTTTATGGATGTATATGTTATTGTCTTCAGCCATAAATGCCACCATGCGACTATTGGGGCTGATTACCGGTGATTGCTGCATGGGGTGGGCGGTTGACAGCGGCTTGAGGGTGTTGCGCTTAATGTCGAAGATGAAGTATTCAGCGCGGAAGGTGCGTCGATAAATTTGCTCTGACTTTTCGAAGACGAGGATTTTTGTCCCGTCGGTACTTACTGTGAAAGATTTGATGCTTTCAAGTTTTCGTTCGCCGCGTGTAGATGTTACGTCAAGCAGAGTTCCGACATGTTTCCCTGAAGCTACATCATACTGTTCGATTTTTTTGCCGTCTGCACTAAGGGTGACATAGGTTGTGCCATCGGGCATAAAGTTCAGCGATGCAGACGCGGCATAGTTGTTGGGATAGACATATTGCGACAGTTCGCTGATGTTAACTTGAGTTGTTGCGCCAGCGGATATCGCGCTGAAGAGTAGCGCGGCAAAAATAGCTAATATTTTCATATAACAATTTAGTCAAAAAGAGTGAGCTGAGCATCGGAATCGGGTTCCGGTGCATGTTTTGGTGGCTGATAACCAAAATCCGGGTCTGCTACGTGGGGCACATGGCTTGCGGGAGCTCCACCGGGAAGCAGCCAATCAATGCTGTCAATACCAACAGATGAGTCATCTTCGGGGCTATAGACTGCGACAGATTTTTTGCGTCGGCTACGTTGCTTGCGTGGCGCTTGCGTGGCGGCAACGTCTTCTCCGGCAGCCTCTCGGCGTTGGTCAAGTGCTGCCTCAAGTGCGGACGAAGATTCATATTCCGCCACTTTTTCGGCTAAAGCGGTGATTTCCTTGTCTTTATCGGCAATCGTCTCATCTTTGCGGGTCAGCTGCTCTCGTAGTTCAGCAATCTCCTGTCGCATCTGAGCCATTTCATCGCGCATGATCTGAGAATCCTCTTCGCTGACTTCTGCCACTCTCACTTTGTTCATCATGGCAGAAATGGTCAGTTTGTGTTGCTCTACTTCACTATCGAGTTCGGATATTTTGTTCTCTAAGTCTCGATTGCGATCACTCAATGCTTTGCGTTGGCGTTGTTCGCTGAGCAAAGTTGCTCTTTGTTCATCGCGTTTTGCATTTAAGTCCTTTCGTTCAGCACGGAGTTCATCGAGCTCTTGCTGCATTTTTTTTCTGTCGCCGGTTAACTCATTGAGAGCTTTCTTGCGTAGGGTCTCTCCATAGTTCACCAATGGCTGTCCGAGGATTGATGACAAATAACGGCGTTGGGCATCGCGGTCCAAACACTGACTGGCCACCGGAGGCAGCTGGGCATTTATCACCCCGAGAATTGCGTCAAGCAATTCCTCCGGCAATTCCTCCGATTCGGCGATTGCCTCTTCCGATGCGTCAGTTGCGGCGAGTTGCTGTGTGTTTTGTCCATGGGTTCGTTCGAAGTCGTCGAATTCGTCTGTTTCATCGGACGCGTCCGAACCAAATATTTTACGAAAGAAATTAGATACTGCCATTTGATGTTTTAGTATATGATAATAAGTGCAAAAGTACTAATTTCGCGTGAAATGACCAAAAAAACATCGTTTTTGAAAAAAAAATGGCTCAACGTGGTGATTATGTGGAAAAAAAATCGGATATTTGCAGTCGCAATTGTGCGATTTTTATTCGCCGTAATTGCGTAAGTGCGTAATAATAAACATTATAAATAAAATTAAGACTTTTTCACACCAATGACTAAAGCAGACATCGTTAGCGAAATTGCTAAGACCACCGGCATTGACCGTGCGAACGTTCTTGAAACTGTTGAGAAGTTCATGGAAGTTGTTAAAGACTCTCTGATCAACGGCGAAAACGTTTATCTCCGTGGCTTCGGCAGCTTCATCGTTAAAACACGTTCTGAAAAGACCGCTCGCAACATTTCCAAGAACACTACTATTATCATCCCCGAACACAAAATCCCCGCGTTCAAGCCCGCTAAGTCGTTCGTGGAAGAGGTTAAGAAGTAATCTTGTTCTCACATCGTAATATCATTATTTATCATTAACCCATAAAGATTATCATCATGCCCAGCGGAAAAAAACGCAAAGGCCACAAGATGGCTACTCACAAGCGCAAAAAGCGTCTGCGCAAGAATCGTCACAAGAAGAAATAATTGTTCTTCTTTGTAAACGACATAGAAAAACTTTTGGGTCGGGGATAGTTTTTTACATCCTTCAGCCCAAAAGTTTATCTTTTTTGCAAACCATTTGTAATTAACCCGATTACCAACCCACAAATCCAACCGCCAAATGAGAAGCGAACTCATCGTTGACGTTTCCGCTACCGAAGTGGCTATCGCTTTGGTTGAAGATTCGCGGCTCGTTTCGCTCCAAAAGGAGTCACGATCCGTGAGTTATTCCGTGGGCGACATTTATCTGGCCAAGGTAAAGAAGCTTATGCCGGGATTGAATGCCGCTTTTGTGAATGTGGGATATGAGAAAGACGCCTTTCTTCATTATTTGGATTTGGGTCCCAACTTTGCATCTTATCTTGACGCAGTAAATCAGGCGCTTGATAAGAAAAAAAAGCTGCCGGAGATTACCAAGGCCAAGTCATTGCCTGAAATAGATAAGCATGGCTCCATAGGCGATTTGCTTGCCCCCGGACAACAACTATTGGTTCAAATCGTCAAGGAACCTATTTCATCAAAAGGCCCGCGATTGACCACTCAAATTTCCTATACCGGACGAAACATGGTGCTGATTCCGTTCGGCAATAAAATCTCAGTATCGACCAAAATCACTTCGGCTGCCGAAAAACAGCGTCTGAGCAAGGTCATAGAAGCCATTAAGCCTGAGAACTTCAGCGTGATTATTCGTACTTCGGCCGAGGGAAAGAAAGTGGCCGAACTCAATCACGAACTGCGTGAGTTGACAGGTAGATGGGAAGATACTCTGGCAAAGGCGCGCAAAAGCGATGCACCGGCTCCCGTCTATGAGGAAGCCGGAAGAGCCGTCGGAGTGCTGCGCGATATATTTAAGCCCGACACTTTTGAGGCTATACACGTAAACGATGCCGACACGCACCGCCAAATTCTCAGCTACGTTAACCTGATTGCTCCCGAAAAAGCGGATATAGTAAAGCTTTATGACAAGCCTGAACCGATTTTCGACAGCTTCGGCATTACCCGACAAATAAAAACATCGTTCGGAAAGACCGTTAGTTTTCGCTCGGGAGCTTACATCATTATTGAACACACCGAAGCCCTCCATGTTATTGACGTAAATTCCGGAAATCGAGCTAGAGCCACAGCCGATCAAGAGAGTAACGCTTTGGAAGTAAACCTTCGGGCAGCCGATGAAATTGCCCGACAGCTCCGACTACGCGATATGGGTGGAATCATCGTGGTGGATTTCATTGACATGACTCAGGCAGAGCATCGCCAAAAGTTATATGAACACATGCGCGAGATCATGGCGTTAGATCGCGCTCGCCACAACATCTTGCCCTTGAGCAAGTTTGGCTTGATGCAAATTACCCGACAGAGAGTGCGTCCCGACTTGGAAATTGAAACCTCGGAACAATGCCCGAGTTGTGCAGGAAAAGGAACCGTGCCATCGTCACTGTTATTCACCGATACTCTTCGTTCAAAACTTGACTACTGCATCAACGACTTGGGCAAAACAAATTTTATAATGTATGTGCACCCCTATGTAGAGGCATATATTAAAAAAGGACTGTTCAATTCGCTATATCGCACATGGCGTAAAGAATTCGGCAACAAATTTAAAATAATGGCTGATCAATCATTGGCATACTTGCAATATCGTGTTGTCGGTTCAGATAAGCAAGAAATCGATTTACGAGAAGAAAAAGACATAAGCTCATCGGCCACTAAAACCAAACGCAAAGTTAAGACTCGGTCATCTGACGGCGATTCTCAAACTCCCGCATCAGAGTCCTAAAATCACAAGAACAACGCTCAAGGCAAACATAGCCTTGAGCGTTGTTCTTTAGGTGGTGGCATTCGAAGTATACGATACTCACAAAATGGCACGTACATTAAACTTATAGCGCATAGAGGCTTGACACACTTGTACTCTCAGACTGCCATCATGTACGACAAATTCATCTCGATCATATCCGCCGCAGATCGGTACATAGATTGAATTCCCATTAGATACAGTGACTCTAAATCCTTGCATCGGATATATAGTTTCGAGGTGCTAATCGCACTTATCGCGTAACTCACGTAACTCATTCGGTGTGGGCATACGCCAATTATCACCCATATTCATCGCTGCAATATCACGCTCGCTTCCAACTATATTGTCTACTTCAAACTTTGATGCAAATATCTCCCAAGGCTCGAGTTCCCCTAATGGTTTCCCCAACTGAAATAGTTGCCACAATCTGAAGTCTGTACGCCTCCGATATTCATATTCGCCCACTTAACACTGAGCCCAAGTCGACGGCCTTTTGTGTCCAACTATTTATTGAGACAAACATCAAAATGCTTGAAAGTAAACATTTCGAATTATCATAATGCTTAATTATAATATAGGTACAAATGTTGTGAAAAAACAAGAGGCTGCATCATTTGTCCATGACACAGCCTCTTGATAACATACAGTTATAAAACTTCGATCAAGTATGCAGACTTATCGCTCTGTCGATATAGCATGTAAACTCCCGGGATCACGGTATATGTCATAGTGAGATTTCCATAAGGACTCTTACTTCTATCCGGCGATAGAGAACGATTCAAAATATCTATCAATGAGAATGAAAATTTGTTGAAATTTGAATCCTTCTTATCAGCGATTCTAGTGATTGGGAGAAATTGTACCATTTGATTTGACTGAGAGTTTTGCATCAGCACCTTAACAACTCCATCGTTCGCTGTTACTTGCATCGGCTTAACCTCTTTATCAAACACAAATGTGCCATTATTATCCTTCACTGCTTTATACACTTCAGAATCAAGTTTTTGCTCTTGGACAAAAATAACCGAGTCATTGTCAATTTTAATATCGGTAAGCATTTTAAACTGACTGTTTTTCATTCTGCTCCATTCTTTTACTTGTGAGAATGGAATTTCACGGTGATTCTGTGCAGCAATTTCCGAGATTACATAATATGGCTCTTGCTCGCCATTCGGCTTATATACGATAGACTCAATGATTCCGGTGTATTTCCCATCATCAGTGCTTAATACATCAAGATACTCGATCTGTTCATTAAGAGGCTGAGAGCTGAACAGAGGCAATTTACTTGTCTTTACAATATCATCAAATGGGATTCGCTCGATAATATTGTCTTCTGTCAGAATGCCAACCGTTTCATAATCCTCAGCCACGATTTGTCCTTTGTAAGTCACAGATTTGGTTTCTATAACATCAATAACTCCGGAGATGTCCAGTGGGTTACGCGGGCTATAGGTAAATGACACAACAGTTGAGTCTTCAGTTGTCTTAGTATAGGGTGTCAGATTAACATAACGAATCTTGTCGGGCCAACGCTCCAACACAATTACATAGTCTTCATATGATTTATCACGAAACTTCACGCCGTGCATCATCACAAATTTTTCACCGTTCATATTGGTTTTAACGAACTCGGGGCGCGATGCGAGCCAGGACTGCCATGCTTCAGTCAAGTCTTTGACCCGCTTCTCGTAAATCGTAGTGTTTATCTGGGAAAAAGGTACTGTCATTTCCGCAGAATCTACTACGAAATTAAATGTGCCCTTTTCGAAGTTCTTTTCCGACGTTGAACCCATCAAAATGGTGCCATCAACGAGCATTACCGTTTCAGGCGAACTTGCATTAGCCCCTAAAAAAGAGGCTAAGCAAGTTGCTAATAAGATTGATATTTTTTTCATTATCGTACTTCTTTATCATATAAATCTTTCAAATGCTTAACTTGAACCACGTGCGTAGTCCCACCTTGGCCAGTGTAAACACCGGTAAGTACCCCGGCAAGCTTTCCGTCTTTTAGATATACCGGAGAACCGCTTGCACCTCCGGTTGAAGCATACTGGAGTTCAAAAATAACGCGATTCGGAACTTTAGATACTTTTGAAACAAAGGTGTTGACAACCATTGACTTTGAGGTCAAATCTATAGCACGATCCAAGCCTGACGGATAACCTGAAGATATAAAATCTTCCGACATTGCCTTATAATTGCCTGTATAAATGCGATCTATGTCAAATCGTTTTTCTATAGGATAAGGTGTTTTCTTACTATTCATTTGCAAAATAGCCACATCTATATCCGTCCTACCGGATTCCGCAACCAACACTGCACGGTCGAACTCATCAAAGTGCGTATAATTTCGGTTGGGATAGCCTATAAACATTTGATTAGTTTCGCCGGAAATAGTGTATGAGCCAGTATATAGAGCGCCTAAAACGCTTGAAAGTTGTTTATAATCACTTTCCCATGTATTTGTATTTTTCTTTATTGACGCATAAATTTGTTGTCCAATAGGGGTATATGCCAAGAAATATTCCAAACTTTGGTCTCCGTCAATCACTTGTTTTACATCATCGTGTATTTGGGATTTTAAAGCTTCGAATGAACTCGGTTCGTATTCCTTTACCCAAGGCATCACAACGTGGCGCGCAGTGCCAAGATGTCCTTCATTATCAATAAAAAAGGCAGTTCCTTGTACTGTAAAGCCATCATAATGGAGCGTCAAAGGCACGGACAAGGGGTTATCATTAAGCGTAATAACATAGTCGAAATTGTGCAGCACATAAACGACAGAATCCGTTGGATTAACTTTTGGACGTATGATATGGGGTATACCGAAAATCAAACCTACGATTATTGCTGCAGCTGCACCTATGCTGCCAATCCATTTAAGCCAACCACCGGAGCTTGGCAGGTATGGACGAATTTGCGCGGTGATATCATCTTCGCCAACAACGATATTATCTCCACGCTTGATTCGTTCCGGTTGTCCAGGGGTGATTTTCATGCCATTGATCTGAGTGCCATTGGTACTTTTGTTATCAGTAATAAACGCACGACCTCTCTTGTCAATCTTAATCGTTGCATGATAACGGCTAACAGCACCACTGGAAACAACAATGTCATTTCGGAAGTTAGAACCTATATTGAGGATTCTAACACCATGTTCAGTTGGAGTAACGGTAGGCACTCGACTCCACAGCAAATCGGTATCTCCTAAACGAACCAAGTCGCCGCGACGAATGGGCACTTCTTCACCCGGGCGTAAGCGGTTACGATTAGGACCGACAAAAGTGCCATTGCGACTACCTTTATCTTCAATGAGGATTTCTCCACTATCAAGCAGAGTTATATCTGCATGATGGCCGCTAACAAATGGGCTATTGACAACAATGTCACATGCGGGCGAACTGCCAATTTTTAAAAGTCTCATAATGTGAATATAATTAAGGTTAATAAAATTTATCTGCGAGAACGAAAACGCGGGGACTCGACCTTTTTCTCTTCGGCTTTAGATTGAGTTTCTTTGGTTTTGTGATCCTGTTCTGTTTTCTTATTAGATTCTTTGTCTTGTTTCTTAATTTCTTTTTTAGGTTTAATTTCAGTAGGAGTAAGCGGCTGCACCGGATTAAGGTCTTGTGCATCGACAGATTTTATTGTATCGGTTGATGATTCTTTTGGTTGCTGTTCTACTTGTTGCTCTATCGGGTCAGACGAGCCGGTATAATTCTGAATCAATTTTACAACACCGACAGTTGCGGCCGTAATGACAGCCACAATGCCGAAAATCATCAAGCCCAACTTATAGGGTTTTAGCGGATCCGGCACTCTGTTCCAGTCCAAGCGTGAGGTGTTTGCAAATAAAATATCATCACCTCGCTTTGTCGGATACGGAACGTTTGAAGAAATCAACTGTCCATTGACCTTGGTTCCATTTGTCCCTTTGTTGATTATTTCATACTTACCCGTGGGATAAACTCGAATAAATGCATGTGAACGACTAACCATTAGATCATCATAGACAATATCGCAGCCTGGATTTCTGCCAACATGTAAAGTCCTCATAATTTTTGGATAATTAAGTTTATGTAGTTTATAATATTTTTACAAGAATGCATACTGCCATATCTAACCGTTTTGCCATACAGATTTTTCTCATCTGAAGGGCTACAAATGATGCTCTTATTGTCCTTTAAGTAGTTCACTACGGTGTTGATATACTTGTGATTCTGCTCCAAGCACTGTGACTTTGAGTTCACTAATACCTGCACAATTTCATCACGTTTTTTCGCTTTTTGACGCATTTCTTGCTCTGTTTTACAAGGCAACATACCAAGCGTTCGTATATCCGGTACTACTTTTAACAAAACGTGTGTAGTTTGATCAACAAAAGTGGAATCTTGCTCCGTAGTGACTTTGCTATCATGTTTTGTCGTAGCAGATTCCTCGACGGTTTTGGCGGTCTTACTTTCTGCTTTGTTCTGTCCGCTACCCAATCTAATATGGAAATGCGGAAAAGAATGGCTCTGACCGTTTGCCACAGATGGACGCGTGGCAAAAAGGAACAGAATTAGTATCAACCAAGAGCGTCTCATTTTGCCTCCTTCTTTAATCGTTCAATTTCGGCTTTAATATTTTCGACTAATTTATTGCAGTGCGACATGCTGCCCTGTTTATCTTTTGTTCCATCAGGTTCTCGCATTGTAATAGGATAGCCAAGGCTGTTATCCACCTCGTTCAACATCTTTCTTGTCTTTTCGTCCATATCCTTATTCTCCTTTATCAGCTGCGTAATGGAGTTTCGGATGTCGCCACGTTCCTTTTCTTTGTCGTTTTTCTGTTTTGTTGTCTTTGCTTTCATTACGCCCAATTTAGTAATGCGATCTGCAATTAAGCCTAATTGCTCAATGATATAAGCCGTTCCGGCATTTTGCGCAGTATCATCTGCTGCAGTCTGGTTCAGCTTCGGAACTATGGAAGTTACGCTGGCGGATATTTGAGGTTTCGCTTGCTTTTCTTTCGCTGTTTTCAACTCGTTGTATTTTTCCTCGAGTTGAGATTTTTCCTTGAGTTCATTTTGCTGAGATTCTATTTGATTCGTTAATTCAGCGTTCTCCTTTTCCAATTCTGCAATGCGAGCTGTAAGAGTAGTGATATTCGTATTCAATGCAGCGATTTTATCGCTCGGGTTTGGAATAAGGAAAAAGATTAAATTAAGAATTAAACTAATCGCACACACCACCATGAGTGTTTGCAATAACAATTTTATTTTTCTGCTCATCGGTTCAATATCTGTTGAATTAATATTAGGAATTACTATCATAGTGGTGAAATTATCGTGATGCCCACCTTTTTCGTTTCCGGCTTTAGTGACTTCCATATTCAGCATGTCGATTGTGCCTTCAAGACTTTTGCTTCGGGATAGCTCCTTGACGAGTAAATTCTTTGGCATCGCGCCCCAAACGCCGTCGGTACAAAGGATAAAGCGGTCGCCTTTTTCATAAGGGCGCACATCAATGTCCACTTCTACCTCATCCTCGATACCAAGAGCGCGAGTAATCACATTACTATAAGCGGACAATCTGGCTTGCTCTTCAGTAAGAGCCCCGGCTTTAACCAATTCCCAAACTTGAGAATGGTCATTGGTCTTAAAGAGCAAATAAGAGTCTCTAAGTTGATAGGCACGGCTATCACCGACATGTGCAATCGTTGCATTCGTTTTGCTAAATAGAATAGCAACAACAGTAGTACCCATTCCATTCAATTCGGGGGACGCCTCTATTTTCTGTCGAAGAGCACTATTTGCCGCCATAACAGCTGCAGTCATCAATTCGCCATAATCTTCTTTATCGTCTGGCTTCCCATTACTTTTAACATAGTCCAGAATGGTTCCGGTCGCGATCATCGATGCGGTTTTGCCCGCCGGTCCGCCGCCCATACCGTCGCAAACAACAGCAAGCAAACCTACCGGAGTTTCTGAAAACCCGCAAGAGTCCTGATTCTCCGCTCGTCCTCCTATGTTAGAAGACATCACTCCTTGATAGGGTAATTTTGTGATGATTCTATTCATGTTTTATATCAATATACTCTATTCGTTATGAAAATATATTAAAGATTCTACTCAATAATGATTTAGGCGCATTTATTGTCTTTTCAAGGTCTGATCTCAATTCTTTAATTGATTGATGGCGTTCACTTTGATTTGGCGAAGTTGCTTTTCTCAGTGTTTTTAATAATCGTTTTGAAATAAATGGAGATTGAGGTAATTCTAATTTGACATGCTTGTTTAACGATTCATCTATTGACGTGCTTATAAAAGGATTTACCCCGGCTAATAACTCGTAAAGAGTGACGCCAAATTCGTAGATGTCGGTCGTTGCATTTATTTGTCCGTAGCCTAAATTTTCGCCATACTGCTCAGGTGCGGCATACTTAGGGGTTCCCATTAAGCCCGAACTGCTATGCGTTGAATAACTCGGGTTATATTCGCCCACATTATTCTGTAACCGAGTGCGATTATTGGACATAGCAATGCCGAGGTCCATTAATCTTATATTCTTACCGCCTTCAACCATAATGTTTGACGGTTTGATGTCAAGATGGACAATGCCGCTGCTATGAATATAATCCAAGGCATTTAAAACAGGATATAGCATTTCAACAATTTTGCGCTGTCTTATTTCCGAAGCCATTCCGACTAATGTTTTAGAGATATAACTGTTTATGTTTTCGCCGGAAACAAATCGAGAGATAAGGAATAATGGACCTCTGCCCGAGATAGATTCAGCACAGCCAAACATTTCGACCAAATTGGGGTGTCGAAAAGCAAGTTTTGCTTCCATGCGAGCTCGTGAGCGGATCTCCGGGTAGTTCTCATATTCGCTTTTTACTCGCTTGATAGCAACACGCTCGCCGGTTGCGCAGTCACGACCCAGAAACACTTCTCCCATGCCTCCTCTTCCGAGAGAAGGCTGAGATTCGCAGTATGAGTAGCATCTTTTTTCAACATAAAGATACCACGTTCGTGTCTGCTGATTATAATATATTCTATCCTGAATTGGTTGCATGGTCTTTATCAATCTCGGTCATAAATCAGATCGCCGGGAGTCTTGCGCAGCAGTCTTGCCATTTGAATTCTTACAGTTAGTATGGTTGCCACGAGCATGATAATTATGGAACCTATGGTTTTGTAACTCCAGAGAGAGAGATAATTATACGTATTATCTTTTAATACGTTGAAAATCGGGAGTATCTCTTGTACTAACATTGCAAATATTAGAGCCACAATGATAGAGCCGACAACGATTGCTCCAATTATGAGAATATAAACTCCAATCAACTCGCCGGTTTTAATGCCAAATGCCTTAAAAGTGCCCAAGTTCCGCTTAACCTTCTGGAAATAACTCTGCAGCATGTTAACAATAAACAGGATTATACATGCCATTGAAAACAGTATCATTACCAACGAAAGAATATTGGCCATTACTGATACTGCATTAAAGTTCTCCTTGGCGCTTACTTGCGACATTTCCAATTTTATGTTATATTTATCATTTGCCATTCGTTCGAATGAGCGGATAGAGTCAAGGCTATTGAATGAGATTGAGATATAATTGCCCTGATCTTTTTCTTTATAGGCATCAACGTAGTCAAATAGCCTCCATGCTTTCTGAGGACCAAATGTCTGCTCAACGGCATTGGCAATTGAATGATATACCTCAGTTGGGATACTGTTTTCATGATAACCGTTAAAGTATATGGAAAGATATCGACCCTCCTGCCATGACCCTAAAGCAGAGGTAAGGTTTGTATTATTCAAGATATATACATTTGTCAGAAGCGTATCGGGTAACACAGATTTTACAACTTTTTCAAAGCTGTTATCGCTAATACTTTTCGGCACAAAATAGTGTGCGGAATGTTGATAACTCTCGTTGTTTAAGTTTAAGGGATAATTAGTAAAATCATCAATTTTGTCTGCCAAGACTCCGGGTCCAATCACATCCATATTTCCCGGTAGTTTTTTGACAACTCCTAAAAGAGGCAATGGGGCGTTAGCAAACCCTTGTGTATCAACCTTAACACCCAAAACTTCTGCACCTTGGCTCGGTGATAACCAATTGACATACGCGGGAGGAGTTTCCAAATCGTAGCCTAACTTTCCGAGAGCCTCTTCCGTGATTATCAAGCCCGATTGATTTGCGGAAATTACATTTGCCGGCGCACAAATTCCGTCAACGATGTTATCTTCCGATAATACGGCCTCAATGATTTTCCCTCCAAAATCTTCGAAGAAACGAACTTGCAGGAAAGGTTGTTCTCCATTCCTACCGACAAAAGTAAGCGGCATATAATGATCATATTGTACATAATCGTATTTGTAATGCGACTTTACTTCATTATTCTCCAAATAGTGGAAAAAGTCCCTTGCTCTCTCCGAACGGTATTCTTGGTCTATATTAACCCAGTTTGTAAAGGGGTCATTCATCTTTTCAGAAAGATAAAGCATAGAGCCGTTACTGAATGCAATTGAAACGAACGTAACGGCAAGCACAATGGTTAGAAGCCACGCGTTCGCCCACTTTTTGCCAAGAACTTCACGGCTCTCTCTCGAAGCTAGCAGTTTGGTATATTGATTAAGTATGCCCATTTTGATAATTACTTTTTACGTAAGAAATTTTCAAATTCAGATGCAGAATATTCTTCTGAACCATTACTCCACACAGCTGATTGCCGGTCGGAGCCATTATGAGTAAATACACACTGTTCGTCAATTTTGCCATATACTACATCCTCTCCATGCTCAGATTGGCGAGGTCTTACGCATTTACGAATCTTAACTATAACATCGGCAAAACTAACGGCAAGATGCATATCGTGACTGACAATGATTGCCGACGCACCCGGCATAGACTTGAGTTTGTTTGCAAGAATACTCATTACGCGCACTGCATTCTCTGCATCAAGGTTACCGGTTGGTTCGTCACCAAAAAGCACTGTAAAGTCAGGCAAAATGGCACGCGCAAACGCCAAGCGTTGCTGCTGTCCGCCTGAGAGTTCATGAACCTTGCGCTCAGGGGTGATATGCTCCATCCCCAACTCGTCCAGCACTTGACGAGTGCGCTGAAAGCAATGAAACTTACCATATCCTTGCAGCATTCTTGTAAACGCGACATTTTCAAACGCCGTGAAGTTACGCATCAAATTTGTGCTCTGAAAAATGAAGCTATAGTGCTTCAAACGGAAATTCGAAAGCGCCTTGTCTCCACTTTGCGACCACAATGCCTTTAAGTTAAAGCATTCAGAACTATCGCTGCTAAATGCAAATTCAGTATCATCGCTCGGGACTATCGTATCATTCATCATGCCAAGGGTTTCAAGAATGGTACTCTTACCAATTCCCGATTCGCCTACGATAAAAATGACCTTTCCTCGCGGAATTGCGAGGCGACCTATTTCAAGAACGACCTTCGATTTGCCCTCTTGATAGTTCTTATCATAAGAGCAACGCAAATTCTTTATGTCAAACAAATTGTTCATGTCTATTGCTTACGTTAGGGCAAGTCCTCAATCGGAATCCAGTAATAAGTTAATTCACCGTTCTGAGAGAATTTATACAAGTAATTTTTGTTCGCCAGAGTTCTTTTTAATTTATCATATTTATGCTTAAATTCAGACAACATGCCAAGATACTCTTCTGCACTTACAATTTGAGGTTCTGCAAGTTGTGCTAACGTGTAGGACTTGAGCGAGGCACTTGATTCATTTAAGCCGTGAATCATCATGCTTACTTGACCAAGATCCATATTATTAATTGCATCGTCATTTGTGTTTCCCGTTAAGGCCTTAACAATGCCCTTCAATGCATCAATATAACTTTTTCGATGACTTCGATCGTTCCCATCTGCTTGATTAATATTTCTCGCCACAGAATAGGCGGGAGCGAAGTCTTGTATCAGATTTTCCAGTTCATCAAGGGACAGTATCACTACCGGTTTCCAATATGGAGTTCCTTGTGGGTCACACTTTCGCACATAACCGGTTCGAGCTCCTCTCTGCCCACTTTTATTGTAATCTTCGATGCCTTTATTCGTTAATCCTCTTCCTGCCAAAAAAGACTTTTCAAATGTTAAATTTGTACCAGCACCGTCATTTATGTATCTGTTTAAAATATCTTGCAGATTACTTACAAATATTTCAAAAGAAGCGAAATTATGTTCAATTAGTTTGGAAAGAGCCTTCGGATCTATCTCTGCATTCTGTTTTGGCGCACGGCGAATAGAGCCAAAAAAATACGTTTCCTCATTCGTGTTTTCCAGGTCATATCCCAGACCATCATCACGCTTAACAAACTTCGGGGCCGACAAGTTTAGTCTATCATACTGTTCATGAATGTTTGTGCGGATTAAGTCAACCATCTGTGTGTTAAACAATTGCCACGCCACATTATTAGAACTACGCCGAACTTGATGAGACATCAATTGAATATTATAGTCAGCTAACTTCCTTATAATGTCGTCTTTGACAGGAGCTTTGGGGTCATCAGGAGCATTGCCGCAATCCCCTACGACAATCATCAGATTCGATTGGTCCTTATTATACCCCATTTTTTGTGCATCCAAACCGGCATCAATGCCTGCATATAAAGCCTCTGTGTATGTTTTATCGGTAGGCGAACTTTTAGCGCCATATCCCAGATTACCAACGTTATCCAAGAACGTATGCCATCGCAAATCATCCTCGTCAACAAGAGGAAGTGATTCAATCATGGCATTACCATCTGCATAATCTCGATAGATAACAATCCCAATTCGTGGTTTATACTTTTTAGCATTAAAATACTTAAGTCCCTCTTTTATTGCTTCTTTTACTGATACGAAATATGGTTTCATTGAAACTGTTCCATCAATTACAAATATCAAATTGATGTTATTCAATTTATTCGAAAAATCTTCCGCTTTACGTTTCAGCTCAATCTTCCTTGCATTGTCTTTCGCATAGTTTATAACACGTCCACTCGCAATTGTTGTGATTTTATAAAGTGCATCTTTGTTTGCATCATTCTCCAAAATAGGAAATCTAAGTAATTCTGCTTGCATCCGGTATCGATATGGAGAATTTTCTTTTTTCTCATCCGGATTGACCTCACCATATACATACGGTGCTACTACTTTGGTCAAATTCGGATCTTCATAAATTGAATAAGTTTTACCACGAAAAAGGTCCACTTTATCTTCTTCCCAATTCGGTTCGAGACATGAGCGTTGATTCCATGCAATATAAGATTCTGGAGCTACCCATCCCAACAACTGTTTATCACTTACCCCGTCTAAAGAATAATTGTGAGCCAATAAAACAAGACCTGTTTTAGTGTCCCGTTTCATGACATAGTAGAATTTCAATTCATATATATTCACGTTTAATTTTTCGCGCCGTTCGGGACTTGCATACACTGAAATCTTAGAATCACCATCTGAGGCTACATTATCGAAATTTGCAGCTAAAAGTGCTCTTTGATAAATCTTGTGCTCGTTAACAGGGCAACGTTCCCAAAGCAATAAATTACTCATAGGAACCCACCCAAGACTTTTTGCCTCATTAGAGCATATAGTTCCATTTGCTTTTGGATCGTCATAGACTAGGGCAAAATTGTTCTCTATGCGCGCAATTCGAACTTTCTGATTGAACTTCAATGTCCCGCATACTTGCGAACCTGCTGAAGGAGACATATATGTTTTGTTCCCTGCTCGGTCGCTATAAACCTCCCACAATGCATCCTGTTTCACATCATCTTGTCCCCAACGTCCAGAGCGTACAAGTTTGTCTATTAGAGACTCTTTAATTAGCTTTTCAGTCAATAATGTTGGTTTCCTAATCTTGATGCTGGCAGGAAGGGTTATGTCGGCAACAGCTACAAGCTGAGTAAAACATATAACAGACATAACTGTCAATATCTTAATTAATCTTCTCATAACTTCTTTTTTTACATTTGTTTAATACTGTTCTTACACCTATCGTTAATGAGTCCCAAATTCATCGGCCCAAAAGGTTCTCCATCCGAATATTTCGGTTTATAACCTTTTGGATATAAAGCATCAAGTGTAAATGAGCCAACCTTATTTTCAGAACATAGATTTTCAATATCCAACACGTAATAAAGACGCGCTATTACGGCTTCGTTATAACCCTGAATAAAAAAATTAGGAGTTACAAAATATGACATGGTTAACTCTTCCACCCCTGAGTCTTTACCTGATATTTGAAGGTTTTTAAATAACTCTACGATATATTCTACATCCACATCAGGCTGCGGAGTATGATAATCCCGCTCATAGAGTTCTTGTATCAAGGATTTATAGTCATTCTCATTATATTCAACAGGGTTGATTTGCACAATGATTGGGCGCCATTGATTAGCAAGATAAAAAATAACTTGATAATTTGAGTCTTCGCGAGCTTCATCTCGGTAAAAATCTAATTTACCTTTAAGCTCATAGATCGGAGTTTCAACGTCATGCGCAATATACACGAAATGGACTTTACGGCCATCAAATGCGTACATTGAGATACACATCATTATTGTTATGGATAATACAATTATTCTATTCATAATGACATTATTTTATTGATTCAAGATATATGATATCCACTAAATTCCGTTGATTATGATGAAGCTCAACAACTTTGACGGCTTTAATTCCGCTATCAGATTCGAAAATATCCATAGCAAAATCTTCACTATTAGTTTCAATATGACCACATATAAATTTAACGTTGTTATCATACCCATTATCAGAATAGAATGGAGTTGAATCTGACGATTTACAAAAACCATCTATATCTTTCTGAACTTCGTTTAGAGTCAATTTAGAGCGAAGTTCGTCTTTAAACTCAACAAAGCCGAGAATGTCTTTTTGTTCACTTGCCATCACATTGCCTTGCTGATCGGTAATCTCTACTGTCACAACATAACCGCCTTCGCTTTGAATTGCCGGTGGCACGTTGCGAATCATACCATTTTCAAGTTTGTACTCTTTACGATTATCACTGCCTTTTTCTGCAAGATAATAATGCTTTTCGCCTGACACATTACAATCTACATTGATTTCAAAAGAATATGTTTTAGTTTTTTTATCAGGCATAACATCTCCAACAATGATAATTATTAGATTGACCTGCTCAGGTATAGTTTCTGAGTTGAGCGCTTGTTCATGTTTGGCCTCACCCTTTTCTGTATTTGTGTTTGTTTCTATGACGTCGGGGGTCGGTCCGGGTCCATGTTCGGATTCATGCTTTAAATTATTTACAAGGAAAGCCACTCCGATGATAATTGCAATTCCTCCAAGCGCTAGCATGAGGATGCGCAATATCGGTTTCTTTTCAGTAATAGGTTCAACAACATCAGACTGACAAAACGGACATTCAACTATGTTTGAATCATCAGCAGAAAATTGAACACCACAACTTTTGCATTGAAAATTTCTTATCATATTCAGATATTTTATGTTTAGTTAAAATTTTACTGTAATGCCAATATTAAGGTTCACGAGATTATGGGATATATCCCCTGTGTAATTCGTTAGATTTCTAACAGTGGTACCATTTTCAACGCGGTACACGAGCGGAGCCTTTGATTCTGTTGTTGTTCCATTATACAAAGGATAAACATTGCCATACCCCTTGATTATTGGCATTATACCAAATTGATAACGCGCGCCAAGATTGAGCAACACGGGACCGAATAGTCTCACTCTAACACCTAAGCCTCCTATTGCATCAAGCCCTATTGGGCATAAATCCGTTTGCCATTTACCGATGGATGAAATATTATGTGTACCAAAATCATTAAACAATGGCTCTTTAATTGTCAAATTTCCGTATTGGGGATATACACCATAAACATCACTACCATAAGCAAGATCCCATGTTGATGAGCCGATATTTACATAGGCCTTAATTCCTAAATTTGCGTATATCCCAACTCGATTACTAAACCTGTATTCAATGTCGGCGTAAAGCGGCATAGTTAGGTGCTTAAACTCAGTTTGTTGAAGCATATTATAGATTGATACATATCTTTGATATTCGTCACCGTCAATGTCGGCTTTTCCCGGAGCTGAATAATTATAATTCAACCGGTCAATTGCTATTTGCATTGAGCCTAAAGACATGCCTACACCTAAAAATATTCCGAATTTTACCTTGCTTTTTGACGGGAATATGTATCCAACGTCAATACCGAAATCTTTAATGGATTGCTTTACATTCATTACATTTGATTCGGGCGCGGTAAGAAATGATTCCATTGAAATATCTGCATTTGCAGTAACTCTCCAACGTTTGGGTTTATACTCAAACACATAGTGATAGTTATCCTCATCGCCAACAGTTAACGCATTTAGTTTAACATCATCATCATGATATTTAAATATGGCATTGCGCTTAACCAGTGCTTGTCCCCTATAGAACTTAAGCGGAGTGCCAGAGATAGTGACAACTGAATCTCTTGGATCGGTGTTCTTCACGTGGGTATAATCTAACGGTAAGCGAGATTTGCCATTAGGTATTTCAGACTTTAAATCAACAATATAACATTCTCCTGACTCTTGGTTACTACAAATAGTCATTTCATACAGATATGGTGATTCATAATGATTTAGTGAATGCATAAGCGTCCCACTCGATTTTTTTGAATACTCCATTTGCTTCTCAAAACTCAGTTTAAGGAAATGCTTTGAGTCGAGCTTCCATGCTTTAATATTCTTAATGTTTTTTATGGTTATATCCGGATTAAGGACATTCTTCTTTGACAATAATGTTATATAGTCCTTAACTGAAATAGAATCTGCGTCAGACAAACCCATTAAGTCATTAAAAATGAAATTATGTGCATTCTTTTCAAATAACTGCTCAAATTCTGACGGGTAACTGTACTCATCCAATCGGCACGTTTCACTATACTTCATCAGTAATTCAACAGCATCCTTATTTAATTGAATTTTCTCATTGTACGTCAAATCTTGGGCTGAACCGTACAATCCGGTTAGCAGAATAGAGGTTACAATAAGTATTCTTTGTATGTAATTCATTGCAATCTTGATTATTTTATTACCACTTTCTTCACATCAACCATATCGCCAACATGTACCTTGATGATGTACATCCCGGGAGCGAGATCTTGAGTGTCTATTGGTTCATTAAAATAAGTGTTTGGCGGATAAACTTGATGAATAATGTTTACCCCATCAATAGAGTGAACATCGACGACTGCATTTTGTGGTGTTTTTGTCGATGCCACAAAACCATTATTGTCAATTTGAACATAACTATCGCTACACACTTCATTCAGCCCGGCTTCGTCTTCACCGCGTCCACTTCCTGAATTTACAGTTTCATATTTGGACGCATCGAAATCGTCATTCTTTGAGCCGTTTAGGAAACGCTTTCCACTAGTAACTTTGCTGCCATCTTCATAATTCCATTGGCTCAACACCCAAAATGTATTATCGGAATTATCGAAGATGACTTTATCAAACTGATAATAGCGATTCTCGGTTTCAGGCATAAAGTGGTCAACTCCATTCTTATCGGTATATCCAAATACGTAACGATATTTGTATTGCGACAATTGTTCATCATTATACTCATTTTGTAGTACAATCATGGTGCAGGAAGCACCATTGCCTTTGCGCGTTAATGATGATGGCAGATGTGGGCGACGATATACTATCACTTCCGGCGCATGATAGATAACATCTACCCAAGGAGCTTCGCCTATCGGCCCGGGGTTTGTGATTCTCAAAGAGTAATCATGTGACATCTTTTGCATCGTATTACCGGCTTCAACGGCCAATTTCAGCGATATTTCATTGCTCTTTCCTATCTGTTCATCATTTATTCTCCAATCGTACTCCCAAGTGTATTCATACCCGCCGGCAGCCTCCGGGATTCGTATTGTTAGATTGTTGCCTTGTCGAATCTTTGTTTCAGAAACTTGAATATCGGATTCGGCTGGCAATTGAATGGTAGGCCATACATTGAACGTAAATTTCACTTCTTTTTCCAGTCCGATTCTTTCATCGATATTATTTTTTGCTGTCAATACATACGTGTATCTTTTAACTTCCGCTTCTGAGTTGTATTCATCAATCTTCAGTAGGTTTGTATCGGCATTATCAACGGCAATGCCGTTTTTTGTCCAAGAGAATGTCCATCCGTCTGGATATCCGCCTGTTGGAGTGGCAATTAATTCGAAATCAGCGAAACCGTTATATTCTACACGATTAAGTTTCCCACTGATGTTGCCTTTTGACCATGCGTTATATTGAATGTCGATTTCTTTGTCGAACCATTTTAAATTATGGTAGTAATTTCTGGCTGTCACTTTTACTATTCTTTTACACCCATTGATGTCACCATCTTCAATTATGACATCATCAGTAGAACCATCATAATAAATCTCCCATCCATCAGGATAGCCTCCTTTAGCGTTAACAAATTTGGCGGTTTCGCCATAATAAAAGTTAAACTCTTCATCGACAAGTTCTATGCTCGGCTCGGGATATACCGAAATTTTATATTCATATTCTTCTGATTCGCCGCTTTGATTGATTTCAGACAATGTATAAATATCCGTTATGCATGAGCCGTCAGTATTATTGTTCGTTACGACTATTGTAAACGTTGAACCTTCATTTGCTATCATAGACCCATTTTTCTTCCATGAATACGTATAGCCTTCTCTTCGGGACGTTCCGATACTGATGGACTGACCACTATATGCCACCATTTCGTTACCGGGCCAGATAATAAAGTCATATTCAAATGTTTCAGTGTATGGCGTAATCACACCAGCCGCGTTATTAGTTGCCTCCACTTTTACCTTTTGAGCAATTGGACCGATATCATTATTATTAACTTTGAAATTAAATATGCGATTATAGTTATTTTCGGGTTGCTCCATTTCGTCAACATACCATTTGTAAGTCCAAGCGTCTGCTTGCCCTCCTTTGACTGTGAGCTCTATGGGGATTGAATGTCCGCTGAAAACGTCTTTTGGCAGTTCCTCAGGTGAACTCACTTGTGGCGCCGGATAAATTGTTAGCGGCCATATAAACTCTTTCTCATACCACACTTTACTTTCCGGCGAGGTGTTCTTAGCAGTAACCTTTACTTCTTTTGAAATTGGTGTATCATTTACATTTACAGCTTTTATTTCCGAAATATTGCCTACGGATTGACCATCTGACCAAGCATATACCCAAGCCCCGGGATTCCCACCTGAGGACATCACCTCATACTTCAGCACCTCAGTAGAATAAGCTCCATTCGGAGAGCTTCCTTGCACAACCTTTGGCGTATGATACACATCGACGTTAAACGTTATACTTCCCTCATACCAAGTGGTCTTTTTATCCGGGGCGATGTTGATATAGTTCACCGTGATTTGCTGCTGTTCAAAGCCATTGTTAATCCGTTGAGGCGTAGTTGCCAGGTATTCGCATTTAGTGGCAGGAGAACCTTTAGGGGTCCCAGCTGTCCAATCAAACTTCCACCCATCTTCTACACCGCCAGAAGATTTGACTTCAAAATTGACTTTTTCGCCTGGCAGCATTGCATCAAATTTTGTCTTACAGGCCAAAACAATAGGCGCAGGCCAAACCTGTATTGTTTCCTTTGATGCTCCTTCAATGGATTCGTTTGCTGTAGTTATTTCCGGTTCTTTTCCCTCCTTTTCAATTGTCAACTTATATTCTATCTGCAAGGAGTAATCAAATGAATATTCTCTTACTTCCTTTAGGTCCAACGTAATGGGAATACTAATTGCATTCTCAGATGTCTCGACTTTTGTGAAGGTTTGATTTTTCAGAGAACCAAAATTATATGTACCCGAAACAATCTTCATGTCGGTCACCTTTTCTGCGCCATTCCAAACAATAGTAATCCTATATTCTGCTTTGGCATTACTGCTTGACAATGTATTCTTTTTATCATTAGCTGTAACTACCGGAGCATCAGATGTTACCTCCACATCCACTGTTGCCTTAAATTCCGCAAATGAATTTATGGGTAGAACCCAAATGGCTAAAACTAATGAGATGAGGCGCAGTTGTAAATTTCTTGAATTACCCATATTTCGTGTTATGTATGTGTTTAGATTGTCTTTGTCTTGAACTTGATTTATATCAAGGTCCCAAGAATGATTCCAGCAATAACTGATATGGCAACTACAATACTTATTGTTATGAAAACTTTTTTGGACGGATATGTCTCACTTTTTACACTATCTAATGCTACTAAAAATTCGGCAGAAGATGCGTATCTTTTTTTGAGAGATTTTTCAGTTGCTTTAGCTATGATTTTTCGTAGCGAACCATTCTTAATATTCTTTACAGGAGTCGGCTCACTTATGACTTTCCTTGATATTTCTGTAATTGATCCGGAGAAAGGCAGTTTGCCTGTCATCATGACATACAACATAATTCCCACTGAATACAAATCGGATGCAGGCTTGTGGTTAGGAACATCCCCTGAAACCAATTCCGGAGCAGAATATGCCGGTTTGCCGATGAAAGTACCTATTTTTGTAGCCAATCCATTGCCATTATTTTTTTCATGCAAACTTTTAGCCACGCCAAAATCAATAATTTTAATCTGGCGTGAATTAGTAATCATAATATTACTTGGATCAATGTCTCTATGCACATAGTTGTTTGCATGCAGAACAAATAATCCATTTAAGACTTTTCTTGTTATGAAAATAGCAAATTGCTCTGGCCGCTCTTGGTAGAATTGATATAGCTGCTTTGCATATTCGATTTCTACGCCTTTGGAATCGCATAATTTCCCTTGTAGAAGATCTAACAAACTCACACCCGGAATCAATTCGCTCACCACGTGATAATGAATTATCGGCCCCGACTCCGAAAGATGTTCTGTTTCGACAAAATCAATCATTTCGATAAGATTGTCGGTTCGCAGACGAATATCAGCTTCTCGTCGAGCTCGTTCAATAATTGCAGGGTTTAAGTTGGGCTTCAGAAATTTAATTGCGACATCGCGACCGGTGTTGGTTACTAAGTCAATTTGCTTGCCTTGGTAAACAACTCCCATCCCTCCGACACCTAAAGGTGCCAAATCGGTATCAACCCTATATTTATATCTAGGATTTTGTTCCCGACAACTTTTAAATTCAATAACCGGCATAGTCTAACCTATTATGAAAGTGTATGAATATTAAATAGTGAGGGAGACAGAACCACAATGTCTCCCTCTAATACATAAGACCTAAATGACTTACATCACTTGAGTATATCCACCACTAATCCCAGATGCCGCACCATTTATGCTTATGGTTTGATCGTCGGGAATATTGACTGATGGTTGTTGTGGTGCCTGACCTATATTAGTTGCATTCGATGAGGTTGTAGCATTATCATTGAACATGGAATTATATGCTGTATTACCGGCAACTTCGGCAAAATCCTCAGCTGCTCCTAACTCATAGTCAATGGGGTCAACTAATAATATAACAAGACGATAGTTTAGACCAACGGTAATAATATCATTATGTTTGCAATTATGCAACTCATAATCCAATTCGGTCTCATTTAAAGCCAAGCCATTGCTGGAGCCAACGTCTTTAATGCCGGCGACCAAATGACCATTGCGTAATCTCTTTATATTAATCTGTGCATGGTAATCGCTTACGGAAGCCTCACGCAAAACAATATCATTATCACTGTTCTTGCCAATCTTATTTACTCCAATTTTTAGTGCCCAAAATTCAGGCAAACCCCTCTTTGACAACGTATAGATAAAGCCAACCACGTGAGTGTTGTCTTCTTTTTGTCCGAGACTTGACCTTGAATCCCAAGATGCTGCTTCTGATGCAGAGAAGACCGTATTTTGTCCTCCTCTCGGATTGTTAAATCCATTATTAGCGTTGTGTGATGCATGATTATTGTTCATGCCTAACGGTACATGCGTATGTTCCATAATGTGAAGTATGTGGTTTGTTAATAATTGCAAAATAAATTGTGCGCAAATTTAGCTATTCTAATATAGATACGACCCATTAATATGCGACACATGCATTCTCATATTGTGAACTATTATTTCTCTAATTTCTTATTTCTGTCCTTCCCCAATTCATTAGACAGGTCCTTGAAAAAATCGTGATCGAGAATTTCGCTAATACGCATGAGTAATTCTACATCTACGTTTTTTCTGTGGAATATACTATATACATTTCTTCTATCACAGTTAAGTTGATGCGCAAACCAAGTAACAGAATAATTCTTTGGTTTTCGCATGAGTTCTTCGCGAATTAAATCACCTATATGTATTTGCATATCTATATTGGAACTTTACTTTTAACCTGATAAAAAAAGCGTGGAACATAGTTCCGCTTATCATTATCGAGACTCGCCAAAGCCAACTATAGAATAAGCAGTACTATCCCACGCCGTGCATGATATCAAGTCTCTAATGACTGAGATAGATATACGACAAGCATGAGCCCTTAGTAACTGCTTTGTCCTCTATAGTTTGAAAATTTGGCGATTTCGATAATGAGACAAAGCACTAAACGCTTTCTAAAATGTATGTGGAGCCGTTGCTCTTGCCGCAAAGATAATCAATTTAGGCCAAAACTACAAACCCCGAATCGTATGAATGTGTACGATTCGGGGTGTGTGGTGGTGGATTTGAATGTCGGATTATAGTTTTTTGAGGACGAGGGCGGTGCGGGGCGGGAGGTATAGACGAAGCCATTCGCGATTGGCGGGGGCGTAGAGTTCGTCGTACTGAGTGAGATGACGAACGGAGAGGTCTATGTTGTTGTAGCCGCCAAATTCGGGTTGGTCGGTTGAGATTACTCCTTCGTATTCGCCTGCCGGAGCAAGGATGCCATAGCCGTTGTAGGCTTGAGTGGGACTGAAGTTAAATACGAAGACAAGGTCGCCGCGCATATATGCCAAGACTTGGTCGTCATCTTTTTCCCAGAGTTTGACTACCGGGGTGCTTTCAAATCCTTTTTGGCTTTTGACGAGGTGCACCATGGCATTGTCGAAGTTGTTGAGCATGAAATATTTCAGGTAGTCAGCGTTGCAGAGGTCCCATTGACGGCGTGCGTATTTATAGCTCCAACCGTTGCCTTCGCGAGGGAAGTCAATCCATTCCGGGTGTCCCCATTCATTGCCCATGAAGTTGAGGTAGCCACCGTTGATTGTGGTGAGGGTGACGAGGCGAATCATCTTGTGGAGTGCCATGCCTCGGGCGATTACGGGGTGGTCGTCGTCGCGGCTCATGTGCCAATACATGTCGGCGTCCATGAGGCGGAATATTACGGTTTTGTCGCCAACGAGTGCTTGGTCATGGCTTTCAACGTAGCTGATTGTTTTTTCGTCGGCGCGGCGATTGGTTAATTCCCAGAAAATGGAAGTGGGATGCCAATCTTCGTCTTTTTTCTCTTTCAGGGTTTTAATCCAATAGTCGGGTATGCCCATTGCCATACGGTAGTCGAAGCCTATACCGCCATCTTTAAACGGCACTGCCAAACCTGGCATTCCGCTCATTTCTTCCGCAATAGTGATTGCATTGCGATTGACTTTGTGAATCAACTTATTGGCGAGGGTAAGGTATGTTATGGCATTGACATCTTGCGAGCCGTTATAGTAGTCATCGTAGCTGCCGAATGCTTGACCGAGTCCGTGGCTGTAATAAAGCATGGAGGTTACGCCGTCAAAGCGGAATCCGTCGAAATGATATTCATCAAGCCAATATTTACAGTTGCTGAGCAGGAAGTGAAGCACTTCGTTTTTGCCGTAGTCGAAGCACAGAGAATCCCATGCCGGGTGTTCGCGTCGTCCGTCGCCATAGAAATACAAGTCAGGAGAGCCGTCAAGGCGTCCGAGTCCTTCCACTTCGTTTTTCACGGCGTGAGAATGCACTATGTCCATGATTACGGCAATGCCACGGCTATGGGCATCGTCAATAAGGGCTTTGAGATCTTCGGGTGTACCGAATTTGCTTGAGGCGGCGAAGAAGCTGCTGACGTGATAGCCAAAGGAACCATAATACGGGTGTTCTTGAATGGCCATGATTTGAATGCAGTTATAGCCGTCTTTGTGAACGCGCGGTAAGACGTTGGTGCGAAATTCTTCGTAAGAGCCGATGCCTTCTTTTTCTTGCGCCATGCCGATATGACATTCATATATCAGCAATGGAGATGTTGAGGGTCTAAAAGTTTTCTTTTTCCATTTATAAGGCTGTTCGGGAGCCCATACTTGGGCAGAGAAAATCGGGGAATTTTCGGCTTGCACAACTCTTGTGGCATAGGCCGGGATGCGCTCGCCGGCGCCTCCGTCCCACTCAACCCACATTTTATAATATTGGCCATGCGACAACGCTTTTTCCGGTAGGGTTATCTCCCAAACGCCATTGGATTTTTTCAGTCGCTTGAGTGCATATTTTTTTGAAGGAATAAAGCCGTTAAAGTCACCAATAAGATATATGCCGGTGGCATTCGGAGCCCATTCGCGAAAGACCCAGCCTCCATCTTCAAGGCGATGTAAGCCGAAGTAGTTGTGTGCATTGGCAAACTCTTCGAGGCTGCCGGCTGCGGAGGTGAGTTCTGCTTCCTTGCGAATGGCATCTTCATGTCGTCCCTCGATGGCTGCTGCAAACGGTTCGAGCCAAGGGTCATTTTTAATCAGTTTCAGTCGCGATTTGCGCGGAGTGCATTTGGTTTTCATGGTTAAGAAGAGGTATGGTATGAAATGTGAATTATTCGTAAAGTGAATCTATCAGTGCGGCATGTCTGTCGGCAACGACGCGTCGACGAATTTTCAGCGTATTGGTTAGCTCGCCGGTTTCAAGCGAGAATGGTTCGGCCAAGAGTGCAAAGCGCTTGATTTGTTCATGTCGCGCCATGTCGCCGGTTTGTTTGTCGATAAGTTCGCGCACGTGTGCCAATATTTTTGGATTGGTAATCAGTTCCTTGTCAGACAGATGAGCGAGTTTGCATGATTCGGCATATTTGCGTAGCACCCCGAAGTCGGGAACAATCAGTGCCGACACGAACTTGCGTTTTTCGCCGATGATGGCCACTTGCATAAACAAAGGCTCACGACCGAGACGGCTTTCGAGGGCTTGCGGAGCAACATATTTGCCGTTAGATGTCTTTATGAGGTCTTTAATGCGGTCTGTCAAATACAGATTGCCTTGGCTGTCGATTCTGCCGGCATCGCCGGTGCGAAACCACCCATCGGCGGTGAATGCTTCTTCAGTGGCTTCCGGTAGATTGTAGTAGCCGGTCAATACGGTCGGACCTTTTACTTGCACTTCATCGTTGTCGCCAATGCGAATTTTCACTTCAGGCATCACGGTGCCGACGGAGCCTACTACGTAGTTGTCGTTCGGGTAACAAGTCACTGTGGCAGTGGTTTCACTCAGTCCGTACCCTACAATTAAGTTCAATCCGATGCTTTGAACAAACTCAACGATTTGGTCTTGCACGGGAGCACCTGCCGTCGGGAATAGACGTCCATTATTTAATCCGATTACGCTGCGAATTTTGCGAAACACACGTCCGTTATACACTTGGTATTCCTTTTCCAATAATGGCGGCACCTTTAAGCCTTTTCGAATATAGTCGAGATTTCGCTTTTTGCCGACTGCCAAAGCGCGGTTCATCAGGGTTTTGCTCACGAAGCCCATGTTGGCAAATTTCTCTTGTACCACCATATAGACCTTTTCCCAAAAATGAGGCACGGAACACATGCACGTGGGTTGAGTTTCGCGCAGAGATTGCTGAACACGTTTCGTTTCTTGGTTCACGTAAATCGACATGTTCATGTAAATGCAGAAACTGCTCCATGCTAACTCAAATACGTGGCTCAACGGCAAAAAGCACATTGAGGTATCGGCATCGCTCAAGAAGGGGAGGCGACGTTTGTGGATTTCCATACACGATGAGAAGCATCGATGTGTCAACATTGCGCCCTTGGGCTGTCCGGTGGTGCCGGAAGTGTAAACCAACGTGGCGAGGTCATCATCTGTTGTGGCCTCGGCGCGCGCCTTCAACAATTCTCGGGAAAAAGGATTGGCGCCCATGTCCAATGCATGCGTGAATCGAAGAGTGGTTTTATCGTCTTCGTCAATCACAATGTTCGGATCGATTGCGATAATCTGCTCGATTTCCATTGCCCGGGCGCTATCGTAGTGACACTGAGAGCCTACGAGCACAATCCTGATCTTTGCATCGTTTACTATGTATTTCAATTGATCATCTGTGGACGTTGCATAAATTCCAACGACCACTCCCCTCGCTTGCCAAGTCGCAAAGTTCATCGTAATTACTTCGGGGCGATTCTCGCTGAAGATGCCGACTGCTTCATGTTCTTTAAGCCCTAATTCCAGTAGGGTAGTGCCCAGAGCTAAAACATTCTCGCGAAATTCATAATAAGATATCGGAGACCAAACTCCTCGTTCAGAATCTGTCAGGTGATACATGGCCGCCTTCTCGGGCGAGATATACTTATGCGGAGCAGAGATTAATACGGGAGTACTCATGTGCTTCTATGTGGGTGTTGGTTTGTAACTGAAGGCAAATGTAATAAAAATTTGCCAAAAAGTGGATATTTTATGCTGAGAAATACCTTTAGCGCACTTTAATGCCTGCAGCCGAGGACTTCAGCAGACGCATCAACGCGCAGGCAAGCACAATGGAAATAATGCCTGTTAATGGATTTGTCGGAATGGAAAAGCCAAACCAAAGGCCGACTATGGCGCATGTGTTGTTCAGTGCGTGTAAAACTATAGCTGTCCATAACGAACCGGACCATATCGCTGCATAGCCAAACATTGCGCCAAGCAGGGTGCGTGCCGCGAAGCCGACTGCCTGACCATGCATCAAAGAAAATATGATTGCCGAAATCCACACTGCTGCATGGATTGACAGGGGGCGAGTTTGCAATACACGCTGCAAGGCTCCTCGAAAAAACAACTCCTCGGCCAAGCCGGTAAACACCCCGACAACCAAGATGCTAACTATGAGATTGGGAACATCGTGAACTCCAAGTATCTTCATGGTTAGTGCTTCTGCTTGTGCCTCAAAGGCCATTACTTGCTCGGGCCATGGCAATTGTGCACTCATGGCGTTTATCCACTCAATGCCGGGCATCGACAATAATAAAGTGGCCACAGCCAAACCAAGTGGCTTCATCCTTGGAAGTTGCTTAATCATCAAAAACTCAGCCGGAAGACGTGTCACCAATAGCGCAAGGACCACAGCCGGCAAGATGAACGCAAGAAAGCCCTGGCAAATTGCCGAAATGCGAGCAATGGCCACTGTGTTATCACTAACTCGTTCAAGCACCAACTGCAAGCCTCCGGAGAGTATCAGGCCAAGCATCAAGAGCAAAACGAGCAGAATCACTCGCTGAGAGAAAGAAAGTGAAAGTTTCATAAGTAGAATTCTTCTGTGATAGTTTTATACTGCGAAGAGTTTATGGATAGTTCCTCCATGGTTGGAGCGGATTGCCTGCGGGTGAAGGTGACCATAATGCGTCGCGGGGAGGTCCCGACCTTCGTTAAAAGGCTGCAAATCCTGTCAGGATATAGTTCGGCAAGTTGTGCGGCAAAACTCCATGTGTCCAGTCGGTCGGGCGGTATTATTATGCTTACGTTCCCATTGGGCGAAAGCACCTCAGAAGCCTTGCGCATAAATGCCTCGGGAGTCAAATCGCCTTCATGTCTGGCTGCTGCTCTTCGCAAATCGGGGGCTAAAATGCCCGAAGCAAAAAAGGGCGGATTCGACAATATATTGTCAAAATTTTGATTCTCTAAGTCAAGAAAATTCAGGCATTGAACAGTAACTTTTTCTCCCCACGGACTATTAGCTGCATTTTCTGTCGCTTCTGCTACCGATGGCGCGTCAATGTCAATCATGGCTACTCGTTCGGCTCCTCTTTGTGCTGCCATGAGACCGATAATTCCGCAACCACAACCGACGTCTAACACACGCCCGGTGCATGGGGCCCATGCGCCAAGACTCACCGCATCTGTCCCGACTTTCATCGCCGACTCGCCGTGGTGCACGGCAAATTGCTTGAATCGAAAAATTCGTTCTCTGCCCATTATAATGAAGTCAGGCGAGAAAAACCTTTCGGTCCTTCTCGCCCGGTTATGCATTTGTGCTTGAAGATTCTTTACTTCTTGTTGCGATTGCCATAACGGCTCATGAACTTGTCTACGCGACCTGCGGTATCCACGAGCTTCTGTTTGCCGGTGAAGAAGGGGTGAGAGCTCGAGGTGATTTCAAGCTTTACCAAGGGATATTCAACGCCGTCAATTGTAATGGTTTCCTTTGCAGCAACAGTTGAACGAGTGATGAACACTTCTTCGTTGGACATGTCCTTAAATGCAACCTCGCGATAGTTAGAGGGATGGATGTCTTTTTTCATATTGTCAATTAGTTTATATAAGCGTTGTTAATAAGTGAATTCAGCGGCCGGTAACTCCGCCCTATTCGTAATGGCGGGGCAAAGTTACAAATTTTTTGCGGATTAAAAAAATTTCCCCCAAGATTTTTTAAAAGCCTACTCTGAGGAGTCGCTTTTGAAGAGTCTCTTTCAAGCAGCAGGCAGCAAGAAGCCGCTATGATATTCAATCATTGTAATATAATTGTTGATGCCCATAAACAATTGCATTGCGATAACGTTGCCAGTTTGATGATGTGCGCGGATAGTATATATTGCCTATCTTGATATACATATAGGCCCCCTTTTTACACAAATCTGCTCTCATCATCTTTCTCGCCTTATCTCCATCTCTATAATATAGGTCAACAGATTTAATTCGCTGGTAATCCTCACTTGAAACCGCTTCGCGTTTATATTGTTGCTTTGAATCAAGGTTCGTTTCATCAGTTTGCTGACTTGTTTCTATTTCACTTCGATTGCTGCTGTCAAACGTTTGAGACGAAGCGGTATAGGCGGTTGAACCGCTCTCGACGCTGGAGCCTGAAGAAGAATCTGCGTTATCATTGTGGTCAAACCCATATCGTGCAAACCAATCACTTTTGTCTTCTTGGCGCTGCTCTTTACGCCATCGTTTATCTTCTTCCGCCTGGCGGCGCTGCTCTGCCAGAATGTCAAACCCATTCTCTTTCGCATGCTGAATCGCCGCGCCCTGAAATGCCCTAAATTCATCCATCGAATAATCCGAGCCATCCGGTCGTTTATTATATCTACAGAACTGTTGATACTCTTGCCATTCCTGTGACAATGTCTGCTGAATGGTAAAATTGGGATCTATCAAATAATTCAGGTCGCTTGCCGACAACTTTGACGGGTCAACGACCACTCCACTCGGAGAAATACCATGACTCTGTCTATATTTTATCATTTCAGTTTGTTGATAAGCAGAAAACGCTTGAGCTCCCGCTTGCAAAACAGTGCCTGCAATTTGTGCCCACTTCCTATTGCGTTCTTCTTTTTTTATCGCTATAGATTGGTCAACGGCAGATATACACTCCAAGATTTCATTTTTGAGTCCCGGATTTATTTCGGCATTAGATCTATATAAAGCATCTGCCAAATCCGATTTAGCTTTTTTATGCTCACCCAAAAAGTACGAACTAATTCCGCGGAGATAATAAAGTTCAGCTGTTGGCTCAGTCTCAATTAGATACGAAGCTTTGGCTTTTGACAGCTTATACTCTCCCTCGCTTAAAAGGGTATATACATCGTCTAACGCTTTTTGCCTTAAATACCATTCTTGGAGTTTATACACATTGGTTGAGTCAATCGGAACGCTGTTAGTAAGATAAAATTTATTGTCGGGAATGTCGCCTTCAGCAGTATATCCTATAGCGAATAATGCCCCAGCAGTACCTAAAAGGCCGGCTGTGGCTACAGCAAACATATCATCATAATATCCTGTACCCAAACACACTCCATTTATCAGTGCCGCTGTACCGACAGTGGACCAGCCGAAGATCTTGCTTATGGTCCCTATGAGTTCGCCTTTATGCTCGGCTCCGATTGTAAAAGTGTCATATAGATTATTCTTCGAAATAATATCTACTCGCTGAGGAAGATTGTTGTTTTTTACCTTATATTGATAGGGCAAAGTTACCTGCTGAATATCCACTGCTTCCTTTGGTCCAATGGCAAGAATATCAACTACATCTCCGGGGTGTTCTGTCTCAATGGTCACTGTAGTTGTACGACCAAAGCGAATTGTCGCACATGAGTTTAGTGTCAAGACGGCAAAAAGCAAAATGATAAGTTTATAGTTTTTCATAATTTTTTGCTTCTCACTCAACCCTATGAGAAATTTGTGAATACAGGAAGCGTGGGCTGAATTACCACGTCTTCGAATGAGGGTCGTAGGAAAACCTTAGATGCAGATGTAGGAATAGCAGCCCACGGCTATAGCGTGGGAACCGCTTGTTTATCCTCGCATCTTTTGAAAATTTCCTACGTTTTCATTCGCAAGATAAGCAAAACGCTTCTTTGTTAATCAGTATGTCGTCGTAAGTCTGCAGACTCACAGCGCAAAGGTACTAAAATTATACGTACAGGCAAAATAATATTTTAACTTTCTTTAATCAATCAGCATAATTATCGTCTAGCATTCGGCGATTATGCTAATTATTCACCGAAGATTTTCGGCGAATAATTTGTTTATTCTCCGAATATCAGCTAAATTTGTCGCAAAATACAATGTTATGAGATATATACACGACTACGAAAATTGGTGGCAATTTCGCTACGATAGCCAAAAAATAATGAATGAATTAGGTAGAGTGCGAGCCAAACAAGGAGTGATTTTAGGCAGAATGATGTCTTTGGGGTTTGACTCTCAAGATGAAGCGGTGTTGTCAAACATGTCGCTTGAGCTTGTTCGTTCATCGGAAATTGAGGGTAAGGAATTAAATCTTAATGAGGTTCGATCATCGATAGCTCGACGATTGGGCATTGACACAGCCGGGCTTGTCTCTGTTTCTCGATATATTGAAGGCGTTGTCGAAATGCAATTGGATGCAACACAGAATTATGATAGTATCCTCTCCCATGACCGACTTTTTGGGTGGCATAATGTGCTGTTTCCATCCGGTATAAGTGGTTTATATCGCATAGAAGTCGGTAAATATCGTTCAGGAGAAATGCAAGTTATTTCAGGTGCAATGGGCAAGGAAAAAGTGCACTATCAAGCACCTTCGGCCAATCGTGTGTACGCTGAAATGGAACGCTTCATCGAATGGATTAATAATTGCAACGACATGGATGGCGTTTTGAAAGCCGCCATCGCTCACCTATGGTTAGTGTCAATCCACCCGTTTGATGACGGAAATGGACGAATAACGAGAGCATTGACCGATATGCTTCTTGCTCGTTCAGAAAATAGCGGTAAGCGATTTTATTCCGTATCAGCCGAGATAAAGGTATTGCAAAAAGAATATTATGAAGTCTTGGAACGCACCCAAAGCGGAAATGGTGATATAACCGAATGGTTATTATGGTTTTTACGCTGTTTTGAACAGGCATTAGACTCAACAGAAGAAGCATTATCGTCCGTAATTCGTAAAGCTGAATTTTGGGAGCGCAATCGCGATATATCATTCAATGAGCGACAACGAAAATTATTGAATATGCAATTTGACGGCTTTTTCGGCAAACTCACAAGTAGCAAGTGGGCAAAAATTGCAAAGTGTTCTTCCGACACCGCACTCAATGACATAAATGACCTAATATCAAAAGGTATATTAGTAAAAGCACATGAGGGAGGTCGAAGCACGAATTACACATTAGCGGATAATCCCATATAATTGCAATATTGAATCTCAAAGGCAAACAACTTGACGTATAGGTTATCTACCTATATTTTATCAAACTCAGTTAAATAGGTTACATTATAGAATTACTCCTATTTTGGGGGCTATTATTGTCATTGCGAGGGATCTTATCGAGCACCAAAGTTTGACCGTGCCGACGATGATAAAGGCTAGCTCAACGCAATGTCATGGTCGATAAATCGTATAACGACATGCTCAGAGAAAACGGATTGTTTACCTTATATCCCTGCTATTCCAAAATCGACTTAGTGTACAGTAATCTGCCCTCCAAGAATGATTCTTCTGTCATCTTTGTAGCGGCTGCGGCATATACCGGCAAGAGTTCAGGCAAATTTAATCATAAAGACATTGCCGATGACCACGTGTCGGACAGCAAACGATATAGAGTGTATATGTGCAAGCGCAATATCGAAGCATTTGCGTATTTATATTGACGGATACGCATATCGAAAAATAAGGCACAGTCAGCCGCACCTTGCCGCGCGCTCGCATTTTACTCTTTAATCGGTTTTGCGGCCGGGGTAGGCTTTGAGGGCCTCGGCAAGGACTTTCAGTGCGGCTGCCAAGTCTTCTTTTTTGAGCACGTAAGCAATTCTGACCTCATTTTTTCCGGCACCGGGAGTGGTGTAGAAACCGCTTGCCGGAGCAAGGAACACGGTTTGTTTTTCGTATTCAAACTCTTCCAAGCACCAGCGACAGAACTTTTCGGCGTCGTCAACCGGCAGTGATGCCACGGTATAGAATGCGCCCATCGGAATCGGAGAATAACAGCCGGGAATGCGGTTCAGTCCGTCAATCAGGAATTTGCGTCGCTCAACGTATTCGTTATAATTCATCAGCATGTAGTCTCGGTCAGCATCTATGGAGGCTTCCGCAACGATTTGACCGAGCAATGGCGGACTGAGGCGCGCCATGCAGAATTTCATGATGCTTTGTTTCAGTTCCTCATGCTTGGTAATGATTGCGCCGATACGGATGCCGCATTCACTGTATCGCTTGCTGACCGAGTCGATCAGCACCACTTTCTCCTCAATATCGGGCAAATGAAACGCGGATATATAAGGTGCTCCCGTGTAGCAGAACTCACGATATACTTCATCGGAAAACAGGAAAAGATCATACTTCTTCACGAGGTCGCGAAGCTGAATCATTTCCTTCATCGTGTAGAGATAGCCGGTCGGATTGTTTGGATTGCAGATGAGTATGCCCTTAGTTCGCGGAGTGATAAGTTTTTCAAACTCCTCGACCGATGGCAGAGCAAATCCGCTTTCAATGCTCGATGGAACGGTAACAATCTTCGCTCCGCAACTAATCGCAAACGCCATATAGTTGGCATAAGCAGGCTCCGGCACAATAATTTCGTCGCCCGGGTCAAGGCATGCCATAAATGCAAACAAAACCGCTTCAGAGCCGCCGGCAGTGATTATAATGTCGTCAACATCTACGTTGATATTAAAGCGGTCATAATACGTTTTGAGCTTCTTGCGAAGGGAGAGTAATCCTTCGGAAGGAGAATACTCAAGAGTGGCTCGATCAATCGTTTTCAGCGCATCAAGACCAACTTGAGGCGTTGGCAGGTCCGGCTGGCCGATATTTAATTGATAGACTTTCACTCCGCGCTTCTTCGCTTCGTCACAATATGGCACGAGTTTTCTAATCGGAGATTGCGGCATATCCATTCCGCGGCGAGATATCGAGGGCATTGCGATCCTATTTTATAGTTGTTATTTCAAGTCCAAATTTACGAAAATTTTTCAGAATCCGGACAACGTGGGGCATTTTGCAATGCTGATGTAGAGTAAAAGTGAAATTTGTCTGTTAATGTATGTTAAATTTTGATAATCAGGTTAAACTAACTCAGGGGTTGTGCGTCAAAGATGAAAATTGAATAACCGGATAAGATGAATATACGTTTTTTGAATGTGATTGTGTGGCTAATGGCCGGGGTTCTCGTAGCCCCGGCTGCCGTTGTTAAAGGCACCATAACCGACAACTTCGGCGAGAGCCTCCCGCAAGCCACAGTGCGCCTTTTGAAAGCCAATGCAGACTCTACGTTTGTCACCGGTGGGGCGACTGACTTTGACGGTCAGTTTTCGATTCCCGACGTGAAGCGCGGCAAATATATCCTGCAAGCTAGCTACATAGGCTATGACTCGAAATATCTGACCATTGACGTGAAAAGAAACACCATGGTCCTTGACACGATTCGCCTTTCGGAATCGTCAATTATGCTTCGCGAGGCGGAAGTCATCGGAGTGGCCACCCCCATTAAAGTCATGGAAGATACGATTGAGTATAATGCCTCAAGCTATACCACTCCGCCCAATGCTGTGGTAAACGACCTGTTGAAGCGTCTGCCGGGTGTGGAAGTCGGTTCCGACGGCTCGATTACGGCGCAAGGCGAAACCGTGAAAAAGATTCTGATTGACGGTGAAGAGTTTTTTGCCGATGACCCCAAAGTGGCGGCAAAAAATATTCCGGTAGAAATCGTTAAGTCCGCCCAAGTTATCAATCGCAAGAGCGACTTGGCGCGAATGACCGGAGTTGATGACGGCGAAGATGAAATGGTGATTAACCTAACCATCAAAGACGACATGAATCAGGGCTGGTATGGCTCTGTTGCGGCAGGCTATGGCCCGGCATTGGGCAGCAATGCCACTGATTGGAGCAAATATAAAGGTTCATTCATTGCTAACGGCAAATACGGCAAAAACATGATCACGATATTGGGCAATGCCAATAACGTGAACGATGAAGGTTTCTCCGACACTAACGGTCAGAGATTCCGTCGCTTTGGCGGAACAACGGGGGTGAACACCACTCAATCCTTCGGCGTTAACTTGAACTTGGGCAATGATAAATTCCGTTATGGCGGAAATATCTTATATGCCCATAACGACAGAGACAATTGGAGTCGCACTCACCGTAGAAACCTCTTTAGTGACGGAGATGACACACAAGAAGACCAAGAAAAAAGCAGCCGAGATAGGGGTCACAACCTTACTGCCGATTTGCGTCTGAAATGGGAGCCGGACTCATTCAACACTCTTGATTTCCGCCCGAGATTTTCATTCAATAGCAACAATAGCTCCTCGGAATCTTTTGGTGTTAATTATCGCGAAGTATCAACCGCTCCGACCACTAATTCTCGCAACGTATCTACCGCCGTCGGAAATAGCTTTGAAATGAGCGGCCGACTGATTTATAATCATAATTTCAAGAGTCATCGCGGACGCTCCTTTTCTATTAGTGCCAACTATTCGTTGAGCAATGTTCGAGAAGATGAGGAAACGTGGAGCCGAAACGTCTATTGGTTGGAGTCTGAAAACAGCATATATGAAGACTATCAGCAAATCAAGAACCACACTTGGAACAACGGCGTCAGCGCGCGTTTGAGTTGGACCGAGCCTCTCGGCGACGTCAAAAAAGGCAATTTTATCGAATTTGCCTACCGCTTCAATTTCCGTTGGAATAATGCGGATAAAACAGTTTGGAACGCTCCGCTCGACAAAAAAATCACCGAATTGACTCCCGAACAGCAAGATGAAATTCGCACATGGCGCGACCTGAATTGGCGCTCGTGGGGTGATTGGGGGCTCGATGACCGTTGGGCAGGGCTTAATCCCGATGACTTAAGCATTGACGAGAATAACTCAAATAGTTTCCGCAACACATATTTTAATCAATCAGTCCGAATCGGGTATAAAAAGGTACATAAAAACTACACTCTGAACATCGGCATGAGTTTCAACCCTCAAATGAGTCGCTCCAAGTATCTCAGCGGAAACAAGGAAGACCTGCCGACCAGATGGGTTTGGAACTACGCGCCCTTCGCTCGCTTTAATTATAAGTTCACGAAACAAACGTCGCTCAATGCATTCTATTCCGGTCGTTCCTCCGAACCCTCTATCAGCCAGTTGCAACCCGTTGCGGATACTTCGGACCCGATGAACGTGGTGCAAGGCAATCCGGAACTCAATCCATCGTTCAACCATAGACTTCATGTCCGTTTTCAAGACTTCAACACTGACGCTCAACGCTCCATTATGGCCATGATGTTTGCCGGATTTACTCAAAATGCAATTGCTTCAAAAGTCACCACCGATAGAAACACCGGAGCTCGCTACACAACGTACGCCAACGTTAACGGAAACTGGAACTTTGGAATGTTTACAATGTTCTCCCAACCATTTTCCAACAAAGCATGGATATTCAACAACCACCTCCACTTTAACTATCGTCAAGACGTTGGATACACAAACGGAGAACTCGGCAAATCGGGAACTACGCGCTTTGGCGAAAGCTTCGGCATAGCATTCCGCCCCAATGACCTTGAGCTTGAAATCCGCCCTCGCTATTCTCTCCAATATAGTACCAACACTTTGCAGAGTTCAACAAACCGAATTGTCCACACCTATGGGGGCTCATTTAATGGCACGTGGTACACAAAATTCGGACTCGTTCTCTCTACCGATATCAACTTTACAGCCAATTCCGGCTATTCCGAAGGATTCAATAGCAACGAATGGACATGGAACGCTTCCATTTCCTACATGTTCCTTCGCGGCAAAAATGCCACTATTGCTTTGGAAGCCAAAGACATTTTGAACCAGCATCAGAGCATCATGCGCTCCGAAACGGCTCAAGCCATAACAGATACCGAAAACTATATCCTCGGACGCTATGCAATGCTGACGTTCACCTACAACTTCTCAACATTTAAAGGAAATCAAATTCCCGAAGTAAACAACGACTTTATGCGCGTAGGTCCCCCCGGAGCCGGAATGCGCGGCGGAGCTCCCCGAAGACGCTAAAAATGTTAAAAACTCTTTCTCCTATTGCACGGACCGCAAATATTTTCGTACCTTTGCAATCCTCTTATATAAATGGGGTTGACCGGTTTTGACAGCGTGTAGAAGTGGTCAGTAAGCATGCAGAGCAATGATGGCTACGCTCTTTAATCTGGGACATCAAAAATTCAAATGGCGAAAACAACTACGCTCTCGCTGCTTGATTGAAGCATAGTAGATCAGCTTTATCCGCGTAACAGTTACGCGGACGAGACATCGCCCGAGTGTCCGGGTCCCGAGACTCCTCGACATGGCGGTGCAGCTAAATCGGGAATAGGAAGACATCCGCTCTTGGTGACTGCCGAAATTTTTAGGAGCTAAGGTTGACGGTTGGGCGTTGCGTCCCTGCCTCAGCACGAAAATCAACACGTAACTAAGCATGTAGAAAGCTCATCAATTCCGCGTTTGGACGGGGGTTCAAGTCCCCCCAACTCCACCCTCCCTTAACTATGGCGCAGATGGTTGAAAAATCATTTGCGCTTATAGTTTTTTGTCTAAAAGACATTGCACATATATTTGTTTGGTGTGCGAAATTTGGCTTTTAAAATTTTTTATACCTATCTTTGCGTACTCATTAGATTGTTGCAATCGAAAAAAGTGATGACAAACCAAGATTTCAAAGATATCGCTCCGTTTGACGACGGAGATGAATTTCACGGTCACATTGAACGACTAGTCGCAGAACCGCAGTTTCAACACGCTATCAAGTGGGTAATGCCTGATGTCGATTACGACAGATTTGCGCAAGGGTTGCTGCAAGTGAAAACTCAGGAGGCTTTTCAAGTAAACATAATGAAACCCTTCCTTGAGCGTCTTGAAAAACTCACAACGAGCGGTATAACCTATGGAGGAATTGAATCGTATGACCCCGGCAAAAACTACGTTCTTATTTCTAACCATAGAGATATTGTGCTTGATGCTGCCTTCCTGAATTTAAGCCTGCTGCGCGGCGGACGGCAGACGTGTGAAATCGCTATCGGTAATAACCTGTTGATAATGCCGTGGATCGATGAGTTGGTTAGAATCAACCGAAGCTTCATCGTAAAGCGCGATACCGGCTTGCGTGGAGCCTTGGAGGCAGCAAAGCAACTGAGCGCGTATATTCACTATGCAATCACCGAAAAGCACTCATCGTTGTGGATTGCTCATCGCGAGGGTAGAGCCAAGGACAGCAACGATATCACTCAAGAAAGCCTCATAAAAATGTTGGCTCTTGCCGGCAACGGATCTACTGTTTCAAACTTGAAAGAGATAAATCTACTTCCCGTGAGCATTAGTTACGAATATGATCCCAACGACTATTTAAAGATTCGTGAATTCTTGTTGAAACGCCGTGACCCGAACTTCAAGAAGTGTCCTAACGATGACCTAAAGAGTATGGAAACAGGAATCTTAGGTCAGAAAGGTCGTGTTCACTTTGAACTCACCGGTGATATCAACAGCGAGTTGGATTTGCTGCCTGAAGACTTGAATCGCTCAATGGTATGTGCAAAAGTTGGAGAAATAGTGGACCGACACATTCACCAAAACTACAAATTATATCCGATAAACTACATCGCCTATGATTTGCTGCATGGCGGCAATCGTTTTGCTGACAAATACACTGCCGCTGATGTCGATTCCGTAAAAGAACGCTTCGCTCAGCGTATGGAGAAAATCGAAGTGCCCGATATTACTGCCGAGGAAGTGAACTTTATGCGCGAAATGGCGTTGACCATGTATGCTAATCCTTTGAATAACAAACTAAAGGCCACTGACTGCTCTACTCAATGCGAATCCCGTTGATTCTGGCTGTTGTTGCGCTGGCGCTGCAGATTTTCAGCGACTTATATCTTTTTTCTATCGCGTGGCGACGATGCCGAAAACTATTCTGGGCAAAATTTCAAATTTGGCAGGGATTGTTTTTTGTGTTGTACGTCATTGCCTTATTCGTGCTTTTCGGTAAAGTCAGTGCCGACAGCGGATTGCAAACACTCATGTGGATGCTGCTGGCATACATTGCCGTATATAGCGGAAAATTCACCTTTATAGTATTCGACCTCCTTGCTTCCATTCCGAAATTATTCAAGCGTAAACATAAACGCAGAAAGCGATCACGATTAATATCATGGCTCGGATTCGGATTGGCAATACTCGTTTTCTCAAGCGTAATCTGGGGGGCTGTTGTGAATAGATTTCGTATTCAAGTGAATGAAATAGTCGTGGAGGTGGACAATTTGCCTGACAGTTTCGATGGCTATCGAATTGTGCAAATCTCGGACTTGCACGTCGGCACTTATGGCGATGACACAGCCCACATCAGCAAAATGGTGGACCGAGTTAATGCACTGCAGGCTGATTTGGTGGTTTTCACCGGCGACATTGTAAATCAGCATTCTCGCGAATTGCGTCCCTTTGTTGCGCCGCTAAGTCGCATCAACGCTGCCGATGGTGTCATGTCGGTGCTCGGCAATCATGACTACGGTGACTATTATCGTTGGGATTCGGAAACTGAAAAAGAACACAACATGCAGGAGCTCATGGACCTGCAAATTCAAATGGGGTGGGAGCTCCTGACGAATAATTCCGAAGTAATTTATGGCGACTCTCCGTCGGACTCAATTGTAGTCATTGGAGTCGAAAATTGGGGAGATCCCCCGTTTCCTCGTCATGGCGACCTTCGCCGAGCATACCCCTCGATTGAAGACTCTGCCACAAAGATATTATTGACTCATAACCCGATTCATTGGAAAACCGAGGTTGAACCGAATGCCGACTGCAACATTTCCCTTACTCTCAGCGGCCATACTCATGCAATGCAGATGCGCATAGGGGGCATAAGCCCGGCGGCCTTGCGTTATCCAGACTGTTGGGCCGGACGATATGATTCCGCCGATGGGAAGCGCACCCTATATGTCAACACCGGAATTGGAACGGTCGGGCTACCGCTCAGAATTGGAGCAACTCCCGAAATCTCCCTGATAACTCTGAAGAAATTAAACCAATAAAATATTCCCTGTGAGAATTCCCGCAACTGATCTCCCCTCGATTATTGGGGAAGAACTGAATTTGCCACGCAAATCCGTTAATGCAACGATTAAACTTCTTGATGACGGAGCCACAATTCCATTCATCGCGCGCTATAGAAAGGAAGCCACCGGCGAATTAGACGAAAAAAAAATATACCAAATCAGCTCTCGACTTGAAGCCCTGAGAGAACTTTTGAAGCGCAGAGAGTTTATCGTCGAGCAAATTAAATCCGCGGGTGCGCTTACCGATGAACTTGCCGATAGAATTGAGCATACGCTCGACCCGGCAACGTTGGAAGACATATACCTCCCCTTTAAGCCAAAGCGTCGAACTCGCGCTGAGATAGCACGTGAAAAGGGACTCGAACCATTGGCAAAAATCATTATGAGCCAAACGGCAACTCACATTGACCTGACTGCTCAAAAATTTGCGGAAAAAGGCAATGTGGATAATCCGGACGATGCCATTAGCGGTGCATTGGATATCATCGCTGAATGGATGAGCGAAAACGAAAAGGCACGAAACCTTGTGCGTGCGCGCTATCAAAGAGGGGCGGTGCTCACCTCTACGAAAGCTAAAGGTGCAGCAGCAGACCCTGATGGACTCTATGAGAACTACTATGACGTGAAGCAACCGCTGAGAATGGTCGCTTCACATCGATTCTTAGCCATAAATCGTGGATGTGAAGCCGGCATTCTTAAAATGGACATCACCATCAATGATGATGAAATGATTGAACGTTTGGGACGTTTCTTCGTCAAGCACGATGCAACCGACCGGTGCAGCTGCTTGGTGAAATCTGCCGTTCGTGATTGCTATCGCAGACTCCTTAAGCCGTCAATCGAACATGAAATCATGGCTGCTGCAAAAGAAAAAGCCGACACCACCGCAATTGAAATGTTTGCCGACAATTTGAGGCAGCTACTGCTCGCTCCGCCAATGTTTGGAAAGAGAGTAATGGGCATTGACCCCGGATTTAAAACCGGCTGCAAGGTCGTCTGTCTTGATGCCCAAGGACGTCTCCTGTCTAATGATGTAATCTTTCCGAATGCACCCGTCAGCGACATTCATGGCGCAACATATCAAGTATGCTCCTTGGTCGATCATTTCCAAATTGACGTTATTGCCGTTGGTACAGGCACTGCAGGCCGCGAAACCGAAAAATTCTTGAACAATGTGCGCTATCCGCGCAAGGTGCAAATCGTGCCGGTTTGTGAAGACGGTGCTTCAGTCTATTCAGCATCGGATATTGCTCGTGAAGAATTCCCTGACAAGGATATCACGGTGCGCGGTGCCGTCAGCATCGGTCGACGATTACTTGACCCTTTGGCGGAATTAGTCAAAATCGACCCCAAAAGCATCGGAGTCGGACAATATCAACACGACGTTGATCAGACCCGACTCAAGTCCGCACTTGACTTCACGGTGGAAAGCTGCGTTAACTCGGTAGGCGTAAATGTCAATACGGCGTCGAAGTCTTTACTCAGCTATGTTAGCGGAATCGGGCCCGCTTTGGCGCGCTACATAGTTGAATATCGTGAAGAAAATGGCCCGTTTAAATCTCGCCGCGATTTCCTTAACGTGCCGCGCATGGGAGAAAAGGCATTCCAGCAGTGTGCAGGATTCTTGCGCATCCCCGGCGCGACTAATCCTTTGGACAATACGGCAATTCACCCTGAACGGTATGAACTCGTGGAGCAAATTGCACGCGACATGCGCACCACTCCGGCCGCGCTGGTAGCAAATCCTAATATTGCCAAAAATATTGAAATAGCCGCTTATGTTGACAAAAATGTCGGTGTGCCTACTTTGATGCTCATTGTCGATGAACTGTCCAAACCCTCACGCGACCCTCGCGGTGAAGCCCAAATAACCCAATTTGACGACTCCATCACATCAATCACCGACATACGGCCCGGTATGGAACTAACCGGCAAGGTTAATAATATCACTGCCTTCGGTGCATTCGTGGATCTCGGCATAAAAGAAAACGGACTGCTCCACGTCTCGCAAATGAGTGAACGCTTCATCAACAACCCCAATGAAGTAGTCAGCATTGGGCAAACAATCCGCGCAAAGGTAATGGATGTTGACCCTACTCGCGGACGCATAGCTTTAACGTTAAAAGGAATAGCCCCCTCGGTATAATGCGCTATATTGTAAGCATCGGATCAAATTGCCCCGAGGCCCAAGCGATGATGCGCAAAGCCGATGGTTGGCTCAGTGAAAACTTCTTAATCATCGACTCATCCGGAGTATATTCCTCTAAGGCCTTAAATGGAACCTCGCCCGACTATCTCAACGAAGTCGTCATATTGGAATCTCAAATGAGCGTAACTGAAATAACTGCTGCCGCAAAGACCTTTGAATGCCTTTGTGGACGCTCGGCGCAGAGCAAATCATTCGGCTCAATCGAAATGGATATAGACATAATCCAAGCCGGGAACACAATCCTGCGCCCCACAGAATTCACACGTGCCTACTTCCTCACCGGACTATCCCTCCTTCACCAATCATAACTCGCCCTCTCCTCTAAAAAAATTCGCTTTCCTGACGAAAATCTACGCTTTCACCCTCTGTTCCCTTCGTAACTTTGCAACATCAGAATGTCAAAGTGAGTACATTGAAATGTTGGAACAAGAGGGTGAATGATCCGTCCCGGTCATTCCAAACACGCCGCCGGGTAGGCCGCGGTCGGCAAAACTCAAGGGGGACTCCGTCGCGGCAAGCCTGGGAAACTTGCTCCGACTGAGTCCCCCTTTTGTCTTTTCCATTCAACTCACATCAGTCACATGAAACCTGTCTAAACTGTTAACATCATAAAACACATTTCCAAGGGCACAATGCGGTGAGTTCCGTGAAATTTTTGTAATATTGCAGTTGAAAATTTAATCGTATATCTTCTATGAATAACTTTGTTTATGACATACCCGTTAAGGTATATTTTGGAGAGAATCAGTTGGGACATCTCGGCGAGGAATTGAAAAAGTTCGGTACTCGAGTATTGCTCACCTATGGCGGCGGCTCGATTAAGCGCATCGGGCTTTATGACCGGGTTATGAACGAACTGAAAAGCGCAGGCTTGGAAGTCTTTGAACTGTCGGGCATCGAGCCCAATCCGCGCATTGACTCCGTCAGAGAAGGCGCCCGAATGTGTAAAGAGCACAAAATCGATGTCTTGCTGGCAGTGGGCGGCGGCTCAACCATTGATGCTACCAAGTTCATGGCAGCCGGAGCATGCGTTGACCATGACCCGTGGGATTTCCTCAGCGAGAAATGGGCACCAATCACCGAAGCCTTGCCCATAGTGAGCATTCTGACCCTGTCGGCAACCGGCTCGGAAATGGACAGCGGCGGCGTTATCAGCAACATGGAAACCAACGATAAAATCGGCCGTCTGGCTCCTGCATTGCTGCCTAAAGTGTCATTCCTTGACCCGACTTTGACCTACAGCGTCAGCCCATATCAAACGGCGTGTGGTGCTGCCGATATGATTTCCCATATTCTGGAAGTGTATTTCAACATGGATCAAGACCTCTATATGCTCGACTGCTTCATGGAAGGTCTGCTGAAAACCATCATAAAGTATGCTCCGATTGCAATCAAAGAGCCCGAAAACTATGAAGCACGTGCCAACTTGATGTGGGCATCTTCGTGGGCCATTAACGGCTTCATCAACGGCGGAAAACGTCAGGCATGGAGCTGTCACCCCATCGAACATGAACTCTCGGCAATCTACGACATCACCCATGGTCTCGGGCTCGCAATTCTTACACCTCGCTGGATGGAATACTGTCTCGACGAACAGACCGTGAGCAAATACGTTCAGTTTGCTATCAATGTGTTCGGCGTTGATTCAACTATGCCGCCCATGGACATTGCTCGCGAGGGTATCAATCGACTCTCCGATTTCTTGTTCAATACCCTCGGGCTGCAACGTACCCTCACAGAAGTCGGCATCACCGACGAACACTTCGCTCACATGGCTCGTAAAGCATGTGCCGGCTCCACTCTCCTTGGCTTCAAATCGCTACAACAGACCGACATCGAAGCCATCTATCGTCTCTGTCTCTAACTCTCCGGATATAGTCATTATAAAAAAATAACAGCTGATAACTTAAGATTATCAGCTGTTACTTTTCTGTGCCCAGAACAGGACTCGAACCTGCACGCCTCGCAGCACTCGCACCTGAAACGAGCGCGTCTACCATTCCGCCACCTGGGCCGGTTTCAGTGGTGCAAATTTACGGCAGTTTTTTTAATTGTGCAAGTTTTCACTTGGAATTTTTAGTTGTTTAGTGTGCGTCAAGCCAGTTTTGAGCAACTCCGGCACTTACGCTGAGTTTTACTTTGCCACTGTAGGCTGCCTCCATTTCGCTAATGACAATCTGTTGCAAGGCAGCGAGCTCATCGGGCATTACGTTGAATACCAATTCATCGTGGACTTGCATTATCATGGCGGATTGGAACCCTTCTGCTCGAAGTTGTCGTGCAATATTGACCATCGCCACTTTAATGATGTCAGCGGCAGAGCCTTGCAGTGGGGCATTGATGGCGTTTCGTTCGGCATAGCCGCGAACCACGGCATTGCGTGAGTTAATGTCCGGGAGCATGCGCCGCCGGCCCATCACTGTTGTGACGAAGCCTCGCTCACGCGCTTGCTCAACCACGTTTGTCATATAATCTTTTACTTGAGGATATGACTCAAAATATCCTTTGATGAGTTGAGTCGCCTCGCCTCGCGGAATTTTCAAACGTTCGGCAAGCCCGAATGCGCTGATGCCATAAATGATGCCGAAGTTTGCTGTTTTGGCGCGTCGGCGTTGGTCTTCGGTCACGTCGGCAAGTGGTGTGTGATATATTTTCGCGGCAGTGGCCCGGTGTATATCTTGACCTTGGGAGAATGCTTCAAGCATCGCAGAGTCTCCGGAAATATCAGCCATCAAGCGCAACTCAATCTGTGAATAGTCTGCCGAAAGGATTATGCACCCGGGGTCCGCAACAAAGGCACGGCGAATCTCTCGCCCCATGTCGGTTCTCACCGGTATGTTTTGAAGATTGGGATTTGCGGAACTCAGGCGTCCTGTGGCTGTTCCGGTTTGATTGAAAGTTGAATGAATTTTACCGGTTGACGGATTTATCAATGCCGGCAGAGCGGTGATATACGTTGCAAGAAGTTTTCTCAGTCCTCGAATGGAGAGAATGAGATCTACCACGGGATGAGCCGTGCGATATTTTTCAAGGGTTTCTTCCGTGGTGGAATAATTTCCGGTTTTGGTTCGCTTGACTTTGGTGTCAAGCTTGAGATCCCCAAAAAGAACTTGACCAACTTGTGATGGCGAAGCAATGTTAAACTGATAGCCCACCATTTCATATACCTTTTGCTCCATCTCGGCGAGTTGGGCTGTCAGTCGTTGCTGCTGAGCAGCGAGTATCGTGGGATCGATGCGCACTCCGCTCCATTCCATGTCGGCTAAGACGGGAGCAAGGTTTTGCTCAAGATCTTCGAGAGTGGGTGATATTTGTTCATCTCTGAGAGCCTTGCGTATCGGTTCATATAGACGAAGTGAAATATCGGCTGCCTCGCAAAAGAATGGCTCAATCATCTGTGCATCGACTTCCTTGAATTTTCCGGTTGAGGTTGCATTTTCGGAATCAAGTGTGCGATAGCCGAGGATATCAGACGCCATAACTGAGAGAGAATGGCGCATTTCGGGTTGCAGAAGATAATGAGCAAGCGACACGTCATAATGTTTTGCCGACCATTCTATTCCGGCGCGACGCAGTAATAGACTCGCACGCTTGAAATCATTGGTTACCACAAGCAAATCCTTACGTCTCAACACGGGACTTAGCAATCCGACTCGGTCAACCGGTAAATAGGCTGCTTGACCCGGAGCAATGGAAATGGCTGCACCATGAAGCTCAGCAGTCATTGCTTCCGCCCCTACGGCATAAATAGACAATCCAATAATATCAGCTTTTGCGGCTTCCGCCAAAATGTCTTCAATAGAAGATGCATAGTCGTGCGATAAAGATGACATGGGAGCCGGTTCCGACGCAATATTATCAAAATCAAAGAGAGACGGTTCCGAGGCTGGTATGCTGGGCGTCTCGGCCGGCAATTTTGATAAAAATGATCGAAACTCAAGTTCTTCATAAATTTTTCGCAGAGCTCCAAAATCCGGCTCACATCGACGCAAATCATTCGGGCGAACGGGCAAGGTGAGGTCGGTTCTTATCGTTGCCAGATCCTTTGAGAGTAGAATTTTATCTCTATTTTCTTCTACCTTTGTGCGGAGAGAGCCTTTTATTTCTTCTGTGCGCTGAAGCATTTGCTCAACAGACCCGAACTGAGTAATCAGTTTTACGGCAGTCTTTTCTCCCACGCCCGGACATCCGGGAATATTATCGGAAGCATCGCCCTCCAATGCCAATAAATCTACTACTTGACGCGGAGAGTCAATCCCGTATCGCTCGCATATTTGCTGCGGGCCCCGCACCTCAAAACCTTGCCCTTTCAGCGCCGGACGATACATGAAAACGGACTCACTGACCAGCTGACCATAATCCTTGTCGGGTGTCATCATATAGGTGACAAATCCTTGCTCTGATGCTTGTCGGGCAAGTGAGCCTATAACGTCGTCCGCCTCATAGTCCGGAAGTTCCACAACGGGAATGCACATTGCATTGAGAATGCGCTTGATGTAGGGAATGGCAATGGTGATGTCCTCAGGCTGCTTTTCGCGTCCGGCTTTATATTCCGGAAATATTTCATGGCGAAATGTGTGTCCTCCGGAGGGATCGAAACAAACGGCAAGGTGAGTGGGGTTTTCTTTTCGCAACAAGTCATCCAGCGTGTTTACGAAGCCGAATATGGCTGAAGTGTTAACTCCGCTCGTGGTTACGCGAGGGTTACGAAACAATGCGTAATATGCACGGTAAATCAATGCATAAGCGTCAAGGAGGAAGAGCTTGTTCTCGGTCATTTACGGATAATTATTTTTTCACCTTCAGATGTTACATAGACACCCGGAGAAGGGTTGGAATCTACTCGACGTCCGGTTGTGTCATAGAGAATTGGTGCAGTCTCGGGCGATTCAATCTCAACGATAGACATTTGAGAAAAAATCGAGAATCGGTCGCCAATGGATGTCGGGACTGTGTCTGCATCAATACATGCAGTATTGGCAGGGATTATAAATCCTGCTTCATGGCGAACAAAGTCGGAATCTTCTGCAACATATACTGTCCTATCTGCTACGCAACGCGAGTAGGTACTATATGCGACTCCATAGAAGACGTCAAAATAAAATTGATCGTAGGAAAGCATAACCGGCACATCAGATTCTGTAATAATTACAGGAAGTCCACCCGGTAGGGCGGCTTCTGTGGGGCATGCTGTCAAACGCACACCATTAATGTCAACTGCATCAATGTAGAATGCTGCGACGCCGTTCGGAATCGATACGCTAAAAGGGTGGGAGACCAATGTTGGAAACTCGGTCACAGTGATTTTTTTTAATTCTTCGAAATCAAATGTGTGAGTATTGGAGCCGGAAGTCAACTTCAAAGTAGGCATACCGGTTCCATAAACGAGGCTCAAGGAAAATTGCGCACCGGATTCAGTAACTTCATTGGCGTTTGCATTGAGTTGAAGATGTGAATTTATGTGCACCAGATTCTCTCCGTCAAATCTCCAAAGTGACATGTATTTATTGGAAACTTCTGCGTTAGAAACGGCTTTCTCGGAGTATGTTCTGGTTAATTGCTCCATTAAAGGATCGGCATAAACCGGTTTGTCGTTTTTTAAGAGATAAAACGGATGGCGCAAACGTCCCTCGGGATATGCCACTACTTTTTTCCCGGTTTTATTGTAGATTACGCCGTTGATTTCAACGTTGTTTTCTGTAGGGCCTGCAAGGTGAATATTTTCAAGCCATGAAGTCCCGACAAAAAGAGTTCCGAGCTTTACGTCGGATTCAGGTTTGGTGAAAAGGAAATTCAGCGTCATTCCGTTGGGCGCGCAGCTGACAAACTGAGAAATGTCTCTCATAGTGGAGCTGTTGGCAATTGTCTTGGTCTGAGTCATGCCCGAGGAGTTGGTCACGGTGACTGTCAAAGATTTTGAACCGTTAAATTCAGCGCGAATAGTGAACTTTCCGCTCAGAGGCACATCGCTGAATAGATTCTCCTCTGCACTATCCCATTTAACCACGAGTATGCCATTCTTTTTCAGGTAAAATTGGCTCCAACCTCCGGAATAGTCATCGGCTGTGGCGTTGGTGCCATTCGCAAAAAGCGGAGTTCCCCATTCATTATACGTTTCGGTACCGGTTTCGCCTGTGAGGTATAGCACCCATGTCTCATTTCCCTTGATGGTGCGTGCCGGAGTGACGGATTGATTTGTTGCGCCGGAACCGACCACTGTGTTATCCGTGATTACTTTTCCATCAGTTTTTAAGACCACTGCAGGCAGCGTAATTTCAAAAATATCATCGCGACCGGAAAATACCTCCGGCTTAATGTCGCGTACTTGTACGTTGCTGAGGTCTAAAGTGCTTTTGCCGGGGGTAGCCACGCTTTCAATGCGAAAGGAACCATCATAATTCCGGCCAAGGTTGAATTCCCAACCATCTACTACCAAAGGGGACGGTTCGAGAATTGCGGTAATATGGGCATCACCATAAACTTTGAAACTTGCCTTGTTGCCGTCAACCCATTCCGATGGCAAATCACGTCCATGATTATCAACGAATTTTACAAAACGAGCATTTTGGTTCGGAAAGGCTGTGATAATCACGTCTTCGCCTGAAACGTAAATATTGGCCATGTTTTCAGTGCGAAGATAACCTAATGAACTGTCGTTAACGGAAGCTGTTACTGTCGATGGCTTGACCGGTGAATCGTTAAGTTCCAGTAAGAAATCGTAGATCATTCGATTCGTGGCGGCAGTGGCGGCAACCGGCTGTCCGGTAGCGGCGATTTCCGAGTTCCATGCGCTGTCGAATCGGAATCGGATATGTGTTGTGCCCTTCACAGCCTCAAAGGGAATCACAATGTTTACCTCGCCGGTAGCCATAGATGCGTTTTGCGCATTTTTTGTGCCTTTCGTGGCGAGTATTGTTTCAAACGTGCCGTCATTATCAAAGTCTGCCCATGCCGACAAATAAAGATAGCTCAATCCGGCATTGCCGTTCCAGCTAATAGAAAAATCACCGCCGGGAGCTGCCTTGATGCGAGAGGGAACAACGATAAAGTGATCTTCTGGCATTGTGGGAGCGGAGTATATCTCCTCCGTTTCGCCGTGTTGAGTCAGAGAGAATGATGGTATCCACTGCTTATTGTCAATAATGGCTTGGTGGTCACTCATGTCAAGATTTGGAACACCCCATTTGCTTTCAGCAAAGTATGCTGTCAGGGTGACGGACTCTTTGCCGTAATAAGTCATCGGATTGTCATTGCCGAGATTGTTGCCGTTTTGGTCCAGCCAATGGTCAAAATCATAACGAGCAGACGCATGGGCGCGTACCTTCACGAAGTCCGTGTTGGTTATACTTAGTGACTCTGTGCCGTCAATGCTAACGGTGCCTTTCGATTCGTCTTCTGTTGCCACACTTACCGTGCGCGGTTCTATGATTTCCTCAGTGACGGCAATGGTATAAGTAACCTGAGTGCCGTCAGCGAGTTTGATTCTGACGCTATATTCACCAATGGCAGCGTCGGCGGGAATGATTGCATTTTCTGCAGTAAAGACTTCATCGTCTCCAAACAGAGTGTTGCGGTTCAAGTCAATGGCGATTTCGCTTATTGAAGTTCCGGCGATGTTGAAATCCGGTGCATACACTTCACCGCGTTTGGCTCTATCAAAGAATTGACCCTTGAGGTCTGTGACAAGCAAACGCTGAATATAACGAGTTCCTTGTAAATCAACTTGCGAAGTTAGCGGAGACAGGTATTTCGGCAGCATTGTAGCGGCGACTTCTGCCGTGTTCCCAATCGGAGTTGTAGGGTAGCGCTTTGATGCGTCCATAGCCCAGTTGCGCGAGATCTGCCACGCATTAATGTTACCCATATTGTTGTCAAACCAACGTTTCCACCGGTCATAGTACAAGTCTTTCATGATGCCGCCCCACTGGCGATAGCTATAGTCGCGTAGATTACCGTCAGTGTTGGCCCACGTAGTTATTAATGTGCGAGCATTATTGAGTTCGAGCCATTCGCGGTCTGCTTCGGTCGTTCCCTCCGCCTCATCAGCAATGGCGCGTGCGCGCTCGGTCCAGTGTCCAACCATGAAGTCCTTGTTGGTATTGAGGAGTTGGTCAATATCAAGGATCAGTTGCAAGAAAGCATCGCGGCGCATCTCAAATAGCTCGGTATTGCCATCGGCATGTGCCTCTTTGATTCCGGCAAGAAGTGTTTTAGAGTAGTCGGTAAGAGCCTGACGAGAAACGTCAACGAGATCATAACTGTAATTTTCACCCGTCAGATTTGCTTCAAGCAGTTTATATGCTGCAGAATATGTTGAATTCACATCATAGAAAATTTCGGAGCTGCCCCATGCGGATACGGCATTGATCGAAAGCGATGGAATGGCACACATGATAGCTTCGTGGGGACCTTGCAACCCGGTTTTACAGTCCAATGCAGACGTGCGCAGCAATTCCCATGCCGCAACGGCTTCCGGCGACTCTACGCCTCCGTAGCGACGCTTGACATAGTCAGCTACCCACTTTTGGGCGTCGGGTTTGGTGCTCATCCATGGCATTTCATAGCAAAGGTCATAGATTATGGGGACTTGCTCAATGCCTTCCGGCACTGCGGCAATGCCCTTTAGCGAGCTAAGCGAACGGTTATTGAAGTAGCTGTCGATCAATGTTGTGATTCGGCCGAAGAATCCTGTGCGAGCACCAAAATTGGGAATCATACAATAGACCGTTTCGTGGCCATTGTAGCTGTTTAACTGCGAACCCGCCTTGCCGTCAGAATACAAATCAAGCACGATGAGTTTTCCCTGAGGAATGACTCCGTTAGCAACGCTTTGCCATTGTCCGCCTGCCCATTGCCATTGTTGAATAAACCATTTTGCCTCGGGTTGAGCCTCTGCCAAGCATTCGTATATGCTGGAATAAGCTAATTTTGCATCTACTCCGCCTGTGGAGCCGCCACCTTCATGAAATGGGTCCATGGAGTAATATGCGCTCGTTCCCATAACTTCCTCAAGGCGTTTATAGTAGTTTGCTGCCACGCCGGTAAATCCGTCTGTTGCAGGAGTGAGGATGTTGGGACGGGTAAAGCCATTAACCCAACCGCCTTGCCCCACGGAGGCTATGCCGGTTTTGCGGGTGAAGTTTGTTGGAACCATTCCGGCAAATCCGGGCAATACCGGCTCAATGCCGAGCTCGTTCATGCGCTGTGTCATTTTCTTGCCCAACTCAGCTTGACGAGCATACCACCAATCAGGATTGGGCCCACCATGACCTTCAAGGTTGTTCATGCCGAACCATGCCATAAAACACGGACCGGCAATGAAAGCATTCGCCTCGGCAGTGGAGTAGCCGTAGTCTTCTATGAGCATTTTTCGCCACACTTCTTCCAAGCCGATAATATGAAGCGGCGCATTGATGCCGTGGAGAGCCATCCAGTCAATTTCTTGCTGCCAGCGTTCCCATGTCCAAGTTGACATAGAGTAGGAGAAGGTGCAGTAGTTCAAATAGTGGCGATATTGTGCATTGGTTTCGTGCGTTTCCTCACCTACGGGGGCCGGTAGGTTGATTGTTGTCAAATCCGGGTTAAGATTGTTCCAACTGACGTTTACATTCGCATAGTGATTAAGATACCAACCAATGCCGGTGGTTAATGCCGAGAGCGTGGAGCCTTTAATGCACGGCTTACCTTCGGAGGAGGAGATAACGAAGACTTCTGTCCCGGCTGTTGCTGACAGTGTTTCATCGAGAACCGTAACAAATCGGTCGGCAGTCCCTTGACCACCAACTCGGTTCAAAAGGTCACTAACGGGCTGAGGGTTCGTTACTGCTGCCGATGCGAAAAGGCATAGTAAAACGGCAACTGTTGAGCAGACGAAGCGTGAAATGGTTTTCATGTTGAAATGCTTGCTTAGATTTAATCTCCACAAAGATAAGCATTTTTCAGAAACCACACAACAATAGCCGACGTGGCACTTATGTGCAAAAAATATGGGGACGAAACCAACCGGTTTCATCCCCATTGAATTATTGGCTGACGAGAAATTAATCTTGGTTGAGGTTAACTCGCTTCATGCTTACTACAGAGAGTCCCTTAAGGCTCTGATCGAGGTATTGACCAACGGTCAGATTGCCGTCTTTGATGAACTCTTGTTCAACGAGACAGTTTTCTTTGTAGTACTTATTGATGCGACCCTTCACGATGTTCTCAATCATCTGTTCGGGAAGATTAGCGGCTTTTTGAGCACCAACTTCGGCAATGATAGTACGAGCTTGTTCTGCCTGTTCGGGGGTAATCCAACCCTTTGACATGTTGCTTTCGATGTGAGCTTCGCTGTCAACATGAGCGGGGTTGATACCAACTTTGCTCAGAGCGGCATTAACAGCCTTTTGTACTTGTTCTTGCTTAGTCTTTTCAATTGCAACAGACTTTTCGCTGTCGATGATTGACTGGGGAACAGATTCGCGGTCAACGGCTACGGGGTTCATAGAAGCAACCTGCATAGCAACGTCGCGACCTACTTGATAGTCAACGCCTTCAAGGTTGAAGCCGCAAATGGTTGCAAGCTTGTTGCCTTGGTGGTTGTAAGAAGTGGTTGCAGGAGCTTCAACAAACTCATAAGCACCGATTTCCATTTTTTCACCGGTCTTACCAACTTCTTCAACGATGAGGTCAGCGATAGTGCGTCCGTCAAGAACGAGGTTCTTAAGTTCATCGATAGAAGTCACCTTGTTTGCTACAGCAGCATCGAGAATCTTAGTGGTAAGAGCAACGAAACCCGCGTTTTTCGCAACGAAGTCAGTTTCGCAATTCAGAGCCACGATAGCAGCAAAAGATCCTTCGTTCTTAGAGAGAACGCAACCTTCTGATGCTTCGCGGTCTTCGCGCTTAGCAGCAACTGCTTGACCTTTTTTACGAAGGATTTCTACAGCTGCTTCAATATCGCCGTCGGTTTCGGCGAGAGCTTTTTTGCAGTCCATCAAGCCGGCGCTGGTAAGGTTGCGCAACTTGGTGATTTCTGCCATTGTAACTGCCATAAGTATTTTAATTTATGATGAGTTATGGTTGTTTGTTTTGAATTATTCAGCAGCAGGAGTTTCAGCAGCGGGTGCTTCTGCAACAGGTGCTTCAGCAGCAGGTGCTGCGGGAGCTGCGGGGCGAGCTACGCGAGCGCGACGTTCACGACGAGGAGCAGCCTTGGGTGCTTCTTCTTCAGCTTGAGCTTCAGCGGCTTCAGAGTCTGCTTTTTCTACCTTGCGTTCTTCGAGACCTTCGTTCATTGCAGCGATAACGGTGTCGAGCACGATTTCGATGCTCTTTGAAGCGTCATCGTTTGCGGGAATAACGAAGTCGATGTTGTTGGGGTCAGAGTTGGTGTCAACCATAGCGAATACGGGGATACCGAGACGTACGGCTTCAGCTACTGCGATGTGTTCTTTGTGAACGTCAACAACGAAGAGTGCTGCGGGCAGACGGTTGAGGTCAGCGATAGAACCGAGGTTCTTTTCAAGTTTTGCACGCTGGCGAGTGATTTGAAGTTTTTCGCGCTTTGAAAGGTTGTCGAAAGTGCCGTCTTTAGTCATCTTGTCGATAGCGGTCATCTTCTTCACAGCCTTGCGGATGGTGGGGAAGTTGGTAAGCATACCACCGGGCCAACGTTCAATAACGTAGGGCATGCCGATAGAAGTGGCCTTATTAGCGATTACTTGCTTTGCTTGTTTTTTTGTGGCCACGAACAGAACTTTCTTGCCGCTCTTGGCGATGCTCTTCAATGCGTTAGCAGCTTCTTCGAGCTTGGCCTGAGTTTTGTAAAGGTCAAGAATGTGGATGCCATTGCGTTCCATGAAGATGTAAGGAGCCATGGCGGGGTTCCATTTGCGTTTGAGGTGGCCGAAGTGACAGCCGGCTTCGAGCAGTTGCTCAAATGTGGGTGTTGACATAATTTTAAATGAATTTTAAATGATTTGTTTACTTTCTTCTTTAACGTGAAATCAATCCCGGAGTAGGGAGCGAGGCTCCATCGCCGGGATTTAGATACTAAACAAGTTCGATTAACGCTTGGAGAACTGGAAGCGCTTGCGAGCCTTGGGCTGACCGGGTTTCTTACGTTCAACAGAACGGGGGTCACGAGTCATGAAGCCTTCAGCGCGCAGTGCGGGTTTGTCTTCAGGGTTAACCTTAACCAATGCGCGAGCAATTGCGAGACGCAGAGCTTCGGCTTGGCCTTTATAGCCACCACCGTCAAGGTTTACTTGGATGTCGTATTTCTCAGCAACGTTCAGAGTGAGCAGAGGTTGCTTAACGATGTACTGAAGAATTTCAGAGGGGAAGTAAACTTCGAGGGGACGACGGTTGATAGTGATTGTGCCGTTACCTTCTTTGAGGATTACGCGAGCAATGGCGGCCTTGCGGCGACCAACGGTGTTGATATTTTCCATGTGATGCTGCAGGGCTTATTATTTTTTAATGAGTTTGCTGAAATCGAGAACTTCAGGGTTCTGAGCTGCGTGGGGGTGCTCACTGCCGTTGTAAACGTGCATGTTGCCGATGATTTTGCGACCGAGACGATTCTTGGGGAGCATGCCTTTCATCACGCGCATGAACAAGGGGTGCATTCCGGCTTTGATGTGCTTGTTGAAAGACTTCTTCATGAGCTGCTCGGGGGTCAGTTCTTTTTGACCGCCGGGATAGCCGGAGTAGTTAAGATAGATGTGGTCTGTCATCTTTTTGCCGGTGAGAACAACTTTGTCGGCGTTGATGATGATTACGTAGTCGCCACACTCAACGTTGGGTGAGTAGCAGGGCTTGTTTTTGCCCATAAGGATTTTGGCAACTTCAGAGCAAAGGCGGCCGAGGTGCAAACCGGTTGCATCAACGACGTACCACTTGTGCTCAATGCTCTGCGCATTGGGAGAGAGGGTTCTGTAGCTTAATGAATCCACGATTTATACGTTTAATTATCAGTTCTTTAATGTGGGCTCTTTCCTGGAATTCAGCTTGGCCAAAAGCATCAAAACAGGGGTGTACCCGATTGATTATAGGATAAAATCGGTGCGCAAAGTTACGAATTTTTCCTGAAACAGCAAATAGTTTTGTGATTTTTCTTTTTTGGTTGCTTACCAGCCGAATGCATCAATCATATCGAGGATGAGGTCATAGTCGATGTCATCAGGGTTTTCAAGATAAAGTTCTTTATTTTCAAATTCAAGACCACACCCGTAGAACGCTCCGGTTCCAAGATGTTTAAAGTTATCAGGGAGGGTGACTGATTTCAATCCGGTACAGTACAAGAAGGCTCCGGCTCCTAATTCTGTAACGCTCTCGGGAATGGCGACGCTTGTCAAGCTTTTGCAGTGAGCAAATGCTTTATAATCTATGATTGATACGCTCGCCGGGATAGTAACGGATTTCAGATTCTTGCAATTACTGAAAGCATAGCGGCCTATCTTGGTGACGCCATAGGGGATAGTTACGCTTGTCAGTTCGTCATGGCCGGCAAATGCGTACGTTCCGATCTCATAGGGTGAGCCGTTGTAATTAGCCGGCAAGGTTATCTCGGCTGTGTTACCGATGTATTCTACCAAGGTGTAAACGCCTTTAATGTTTTGAAAGAAAACACCTTCTTTCATGACGTTGTCGGCATAGTGTGCCACATATCCATGCTCCGTTGACCCTTTGGTTAGTTTCAGGTTTGAGAGGTTTATTACGGTTTTAAGGTCGTGACACCAGCGGAAGGCGTCTTCTCCAATGCTTGTGACCCCACTGCCAATTACAACATACCTCAAGCTATCGCACGAATTGAAAGCCCATCTCCCGATACTCGTAACATTGTTAGGGATTGTGACGCCTGTAAGACTCTTGCAACAATAAAATGCGTCTGCGCCAATCTTTGTCACCCCCATGGGTATGTTAATGTTTTTCAGACTGTCACAACTATAGAACGTACCATCTTTAATTTCTGTAATTCCTTCCGGGAGTACAACCGATTTGAGCCCGTTGCACCCAAAAAAGGCTTGGTTGCTTATCTCTTTGACGCTTATGGGGATTAAAATCTGCGAAATGCCGGTGCAATCAATAAACGTTTGAGGACCAATCTTGGTGACATTGCGAGGAATTTTCACTTGCTTAATACACGAACCGCCACCGAAAGTGCGATATTTGAGTTCGGTTATGTCATTCGGAATAATGAGGTTTGTTACCAACTTGCCATTCAAATATAAATTATTGGCATACATTAGCGGATTACCCGAATAGGCAGAAAAATCAATCTTGCACCACGCCGAAAGGTCGGTAATATGCACTGCGTTTAATGCAAAACAGCCGGAGAATGCGTCATAATCGGTTTGCATAACGCTGCGTGGTATGTTTATGCTCTTCAAGGAATCACATGAAGAGAATGCCCTTTCGCCGATAATAACGATGCCATCGGGCAAGGTGACATTTGTCAGTTTGTCGCAATCATAAAATGCCCAATCGCCGATACATTTGACTGCGTAAGTTGCCCCTTTGTAAACAACGCGTTCCGGAATCACCACATCGCCCTTATATCTGTTAGAACTACGACTATGGTTGCCTCCCTTAAACGTGACTTCAACTGTTCCGGCATCTTTGTTGATGAAATTATAGTAGATGTCATCGACCTTGAAATCATGAGCGTTAACCGCAGTCGTACTTAGGATTAATAGCAATAGAAATGTCAGGACTTTAACGAGATTCATATTTGCAAAGATTTCTTTTTTGTTGAGAGGTTAGATTTTGACGTGTCGCCAAAGACTGTCGGGGAGCAGGCGCCAGAGGGCAACGAGAACAGCCCATCGGCGGTCAATGACGGCGGTGCGCTTGCGGCGGTTGATGGCTCTGAATATTTTGCGGCACACTCGTTTCGGGTTCATCAGTAAGGGATATCTTTCTCCCGATTTTAGCAGCGGAGTTTGCGTCCATCCGGGGCGAATATCGGTAATGTCTATTTTTAGCCCGGAAGTGACGGCGCGCTGCCGTAGGGCTTGAAGGTAGGTGCTGCCAAAGCGTTTTGAGGCACTATATGCTTCCATGCCGCCTATGCCTTTTGTGCCGGCTACAGAAGTGATGGCAACGATGTGGCCGCGCCGATTGCTCATTTTGAAGTAATTGAAGGCTGTGGCGGTCAACCGCGCAAGTCCGAGGGCATTGGTTTCTATTATTTGCAGTTCGCGTTCGATGCTGAGCTCCGGATTATCATAGCCAATGCCTGAAACGTGGACATAGACGTCCATACCGCCTAATTCATCAACGAGGGCGTGGAGCTTGGCAGGAGCGTCGGGTGCGGTGACATCGATCAATGCTTTTGCCTTACAAGGGCCGATTTTCTCAATTGAACGCGCGGCGCATCCCACTTCATGGCCTGCTTCCTGAAAAAGGCGAGCGAGTTCGGCACCGAGGCCGGAACTCGCTCCCATGATCACGATTTTTTGCATCAATTATATGTTTTGTCGAAGGTCTGGAAGGCGGTTAGCCTTTAGTTGCGATAACTTCGATTTCAATGAGCACTTGCTTGGGCAGTTCCTTAACGGCAACGGCAGAGCGAGCAGGGTAGGGGGCACTGAATGCCTTGGCATATACTTCATTCATGGGAACGAAAAGGCTCATATCGGCGAGGAACACAGTGGTCTTCACCACGTTATCCATTGTCAAACCGGCTTCGGCGAGGATAGCTTTCACGTTCTCAAGGCTCTGAGTAGCCTGAGCGGTGATGCCTTCGGGGATTTCGCCCGTAGCGGGATTTACGGGAATTTGACCGGAGATAAATACGAACTGACCGGCGTCGATAGCTTGGCTATAAGGGCCGATTGCGCCCGGAGCATTTGTGGTAGCAATAACTTGTTTCATAACACGATGTTTTTAATTAGTTAATTCAATAAATCTACCGCAAATATACTCATTTTTCTAATATAAAAAAATCCCCCGTTGAAGGACGAGGGAACCTAATGTTTTCACAACGGAATAATCCTTATTGTGAATTGCTTAAAATAGTACAGTGCAAATTTATAAAAAAATTACAAATCTACCATGTTTAAAGATGAATTTTGTTTAAATTTGTGCGAATAAATAAAAACATAGATATGTATGAAGAAGATTTTAGGACTTGATTTGGGAGTAAATAGTATCGGTTGGGCTGTCGTAAATGAAGCCGAGACTGAAACTGAGAAATCATCGATTACAAAGGTGGGAGTCAGAGGCAATTTGCTCAGTAGTGATGAGGTGAAAAACTTCAATGATGGCAAGAGTATTACTACGAATGCAGATCGAACGCTTAAACGCAGTATGCGTCGGAACCTGCAGCGTTATAAACTTCGAAGAGCAGAATTGCTCAGGATTCTTAAGGATAACGATATTATAACAGATAGTAGTCTTTTATCTGAAAACGGAAATTTCACAACGTTTGAAACATATAGATTGCGCGCCAAGGCCGTTACCGAGCGCATTTCCTTGGAACAATTTGCTCGTGTATTACTGATGATTAATAAAAAGCGAGGGTACAAGAGTAGTCGTAAGGCAAAAGGAGATGAAGATGGTAATTTAATCGATGGAATGGCTGTGGCAAAGATGCTTTATGATGAAAATTTGACGCCCGGGCAACTTTGTTTACGTCTTATGCAGCAAGGTAGAAAACGTATGCCGGATTTTTATCGGTCAGATCTTCAGAATGAATTGAATCGTATTTGGGCATACCAAAGAGAGTTCTATCCGGATTCTTTGACCGATGAGGCTAAAGAGGAGATCCATGGACGAAACAAATCACAAACTTGGGCTATTTTGGCAAAATATTTCGTATGGCGTGATGACGTTTCGGTGTGGGATTCAGATAACGCTGTTAGCCGGGTTGAAACTGTTGAAAAGCGAATTGTTGGAGTAAAGCGGCAGACAAAGCGAGATGCTCAGAAGTTGGAAAACTATCAGTGGAGAGCTGAAGCGTTGGTTAAGCAGATGGATTTAGAGCGTTTGGCTGTTGTGTTTCAAGAGATCAATGGAGAGATAAGTTCTTCAAGCGGTTATCTTGGTGCAATTAGCGATCGAAGCAAGATGTTGTTTTTTAACCGTCAAACCGTAGGTCAATATTTGCTATCGAAAATAGATGCTGATCCCCATTGTAGTTTAAAAAATATTGTTTTTTATCGCCAGGACTATCTTGATGAGTTTGAGAAAATATGGGAAACTCAAGCACGGTATCATTCGGTGCTGACCGATGAATTAAAACGCTATATTCGTGATGTCGTTATTTTCTATCAGCGCAGATTGAAAAGTCAAAAGTCGTTAATCGGCTTTTGCGAATTTGAGCAATGCCGAAGAGAAGTGATTAAGGACGGAAAGACAAAGACCATAACCATTGGAAGTCGCGTTATACCGCGTTCTTCTCCATTGTTTCAGGAGTTTAAGGTTTGGCAGATACTGAATAATGTTGAGGTGACAGATAAGACTGAGAAGAGCAAATTCCAATTAAGTCAGGAAGAGAAAGAGTTACTGGCAGAGGAGCTTTCTGTCAGAGAATCAATGAAAAAGGGCGAAGTGTTGAAAATGCTGTTTGAAGATCCTAAGAAATATGACTTGAATTTCAAGGAACTTGATGGCAATAAAACTTCAGCGCAGTTCTATCAAGCCTATAGTCAGATATTGGAGGATTCAGGTCATTTGCCCCTGAATTTCAATCTTCCGGCAAGTGATATTAAGGCAACGGTAAAGACGATATTTGAGTCTCTCGGTTGGAATATCGATGTCCTGGAATTTGATGCCTCAAGACCATTGGATGGTCAGGCATTTTATCGGCTGTGGCATTTACTTTACTCGTTTGAGGGTGATAATACAGTTACCGGAGACGGGCAGCTGAAAGATAAAATTGCCGAAATCATGGGATTTGATCGGGATTTTGCCCAACATTTAGTTAAGATTAAAATGATGGACGATTATGGCAGTCTGAGCGCCAAGGCCATTCGCAAAATATTGCCGTTCCTAAAGGACGGAAACCGCTACGATGTGGCCTGCCTTTATGCTGGCTATCGTCATTCTGCCGCTTCAGAGACCAAGGAGGAAATTGAAAATAAGGCTCTCAAAGATAAATTGGAAATATTGCCAAGGAATTCTTTGCGTAATCCAGTAGTAGAGAAAATTTTGAATCAGATGGTCAATGTTGTTAACGGAGTAATCGATACATACGACCGACCTGATGAAATTCGCGTGGAATTAGCGCGTGAGCTAAAGAAAAATGCCAAGGAACGCGAGAATTTGACAAAATCTTTAGAGTCGGCTACAAAAGAGCAGAACAGAATTCGCGATATACTTCAGACGGAATTTCAACTTGCTCACGTATCGAAGAATGACATAATTCGTTACAGGCTCTATGAAGAACTTAAGGATAATGGATATAAGACGTTATATTCAAATACTTATATATCTAAGGAAGAGCTGTTTAGTAAGAATTTTGACATTGAGCACATTATTCCACAGGCAAGATTGTTTGATGATTCGTTTTCCAATAAGACCCTTGAGTTGAGGTCTGAAAACCTCGAGAAAGGGAAGCAAACGGCTGCGGATTTTGTGTTAATGAAGTATGGTGAAGATGGTTTGATACGATATAAGCAAACGTGTGAGAAACTCTTTTCCGATCAAAAGGCCAAGCTCCGGAAGTTGCTAATGACGGAAAGCGAAATCCCATCAGATTTCATTGAGCGAGATTTGCGCAACACGCAGTATATTGCGAAAAAGGCGCAAGAAATGTTGCGCGAAGTTTCCCGTCGAGTAGTGGCAACTACCGGGCAGATAACGGCTCAATTGCGTGAAGATTGGCAGTTGGTCGATGTCATGAAGGAACTGAATTGGGATAAATATGAAGCATTGGGCATGGTTGAATATCATTGTAACCGAGATGGTAAGATGATAGGTCGAATTAAGGACTGGTCAAAACGAAATGACCATCGCCACCATGCCATGGACGCCTTGACAATTGCCTTCACTAAAGATGTGTTTATACAGTATTTCAATAATAAGAATGCTGCTGAGAATCTTAATTCAAATGAGTTTGCTATCAGAAATAAATATTTCCGTGAAGGCAAGGCCGTGCCTCCCATGCCTCTAAATGAGTTTCGCGCGGCGGCAAAGGCTCACTTGCAAGGAGTTTTGGTCTCAATTAAAGCGAAGAGTAAGGTCGTGACGAATAATTTTAACCATACTCCATTGAAAAACGGCGAAAGGGTATCATTTAAAACTCCTCGAGGTCAATTGCACTTGGAAACTGTTTATGGTAGTCATAAAGAATTTGAGGTGTCTGAAGAAAAAATCGGCTCTGCTTTTAATGAAGCGAAGATTCGAACAGTGTGCCGCAAAGCTTATCGTGAGGCTTTGATGCGCCGGTTGGACCAATTTGGAGGCGATGCTAAGAAGGCATTTACCGGACGGAACGCTTTGGCGAAGAATCCTGTATGGATTAATCAGGAAAAAGGAATTGCCGTACCTTCAAAAGTTAAGGTTGCGGTGCAAAAGGTTGTCTATACAATTCGAAAACCGATTACCGATGACTTGAAGATTGACAAGGTGGTAGATAAGCGTATTCAGAGGATACTTCGAGAGCGAGTTGAACGTTATGGCAGTGCCAAAAAGGCTTTTGCGAATCTTGATGAAGATCCCATTTGGTTAAACAAAGAAAAGGGAATCAAATTAAAGCGAGTGACTATTTACGGTATAAGCAAAGCTCAGGCAATCCATGATAAAAGGGATAAGTCCGGGCACTTAATTCTTGATGAGTATGGGCGCAAAATTCCTGTTGACTTTGTGAATACCGGAAACAATCATCATGTTGCCGTATATCGCAGACCGGTTTTGGATAACGACGGAGAGCCGGTCTATGATGAACGAGGTGAAGTTCTATACGAAATGTGTGAAAATGTTGTGTCATTCTATGAGGCAGTTGAACGGGCAGGTCAGGGGTTGCCCATTATTGATAAAACAAGATATCAAGATGAAGGTTGGGAGTTCCTTTTCTCAATGAAGCAAAATGAGTATTTTGTATTTCCTAATGCCGCTACAGGGTTTGACCCTGCAGAAGTAGATTTGCTTGACCCGAATAATTATGCCGAGATTAGTCCGAATCTATTCAGGGTGCAAAAGTTTTCCATTGATGCTAAGGGCGGGAAGCAATATATATTTAGGCATCATTTGGAAACGCAGGTCGCTGATGAAAGTGATGTGCTGAGAAATATTACTTGGAAGCGCATTCAAAGTTCTAAGGGACTGAAAGGAATGATAAAGGTTCGGATTAATCATCTTGGCGAAATTGTTACCGTTGGTGAATATTAAGATTCGATAGAAGCGATTTGCAAATCGCTTTATGTCTCTTTATGAGATGCGGTTCAATTCTATGATGCAAATTTGTTGAACACATAATAGATTCAATCATGATCAAGAAAACTCTTTATTTCGGGAATCCGGCTTATCTTTCGCTCCGTAATAATCAATTGGTCATCAAAATACCCGGAGTGGAGAAGAATGCAAATTTGTCTGACACTTTTAAACGAGGTGCGGAAATTACGAAGCCGATAGAGGACCTTGCATTCATTGTGCTTGACAATAAGCAAATCACTATTACCACGGGAGCAATGGCGGCTTTGTTGGAAAATAACTGTATGGTTATTACTTGTGATGACCATAGCATGCCAACCGGCTTAATGCTGCCATTATATGGCAACACTATCCAAAACGAGCGTTTTCGCAATCAAATTGATGCGTCTGTGCCTTTAAAGAAGCAGCTATGGCAACAAACCGTTCAGTGCAAAATCAATAACCAAGCAACAGTGCTCGGCTTTTTGCGCAGCGAAGAGGTTAGATGTATGAGGGTCTGGGCTTCAGAGGTGCGTAGCGGAGATGTCGATAACATGGAGGCGCGAGCCGCGGCATATTATTGGAAATACCTGTTCGGACAGCATATTAACGGGTTTACTCGGTTTCGAGATGGCATTCCTCCGAATAATCTGTTGAATTACGGCTATGCAATCTTGCGGGCAATCATAGCGCGTGCATTAGTTTCGAGTGGAATGTTGCCCACTTTGGGTATTCATCATCATAACCGTTATAATGCGTATTGTCTTGCCGATGACATTATGGAACCCTATCGTCCATACGTAGATGAACTTGTTTATAATCTAATTGAAACCAAGGGCTTTCCTCCGGCAGAATTAACGCGCGAGTGGAAAGCGGAAATGCTCACTATTCCCGTTTTAGATGTAGTAATCTCCGGGAAGCGGAGCCCGCTGATGATTGCTGCAGGGCAGACTTCGGCATCATTAGCGAAATGTTTTACTGGCGAGTTGCGAAAAATTGTTTATCCCGAGAGGTAGGGCGTCTATGGAACGATTTAGTGCTTATCGGGTTATGTGGTTACTCGTATTTTTTGATTTGCCAACGGAAACTAAGAAAGACAGAAAGGCTGCTGCAATGTTTCGCAAAAGGTTGATGGGCGATGGTTTTGTTATGTTTCAGTTTTCAATATATATTCGTCATTGCGCAAGTATAGAAAATGCGGCAGTACATACCAAGCGTGTTAAGTCTTTTCTGCCGGAGTATGGACAAGTGGGGATTTTGTGTATCACAGATAAACAATTTGGCAATTTGGAGCTCTTTCATGGAAAGAAGCCTCAAGAACCGCAAGCCCCAGGGCTTCAGCTCGAGTTATTTTAATGGGACGAGTGGCAGATGTGCCTATATTTCGTCGCGGTTTCAATCTGAGTCGCAGCTACGCAGCTAAGAGGAGAGGAGGGAGAGATTGACGACCTCACGCTGCGAATCGCTGACTCGCTGCTTGCATGAGGCTAATCAAGATGCGCCGCTATGCGGCTTCGGCAGCTCTGCAGCTAAACGAAGCTCAAGATTGTACTAAAGTGAGTGGGGCGTCATGAAAATCTTACTTATTTGAATCGGTCAGTTATGAGTTTATCGTATAGCTATAATTTAGACACAGAGAATCTCTCCTAATGGAGAGATTCTCTGTTATAAAAGACATTCATTTTTCTTTTCTAATTCGCCTTCTTAACAACTGATTTACTGCGCATTACGCATATCCTGTTGTCTTTTGTAGTGCAAATGTACAAATTTTAAAGCAATTCACAACGGTTACTCTGATCTTAATGTTATAGGTGCGTTGTCTTTTGTAGTGCAAATGTACAAATTTTAAAGCAATTCACAACTGCTGACTGTAAACATCGCCGCCAAAGACAGTTGTCTTTTGTAGTGCAAATGTACAAATTTTAAAGCAATTCACAACGGCGAAATAACGACGCAATGCAGCAATATGTTGTCTTTTGTAGTGCAAATGTACAAATTTTAAAGCAATTCACAACGGGAAAAAGATTATTTTACTAGTGCATTGGTTGTCTTTTGTAGTGCAAATGTACAAATTTTAAAGCAATTCACAACCGAATACGATTTCACAATTCGCGTTGTCGGTTGTCTTTTGTAGTGCAAATGTACAAATTTTAAAGCAATTCACAACATCCCAACTTGCGCGTTACTAAGTTCTGGCGTTGTCTTTTGTAGTGCAAATGTACAAATTTTAAAGCAATTCACAACGTCCATGCGGTGCTTATAGCACATTTCTTGTTGTCTTTTGTAGTGCAAATGTACAAATTTTAAAGCAATTCACAACTACCGAGCAACTCGTTTGTCCTGGCAATATGTTGTCTTTTGTAGTGCAAATGTACAAATTTTAAAGCAATTCACAACTGTGCTGCGTTATTGGGTAAAGGCGGGGCGGTTGTCTTTTGTAGTGCAAATGTACAAATTTTAAAGCAATTCACAACTACCGAGCAACTCGTTTGTCCTGGCAATATGTTGTCTTTTGTAGTGCAAATGTACAAATTTTAAAGCAATTCACAACTGTGCTGCGTTATTGGGTAAAGGCGGGGCGGTTGTCTTTTGTAGTGCAAATGTACAAATTTTAAAGCAATTCACAACATTTTCCATTTTAATTCTTTGCTGAGCGAAGTTGTCTTTTATAGTGCAAATGTACAAATTTTAAAGTAATTCACTGAGAGGTGAATAAAAATAGCGGCTTGTCGGGTGGACAAGCCGCGTTTGGGTATGTAGTGTGTTGTTGGGTTTATGCGAGGAAGCCGAGGAGGACGCCTGCTGCAACTGCGGAGCCGATTACGCCGGCAACGTTCGGACCCATGGCATGCATGAGCAGATAGTTGTTGGGGTCATATTCGAGACCGAGGTTGTTGGAAATGCGAGCGGCCATGGGCACTGCGCTGACTCCGGCATTGCCGATGAGCGGATTGATTTTTTTGCTCTTGGGCAGCACGAGGTTGAAGATTTTAACGAAGAGTACGCCTGAGGTCGATGCAATTATGAACGCCATGAAGCCGAGGGCAAAGATGCCAATGGTTTCGGGGGTGAGGAATTGCGATGCTTGAGTGGAGGCGCCCACGGTCATGCCGAGGAGGATAGTTACGATGTCGGTCAGTGCATTGCTTGCAGTCTTGGCCAAACGATTGGTAACGCCGCATTCGCGCAAGAGGTTACCGAAGAAGAGCATGCCGAGCAGGGGCAGGGCTGTGGGCACGATGAAGCACGTGAGCAGGAGGCCAACGATGGGGAAGATGATCTTTTCGTTTTGGCTGACTTTGCGCGCAGGCTTCATGCGAATGAGACGCTCTTTCTTGGTGGTGAGCAAGCGCATGATGGGCGGTTGGATAACCGGAACGAGGGCCATGTAGGAGTAGGCGCTGACGGCGATTGCACCCATGAGGTTGGGGGCGAGTTTTCCGGAGAGGAAAATTGCTGTCGGGCCGTCGGCTCCGCCAATGATTGCGATTGCACCGGCTTGGTCGGGGTCAAATCCAAGGAGCAGGGCCACCATGTAAGCACCGAAGATGCCGAATTGCGCGGCTGCGCCAACGAGCATCAGCTTCGGGTTAGCGATGAGAGCCGAGAAGTCGGTCATTGCGCCTATTCCGAGGAAGATGAGCGGAGGATACCATCCGGCGGCAACACCGTTGTAGAGGATATTGAGCACTGAGCCTTCCTCATAGATGCCGATTTCGAGTCCGGCAGCCGTGTCAAAGGGGATATTTCCGATGAGAATACCGAAGCCGATGGGCACGAGGAGCATGGGTTCGAAGTTCTTCTTTATGGCCAGCCAAATGAAGAACAGTCCTACGGCAATCATGATGAGGTTGCCGGGTTCGGCATGGCTGAATCCGGTTAGTTCCCAAAATTTGGTCAAATTGCCGATTATGAAGTCAATGAAGTTCATTCTCGTTGGGTGTTAGAGTTTTATGCGAGGGTAACGAGAACGTCGCCTTCAAGCACTGAGTCGCCTTGCTTGACGTTAATGGCAACAACTTTGCCGTCGCGACCTGCCGGAATGGCATTTTCCATCTTCATTGCTTCGAGAACGAGGACGGTTGACGAGGCGGTAACCGTGTCGCCCACTTTGCAGTTGATGCTGAGCACTGTGCCGGGCAGGGGGGCGTTGACAGTGCCGCTGCCACTGGCTGCAGGGGCTGCTGCAGGGGTTGCAGTGGGGGCGGGAGTTGCTGCCGGAGCAGCCGCTACGGGGGCCGCAGCTGGGGCGTTTGCCGGGAGTTGAACATTGTAGGTTACTCCGTTAACGTTAACGGTAGCGGTAGTGCCTTGAATTGATGTGATTTCAACGTTATATTCTTTGCCGTTGATTGTGTATTGATATTGTTTCATGGGTTTTCTTGTGATTTATTTACGGGGAAGTTGGCGCATGGCTTGGATTTTCGAGGTCCATGCCGATGAGGGGTTGTGGGTAATAGTGAGTCGAGAGTTTCCAACCCCTGCGTTAAGGTGTTGATGCAGTGCCATGGCAATGGCAGCCGCAACTTCAGCATCATTTTCGGGCTGTGGGCTGTCGCTCTGCTTTGGTGTTTCTGCAACTTGTTCTTTCTTTTTGGGCTGTTTTCTTATCTGCATCATGATGAAGCAGAGGCAAAGAACGAGAAGTGCTCCGAATACGATGGTCATGGCTGTGCCTGACATAGCAAATCCGTGGCTGTCCATTTCTTTGAATTGTTTGATTTTGTTGTTTGGACCTTTGATGTCGTTCGACCCGCCGGGCGTGATAGCTTTCGCTTCAGAAGAGTCATCGCGTACTTCCCAAACCGGGTTGCCGTCAGCATCAACAGTGCGAGCATAAGAGCAATTTGCTGTGAGCGATGCGGGAACAGTGACGGAGTCAATCAGGTTGATTCCGTCGGCATCATAGATGGCAATGAAGTTGTCTTGTCCGGGAGTGAGCGAGAAGTTAAGGTGAAACGTTCCGTGGTTAGGCTGATTGTCAGCGTGGAAAATCACGCTTTGCCCTTTTCCAACCTTGGTGTCGGCATCGCCGCGCGGCACGAAGTACTTGGTGGGTTTTTCCGGGTCGTTAGTGAGATAGATTGAGTTGATTTCAATGGCAGCGTGAGTGGGATTGATAACTTCAATCCATGCTCCGCGGTTTCCGTAGTTGTCGATAATAAAGGTTTGATTATCAATCATCACCTCGTTAATGCGCAACTCCTTGCGGCCCTGCCCCATTGCCGCCGGAGCGGCAATGATGAGGGCTGCAAATAGTGCTGTTATTTTTCCGAGAGTTTTCATCGGTGAATTACAAGGGAATGTTGCCATGTTTCTTGGCAGGGTTCTGCACTCGTTTGGTAGCAAGGGTTTCCAATGCGCGAATGATGCGGAAGCGAGTTGTTGACGGCTCGATTACGTCATCGATGTAGCCATATTTTGCTGCATTGTAGGGGTTGCAGAAGAGTTTGTTATATTCAGCTTCTTTTTCTGCAAGAACGGCTTGGGGGTCTTCTGCTTCCTTGGCTTCGCGAGCATAGAGCACTTCAACCGCACCTGCACCGCCCATAACTGCGATTTCTGCTGAAGGCCATGCGTAGTTGATGTCGCCGCGTAGTTGCTTACAGCTCATTACGATATGGCTGCCACCATAGCTCTTGCGCAGGGTGATTGTTACTTTGGGCACTGTGGCTTCTCCGTATGCGTAGAGGAGTTTTGCGCCGTGGAGAATCACACCGTTATATTCCTGTCCGGTGCCGGGTAGGAAGCCGGGAACGTCAACGAGGCTGACAATCGGAATGTTGAAGGCATCGCAGAAGCGAACGAAGCGAGCCGCTTTGCGTGATGCGTTGCTGTCGAGCACACCGGCAAGGTATTTGGGTTGGTTGGCAACGATACCTACGCTGCGACCGTTGAATCGAGCGAAACCGATGATGATGTTGCGAGCGTAGTTGCGCTGAATTTCAAGGAATTCGCCGTTATCGACCAATGAGCTGATGATGCCATACATGTCGTATGCCTTATTGGCTGATTCGGGAATGGCTTCGTTGAGTGCAGGGTCAATGCGGTCAATGGGGTCGGTACAAGCAACTCGGGGAGTTTCCTCAAGGTTGTTTTGAGGAATATAGCTCATCAAGAGTTTGATGATCTTGATTGCATCTTCGCCATTTTCGGCAGCAAAGTGACACACGCCGCTCTTGGTGGAGTGAACTGTTGCGCCGCCCAATGCTTCTTGAGTAACGTCTTCGCCGGTTACTGTTTTTACCACTTTCGGGCCGGTGAGGAACATGTAGCTGATGCCTTTGGCCATGATGGTGAAGTCAGTCAGTGCGGGTGAATAAACCGCGCCACCGGCGCATGGCCCGAGGATTGCAGAGATTTGAGGGATAACGCCTGAAGCAAGAATGTTGCGCTGGAAGATCTCGGCATAACCGGCAAGAGCGTTGATGCCTTCTTGGATGCGAGCACCGCCGGAGTCGTTCAAGCCGATGCAAGGTGCGCCCATGTTCATTGCCATGTCCATAACCTTGCAGATTTTCTGTGCCATGGTTTCAGACAGTGAGCCGCCAAACACGGTGAAGTCTTGTGCAAATACATAAACAAGGCGACCGTTGATAGTTCCGCAGCCGGTAACTACACCATCGCCGGCATAAGATTTCTTTTCTTGACCGAAGTTGGTGCAACGATGGCGCACGAAAGTGTCGAATTCTTCGAAGGAGCCTTCGTCAAGGAGTTGCGCAATGCGTTCGCGAGCTGTGAGTTTTCCGCGTTCGTGTTGTTTGTCAATGGCTTTTTGTCCGCCGCCCAGATGGGCTTCTTCGCGCAGTTTAATCAGTTCCTGCACTTTTTCGAGTTGAGTACTCATGTGATATAAAAATGGTTTGTTTTTTCTTATTTAGGTTGTTCGCAGAGTTCAATGAGAGTGCCGCAAGTGCTTTTGGGGTGAAGGAAGGCGATGTTGAGACCTTCAGCACCCTTGCGAGTGGCTTTGTCGATGAGTTTGCACCCTTTTTCTTCGAGCTCGCCGAGTGCGTTTGCAACTCCGTCGGTGATGTTGAGGGCGATGTGCTGGATGCCACCGCGACCGCCGTTGTTGGCAATAAACTTGCTGATTGCGCTGTCTTCGCTGGTCCCTTCGAGGAGTTCAAGCTTGGTTTGACCGAGGCGGAAGAATGCGGTGCGCACTTTCTGGTCGGCAACTTCTTCAATAGCGAAGCATTTTACTCCGAGCATATTTTCGTAGAACGGAATTGCTTCGTCGAGCGATGTTACGGCAATGCCGATGTGTTCAATATGAGAAATTTCCATAATTATGAAATAAAAATAGTTTATTTTTTATGTTATAACAATAATGCCACAAAGTTACTGAAAGTTTGTGAGATTACCAAACGCGAAAATCGGCTCGGGAAAATAAAAATTAAGCCGAGTCGGAGAATATCCGACTCGGCATTGAAAATACGCTATGGTTTAGGAAAAATCAGTCAGCGAGGATAATGAATTCCGCTCCGGAAGCGAAGTCTGCACCATTCTGGCTGTTGAGACCGGTGAAGCGGACATAGCGAGCTTTTACCGGGGTAATCTCAACGCGTTTCTCGCTCTTGTTGGGCGTGAAAGTGCCTTTAGATACTTCTGTCCAGTTTTGTGCATCAGAGCTGACTTCGAGTTTCCAGTCTTTGATGTCTCCGTTGTCACCGCTTTGGCGAGGAATGTAAATGAAGCCTTTGATGTTCTTTTCCGATGTGCAATCAAAGTCCACCCAGTGAGGATAAAGGGCTACTGTCTTTCCGTAGGTTGTGTGCCAAATAGTGGTGGGGTCATTGTCAACGAGGTTTGTGGCATTTTCTCCGGGTTCTTCTGCAGAGGCGAAGATTACTTCAACGGGAACGGATTCGATTTTTTCGAACACGTATGTATTGATTATTTCCGGAACTGCCGCGTCCCAAACTGTGAGAGTACCGCCACTCATAGTGTTGATGGGCTCGGTATATTGAGTTTCGGGGAGTTTGCGGTTTTTGCCTTTGTGAATCTTCATGCCGGTAGGAATGAAGCGGAACATGATTTGTGCTTCGGGATTGGCAGAGAAGATTGTTACCTTGCCGCTGCGGTCGCGATTCACTCCGAGAGGCATCACACCGTTGCTGCTGACTTTGGCAAGGGCTTGCATGTCTTCGCCGGCTTTAATGGGACGAATGATGAAGCCGAAATTGCGAGCGTCTGCTTTGACACGATCGGGGGTGAGAGGACCGCCTTGACCGCAGCTATTGCCTCCGAGACCGTTAACCTTAGCATCGATGTGGAGCTGAGTGCCACTGCTTGCCGGGAGCTGGTAGGGGTGAGGCGCAAGGGTCATCTCCAATGCGCTCCAGGGTAAAGCGGAGGCCGACATTGTGCCGCTGGTGGGTATGAACATTAGGCCGTTGCCTTTTGCATCGGTTACGGCGTTCCAACGGATTTCTTCGCGGTTGCCCATGCTTTGGGGTTTCGGGAAGTGAACGAATTGGTCGGCAACGGTTGATGTATAAACTGCAACGTTTTGGGCGGTGCAGCGGTCATTGTAGTTATTGACGGGACCACGACCATAGTAGGTGTATCGGTCAACGTCTTTGGGCAGTGTCATGGCGTAGCCGATGCGAGCAAGGTATAGGCCGGGTTTGTTGGAGTTAATTGCAGACTGAAGTTCGATTGAACCGTCAGGGTAGATGGTCCAGATTTGGTTGGTCGTGAACTTGAAGTCGTTGGGTCCAAATTCGCGGCCGGGGACTATGGTGTTTTTGCCGGAGTCGCCGCCCTGAAGAGTATATGCGCACGGGCTTTGACTTTCAACGGTGTATTGCAGCACCACTGAGCCGTCAGGACGCTCAATGGCTTTTTGGTCAACAACCTTGTGGCGCAGGTCATTCAGCCCATTGGCAAACCACTGTGCGCGAGCCCAGTTGTCGTTGTCTGTCGGGGCACGGAGTGCGTCAAGTTTCGGACCGTTACCGGGGGTAATGTATTGTTTGCCGTTGTAGGTCAAAGAGTTAATCGTGCCGGTGTTGTTGTCGAACTCGGCAGTCCAGTCTTCGCCGCTTACAGTGTTGATATCACTGTCTTGAGTTAGAGCTACTTTTCCGTTTGATGCAATAGGCGCAAATGCTTCGGGCGCTTTTACCAAAAGTTGTTCTTCGGCTTGCACGTAGCCTTTCTTGGCCCAAGGTTTGTCTTCGTTGAGGAGGAATTGGAGGGTTACGAAATATTCTCCATGAGGGTCAAGCGAAGTGAGATCATAAGGAATGCGCCATGTCTGGCTTGAACGCGGAGCAATCGACATACGGGGGCGTTCAACGTCGTTGCCGCGCGCAATTTCTTTGCCGTCTTTGGTGAGAATCCAAACGGGACTATAGTCATCGAGGGTTACGAAATAGTTTTTGTTGAAGATTTCAACGAGACCTTTGGTCATGTCAATGGGTTTTACTCCAACGTATTGTTGCACCTTTTTAACTTCATGGTATTGAGGTTTCGGAGTAAAGTCGGAGAACATGATGCCGTTCATACAGAACATGCCGCTGTTGGGGGTGTCGCCGAAGTCACCGCCGTATGCGCGGTACTTTATGCCGTCGGCTGTGTAGTTCCAGAATCCTTGGTCCACCCAATCCCAAACGGCGCCGCCGCAGAGGAAGTTGGTGGATTCGATGGCATCCCAATAGTCTTTGAAGTTGCCGAGCGCATTGCCCATTGAGTGAGCATATTCGCTGATATGGAAGGGATACTTGATTCCCATAGTGCCGGTTACGGCTACTTGTACCCAAGGAATTGAGGGGTACTGATTAGAGCCCATGTCGACGATGTCGTTGTTGCGTTCGTATTGAATGGGGCGAGAGGTGTCAAAGGCTTTGATTGCCTTGTATGCACTGATGAAGTTGTCGCCGGGACCGGCTTCGTTGCCAAGTGACCAAATTACAATAGAGGGATGGTTTACGTTGGCGTGAACCATTTCCATATTGCGAGCTACGTGAGCGTTTTCCCATTCTTTAGGATGAGAAAGCGATTCCTTGCCGTAATAATACTGGTGGCTTTCAAGGTTTGCTTCGTCTTCAAGGTAGATGCCGTACTTGTCGCACACGTAGTACCAATACGGATCATCGGGATAGTGAGAGTTGCGAACATGGTTGATGTTGCCTTGCTTCATGAGCATCACTTCCATTTCCATTTGTTCGCGAGAAAGGGTGTGGCCGGTTTCCATGTTGTTTTCATGGCGGTTAACGCCTTTCAGTTTCACAGTGCGGTTATTGATATAATAATATCGACCGGCAAGACCGAATTCGTCTTTTTCTGCAGGGGTGTCGCGAATTTCTACGTGGCGCACACCGAAGTATGTGCTGACTGTTTCAATAACTTTGCCTTTTTTATCCAACAATTGAGCAACGAGTACATAGCGGTTAGGCGTTTCTGCGCTCCAAAGTTTGGCATTCTTCAGGGTGAAAGTAGTGTTAAGTGATGTTTCGGTTCCTGCTTTGATTTCTTTGATGACGCTGCTGGTTTCTTCGCAAATGGCTGCTTCAGTGTCGTCACTATAAAGTTTTACAGGGTATATACCATATTTTATAGATGCTGTCTTGAAGTTCTTCTTGCTGAGGTTACGCAAGGTGGCGTCTATTGAGATTTCTGCATCAACAGCTCCGAGGGGATTGGCATCTTCGGCAATAGTTGTGCGTACAACGAGGTCTTCGACTTGCACTTTGGGCGTTGCAGTAAGATATGTGGAGCGAATAATGCCGGGAAGGCGGAACATGTCTTGTGTTTCCAAGAATGAACCGTCGCTGTAGCGATAAACCTCTACTGCAACAACGTTTTCGCCTTTGGGATTCAGGTATTTGGTGATGTTGAATTGCGCGAGATTACGTGAGTTTTTGCTGAAACCAACGTATTGGCCGTTAATCCACAAGTAGAAGAATGAGTCAACGCCGTCAAAGTTGATAAACACTTCGCGGTCTTTCCATTCTTTAGGAATGGTGAATGTGCGACGATATGAGCCAACCTCATTGCGGTCTTTATAGGTAGTCCAGCGAGTATCTTTCGGTTCGCGCATCACGCCCTTGCGCCAGTCGTCAACTTTCACTTCATGGTAGAAAGGAACGGGTTGGTTTACGTAGATGGGTGTGCCGTATTTTTGTGAGCCGTCTTTTTGCAGGCCTTGTATATTCCAGCAGCCGGGAACTTGTATGTCGTCCCATGCGGAGGTGTTGAAGTCAACTTTATAGAAGTCTTGTGGACGTTTCTCGGGGTGATTGACCCAATTGAATTTCCATGTGCCGTCGAGGCTCTTGAAGTATTCTGAGTTTTCAGGCAATACTTTCAATGCGCTCTCGGTTGAAGCAAAATTGAAGAAGTAGGCGTGGGGTTGCTCCTTGTTAAGCGCCAACGCCTCGGGGTTTTCCCACTCCGTGCCTTCCGGAGCCGTAACATCTCCATAGGCAAAACCTGTCAAGGGAGTTGCGGCAGTGATGGTCAAGGCTGCGCAAGAGAGCAGGCTTGTTAGAAAAATTTTTCGCATGAGGTTAGATTTAACGTTAAAAATGAATTATTTGCAAAGATACGAAAATTCAATGATTATCCCAAACTATGGGAGCATTGCGTTGATTGCATTGAGATCTGCAACTGCCTGACTTATGGTCACGGGCAGCTGTATGATTTCTGAAACTCGAGCATCGGGAATAATCGAAGCTTTAAGTTCGGTAATAGATGGCGGAACGTTAAGCGAGGAGTATTCTTTATAGGTGTAGCTGAGAAAACGGGTGTTAGTATTGACTCCGCGTCGATCAAGTAAATATCCTCCTTTGAGTTGAATCGGCTCGGCGTTTTTCAAGTCGGAAGGATCCGGGAAACTGATAATGTTGCCTTGGTTGTCAACTTGAATGGGCACATTGTCGGCAGATGCTTGTCCGCTCATTTTGTATGCAATGGCTTTCGGTGTTGGGCTTGCTAAAATGATATTATTAAGCGGAAGTGGTTCAATCGTTTTTTTTGAGGCGCAGCTACAAAGCATTGGGATTGCAATAATTGCAATAGCAAATATTTTCGATTTCATGATTCGATGGTTATTTCTCCTGCAAGAGGGTGTAAGAGATATTGTTTTACTTCTTCTGGTTTCAGACCGACTCCAAACAGGTACATCAGTTTGGTTATTGCCGCCTCTGATGTTATGTCGTATCCAGAAACGACTCCGGCTGTTTCGAGCATATTGGCACCAACGTATCGATTGGGAATAACTCCGCCATTGACGCATTGTGTCACGTTTAAGATGACCAATCCGCGTTCGCATGCATCGTGTATCGCCTCATAGAACCATGAGGCGGTAGGGCAGTTGCCCGCACCAAATGTTTTCAGGACAATGCCCTTTATGTCCGGGGTGGAAAGTAGGTGGCGCAATGTCGTTTCTCTGATTCCGGGGTGGAGGTCTACAAACATTACTGCGGAGTCCATTTTGCAACGTACTTGAAGCGGTCGCATTGCTTTGTGGCTCATTAAGGCATCGGGGTTGAAATGAATGTCAAGCCCGATTTTTGCCAATGACGGATAGTTGTTGCTCTTGAAGGCATTGAAGTTATCCGCGCTCATCTTTGTTGCGCGATTTCCTCGCCATAGATAGTTTTCAAAAAGTATGGCAACCTCTTGAACCATTGGCGAACCGTTATCTCTGCGTGCTGCTGCAATTTGCAGGGCTGTAATGAGGTTTTCTTCTCCGTCTGTGCGCACTTCGCCAATCGGGAGCTGCGAGCCGGTAATTATCACCGGCTTGTGCAGATTCTCAAGCATGAATGATAACGCCGATGCTGTATAGGCCATGGTGTCAGTGCCATGGAGTACAACGAAACCGTCGAAAGACTCATAATATCGCTCAATGTGTCGCGCAATTTCGCACCAATGCGTCGGATTCATGTCGCTGGAGTCAAGTGGATGCTCAAATTGAATATTGTCGATATCGTAATCGAGCATTTTGACTTTGGGCACATTGTCTATGAGATGATCAAAGTTAAAGGGTTCTAATGCTCCCGTGGTTTGATTTTCAATCATGCCGATTGTGCCACCGGTATATATTATGAGTATTCTCGGTTTCATGGGAAATGTATAAATGGAAAGATGGTTAGCCGACTTTTGCTCCCGGAGTAACGGGCCCCGTGGGGCCAATGACTGTGAGCGAACCATCGGAATTAACTGCACTCAATATCATTCCGCAGCTTTCCACTCCTTTAAGTTTGCGTGCAGGGAGGTTGGCTATATAGCAAACCTGCTTGCCAACGAGTTGCTCTGGGTCATAATATTTTGCGATTCCGCTGACTATGGTACGAGGTTGTCCGGTGCCATCGTCAATTTTGAATTGCAAGAGTTTATCGGCTTTTGGTACTTTTGTGCACTCCATGATTGTGCCGACTCTGATGTCGCATTTGCTGAAGAACTCAATGTCAACGTTTTCGGCAATCGGTTCAGGTTTCCATGCCTGCTTGGCATTTTCTTCTTTCGCTTTTTGCAGTTTGGCAACTTGGGCTTCCACAACGGCATCTTCGATTTTTTCAAAGAGTAATGCGGACTCACCTAAAATGGAGCCTGATGAAATCAAATCGTTTCTTCCGAGTTTGTCCCAACTCAAATCCTTCATACCTAAGATGCTGCATAGTTTCTCCGACATGAATGGGAGGAATGGTTCGAAAGCGATGGCTATGTTGGCTACTATTTGCAGAGCCGTGTGAAGCACTGTCGCAACTCTTTCCGGGTCGGTTTTCCACATTTTCCATGGCTCGGTCTCTTGCAGATATTTGTTGCCTGCACGAGCCATGTTCATGGCTTCACGCTGAGCATCGCGGAAGTGAAATCCGTCTAATAGTTCGGTCATCTTCTCTTTAAGCGAAGCAATCTCTGCGAGAGCATCGGTGTCGATGGGTTCCAAATTGCCGGCATCGGGTACCGTTCCGCCGAAATATTTTCCGGTCAGAACGACAACGCGATTAACAAAGTTGCCTAAAATTGCAACTAACTCGCTGTTGTTACGCGCTTGGAAATCTGCCCATGTAAAATCGTTGTCTTTTGTCTCCGGCGCATTGGCTGTCAGAACGTAGCGTAACACGTCCTGTTTCCCGGGGAATTCTTCAAGATATTCATGAAGCCATACGGCCCAGTTGCGTGATGTGGAAATCTTGTCGCCTTCAAGGTTAAGGAACTCGTTTGCCGGCACATTGTCGGGAAGCTGATACCCGTCGCCGTAGGCGGAGAGCATGGCTGGGAAGACGATGCAGTGGAATACGATATTGTCTTTGCCTATGAAGTTGATAATACGCGTTTCCGGATCTTTCCACCATTTTTCCCATTCATCGGGGAGTAATTCTTTTGTGTTTGAAATGTAGCCGATTGGTGCATCGAACCATACGTAGAGAACTTTGCCATCGGCGCCTTCCACCGGTACGGGTACTCCCCAGTCCAAGTCGCGGCTCACGGCGCGAGGTTGTAGCCCCATGTCCAACCATGACTTGCACTGTCCATAGACGTTGCTGCGCCATTCTTTATGTCCTTCAAGGATCCATTGGCTCAAGTGGTCTTGCCATTTGTCTAATGGTAGATACCAGTGGAATGTTTCGCGCATTTCCGGTGTTGTGTCCGTTAGGGCGCTTTTGGGGTTGATTAAGTCCGTTGGGGAAAGGGATGTGCCGCATTTTTCGCATTGATCGCCATAGGCCTGTGGATTGTGACAATGAGGGCATTCCCCGGTAACGTAGCGGTCGGCAAGGAATTGACCGGCAGCTTCATCGTATAATTGCATCGATGATTTTTCTATAAATTCTCCTTTATCGTAGAGGTGGCGGAAAAATTCCGATGCGGTTTCGTGGTGTATGTCACTTGTGGTGCGGGAATAGATGTCGAATGAAATGCCGAGGCCCTTCATCGAATCCTTGATAATGCCGTGATAGCGGTCTACGATGTCTTGCGGAGTCACACCCTCGCGTTTGGCTTTAATCGTGATGGGTACACCGTGCTCATCGCTGCCGCCAATCATGATTACGTCTTCTCCTTTCAATCGTAAATAGCGGGCATAGATGTCTGCTGGAACATAAACTCCGGCTAAATGCCCAATGTGAACCGGTCCGTTGGCATAGGGTAGGGCCGTTGTTATAAGTGTACGTTTGAATTTCTTGTTTGCGTCCATTATATATTAATGTGTAATGATTGACTGTGAAAATGTATGCAAATTTACTTTAAATTCTTAAGATACCCAAATTTATCATTATTTCAGTCGCTTTTTTGTGATTTTGGTGAGTGAAAATTACCCCTAATCGCCTCCGCAATGTTAACAAAAGTTAAACTCAAAAATTATGAATTGGGTTTAAGTCTTTGATATAGGGGTTGTTGAGTTGAATATGTTATACAACATATAAAAAAGTGGCAGTAAAAAAATTTGCGTAAATGAAAAAGTCGGCGTAACTTTGCACTCGCTTTCGGGGGACAACGGTCCCCGGGTGAAGCATAAGGACATTGAAAGAATTACAATAGACAAGAAGTAGTGCAAGAGAACGAGAGCAAGTGCACGAGCATTAGGGGGTTATTGAGACTTCCGGCTCGTAAATGAGGCGTTCCTTGTCAATTCTA